>CAYRBJ010000019.1:0-36800 GCA_964422615.1 uncultured Zetaproteobacteria bacterium | reverse complement strand
CCGTGAATAAAGATGTGAAGAAAGTATTTGAGATGATCGAGGAGCACGAGGTTGAGTTTCTGGACGTTCGGTTTACGGACACGCGGGGGAAATGGCAGCACTATTCGTTTCCGATTGGTCAGCTGACGGAGGAGAGGTTTGAGGAGGGATTTCCGTTTGACGGCTCGTCGGTAGCGGGGTGGTGCGACATTGACAATTCGGACATGGCGATTGAGCTGGATCCGGCGAGCGCCCAGATTGATCCGTTCTTTGAGGCCTCGACGCTGGTTCTGACGGGGTCGATTTTTGATCCGACGACGGGGCAGGACTACAACCGCTGCCCGCGCAACCTGGCGAAGCGCGCGCTTCAGTACGTGAAGTCGAGCGGTCTGGGCGATGCGGTGTACTTCGGCCCGGAGGCGGAGTTTTTCGTGTTTGACGATGTTCGTTTCCACAACGACATGGGTACGTCGGGCTACTCGGTGGATTCATCGGAGGCGGCGTGGAACTCGCGCAAGGAATATGCGGAAGGGAACATGGGCCACCGTCCGGGCGTGAAGGGCGGCTATTTTCCGGTTCCTCCGGTGGATTCGCTGCAGGAGATCCGCAACGACATGGTGGTGGTGATGCAGGACGTGGGTCTTGAGGTTGAGTGCCATCACCACGAGGTGGCGACGGCGGGCCAGTGCGAGATCGACTTCAAGTTTGGTGCGCTGATGGAGACGGCGGACCGCATCCAGTGGTACAAGTACGTGGTGCACAACGTGGCGCATGCGCACGGCAAGACGGCGACGTTCATGCCGAAGCCGCTGTTCGGCGACAACGGCACGGGCATGCACACGCACCAGTCGGTGTGGAAGGGCGGCAAGAACATGTTTGCCGGCGACAAGTATGCAGGGCTGTCGCAGGAGGCGCTGTGGTACATCGGCGGCATCATCAAGCATGCGAAGGCGCTGAATGCGTTCACCAATCCGTCGACGAACTCGTACAAGCGTTTGGTGCCGGGCTACGAGGCCCCGGTGATGCTGGCGTACTCGAACCGGAACCGTTCGGCTTCGTTGCGTATTCCGGTGGTGAGCTCGGATGCGGCGAAGCGTGTTGAGGTTCGTTTTCCGGACCCGACGGCGAACCCGTACCTGGCGTTTGCGGCGATGCTGATGGCGGGTCTGGACGGCATCAAGAACAAGATCGACCCGGGTGCCCCGGCGGATAAGAACCTGTACGACCTTCCACCCGAGGAGGCGAAGGGTTTCCCGACGGTTGCGGGCAGTCTGGAGGAGGCGCTGAAGGCGCTGGATGCGGACCGCGGCTTTCTGACGGCCGGTGGTGTGTTCGATGACGACATGATCGATGCATACATCGAGCTGAAGCTGGAGGAGCATGACGCGATCCGTCTGCGTCCGCACCCGATGGAGTACTCGCTGTACTACTCCTGCTGATTGGATCAGACCTCAGCAACCCATGGGCCGCCCTTATCACAGGGCGGCCCTTTATTTTTGAACTTTCTCCATATATCTTGGCCGACCTTGCCCAAAGGGCGTTTTTCATGAAATTCAGTAAACCAGTGGAGTGACGAAATGGTTGAAATATCGGTCAAGGCAGGTGATCCGGGAAAGCAGCGGGATGATGCCGTGGTGTTGCCGCTGCTGGCAGGGCGCAAGCTGACGGCTGCAGGCAAGAACCTCCAGGAAGCAACCGGGAAGGTGATTCCCCAGTATCTGCGCAAATTCGATCACCTCGGAAAATTCGGGGAGATTGGATTGCTTTATGAAGTCGCGAACGTTTTTACCCAGCGCGTGGTGTTCATCGGCGCCGGTGAGGAAAAGAAGCTGACGCTGCACCATCTGCGTCGGCTTGCGGCCATGGCTGTGCGCAAGCTGAACGGCAGCGGTGCTCGCGATATCTCGCTGTATCTGATGGAACTGAACGTGCGCGGCGTTTCCCTGGAGGACAAGGTGCAGGCCGTGGCCGAAGGTGTGTGGCTGGGCCTGTACCGTTTCGACAAATACCAGGCCAAGAAGGATGACAATGAACCCAAGCGCGAACTGCGTTCAGTGACGATCATGATCCCGTCCCGGCGCGACCTGGCCGAGGCAGAATCAGCGGTGCGTACGGCACGCGGCATATGCGAGGGCGTGAACTTTGCCCGGGATCTGGGCAACGAGCCCGGCAACGTCTGCACACCCGAATTTCTCGGCGAGCAGGCAAAGGGCCTCAAGCATGGCAAGCTGAAGGTGACGGTGATGGAGAAGTCGGCCATCGAGAAGGCCGGGTTCAGGGGGCTGTTGGCGGTCAACCAGGGCTCGGACAAGGAACCCCGATTCATCGTGTTGCACTATCAGGGCGGTGCCAAGGGCGACAAGCCGGTGGCTCTGGTCGGCAAGGGGCTGACCTTCGATGCCGGTGGCATCTCTGTCAAACCGGCGGCGCAGATGGACGAGATGAAGTTCGATATGTGCGGTTCCGCCGCCGTGCTCGGTATCTTCAAGGCTGCCACCGCACTGGAATTGCCGGTCAACCTGTTGGGGGTCATCGCCTCGACCGAGAACCTGCTTGGCGGTTCGGCCTACAAGCCGGGTGACGTCATCACCTCCTACAAGGGCATCACCATCGAGGTGCTGAACACCGATGCCGAGGGCCGCATCATTCTCGCCGATGCCCTGGCCTACGCGGCCGAGCAGCAGCCGGCCGAGATCATCGACTTCGCCACGCTGACCGGCGCCTGTGTCATTGCGCTTGGCTCCCAGGCCAGTGGCCTGATGGGCTCGAACGAGGCCATGATCCAGAGGCTGAAGTCTGCCGGTGATCATACCTTCGACCGCGCTTGGCCGCTGCCGATGTACGAGGAGTATCAGGAGCAGATCAAGAGCGAGATCGCCGACATCAAGAACATTGGCGGACGTGAGGCCGGGACGATCACGGCTGCCTGCTTCCTGTCGCGTTTTGTCGATGAATTGCCATGGGCGCACCTGGATATCGCCGGCACGGCCTGGAATATGAAGGGCAGCGATATTTCTGCCAAGGGGGCAACGGGCGCGGGTGTGCGCCTGATCGTGGATTACCTGCAACGCCGTGCCTGAGGCTCCGATGCCGGAAGGCCGGAGCCGGTTGATTCTGTATGTGGCATGGGCCTTCGGTGGCCTGTTGCTGGTACCGATATGGTATTTTAACCATCCACTGTTCCTGCTGATCAATGGCTGGCACGAGGTAACCGCCGATGCGGTGCTCGGTGTGGTCAGTGGGTTCGGCGACGGACTGGTAGCGGCGGTACTGCTGACCTCGCTGATGCTGTGGCGATTTCGAGAAGGATTGGCCGGCATCTCTGCCTTTCTGCTATCCGGACTGCTGGCCCAGATTCTCAAGCATATCTTCGACATGCCAAGGCCACCCGCCGTGTTCGGGCACGTGCACGTGTTGGGAGCAAGATTGACTGCGCACAGCTTTCCGTCGGGCCACGCGGCTACCGACGGCACCATGGCCGTGCTTTGCCTGTACCTGTGGGGGAGGCATGACTGGCGGGCATGGGCAGGCATGACGCTGTTTCTTGTTGCCGCCTATGGCCGCATCTATGGCGGCGTGCATTTTCCTTTCGACGTGGCCACGGGGCTGATGCTCGGCTGGATCAGCATGGTTCTTTGCTGGCACTGGGTTCAGTACCGTGATTTTGCCACATGGATCCGCAGTGCCTGGGGGTGGCGGGCGCCGGCCATGCTGCTGATGGTCGAGGCAGGGGTGCTCGGCATCGGTTACCGGATGCAACCGTCCACCGCTCAGATATTGGCCCCGGTATTGTCGGTCGCGGCGCTGCTCTGGGTGACGCAAAGCTGGAGGATCAAGCGTGGAAACCAAGGTTCACTTTGAAGCCCTGGAACAGCCGGACCGGGTGGAGGGTATTGCGCGCCTGCTGCACCGGCGCGGCAGGGTGCAGCCGCATGTGTTGGTGTTGTGTCCGGATGCCGATTTCATGCAGCGGCTCGACGAACGTCTGTGGACGATCCACCCGGAATCTTTTCTGGCGCATGGCATCGATCGCGGCAACGCCGAGGAAAACGCAGATCAGCCGATCCTGCTGACCCGGTCGGTGAAACGCGACAATGCGCCGGCGGTATTGGTCAATGGCGGCCTGGAGGTGCCGCCGGACGTGGCGGATTTCGCGCATATCGTCGATTTTGTGGATGGTTGGGATGAAAACCTGAAGCAGGCGGCGCGCGAACGATTCCGCACATACCGTGATATGGGCTTCGATCCGGAGTACCTGGGGGGTGGTAGCCGCCGTACCTAGGCTTTGCCCCAGCCCGGTTCGATACGTAGCATATGGCGATGGCCGACGAACCCAGCATGGACGAGATACTTGCCAGCCTTGATCGGCTGCTGAAGGAAGGCGAGGGCCGCAACGATGAGCCTTCGGAGCCGTCGCAGAAAACGCCGAGCAAGGAACAAACCGAAGAGCCAGTCGAAGAGCCAACCCAAAAGCCCGTTCCTGGTTTCCTGACGGACTCGGGTGAGGCGGCAGCCGAAGAACCTCCCCGCGTGTCGCAAGACAGCGAGCCCGGGGTTGCCGAGAAAGCTTCGGGTGGCGGCAGCGAACCGGACCAGGCAGCTGTCGCCTGGCCCGGGCCTGCCGAGTCGGCTGTCCCCAGGCGCATCGTCCTTACCGATGCCATGATGGTGGATGATGTGCAGCAGCCTTTGCCGTTGCCGATAGGTGATACCACCCCTGCCAAGTCCGGTATTGCCGGTTCAACCGATCCGGAATCGGGGCCGGCTGAGGCAGAATCAGCCCCTGGCGAACCCTCGCGGGCGGTTGCGTGGGATGCACGGGATATCCAGGCCCTGGTGGATCAGGTGACGGATGATGTCTGTTCGGCCATGGCTGACCAGCTTCCCGATCTGATTCGCCAGGCGCTGGCGCAGCGGCTCACGTCCTTCGTCGTCGACAGGACTCAGAATCAGGACTCGGAATCAGAGGATTGACCATGCCGGCTTCGGAATTTGCGAAAACCTATGATCCCCAGAACGTTGAGCCAGCGGTCAGCGAACAATGGCTGAATTCGGATGCGTTCTGTCCCAATATGTCCGATGCCGATACCTATTGTATCGTCATACCACCGCCGAATGTCACCGGCTCGCTCCACATGGGCCACGCATTCTCCTATACGCTGCAGGATATCCTGATTCGCTGGCAGCGCCTGCAGGGGCGCCCGACACTGTGGCAGCCGGGTACCGACCATGCCGGCATTGCCACGCAGATGGTGGTGGAGCGCCTGCTCGACCAGAAGGGAGAGCATCGGCGCGAGCTGGGGCGTGAAAAGTTTCTCGATCGTGTCTGGGAATGGAAAGAACATTCCGGTGGGACCATCGTCGGTCAGCTCAAGCGCCTCGGCGCCTCCTGCGACTGGTCCCGCGAGCGCTTTACTCTCGACGAAGGTCTGTCGGACGCCGTGCGCGAGGTGTTCGTGCGCCTGTATGAGGAGGGCCTGATCTACCGCGGTAAGCGCCTGGTCAACTGGGATCCGGTGCTGGAGACGGCGGTGTCGGACCTTGAGGTGCAGCACGTGGAGGAACAGGGGCATTTCTGGCATATCCGCTACCCCCTGGCCGACGATCCGTCCCGCCATGTGATCGTAGCCACCACGCGTCCGGAGACCATGCTCGGCGACATGGCCGTGGCCGTGCACCCCGAGGACGAGCGCTACCAGGATCTGATCGGCAAACGGCTTTCCCTGCCGCTGACGGGGCGCACCATCCCGGTGGTCGCCGACGCCTACGTCGATCCGGAATTCGGCACCGGTTGCGTGAAGATTACACCGGCACACGACTTCAACGACTACGAGGTCGGCAAACGCCACGACCTGGAGATGCTGAATATCTTCGACACCCGCGCGCATGTGCTGGACATTGGTGACATGCCGGAACAGTACCGTGGCATGGAGCGCTACGAGGCGCGCGAGCATATCGTCGCCGATCTGGATGCGGCGGGCCTGTTGCACCGGGTCGAGGAGCATACGCATCAGGTCGGGCGCGGCGATCGTTCGCACGCGGTGCTGGAGCCGTATTTGACCGACCAGTGGTATGTGAAGATCGCGCCACTGGCCGAGCCTGCGATCCGGGCCGTCGAGGAAGGGCGCATCCGGTTCGTGCCCGAACACTGGCAGAAGACCTATTTCGAATGGATGCGCAATATCCAGGACTGGTGCATCTCCCGCCAGTTGTGGTGGGGGCACCGCATTCCCGCCTGGTACTGTGACGATTGCGAACACGTGACGGTATCGCGTGATACCCCGGAACGCTGCGAGGGCTGTGGCGGTACCCATATCCGCCAGGACGAGGATGTGCTGGACACCTGGTTCTCTTCCGGGCTATGGCCGTTTTCTACGCTGGGCTGGCCGGAACAGACGCAGGAACTGGCCCGTTTCTATCCGACCAATGTGCTGGTGACCGGCTTCGACATCATCTTCTTCTGGGTCGCGCGCATGATCATGATGGGCCTGAAGTTCACCGGCGAGGTGCCGTTCCGCGATGTCTACATCCATGCGCTGATCCGTGACGCGCAGGGCCAGAAGATGAGCAAGTCCAAAGGCAATGTCATCGATCCGCTGAAAATGATCGATACCTATGGCGCCGATGCGTTGCGTTTCACGCTGGCGGCGATGGCCACCCAGGGGCGGGACGTCAAGCTCGATGAGAAACGCATCGAGTCCTACCGCAACTTCATGAACAAGATCTGGAACGCCGCGCGCTTCGTGTTCATGAATCGGGACGAGGCGGTGCCGGATGCCTCCTTCGTGCCGGAGAATGACGTGAATCGCTGGATCATGGTCGAACTCGATGCCTGTGCCCGCGAGGTGCAGCAGGCGCTCACTGAATACCGCTTCAACGAGGCAGCCTCTGCCCTGTACAACTTCATCTGGGGCACCTACTGCGACTGGTATGTGGAGGCGGCCAAGGTGCCGTTGTATGGCGAGGATGCCGCGGCCAAGGCCGAGACGCAGGTGGTCATGCTCACCGCGCTCGAGGGCTGGTTGCGTTTGCTGCATCCATTCTGCCCGTTCATCACCGAGACGCTGTGGCAGGAATTGCATGGTCCGGAGGCCAGGCTGG
Organism: uncultured Zetaproteobacteria bacterium; assembly: GCA_964422615.1. Taxonomy (GTDB): domain Bacteria; phylum Pseudomonadota; class Zetaproteobacteria; order Mariprofundales; family Mariprofundaceae; genus DATLWN01. The sequence goes on along the minus strand of CAYRBJ010000019.1, from coordinate 29,720 downwards.
TTACCGATCGCTGGCCCGAACCAGGTCGGATACCCGAAGCGATGCAGGTGGCGGCGCGGCGCATGCGGCATGTGAAGGACCTGATTGCGGCGGTGCGTTCGGTGCGTGGCGAGATGAATGTCAATCCGGGCCGGCGCATCGTGGCGGCGGTGGCGTGTGACGAGGGGATGCGCGCCGATTTGTCGGCGCATCTGGACCTGATCGGAAATCTCGCGCGTCTGGACAAGCTGGACTGGCTGGAGGCCGGGGCCGAGCTCGATGGCGCGGCGGTGATGCCGCTGGAGGGGGCCACGCTGTTTCTGCCTCTGGCGGGATTGGTCGATGTGGCCGAGGAATTGGCGCGCTTGGCCAAACAGCAGACAAGGCTGGACAAGGATATCGCCATATTCGAGGGCAAGCTCGGCAATGCGAATTTCCGCGACAATGCGCCGGCTGTGGTCGTAGCCGAGGTCGAGGAAAAGCTCGACAAGGCACGTGCGGCCCGCTCCGAGATCGAGTCGGCGATGACCAGACTGCACACCCTGGCCTGAAGCCATTCAGGATCTTTTCCAAAGCGGGGACTTCATTCCACCTGCCGGGGGGAATGCCCACCATTGACCAGCGAGGGGGATGACCTAATATCGGCCGCGCATGATTGTTGCTGAACGACTATCCCGTTATTACGGTGATCACATGGCCGTCGGCGATCTTTCCTTCCATGTGCGGAAGGGTGAGGTCATGGGTCTGCTTGGCCCCAATGGTGCCGGCAAATCGACAACGCTGATGATGCTGACCGGCTTTCTGCCGCCGTCTTCCGGTTCGGCCACCGTGGCGGGTATTTCCCTCGACGATACCCTGGGCATTCGCCGCCAGATCGGATACCTGCCGGAGAATGCACCGTCCTATACGGACCTGGACGTGCAGTCGCACCTGCGTTTCGTGGGCCGCATGCACGGCCTGCCGGTCGGCACGCTGCAGGAGCGGGTGGCGGCGGTGGCTGGGCTGTGCGGTCTGCAGGAGGTGCTTCCCCGGCGTATCGACGAGCTGTCCAAGGGCTATCGCCAGCGGGTGGGACTGGCCGCGAGCATGCTGCATGATCCTCAGTGCCTGATCCTGGACGAGCCGATCACGGGTCTGGATCCGAACCAGATCGTCGAAGTGCGTCGCCTGATTCGCCAGATCGGAGAGCACAAGACGGTGCTGCTGTCCTCGCATGTCTTGAGCGAGGTGCAGGCCGCCTGCGACCGCATCATGATTATCGACCAAGGAAGGCTGCGCGCCATCGGCACGCCGGCGGAATTGGCGGGCCAGATGCGCGGCGGATCGGTATTGAGGCTACGCCTGAAGGGCGAAACGCAACAGATGGAGCGGCAGCTGCAGGCGCGGTTGCCGGATGTGAGCATCCATTCCGACGGCACGGATAAACCGGATGTCCTGATTCTGCAGCATGCGGATCCAGAGGCTCAGCTGGCCGAGGAGGCGTTCCGGGCGGCGGTTGCGGCTGATGCGGTGATTCTGGAAATGGTTCCGGAGTCTGCCACGCTCGAGGATGTGTTCCGGCGTATGACCGGGGGCCGGGCGTGAAGCGGGTTCTGGCCATTACCTGGAAGGAGTGGCGACAGACCATCGACACGCCAATGGGCTATGTCGTCGCCGTAGCCTTCCTGCTGGCCTCGGGTTTTTTCTTCGGCAACACGCTGTTTCTTGCCGGCCAGGCCGATATGCGCAGCTATTTTCACATGCTTCCCTTGCTGTTCATGTTTTTCATTCCGGCGCTGACGATGCGCCTACTGGCCGAGGAGAGGCATTCGGGAACTTTCGAGCTGCTGGCGACCCTGCCGGTGCGCGAAGTGGAGATCGTGGCCGGCAAATACCTGGCGGTCATGCTGCAGTTGCTGTTGATGCTGGTGCTGACCTTGGTATACCCGGCCAGCCTTTCCACGCTGGGCAATGTCGATGGCGGCGCCGTGGCGGCCTCCTACCTGGGTGCATTGCTGCTGGCCGGCGTCTATGCCGCCATCTGCCTGTTCGCCTCCTCGCTGACGCGCAATGCCGTCGTAGCCTATGTGCTCGGATTCGCCATGCTGCTGTTTTTCTTCCTGATCGGACAGGCATCGCCGGAGTTTTCATCGGCGATGCAGGACTGGCTGACGCTGGTCAATCCCGTTGATCGCTATCAGTCGATGACGCGCGGGGTGATTACCCTGGGCGACGTGATTTTCATGTTGATGCTGGCGTTGGCCTTCACGGCCCTGACGAAATTTCAGCTTGAGCGCAGGAAATGGTCGTGACGCCGGGCGCACCGACGCCTGAACCCATGCAAGCCGCGGAGGATCGGCGGCCCCGCCTGCGGCGACGGGCCGTGGCGAGCCTGCTCGTGTTGCTGACTGGTTGCCTCATTCTCGCCTTCGCAGCCCAGATGATACGCCTGCGCTGGGACATGACTGAGGGCCATATCCATACGCTGTCCGCCGCCACGCGCAAGGTGCTGGCGCAGTTGGATGAGCCGATCATGATCCGTGCCTACGTGACGAAGGATCTGCCCCAGCCCTACGGCCGCGTGCGGCGCTTCATCGAGGATGAATTGCGCTCCTACCACGAGGCCGGGCATGGCAAGGTCGGATATCAGATGGTCGACCCAAGCTCGGACCAGAACGTGGCGAATGCCCTCATCGCCATGCGCATCCCACGCGTGCAGGTGCAGTCGATCGAGAACGACAAGGCGCAGATCAAGCAGGGATATCTTGCTGTGGTGGTCGAATATCTCGACAAGAAGGCGATCATCCCGGTCGTGCAAAGCGAACAGGGATTTGAGTATGTGCTGACGAGCAAGATTAAGAAGCTGACGGGCAAGGGACGTATCAAGGTTGGTGTGGTTTCCGGATTCGGGGCCACGCCCCTTTCCCGGTTGCGGGTCTTTTCCCGGTTGGTCGGAGATAGTTACCAGTTGGTCAGTGTGCCACTCGACAAGCCCGATGCCACCATCCCCGACGATGTGCGGGTGCTTGTGGTTGACGGTTTCGAACAGGCACCGAGTGCGCGTGCACGCTACCTGCTCGATCAGTTCCGTATGTCCGGGCGCGGGCTGCTGATCCTTGCCGGCAACGTCAAGCCCGATCTTTCGGCAGGATTCAAGGTGCGGCCGATAAAACCTGTGGCCGAGGCATGGCTGAAGGAGATGGGCGTGGCCGTTGAGCCTGGGCTGGTACTGGACACGCAGGCGACGTCCATCACGGTCAATACCCCGAATGGCAGGATCTACGTGGACTATCCGTTCATTCCGCAGATCCGGAATATCAACCACAAGCAGCCGGTAACGCACGGCATGTCCGTCGTCTCCCTGCCCTTCGCATCGCCGCTAGCCTGGGCGGGGGAGGCTGGTGGTGGGCATCGACAGGTGCTGTTGCGCACCTCAGACCAGGCAGCCCTGCAATCCGGGCCTCCTTACGATATCAATCCGCTGTTGCCGCTGGTGCGGCGTTTTACCGGTGTGACCTTCGTGGCCTCCAAGTTGGCCGTGGCCGTGGACGGACCTGCCAGATCGGCTTTTTCCTCGCCGCCGCCAGGAGTGAAGCTTGCGTCTTTGAGGGAAAAGACCAGTGACAGCCGACTGATCGTGGTCGGGTCGCCCGGCATGCTGGACAATTCTCTGCTCAATGGAAACGGTGCCAGCCTGACGTTGAACATGATCGACTGGTTGGCGCGCGACAATTCCCTGATCGCCTTACGCTCGCGCAGCGTCATTCAGCGCCCGTTGATCCAAGTCGGTTCCGCCGAAAGGACGCTCTGGAAGGGGTTGTGGATGTTCGGGCTGCCGCTGCTGGTTGGTTTGGCTGGGCTGGGGCGCTGGTTCTATCTGCGGCGGCGCCAGGCTGCCGGCATGCGCCCGATGGAAGCGGAGGGCGGCGAATGAGGCGAATCCTGGCATGGGTTGCGACAGTGTCGGTATTGCTCGCCATTGCCATTTGGGGCCTGGTACGCTGGGCTCAGCCGCCCGAGGCTCTGCAGGCCATGCCGGCGTGGCCATCCGTGGTACCGGGTCAGGCAACCGATATCATCCTGCGTGCCTCGGGCCCGACCCCCAGTCAGGTGCACTTGGCCCGCCGTGGCGGTATTTGGCAGGTTCAGCACGGCAAGGCATGGAAGGATGCAGATGGCCAGGCTATACGGGACATGCTGGGTACCCTGGCGAATATGCGTCCGGACCGGCTGGTGACCCGTAATCCCGGGAATTATGCCGATCTGCGCGTCACCAATAATGCCGATCGCATTACCGTCAAAGGTAAGGCGGGGTCGATGATGATCGACCTTCTGGTCGGAAAGCCGGGGCCCGATCTGGTTTCCACCTATGTGCGCCTGGTGGGCAAGCCGGACGTGCTGAGCGTGGACCGTTCCCTGGACTGGCAGGTGCGCCGCGCCTATGCCAGCTGGCTGAAAAAGAAGCCGCATACGGTTGCTGTCAAGACCAATATGGCAAAGCAGAGCCGGAAATCCGGCAAGGACAAGGAGGCCGGCAAATGAACCCGCCGGCGCTGATTCTGTTCGATTGCGACGGCACGCTGGTGGATTCTCAGCAGCAGATCGTCGCCGCCATGCAGGTGGCCTTTACCGACAATGGTCTGGCGGCACCGGATGCGTCGGCGGTGCATGCCGTCATTGGTCTGTCGCTGGCAACAGCGCTCGATCGCCTGGCTCCCGGCCTGGATGAGGCATCGGGGCAGGCGGTGCTGGCCACCTATCGCCGGGCCTATGTCGGTTCCGAGCAATCCCTGACCCTGTACCCGGGGGTGCGGGAGGGTCTGGAAGCGCTGCGTGACAAGGGCTACTGGCTGGGTATCGTGACCGGCAAGTCCCGCAACGGTTTGTTGCGCGTGCTCGACCATTTTGATCTGCATGCGCTGTTTGAGGTGTGGCGGACGGCCGATTGCTGTCCTTCCAAGCCTCATCCAGCCATGGTGCTTGAATGCATGCACGAACTGGGCATGGATGCGGCCAGGACAAGGGTGATTGGCGATGCCTGTTTCGACATGGAAATGGCCCGCGCCGCCGATGTGATGGCGCTGGGCGTTTCCTTCGGCGTCGAACCGGCCGAACGCCTGATAGCGGCAGGGGCGATGCGGGTGTTTGATCGCTTCGACGAGATTGCCCCGTGGTTCCCCAGCCTTGCTGGCGAAGAGACAATCGCTTAGTCCAGGCGGACGGGCATGCTAATCTGTAGCCTAGGTTGATGACGAGGAGCCTACGACGATGATAAGCAGAACGGTCAAGTACAGCCTCGCCATTCTGGCGATTGTGGTGGTGGCCTTGCTGGTGGCACCCTGGTTCATCAATGTGGATCGCTACAAACCGCGCATTGCCTCCGCCATTGAGAATGCCACCGGCCGCCATGTCGAAATAGGTGAGATCCATGCCTCGTTATTTCCGTGGATTGGCGTCAGGCTGAAGAACGTCAGCCTGGATAATCTTCAGGGGTTCTCGTCGCGACCGTTTGCCTCCATCGATGATCTGGATATCAAGGTGGCGCTGCTGCCGCTGTTCAGCAAGCGCTTGGAGATCAAACGCTTCGAGGTGGACGGGTTTTCGCTTTCCCTGGAACGCAATGCGTCCGGTGAGGGAAACTGGCAGGGATTGGGTGGCCCGTCCACGCAGGATGCGGCAGCGTCTGCCGCCGGCAATGCCGGCCAAGCTGCATCTGGCAGCATCCCCACGGCGCTGACAGCGCTGACCGCCGAATCGATTCATCTGCAGAACGGCCGCCTGCTCTGGTCCGATGCCAAAAGCAACACACGGATCGAACTGACCGATCTGAACCTGAAGGTCGACAACGTCAGCCTGAACCAGCCCTTCGCATTCAACCTGTCGGGCAAGGTTGCCGATGGCAGTTTTACCGCGGATGGCAAGGTCGGCCCCATCGGCAAGCTGGCCGCGTTCGATATGGTCCATCTGCCGGTACAGATGCACGTGCAGAGCGAGCATATGTCGCTGACACCCTTGCAGAACCTACTGACATTCTGGCCAGCCGCGCTTGGTGATATCCAACACGCGACGGTTGGCATGGATGCCAGGTTCGAGCAACGCCCGGATGGAGTGCGGGTGACGACGGGCAGCATGAAGCTGGCGGCAGCTTATCCATTGGCCGCCCAGTGGAAGGTCGAGATGCCGGATGCGCAGTCGGTGAAGCTAGAGCAGGCGAAGCTGTCGATCGGTGGAAAGGGCGTGCTTGATGCCAGTGGCGGCATCGGCAGCCTGACGGACAATCCATCTTATCAGTTTACCCTGAACAGCGTTGTGTTGACCCGGTCATGGCTGGGTGGCCTGATGCCCGCACTGGTTGATCTGTATGCCGCCAACCCCGCTCCGTGGCAGCAAATCAAGTTCGGGGCCATTGTCAGCGGGGATACCCGGGGCATGGATATCCGCGATCTGAAGCTGATGCTGGATAACGACCTGGTACAGGCCTCCGGCACCGTGACGTTCGGTCGGACCCCGGCCATCAGGCTGAGGCTTGCCGCCAACGGCCTGCATGCCGATCCATGGCTGCCGCAATCGAAACAGGCGCAGGCCCAGCCTGCGGCAGCTCAGGGCACTTCTGCGGCGGGTAATGCCGCCAAGAAAGTGGAACCTGATCTGCGTTTTCTGGTTCCGTGGGATGTCAATGCCCAGGTGCAAGTGGAGCGACTATTGCTCAAGGGGCTCGAATTCGATCACCTGCGTGCCCGGCTTGTCGCCCACAACGGCAGGATAGATTTGAACCCCTTTCGCTTCGAACTGGCTGGCGGTCAGGTCAGCGAACATGCTGTGATCAATGTCAAGGCCTATCCGGTGCGGTGGGGCGAATCCACCCGCATGAGCGGCGTACAGATTGGGCCGGTGCTGAAGGCACTGGCAGGCTCCGACATGCTGGAAGGCACGCTGCAGATGCAGTCCGATACCCAGGCCACGGGGCTGTTGCCTGCTGATGCCACACGCTCGCTGAACGGCCGAGGCCACGTGCTGGTCAGCGACGGCATGGTGCGCGGGTTCAATATCGCTGCAGCCATGCGCACCTTGGGTGGTGCTTTGCCCACGGGCACGCCGAAGAACACCGACTTTTCCCAGCTTTCAGGTAGCTATGTGCTGACAAACGGCGTGGCGCGAAACGATGACCTGTTTCTGGCCTCACCACTGATCCGACTGACGGGCAAGGGTACGGTGAACCTGGTCAACAAGACGATGGACTATCATGTGAAGCCGACACTGGTCGGAACCCTGGTCGGCCAGGGCGATACCGTGACGGCACGCAAAGGGCTGTCGGTACCCCTGGCCATATCCGGCCCGTTCAGCAGCCCGACGATACGCCCGGAGGTCAATGCCGGTACGATCATCCAAAACCTGCAACAGGGCAAAGGTCTGGGTGGTCTGCTGAAGGGCGCCCCGTCCCAGCCGCAGGCCCCGGCAAACCCAAAGCAACAGCAGTCGCCTCCGCCGAACCCCCAGCAACAGCTGAGAAAGGGGCTCGAGAAGCTGATTCCCCATTTCTAGCGAGATGCCCCGCCATGCCTGTATTCGAACGCTTGCGCCTGGATGCCGAGCGACCGCAAATCCGGCTGATACGCCGTGCTGTCGAGCTGATTCGGCAAGGGCTGTTCGCGGCGGTACCCACGGATACGACCTATACCCTGATGTGCGCACCGGAGGCTTTTAATGCCCAGGGCGATATCCGCCGCCTGCGCCAGTTGGACGAGCGCCACCTGTGGTCGCTGGTCTGCAGTGATCTATCACAGGCCTCGCGCTACGTGAAGATGGACAACGCGGCCTATCGCATTGTCCGCCATCATCTGCCCGGTCCCTATACCCTCATCCTGCCAGCTGCCTCGACGTTGCCCCGCCGTATTTTCGGCAAGCGCCGGGATGTGGGCATCCGCATTCCCGAGCATCCGGTCTGCCGCATGCTGCTTGATGAGTTCGGTGAGCCCCTGGTGGCGACGACCCTGCAGTTTGCCGGGGATGATGTGGCTGAGATCGATCCCGAACGCATCGTGGAAAGGTTAAGGGGGAATGATTGCGTCGTGCTCGATGTCGGCTGGGGAGGTATGGTGCCGACCACCGTCGTCGACCTGTGCGGCGCTGCTCCCGAGCTGATCCGGCAGGGAGCGGGGGAATGGCCAGCCTAAACCAAGGGTTGAGATCGGGACCAGGAACGGTTACTTGTTCGTGTAGATCGCAAAGGAGGAAAAATTGAGGAGAAAGAGAGCAAAAGAATCGACTGGCGCTGCCATGAGCGTGGAGGAGCGCAAGGCGGCGAGCTCGCTGGCGGGCATCTTCGGTCTGCGCATGCTTGGCCTGTTTTTGATCCTGCCGGTGTTTTCGACCTATGCACATGGCCTGAAGGGCGCACGCGAGCATCCGGAACTGGTGGGCATCGCGCTGGGCGCCTATGGTCTGACCCAGGCTATTCTGCAGATTCCGTTCGGCATGATATCCGACAAGATCGGGCGCAAGCCGGTCATTGCCTTCGGCATGCTGCTGTTCGCCATCGGTAGTGTGGTGGCGGCGATGTCGCATACGATTACCGGCGTGCTGATCGGCCGTGTCATCCAGGGCTCGGGCGCCGTGGCGGCTGCCGTCATCGCTCTGACGGCGGATCTGACGCGCGAGGAGGTACGGACCAAGGCCATGGCCATGATCGGCATGACCATCGGCGTGTCCTTTGCGATTTCGATGGTACTGGGGCCGTTGCTCGATCGCTGGATCCACGTGTCCGGCATATTCTGGCTGACGGCGGTACTGGCAATCCTGTCGATCCTGTTCCTGTACATGGTGGTGCCCGAGCCGAAGAAGCTGATGCACCATCGCGATGCAGAGGTGACCCCGGCCTTGTTCGGGCAGGTGCTTCGTGATGGCAATCTGCTCAGGCTCGACGCCGGCGTGTTCATCCTGCATGCGGCGCTGACGGCGCTGTTCGTGGTGCTGCCGCTGGTGCTGGCCGATCCGAAGTTTCACCTGTTGAGCCAAACCAACCAGTGGATGCTCTACCTGCCGGTGATGCTGTTTGCCTTCGTGTTCATGGTTCCCATGATCATCGTCGCCGAGGCACGGCGCAAGATGAAGCAGATCTTCTCGCTGTCGATTTCGCTGCTGGCGATCGCCTGCGTGATCCTGGCGACCTCGCAACATTCACTGTGGGCGATCGGCGTGGCGCTGTTCATCTTCTTCACCGGCTTCAATACACTGGAGGCGAGCCTGCCGTCGCTGATCTCCAAGTATGCGCCGGCCGGAGCCAAGGGCACGGCCGTCGGCGTCTATAACAGCTGCGAGTTCTTCGGCGCCTTCGCCGGCGGTGTGCTGGGTGGCTTCATCTACAGCCCGGCCAAGGAGAACTATGCCACCGTGTTCCTGGTCGTGGCCGGACTGTTCGTGCTGTGGCTGTTGATCGCCATGACCATGAACCAGCCCCCTTACCTGGCGACGCGCATGCTGCATGTGGAGGTCACCGATCCGGAGGCGATCCACGGCATTGAGCAGCGCCTGCTCGCCCTGGCAGGCGTGGCCGAGGCGGTCGTCGTCGTCGAGGAGAATGCAGTCTACTGCAAGGTCGACAGCAAGGTCGTCGACGACCAGGCCATGCACGCAGCGCTGGCCGGCTGAGGCATGGACGGGCGGCATGCCACTGTGCTTGCCGCCCGTTCGATGGGGCACGCAACCGATGCACGTTCGCGTTTTTACGCGGCGATGATTCTGGTGGCCGAGCCTTGAGCGCGCGGCAGACATCGTCCTATATCAATCATTCTGCGCTGGGCATCGTCTTTCTGACGGTATTTCTCGATCTGCTCGGCTTTGGCATTGTGCTGCCGCTGATGCCGATCTACGCGCAGCTGCCGCAGTTCCATGCCAGCAGCGCCGAGATCGGTTGGCTGATGGCCGTCTATTCGCTGATGCAATTCATCTTCGCCCCGATATGGGGACGCATGTCCGACCATGTCGGGCGCAAGCCCATCCTGATCATCGGCCTGTTCGGATCGGCCGTCGCCCATTTGTTCTACGGCTTGGCAGGCTCGTTGACGGTGCTGTTTCTGTCCCGAATGGTGGCGGGCATGGCTGGAGCCAACCTGGCGACAGCGCAGGCAGTTGTTGCCGATGTGACCAGCCCGGATAAGCGGGCCGGCGCCATGGGCATGATCGGTGCCGCGTTCGGACTGGGTTTCGTGCTTGGACCGGCGCTGGGCGGGCTGCTGTCCGGCCCCGACTTCGGCAACCATCCGGAATACGCCCCTTTTGCGGCGTCGGCGCTGTGCTTTTGTAATGGCGTGTTGGGCATATTTTTACTGCCGGAGACGCGGCAGGCCGGTCGCGGTGGCCGGCAATGGGTGTCGCCGCTTTCCGTTGATCCCTGGAAGGCGGCATTCTCCCATCCCATGGTCGGCATGCTGCTGTTGATCGGCCTGCTGCTGACCACGGGTTTTGCCAGCTTTGAAGTGGCGCTGCCACTGTATGGCGGGCTGAGGCTCGGCTGGTCGCTGACGACGGTTGGCTATTTCTTTGCCTATGTTGGCGTTCTCATCACGCTGGTGCAGGGCTTTTTGGTGCGGCGCACCGTACCGCGCCTGGGTGAGGTACGTGCCGCTTCATTTGGCTTCACGCTGTTGATTCTGGCCTTTGCCATGCTCGCCTCGGGCCCTGGCCTGGGCATGCTGATAATCATCACGATCCCGCTGACGGTTGGTTTCGGATTGTTGAGTCCGAGCCTGAGTGCGCTGCTGTCGCGCATCTCTCCCGAGAATATCCAGGGCACGATCATGGGCCTGTATCAGTCGGTCAACAGCCTGGGGCGTGTTATCGGCCCCTCGCTCGGCGGTTTCTTCTTTGCCGCCCATCGCGCCGGGATGCATGGTCCGGTGGCGCCGTTCGTGGCCGCCTGCGCCATGCTGGTGCCGGCCATGCTGCTATTGCTCGGCTACGTGGCACCCCGCCACCCATTGCACCGTCAGCGAGTCTGAAGTCTCAAACGCGCTGCCGGCGATGTTGGCCCGATTGCTTGATCCAAGCCCCCATCGCACTGAACACGAACAGGATGCACAGGGCCAGCACCACGGTGGCCCCGGAAGGCCAGTTAAAGGCATAGGATACCAATAGCCCCACAAGCGTACCGCTGAGCGAGACGCCGAGGCTGATCGCCCACAAGGTGCCGAGGCTGCGTCCCCAGAACCAGGCGCAGGCGGCCGGCAATACCATCAGGCCGGTGGTCAGCACGATGCCTGCAAGCTTGACGCACAGGATGACTGCCAGTGCCACCACGCCGTGCAGGATGAAGCGGTAACCGGAGACGGAAATGCCGCTGGCAGCGACCGCGGTGGCATCGAAGGCGATGGCCCACCAGACGCGGGCAGAAAGCAGTAGGCCGCCCAGCACCGCGATAGCGGCGACATACAGCCATACGACGTCTCGGTGGGAGATGGTCAGGATGTTGCCGAACAGCCATCCGAACAGATCCACCTGATAGCGGTTGGTGGTGGACAAAAGCACGATGCCCAGGGCCATGGCGCCGGCGAACAGCAGCCCGGTGCCGGCATCGTTGTTCAGGCGCAGGTTTCCGGTGGTGGAGGGGATCAGCAGCCAGCCTACTGCGAGGGCCGTGACCGTGACCGTCGGCAGCAACGGCAGCGACAGTACCACGGCCAGTCCGAGGCCCGCCAGCGAGGCGTGCGAAACACCGACCACCAGGAAGGACAGGCGATGTGCCAGAATCATCACCGAGATGCTGGCCGTGGTAATGGCGATGAGCAGCGCGGGCACCAAGGCGCTGCGCATGACCTCGCTGGACAAAAAATGTGAAATCAGTTCCATGTTCAGTGACGATGGGCCGTTGACGACGCAGGCGGTTCGGCGACGCAGCCGATGCAGCGGGTATCATGGGCGATGACGTGCATATGTTCGCCATACATGGCGTGCCAGATGTCCTCCGGGATCTGCTCACCCTTCATGGCATGGTAGTGGATGCGCCGGTTCAGGCAGGCCACCGAATCGACATGGCCGGTGATGGCAGCGATGTCATGTTCGACCATGACGATAGCCATCTGGTTTTCGTCGCACAGCCGACGTAGCAAATGGTAGAGCCTTTTCTGAGCCGAGGGGTCGAGAGCGGCCGAGGGCTCGTCCAGAAGCAGCAACTCGGGCCGGCTGATCAACGCCTTAGCCAGGCGAACCCGCTGGCGCTGACCGCCGGACAGCTGGCGGAAGTCGCGATCCCCAAGATCGGCGATATCCACCTGTTCCATGGCCCAAAGCACATCCTGCTGGGATGACGGGCGTCGCCACAGCGGCGAGGCGTAACGTGTGTCACCCATAGCCACGGCATGGCGCACACTGATCGGCAGTTGCAGCTGGTCATCGTGCAGTTGTGACAAAAAGCCGACCCGCTGCAGCAACCGCCGGCGGTTGAAGCGTTTCAGACAGTGGCCGAAAAGGTCGACATGGCCCGAGGCCGGTTCGATCAGGCCGGCGATCACCGACAGCAGGGTGCTTTTGCCGGCCCCATTTGGGCCGACGATGCCCAGAAAATGACCAGCTTCGAGTTCCAGGTTGATGTCTTGCAGAAACGGCGCGTGCGCAGGGCCCACCGATATACCGGATAGTTGCAGCACGGGTGTGTTCACGGGTGCAACCGCTTAAGATTTTCCTGCATCAGTTGATCCCAGCGCATGGTGTCCGTGCCTAGGGCGTCGAGCATCACCCGGCGCAGCGGGTGCCGGCTGTGTGCGACTATCCAGTCCAGGCCCCGGTTGTCATGGCGCTGCTCGAAGATCAGCAGCACTGCGGGATGGGCATCGATGACCTGCAGGGCACGGTCGAGATCGCGCGGGCCGAATTCCTGTCCATGCCGATCGGTTTCGAGCACGACCCGCACCGGCACGCCCGCCTGCTCGCACATCGGTTGCCAGGACGGGTGCTGCATGATGACGCCATCCTTGCGATAAGGGGCGAGGGCGGCAATCCAGGCCGCCTGGATGCGCTTGGTTTCGGCGATGGCCTGGTTCAAACGGGCACGGATCGACACGCTGTGGGAGGGATAGATTTTCTCGAGTGCCGCCGCCAGGCGAGGCAGGGAAGCCCGAACGAGGGCTGGGCTGGTCCAGGCATGGCTGGTACGCGGCCACAGGTCCAGGATATTTCCCGCGGTTTCCAGACCGGACCAGCCGCCGTCGTCACGGGAGGCGCGGACGAGGAGAGTGGCTTTCCGAAGCGACTCGGTGGCCTTCGGCGACATCTGGAAATGATGGGGATCGGCAGTCGATGGCAGCAGGACGGTAATCACGGCCTGGGGATCAAGCATGCGGATCAATCCGCCCAGAGGTGGCAGCGTGACGGCCACCTCTGCCCTGGACAGGCTTGGAATCAGCAGCATGGTCAACACTGCCAAAATAGGAAGCATGAGTTTTCCGGCCGCAAGCATGCTGTACGTTCGCCTTTTACCAATTGCCGCTGTATGATCTGCACGGGTTCTCAGTAATGATGGGCGGCGTCTGCGATTAGGCATGGATACCAGACGTCCTGCGGAGGGAAGCCAGGGGATGACGGCGACTGACATCATCATCGATAAACGGCTGGGACAGACATGGCGTCCATGTTAGGCAGAGCGTGTCATCCGCGCAATGACAGCGCCTTGGACGTCGAAGGCCATCTGATGGACCAGCCATGATATCGCCGGATTATTTTTCCCAGCGCTGGAGCTGGTACCACCCAATCCTCTCCCGGGGGGAGAATCCGGCCAGCCGCTGCCATATTGATATTCGTCGTCTGCCCCTGCGTGTGCCGGGGGAGGATGCGCGGGAATACATTCCTTTCGCTGTACATTCCAAACTACAGCTGACGCTCTCCCAGGCGCTGTCGATGCTGCAGGATTATGCCGTCCGTTATATCGTCAAGGGCGAAAAGGTGTCGGCGCATCAGCTGCCCCAGACCAATGCCGAATCGCGGGCGATGATCCAATACCTGCGCGAAAAGTATCCACATATCTCAAGAAGCCTGTTGCATCACTGGTGTGCCGACGCGAAGGGAGCGCCAGCCCTGCTGACGCTGTGGCGGGATCTGTGGACGCGCGGTTGGCAGCAGGAGAGGGCGGACATGGCTCCCTGGGTGCCGGCGGTCAATGTCCTGTTGCTGCGCCTGATGCATGAGTACCTTGCCCGGTTATCGAAGGATCATCTGGAGCAGACTTCGCATGCCATGCTCTGCATCCTGGGCGGATTGTATCACTGGGCGCTGATGGCGTTTCTGAAACAGCATGCGGATGGTACGGTGGAGGTCACCCGCATCGCCACCTACGAATCCATGGTGGTGCCCGCAACGCCCATGGCCTTCATGCAGCATCAGCCAGAGGATGCCCTGCTGGGGGACGATCGGCAAATCATCATGGCCTACGGACTTGAGCCGGAACTGGTACCGCGCATGCGCAGCATGCGCAGCCGCCTTGGTCCCAAGAATGAGGCAGGCATGCTGACGTTGCTGGGCAAGGATCGTCTGGGCGCACATCTTTTGCGGCGAAGTTGGGCCCGTCTCGCGCTGTGGGATCTCGCGGAGAAAACGGGAGAGGGTGCGTGGATGCGCTGGGTGCTGAACGCCAAGCAACTGGACCATTTGCTGACATCCCCGGAACAACTGGAACCTACATTCGTCGAGATGCTCGAGGCAAGCCGCCATCATCCCTTTGCCGCATGGCTGCTGCAGCAACGCGGTGGCGGCGGTGGCCTGTTCCGCAAGGGCGGGAGCGAACCGTGGCTCCGTGATGACCGTACCCTGCATGCCTTCCGCGTATTCGAGGAGGATGTGCAGGTGGAGATCGCCAGACGTAAAGCCGAGCGCCTGTGGCTCGACCAGATGCCGGCCATTGCCGGCAGGGCGCGTGGCAACGAAGCCGACAAACTGCTGGAAGTGGCGTATCGCGACGGCAAGATCATCTTTCTGCTTCCGGGAACGGAGTCGTCGCTGCACATCGGCTCCAAGTTGTCATCGAAGCAGGCTTGCCTGATGATCGATTGGTCGGATTATTTGGCGGCGATGAGTTCCCTGCATGGCGATGCCTCGGGTTTTATCAGCAAGACATTCCTTCCCGGCATGCTTGGTCGCATTCATGGGGCAGGCAAGGTGTTCGTAGATAGCCTTTCCGCTGCTGGCTGTCAGTTGCGTGGGCCGGTGACGTCATTGGTGGATCTGGGGCTGTCCATCCGCCAGTTGCTGCGCGAATGGTATGTTGAATTGGGCGAAGCTCAGGCGGGTGGGGAGATCGATCTGCCGACCGTGGCCATGTGCTTGGCCATGGTTGGGGAATGGACCCATACGGAGGTGTCGAAGGCTGGCATGGAGACCCAGCGCATCACGTTCAGTCTTGCTGTGCCCCAGGCCTCGGCAGGACTGGCTCGCGATGGCGGTGCCGGACGCCTGGCGGCGTATCGGGATGCCAAGGCTGGACTGAAATCCCCCGGAGGTGTGCGTGTGGAGAGCGTCGATACCGGTACCGGGCAAAAGGTCCAGCTTCTGTACAACAGTGGCTTTGCCCTGACGGCGGCAGCCGTATCGGAGCTGACCTCATCTGTGCGCGAACGGGCATCGGTACGGGAGCTGCGCATGGATAGCAAGGCAGCCCAAGTCGTGCTGCGTGAATTCCGCCTGCCGGAGGGCCAGTTCGATCTGTTTTGCATCCAGCAAGGCCCGGAGGGAATGCCGGCGCTGCTGCTTCTGGTGGGTCGGCCGTGTCTGTCCGGCGTGGACGTGGATCTGTTTGAATTGCTCGACCCGAATTCTCCATCTGCGCTGCGTATCGTCGAGGAAGGCCTACCGCGCTGGCACTGACCGTGACGAGCAACGACCTCGATATGGCGAACCCGACATCTTTTCCGCGCCTGCCTGACGCGACAACCTGGATGGCAACAGCATCATTGCCGGCCAGGTTGGCCGTGGCCTGGTCGGGAGGGGCTGATTCCACGGCGCTTTTGCTGGCTTTGTTGACGCAAGGTCATGCGGTGCAGGCATGGCACATCGACCATGGTTGGCGGACGGAATCGGAGGCGGAGGCGGAGGAGCTTTCCCGGCGTGCGGCGCAGTGGGCCGTACCGTTTTTCAGCGTGCGCTGCCCGTCTGTGCCGGTCGTCAATCGCGAGGCAGCGGCCCGTGAATTCCGCTATCGCCAATATTTATCCTGGGCCGAGGCCCAGGATGTGCATGCGCTTTGCCTGGCTCACCATCGTGAGGATCAGGCCGAAACGATCTGCCTGCGCATGCTGCAGGGGGGTGGGGTGCACGGTATCCGCGGCATGCCGGCTATGCGCGAAAGCCATCATCTGAAGCTGTATCGCCCCCTGCTGCATGTATCGCGCAATGACCTGAGGCAGGCACTGCTGCAGGCACAAGTGCCGTGGCTGGAGGATCCCAGCAACACGGATCTGAGCTTGTGGCGCAATCGTATACGGCATCGCCTTTTCCCGGCTGTGCAGGCGGCGGGCGTGGATCCCTGGAGCCTGTTTCTGCGCTGGGGGGCGCAGGCGGGACGTCTGGCGGCTATCATCGATGCCAGGGTAGCCGACGTGCCGATCATCCATGCCGGTGGCAGTGTTTCCATGGCTTGGCGGGACTGGTCGGCGCTGGTGCCGCCGGCGCGGGCCCGGATGTTGCAGAAAATGACGCGGATGCTGTTCGGGGAGGGGGTCGTGCCCGGGCGGCGGCATATACGCATGATCGAGGCATGGACCGTCCGGAACGGCACAGGGGGGCTTGATCTTTCCCGTTGCCGCCTGCAGCGGTATAATGAGCATTTGCAACTGGTGCCGACAGTGAAAAACCCTGGCGTGCGGGAGCGTGGTTAGCGTTTCATTGTATTTTCATGAAAGCTAGGCATGTTTTTTGTGCGCTTGTTTTGGTAAACTGGACGTAGTTGAATGGCGATATATGAATGGTCGGGGATGTCGATTCCCGAAACGAGGTAATGAGGAATGGGAAAGAATTTGCTGTTGTGGCTGGTCATCGGTTTGACCATGATGAGCCTGTTCAACATGTTCAGCACCCCGATGCAGAAGGGTGCGAAGATGTCGTATTCGACCTTCATGCAGCGTGTGGATCAGGGCATGGTGGAAACGGCGACGATCAAAGATCATCAGGTTGTCGGCCAGTACCGCAATACGCAGGGTGAACTGAAGAGCTATCAGGTGCAGGTGCCGCCGGATGACGGAATGCTGACCAAGCGCCTGCTCGACAACCATGTGGTGGTCAATGTGCAGGAGCCGGAGCAGGTCCCATTCTTCCTGTCGGTGCTGATCTCCTGGTTCCCGATGTTGCTGCTGATCGCCGTGTGGGTGTTTTTCATGCGCCAGATGCAGGGTGCAGGCAAGGGCGGTGCGCTGTCTTTCGGCAAAAGCCGCGCCAAGATGCTCACCGAGAACAAGAACCGCGTTACCTTCGAGGACGTGGCTGGCTGTGACGAGGCCAAGCAGGAGGTCACCGAGGTGATCGAGTTCCTGCGCGATCCTTCGAAGTTCACGCGCCTGGGCGGCAAGATCCCGAAGGGTGTGCTGCTGGTCGGCCCGCCGGGTACCGGCAAGACCCTGCTCGCCCGCGCCATCGCCGGCGAGGCGGAGGTGCCATTCTTCTCGATCTCCGGTTCCGATTTCGTGGAGATGTTCGTCGGCGTCGGCGCTTCGCGTGTGCGCGATATGTTTGACCAGGCCAAGAAGCAGGCGCCGTGCATCGTGTTCATCGATGAGATCGACGCCATGGGGCGTCATCGTGGCGCCGGTATCGGCGGCGGCAACGACGAGCGCGAGCAGACGCTGAACCAGCTGCTGGTCGAGATGGATGGCTTCGAGTCCAACGAGGGCGTGATCCTGGTGGCCGCGACCAACCGTCCGGACGTGCTCGATCCGGCGCTGCTGCGCCCGGGCCGCTTCGACCGACAGGTGGTGGTGCCGACACCGGACATCGGCGGCCGTGAGCAGATCCTGAAGGTGCACATGCGCAAGGTGCCGCTGAGCACCGATGTCGAGGTCAAGATGCTGGCGCGCGGTACGCCCGGCTTCTCGGGCGCGGACCTGGCCAACCTAGTCAACGAGGCGGCGCTGAATGCCGCACGCCTGGGCCGGGACAAGGTATCCAAGGCCGACTTCGAGACGGCCAAGGACAAGGTGATGATGGGTGCCGAGCGCCGTTCGATGATCCTGTCGGACGAGCAGAAGCGCACGACCGCCTATCACGAGGCCGGTCATACGCTGGTGGCCAAGAATCTGAAACATGCCGATCCTGTGCACAAGGTCAGCATCATTCCGCGTGGGCGGGCACTGGGTGTGACCATGCAGCTGCCGGTGGAGGATCGCTTCAACCATGACCGCGAGTATCTGGAAGACCAGATTTCCATCATGATGGGTGGGCGTTTGGGCGAGGAGCTGGTACTCAAGCAGATGACCACCGGAGCCTCCAACGACTTCGAACGCGCCACCAAGCTGGCCCGGAACATGGTGACGATGTGGGGCATGAGCGAATCGATGGGCCCGATGGTCTACGGCGATCGCGACGAGGAGATCTTCCTCGGGCGCGAGGTAACCCGTCACCAGAACGTCTCCGAGGACACGGCGCGTGCCATCGATGGCGAGGTGCGGCGCCTGATCGATACGAACTACGCCAGGGCAAAGAAGATCCTGACGGATCATATGGATCAATTGCATTATCTGGCCGAGGCGCTGATCGAATACGAGACGCTCGAGGATGACGAGATCGACCAGATCATGGCGGGCAAGAAGCTGCATCGCGAGGTGCCACCGGAGAAGCCACATGCACCGCCACCCTCTCCCTCGGCGACGGCACCGACGACGCCAGTCAAGGTCGATGGCAAGGAAGCCAGTCAGGAGAGCTAGTGGCAGCATTGTCTCGCTGGCATCGGCCATCCGGTGGCGATGCCTGGATCATGGGGGTGCTCAATTGCACCCCCGATTCGTTTTCGGACGGCGGGCGCTACACCAACACCGAGGCGGCGGTAAAGCATGGGCTCTTCCTTAGGGATGCCGGCGCCCAATTGGTCGATGTCGGTGGGGAGTCGACGCGTCCGGGGGCGCAGGTTGTATCCGAGACTGAAGAATTGCAGCGGGTCATTCCCGTAATCCGTGCCCTGGTGGATCAGGGGTGTCAGGTGTCGGTGGATACCAGCAAGGCCGAGGTGATGCGCCGCGCCATTGAGGCAGGGGTCGTGATGATCAATGATGTCAGGTCCCTTGCAGGAGATGCAGATGCCCTGGCCGTGGCGGCGGAAAGCGGTGTGAACGTGTGCCTGATGCATATGCAGGGGATGCCGCAGACGATGCAGGATAGTCCGTATTACGGCGATGTCGTCGGTGAGGTCCGTGATTTTTTCGCCCGGCGCATCGAGGCCTGTCTGGCTGCCGGCATGCGCGAGGACGTGATCGTTCTGGATCCGGGGATCGGGTTCGGCAAACGCCTCGAGGATAACCTGTCGCTGATCGCCAACCTGCCGCTGTTCAAGAAGGAATTCGGCCTGCCACTGATGCTCGGGCTATCACGCAAGTCCTTTTTGGGTGCGTTGACCGGGACTGCTGTCGAGGACAGAGAGATCGAAACCGCGGCCGCCGTCAGTATCGGCGTCTACGCCGGAGCGGATATCCTTCGTGTGCACGATGTTGTCACCCAGCGTCGTGCCGTACGCGTAGCCTCGGCTCTGCTCAATGCCGCAAGCGGACAGGTCGGTTAAGAGACCTGTACGCTCTTCAGCGGTAAACTGTCGGACGTTACCGTCCGGTTCAGCAAATCCAGGAAGGCGGCGACGGCCGGTACGGTATGCCGGTTGCGATGCCGCAGTTGGTGCAGGGGGCGCCGGAAGGCGACGTCACGACATGGGATGCGTACCAGCGTACCGGCAGAGATCTCGTTGATTACGGTCAGGTAGGAAACTCCGGCAATGCCGGCTCCGGCCAGCACGGCTCCCTTGACGGCCTCGGTGCTGCCGAGCGTAAAGGTCGCATGGGGCTCCGAGCAGCCGTGCGAGCGCAGGATGCGCTCCAGCACGGCCTGGGTGCCGGAACCCGGTTCGCGCATCACCCATGCATGCCGGCACAGAGAGGATATGTCGGCGGTATCGTCCGAGCTGGACAGCGGGTGGCCGACCGGAGCAATGATGGCAAGCTCGTCATGTAAAAAAATATTCGCCTCCAATTCATGATGCTCGACAAATCCTTCGGTAAATCCCAGATCGATGCGGTCGTCCAGCAGCAGATGCTGGATGGTGTCGGTGTTGCCGATCTCCAGGTGGATGTCCATGTCCGGATGCTGGTCACGGAATTGTGCCAGCACTGGCGGTAGCAGGTAATTGCCGATGGTTGTACTTGCCCCGAGCGATAGTCGTCCTGATTTCAGGCTGGTGAGCTCTTCCATCGAGGCCCGGGCCCGGTCGCTCAGAGAAAAGATGCGGGACGCATAGTCGTACAAGGTATGCCCGGCCTCTGTCAGGCGTACGCCGCGGGGCTCGCGGTCGAGTAGGGTCAGGCCAAGCGCATCCTCGAGTGACTTGAGCTGCCGGGACACCGCTGGTTGTGTGATATACAGGCGTTCGGCTGCCTTGCTGAGGCTCCCTGTTTCGGCTACAGCATGGAAAACCGCGAGGTGACGTAGGTTCATGGTATTACCCTATGTTATATGTACAGCCATAAATATGCATTTGATGCATACCCTGCGCAAGCTTAATTTTTTACCCCCTATTACAAAGGGCGGTAGATTATGTCCATGAAGAGGAGGAGTTGAGAGAATGAAATCACTATTCAATATGCGAGTTTTGGTAGCGGCGATGGCCATGGCTTTGGCAATGCCGGCTGCAGCCATGGCCGGTGGCTGGATTACCCCGGGGGTTCCGGGTTATGGTGGCGTGATGTCGCTGCCCCATGCAGCGGTTCAGCCGAACCATAAGCGTATCTACAGGGCCATTTTTGACGTCACCAGCGGTGCCAAGGACCATAGCAAGATCAACCCGGGCCTGAAGCATGTGGCCCGCGCGGTCAACGCCTTTGCTTCGGCAGGCGTTCCACTTAAGCATCTGCATTTTGTGGCGATTGTGCACGGCCCGAAGGCCACGTCGGCTATTCTGAACAACGAGGCTTACAGGAAGCTCTACAGTGTGGATAACCCCAACTTGAAGCTGCTGGCCGAGCTGAAGAAGGCGGGCGTCAGGGTCTTTGTCTGCGGCCAGGCCATGTACGATCTTCATTATCCGCTTTCCGATGTCTCCAAGGATGTGCATGTGGCACTGTCGGCTCTGTCCACCACCGTCATCTTCGGTGACATGGGCTACGCTTACATGAAGCAATAAGCTCCCCAGGTTCCCGGCCACGCCGCACCACGCCGTGGCCGGGAACTCCCCTTTTGTAAAATGATGAATGTAACGAGATGGAGGAGACCGGTGATGCGATATCGAAACCACGTGATACGAACGGCGTTGGTGATGCTGTTGGCGGTGGCGTGCAATGCCTATGCCGCAGAGGGGGGCTATGCCCCACCGTGGAGCAAGCCGATGGTCAAGGGCGAGCCATTCACCATTGGAGGTATCGAGAACGCCCCGGATCTGCACGGTGACGTCAACGATCCGCAACTGGTCGTGTTCTTCGCCGGCAACCAGTACATGCTGGTCAACCGGCTGCTCGAGGGCTTCATGCACAAGTACCCGAAGTATACGCGCGTGTTTGCCGAGACGCTGCCGCCGGGCGTGCTGAGCCGCCAGATCAAGCGGGGTGGGATCGTTGTCGGCAATATGCGCATCAGTCTGCGCCCGGATGTCTATACCGCCGGCAAAGGCCGCATTCGGGGAATGCAGAAGCATCTTGGCTGGTTCGGCAAGACCGAGGATTACGCCCGTAATCGCCTGGCGATCATGACCGCCAAGGGCAATCCCGCCCATGTCACGGGCTGGGCCAGCCTCGCCGAGCCCAACCTGAAACTGTGCATGCCGAACCCTGTGACCGAGGGCATTGCCAATCACGCCATCATTCCGGCGCTGCGCAAAAGCGGCGGGAAGAAACTGGTCGATGCCGTTTATCACGACAAGGTCAAGGCCGGCACGACGCTGTTGACGCATATCCATCACCGGCAGACGCCGATGATGATCATGGATGGGCAGTGCCAGGCCGGTGCCGTCTGGTATACCGAGGCCTACTTCCATGCGCATATTGCCGGGCACCCGCTGTCGATGGTGAAGATTCCGATGCGTGAGAATCATATTGTGACTTATACCGCCGCGGCCATGAAGAATGCCCCGCACCCCCAGGCTGCAGCAGACTTCCTGGCGTTTCTGGTAAGTCCCGAAGGCCAAGCGATCTACCGCCATTATGGCTTCATGGCGCCGAAGGGAAAACGTTAAGTTGATGGATTACGGGAGAGCTAAGGGAGCATAGTGATGCAAGCGAACGAATCGGTGCAACAACAGGAATGGACGCTGGCGAGGATTTTCGCATTCGTCGGACTGATGGCCTTGGGCGTCCGCCTTGTCCAGGGGTGGGTGTTCTGGGGTGGGGCCTCGCGTCGGATGTTCTATACCTTCAAGACGATGCACGGGCATCTGACCGCAGTGAAGCTGAATCCGGACGTCGGTGGCTATGTCGCCAACAAGCTGGTCCACGCCATGCCCGGTTCGATGTTTCCAAACCTGATCGACTGGATCGTCATGCATGGCAGCTTTCTGCACTTCATGGTGTGGTTCTGGACCCTGGTGGAACTGGTTGTCGGCGTCGGTCTGATCATTGGCTTCGCTACTCGCTTTCTGGCTTTCGCCAGCGTCGGCCTGAACGTCTCGGTGATGATGATTTTCGGCTGGATGGGATCGACCTGTGTCGATGAATGGACGATGGGCGCCGCCGGTTTCGCCATGGGCACACTGCTGATGCTCTCCGGCGGCGGCTCCTGGTCGGTGGACCAGTGGCTTGCTCGGCGTAATCCGGCCATGGCGGAGAGCGGCTGGTTCAAGCTGCTGTTCTCCGGGCCATTGTCCTTCGAATCCGTGCACAAGTGGAGCATCTGGCTGGGCATCGCCTCCATTGTGTTCACGGTCGGCACTTACCAATACCTGCATGGCGCCGTATTCAGTCCGCTGAAGGCACGCGTGAATTTCCACCACTACCACCTGAGTCTGGACCAGGCACAGGTGAAGCCCAATGGGGCGGTCAGCTTCCATGCCTATGTCGATGCCGGTCCGGATACCGGCAAGCTGTATCTGATCGGTGCCCAGTTACGCGATGCCGGTGGGCATGTCATCGAGCAGTGGAGTGGCGAACACCTGTCCGCGTTGACCAAGAGCGACATCGTCAACCGCTATACCACCGCCTGGGGCTCGCAGTTCAAGCCAACGGTCTACGGTATCGGCGGTGTGACGGGGGCGAAGGCTCGTATCCAGCTACCGGCGCAGACCGGCGCTACTGTGTCTGGCAGCGGCTACACCCTGCGTCTGGTTACGATCGACGGCAAACCTTGGAGTGCGCCGGTCACTGTTCAGCCCTGATTTTCCCGAGCGCGAATGCTGGCGCCAGCGTGATGGCACCGGATTGCCCGGTTACCCGGGCTTAGGGCGCCAGGCGTTCGGCTACGGCAATTTGTGCATTGAACTGGATGTGCCACAGCGGTTATCGTAGGGATGATGGACTGGCAATTCGGGTTGCGGGATGCGGTGGATATCGCCCTGGTGGCGTTGGTCATCTATTTCGTCCTGCGGCTGATTCGAGGCACGCGCACTGTACAGATGCTGTCCGGTCTGGCGGTGGTGTTGCTGGTCTACGAGTTGTCGCGTCTGTTTGGCCTGCTGACGGCGGAGTGGCTGTTCGGGCATTTCTTTTCCGCATTCATCGTTATCGTGGTGATCCTTTTCCAGCATGATATCCGCCGGGCCCTGATGCGGGTGGCGGTCAACCCGCTCGGGAGCACTTCCGGCGCCGATAGTGAAAGCATGGCTGTGACCATCCTGGCGGAGGCCAGCCAGGCATTGGCCCACCGGAACTGGGGCGGTCTGATCGTGGTGGAACGCACCACCGGCCTGAAACACCTGTACGACAGTGGTGTGGAGATGGACATGCCATTGCGTCCGGATGTGGTGCTGACACTGTTTTGTCCCGAGGCGCCAATGCATGATGGGGCCATCGTTGTAAGCCAGCATCCCGGGGGGTGGCGTATCGTCGCTGCCAGGGTGCTGCTTCCATTGGCTCGAGCCAATGCCGTTGGTGGCGAATTCGGCACCCGCCATCGGGCAGCCGTGGGTGTCAGTGAGGAAAGCGATGCGCTGGTGATCATCGCATCGGAGGAAACGGGGGATATCCGGCTGGCCGAGGATGGGCGTTTAAGCGAGGCGCTGGACAGCGTGGCATTGCGCCGCGAGCTGGCGGCCCGGTTGTTGCCGGAAGCAGGCTCCGGTGTTGCCGGCATTTCCGAAGGGGGGCTGGATGCCGGTGGCATGGGCCAGAAGGAATGATTTCCGGATTAAGAAAGGCCACGCTGCCGGCGCTGTCCCTGCTGATCGCCATCGGGCTGTGGCTGCACGTGCATGGACGGGGGGAGGGCACGGTCAGCCTGGATGTACCTCTGCAGATTCATGGCCTGCCGGCGGGGCTGGTGGTAGTCAATGATCTTCCCGATCATGTGCGGGTGACGGTTAGCGGTCTGCAGGCGAGGCTTGGTGTCCTGTCGGGCCAGGATCTGCGCGTGCCGGTGGATGCCTCCGGCCTGAAGGGGCCGGGGGTGGCGATGCTGGCGATCAGGGCCGGGGATGTTGCCGTGCCGCCCGGCCTGAGCATCGACAAGATCCAGCCGGACCGCCTCGAACTACAAGTGGATCGCATCGTGCAGCGCGCAATACCTGTGCATGCGCGCTTTGACCTGCCGTCGGGGTGGCGGGTCAAAGACCTGCAGGTCGAGCCGCCCAAGGTGACGCTCAATGGGCCTGAGATATGGCTGGATTCATTGGTCAGTGTCAACTCGGAAGTGGTACGTGTGGACGCTCCGACACCCGGGCCCTTCGAACGGGACGCCGGCATCGAAACACCGACCGGTAAGGCCATCCATCTGGCGAATGACGGGATCAAGGTGAAGGTGCACGGGATATTGGTCTATGATGCATCGGTGCGGCCGGGCACGGGAGGGAAATGATGCGCAGGTATTTCGGGACGGATGGCGTGCGTGGCCCGGTCAACCGGGAACCGATGACCGCCGAGTTCGCGCTGAGACTGGGCAGGGCAGCCGGCCATGTGCTGACGAATCATTTGTCCCACCGCCCCCATATCCTGATTGGCAAGGACACGCGTCTGTCCGGCTATATGATCGAATCGGCATTGTGTGCGGGTTTGACCGCCCAGGGCATGAATGTGCTGCTTGTGGGGCCGGTGCCGACGCCGGCCGTGGCCTATCTGACCCGCAGCCTGCGCGCGGATGCCGGCGTGGTGCTTTCCGCTTCGCACAACCCGGCGGGGGATAACGGCATCAAGTTCTTCGGAGCCGATGGCTTCAAGCTGCCCGACAGCATCGAGATGGAGATCGAGCAATGTCTGGATGTCCTGCCGCCGCTTCCCGATGCCACGAAGATCGGCAAGGCCACCCGTGTTGATGATGCGCGTGGGCGCTATATCGAGTTCTGCAAATCTTCGCTGCCCCGCGAGGTGCGTTTTGACGGTCTGAAGGTGGTGGTGGACTGTGCCAACGGCGCCGCGTATCAGGTGGCGCCGAGGTTGCTGGAAGAACTGGGTTGCCATGTTACGGCCATCCATGCCAGTCCGGATGGTTACAACATCAATCTTGAGTGCGGTTCCACCCATCCGCTCAGCATGCAGGATCAGGTGATGGCCAGCGGTGCCGATATCGGCTTCGCCCTGGACGGTGATGCCGATCGACTGATCTCCTGCGATGCATCCGGCCAGCTCATCGACGGCGACAGGGTCATGGCCATTCTGGCCGAGCATCAACACCGGCATGGCCGGCTGCGCGGCGATGGTGTCGTCACGACCATCATGAGCAATATGGGACTGGAGAAGTATCTGGACCGCCTGGGCCTGGCGATGTACCGGGCACCGGTCGGCGACCGTTACGTGCTGGAGCTGATGCGTGAAAAAGGCTGCAACCTCGGCGGTGAGCAATCCGGCCATGTGATCATGCTGGACAACAATACCACGGGCGATGGTTTGCTTACGGCTCTGCAACTGCTGTGTGCGATGCAGGATGCGGGGCGCCCGGTGGCGGAACTGGCCAAGGATCTGCCGCTGTATCCGCAGAAACTGTGGAACATCGTCATGGATGAATACCGGGATGTGCTGAAGGACCCGGCGGTGCAGATGCTGATGGACGAGGCCGAAACCCAATTGGCAGGACATGGTCGCCTCAGTGTGCGCATGTCGGGTACCGAACCGAAACTACGCATCATGGTCGAGGCCGAGGACGAAGCGCTGATGCTGTCGGTGGGTGAGAAACTGGCCGGCCAGATCGGATCGGCAGCACATCAACGGTAAAGGCAGAGCGGGGGCCGTGGATCACTTTGCGTGCCGCGGCGGAATGGTTGTTCTGGATCACTTTGTCTTTTCTTGCTTTCAGGTAGGGTCTGGGCTGGAAATGGCGCCGGAGACATTTGATCGACCGGCCGCATGTGATTTGAAGGGGAGTGGGAAACAGCGCCAATGCCGGACATGAACAGGGAGGCGGTCGGAAGGCCCTCGTGGCTCGACAAACTTAGCATTGCCGGCAAGTCGGTGCGGGATCTGTTCCGCATCTCGGCCATTCTGGTGTTGCTGGTGCCGTTCGGCGTCCTGGTCTACATGATGGTCGATAACGGCGATCTGCCGGTTTTTTTCCATCAAAGAAACATCCTGATTTTCGGCTTCGGCGTCATCATCGTGCTGGCCGTGCTGGCCATGCTGCAGGGCGTGTTCATCAGGCTTACGGCCCTGGCGGAAACCATGTCGAAGGCAACCGATGATGGCCTTCCCCCTAACGATTCCGGCAATGAAACACGCGAGCTGAGGGAAATTTCTCATGCCTTCCGCAAATTGCTGGAGCGCTACGATGAAACCAGCCATGAACTGTCTCGGCTGACCCAGCTGGTTCTCGCCATGAAGGAGCTCGGCGAGGCGGCCAGCCGCAAGCTGGAGATGTCATCGCTGCTCAACCTGCTGCTGGACCGGGCCATGCAGACCACGAGGGCGCAGATTGGTTCGGTCTTCCTGATCGATCCGGTCAAGGACAGCTTCCGTATCCTCAGCACGCGCGGCATTGAAGTCGATGCCGAGGAGATCGCCATTGGTGACTCGCTCGTCGGCCGCATCGTCATCGATAGGAAGCCGCTGCTGGTCACCGATATCGAGAGCGACCCGCTCGTGCAACGTCCGAATGATCCAAAGTACGGTCCGCCATCGTTTCTGGCCATGCCGGTGATGCTGGACAATATGCTGCTGGCCGTGATTAATCTGGCCAACAAGCCCAACGGTGCCATTTTCCACGAGGGTGATGTCGATCTGCTGACGACGATGATCAATCAGGTGCACATTGCGCTGGAGAACGCCTATGTGCACGAGACCGTCAAGAAGCATGCGCGCAACCTGGATGAGAAGACGGAGCAACTGAAGGGCGAGATCGCACGGCGCAAACAGATCGAGGATGAACTGCAGGTGCTGGCCATGCGCGACAAGCTGACGGGCCTGGTCAACCGGCACCAGTTTGTTGGCCTGCTGAAGCAGGCGATCGCCCAGAGCCGGCGTCACAAAAAGAAGCTGGCGGTGCTGTTCATCGATATGGATCGTTTCAAGATGATCAACGATTCGATGGGTCATGATGTCGGGGATCTGGTGCTGCAAGAGGCCGCGCGGCGCATGCGGGAAAGCCTGCGCGAGGAGGATACGATCGCGCGTTACGGTGGTGACGAGTTCACCTGCGTGCTGATGGACGTCCGGAACCAGGAAGATGTCGTCAAGGCGGCTGACACGCTGGTGGATGCCCTCTCCAAGCCGTATTTGCTGCTCGGGCAGGAGTATTTTATCGGCTCGAGTATCGGCATCAGCTTCTACCCGGAAAACGGGGATCGGCCCGAGGATCTGGTCAAGAATGCCGATGCCGCCATGTACAAAGCCAAGGAGAGCGGGGGGCATACCTACAGTTTTTATACCCCGATGATCGGTGAGCTTATGGCCAGGCGGGTGCAGATGGAGATCGAGTTGCGCCAGGCAATCAGCCGCAACGAGTTCATCCTGCATTATCAGCCGCAGGTGGATCTGCGCGATGGCCATCTGTCTGGCATCGAGGCCTTGTTGCGCTGGCAGCATCCTGAACACGGGCTTCTCGATCCGGACGATTTCATCCCTGTGGCGGAGCAGGCCGGACTGATCGTGTCGATCGGGCGCTGGGTTCTGGACGAGGCGTGCCGGCAGTTCAAGCAATGGCGCGACCAGGGATTGGTGCCACCGGACACGGCACTGAATGCGGCGGTCAACATCTCCGGCCAGCAGTTTCGCCAGGGGGATTTTACCCGGGTGCTGGCTGAGGTGCTGGAAAGCTCGGGGCTTGAGCCACAGATGCTGGAACTTGAGATTACCGAAAGCATCGTCATGGATGCAGGAGAACAGGCGGTCGATGTGCTGCGGGCCCTGAAGGACATGGGGGTGCGGCTGGCGATCGACGATTTCGGCAATGGCTTCTCATCGCTCAGCTATTTGAAGCACTTCCCGATCGACACCCTGAAGATCGACAAGGTGTTTGTCCGTCACCTGCCGGGCGACCGGGATGATGCCGCCATCGTGCGCGCCATTCTTGAACTGGCCCACAATCTCGGTATCCATGCCGTGGCCGAGGGGGTGGAAAACGCCGAACAGCTGAATTTCCTGCGCAAGATCGACTGCCACTACGTCCAGGGCTACCTGCTCGGACGCCCGGTCGAGGCCAAGGAACTGTTGCACATGATCCGCGACGAGAAGATACAGCAGACATGGCGCGAACTGACGGGCAACAGCGTGGCCACGCCCGCCAATAATAAAGGCCGCAAAAAAACCACCAGGCCGACGCCGGCCCGTAGCGGCAGCCGTCGCCGGAAGGCTGATTCCGGCAAGGCGTGATCTGGCTTTGGGTGGTTGATAAACCGCGTGTGCAACGTATGATGCGCAACCCGATATGAGCGTCAGCCGCCCTTCGGTTTCCGGTTGACGCCTGTTTGCAATATTGGCGCGTAGCTCAGTGGGAGAGCACCACCTTGACACGGTGGGGGTCGGCGGTTCAATCCCGCCCGCGCCAACCATTTTTTCCCAACACACCGCATATTCACCTGAAACTTATGCTGTAAGCAATCGCTTCTGGCCGCGACTGAGTTAACACGCATCGACGGATCGATGCGAAATCCTCAGCGCGGAGAACAGATCATGAGAAAACCGATGGTAACGATGGCCCTGCTGGGCTGCATGGCGATGGCCATGCCGATGCCCGCCTTGGCGGGCGAGATGATGGATGGCGGCTCGATGCACAAGGGCGATGCCATGATGAAGCACGACGACAGCATGATGCACAAGGATGATGCCATGCATGGCGACGCCATGAAGGGCGACAGCATGATGATGAAGAAGGGTGATGCCATGGAGCACGATGGCATGATGAAGAAGGACGACGGTATGATGAAAAAGAAGGATGACGGCATGATGCGGGATGACGATTCGATGCATCATGGTGACATGAAGTAATCGGGCTACCGAACATAGCTAAGAGAGGGCGCATCGTTGATGCGCCCT
>CAYRBJ010000018.1:9627-37199 GCA_964422615.1 uncultured Zetaproteobacteria bacterium | reverse complement strand
ATCCTGGCCGCATGCCTTTCCGTCAGGCTCTTGGAGTAGGAGCCATGCCATTCGCGGGCGATGGCCTCGAAGGTGTCCGCCCTGGCCGCCTTCCTTGCGGTCTTGGTGGCCTGCGGATCGATGCCCTCGGCGATCTGTTTGCGCGCCTTGTCTCTCCTTTCCCTGGCATCTTTCAGGCCCACATCGGGATAGACGCCGAGCGCCAGGGTGCATTGCCGGTTGTCGAACCGGTAATTCAGGCGCCAATACTTGCCGCCGTTCGGGTGGATCAGCAGGCACAGCCCCTTGCCATCGACCAGCTTGACCTGTTTTCCGTTGGTATCCGGCTTGGCGCCGCGCACCAAGGCATCATTGAGTTTATCGATCATCTGAGCCATGCGAGCCTCCCGTTTGATGGTACATTTTGCGGGGACATGATTTTGCACCAACAAACTTCCGCATCGAAATAATCATTACATATCAATACATTACAGCAACATAACCCCGGATTTGATGGTACATGGAAAAGCCCGATTTTCCCGTACCGGCCAGAATTTTGATGGTACATGGTCTGATTATAGGCCATATACCAGCAAATGTACCATCATTTTTGATGGGATATCCTCGGGCCGCCTGGTACGGAATCGGACAAGAAGACAATAAAAAAGCCTGTAAAACAATGTCTTACAGGCTTTCTTCGTCCATTCTTGGGCTAGCGATTGGCGGAGAGGGTGGGATTCGAACCCACGTGGCGGAATTACCCGCCCAACCGATTTCGAGTCGGTGCCGTTATGACCGCTTCGAGTACCTCTCCAAAGGGGCGGGCATTGTATGTAGGGTGAAAACAGAGCACAAGGGTTAGGCTCGTCGGCAATCAGCGCCCTGCCCGTGCTCGGCATGGTCGAAAAGGACAACGTGGTGAATCTGGGTACTCCTCAGATAGTCCTTGCAGCAGTTCTTACGCAGTTCTTGTTCAGGACTATTAGTCCTTATACGGTTCAATGACGACCCAAAAGTGTTTACCGGAGAGGAGGGCGTCTTTGTGCGCCCAGAGAGCTCAATCGCGGACATCAATCGGCCCTGTTTGACCGGTTTTTCCGTTCCACCTCAATGACAAGTGAATGACAAAAACGTTATGTAAACTTTTTATTTAACGTAACTTATTGATTTTACTGGTACTCCCAAGGGGACTCGAACCCCTGTTTTCGCCGTGAGAGGGCGACGTCCTAGACCGCTAGACGATGGGAGCGTTTTCGCGGGGGCGATTTGTATTCGAATCATCCCCCGCAGTCAATGATCCGAACAGCTTGTGCAGGGTATCGCGCAATCCCTGGTGGCTGAGCTGCTGCTTCACCAGGTAGGCATCGGCGCCGGCGTCTAAAGCGCGCATGCGGTCCTCGGCGCTTTCGCGCGTTGAGATCACGAGGATCGGCATGTCCTCGAAGCGGGACTCGTTGCGGATCTGACGCACCAGGCCGAAACCATCCAGCCTCGGCATCTCGAGGTCGGTGACGATCATGTCGAAACTCTCGGAACGGATCTTCTCCAGCGCATCCACGCCATCGATGGCGGTGCGCACGTTAAACCCGGCACTCTGCAGCATCTTCTTCTCGATCTCGCGGGCGATCAGTGAATCCTCGACCAGCAGCACCTTGGGCTGGGCTGTCTGCACCTGCTCTTGTTCCGCCTGCTCCGTTTCCACCGCTTGTTCCCGCACCTCGGACTGCTGGGCGGCATATTCGTTCTGCAGGGTCATATCCGGGGCCGTACGCCCCATCTCCTTGATACCGTAAGGTTCGATCAGCAGCAGCACGGAGCCGTCGCTGACGATCGTGTTGCCCATCAGGCCCGGGGCCTGATAGCGCTTCAGGTAGGGATCGATGTCGCGCACGATGATCTCCGACTCCTCGTACAACTCATCGACCACGATGCCGACGTAGCCCTCGATGTGTTCGGCGATGACGACATGCGGCCTCGTTGCTGCGGCCGGGGTGCGTGTCTGATCGCGCAGCACGTGGCGCAGATCGACCAGGGGCAGGTGATGCTTGCCATAGCGCACCGCCGAAAGCTTCTCCCCTTCGGCCCCGCCCGTTTCCTGATCCATCCTTTCAAAGGCATCCAGGGGCATCACCTGTTCGATCATATGGGTCAGCATGCCGAAGTGCTGGTCGCCGATGCGGAACTGCAGCGCATGCTGTACCGCGATACTGACGGGCAGGGACAGCAAAAAGCGCGTACCCCTGCCCTTTTCCGTATGGATGCGCACCGAGCCCGTCAGCTTGCGCACCGTATCCTGCACCACGTTCATGCCGATGCCGCGCCCGGCAAGATTGTCCACATCATCATGGGTCGAGAATCCAGGGCGGAAGATCATCTCCAGAATCTCGGCCGAGTCCATCTGGTCAGCCTCGAACTTGGTGGTCACCCCGCGCTCGATGGCGACCCTCCTGACGAGATCGACATCGATGCCCCGGCCATCGTCGATGACCTCGATATGGACCTCGCTGCCGCTCTGCTTGGCCATGATGCTGATCAGCCCCTCTTCCGGCTTGCCGGCCAGCAGGCGTTCCTCCGGCGGTTCGATGCCGTGGGCGATGGCATTGTTCAGCAGGTGGACCAGCGGTTCGACCAGCGCCTCCGCCACGCCCTGGTCCATCTCCACCGACTTGCCTCCGATCTGCAGGCGCACCCTGCGATCGAAGCGCATGGCGGTGTCGCGTACCGCACGCGGGAATGTGGAGAAAATGCTGTCCAGCGGCCTGAGCATCAGGCTGAGGATCTGGTCCCGGATATCGTTGAGCACGATGGCGTTCCTATCCCGCTCATAGCGCAGGTCATCGCCAAAGCGCTGCACATGCTTCAGCTGCCGTTCAAACAGCTCTTCCATGGAACGAAGCGCCGCCGCCTCCTCCGGTCCCCTGAGTTGCAGCAAGGGTTCCAGGGTTGCCTGCAGCTGGCGCCAGTGGCGGCGCAATTCGCGCATATCCCTGTGCAATCCGGAGAACTGGTCCAACATGCCCAGGGATCTGGCCTTTTCGATGCTCAGTTCCATCACCTGGTTGGACAGCATGGCAAGCCGGTCGGAGTCCACACGCAGATAGTGGCCGGAACCCTGTCTCCTGCCGAGCGTCTGCATTTCGAACTTGGACATATCCGGGCGGAATTCCCCGACATTTTCGGCTGCAAATGCCATATCGGCATGGTCGGGAACCGACCCTTCTTCCTCTGCCGCGTCGGTCGCTGTCGGCTGCTCAGGGGCTGCGGCCGGCTGCTCGGCCTCAGCGGTGGCCGAGCGCTTCCAGGCCTCCGCTTCCTCGGCGCCGATCAGCATCTCCCCGGCATCATCGGCAGCCAGGATCTCCTCCAGCGGAGGCAGGCCTACTTCATCAACGGCTGCAGGAGGTTCCGGCGCGGGCGCGGACCCGGCCGCGATCGCCTCGCACAAGCGATCGAACTCACGGCGGAACCCCGGAACATCCAGATGTTCCTGGCTGTCCGGTTTCTGCAGGCGCTCCGCCAGCCGGTCATGCAGGTCGAACAGGAACTGCACCATCTCCCCGGTCCTGAATTCCGCATGCTCGATCAGCTTTTCCATGGCATCTTCGAACAAATGTCCCATCTCACCGACATCGGTGACGCCAAGCATCAGGGCGGAGCCTTTGATCGTATGGGCATCCCTTCTCAGGCTGTTGAGCTCTTCCTCATCCAGGGATCCGGATTCCAGGGCCACCAGACGCTGGTTGATCGAAGCCAGCCGGTCCCTCGCTTCGTCGAAAAACGAGGCGATGAAGCCGGAAAGATCGAATTCGGACAACTGCCGCTAGCCTCTGATGACCTAGAACAGCCTTTGCAGGTCTTCGGCCACGTCGTTCAGCCGGCGTGAAATGTCACGGGAGTTCTGCATCTGCTTGGCCGAATCATGGAGCAACTGGGAAATCTGCTGCATGGCATCGAGGAACTCGGCGCTGGCCTTGTCCTGGCGGCTGGTCGCCTGGGCGATCGTGCGCACGGCCTGGCTGGTCTTGCTGGACATGCTCTGCATCTTGCCCAAAGCATCGTTCGCGCGCTGGGCGATCAGCACGCCCTGTTCCACCTCGGTGAGCCCCTTCTCCGTCACCTCCATGGATTCGAGGGTGGAGGTGTTCACCTCGTTCACCACCGTTTCGATCTCCTCCGTGAATTCACGCACACGCTCGGACAGGCGGCGCACCTCGGCCGCCACCACCGCGAAGCGCTTGCCGAACTCGCCGGCGGCGGCCGACTCGATCGAGGCGTTCAGAGCCAGCAGATGGGTTTCGTCGGCAATGTCCTGCACGGACTCAACGGACTCCAGAATCTGTTCAGCCTTCTGCCGGGCAAAATTCACCTTCTCGGCAATGGCGTTCACCTCGTTACGGATGTTGTTCAAGAAGCCGATGGCCTCCCCCACGGCCTTGCCGCCCTGGTCGGCGGAGGACATGGTGGCATCGGCGATCTTTTCCACACTGGCCGCCGTGGCTGCGATGCGCTTGGCCGCCGCCGACATCTGCTCCAGCTCCTGGGTGATGGCGGAAACCGACATGGCCTGGGTATCGGAGGCGGTCACCTGCTGGTCCACGGTCGCCAGGATGTCGCCGGACGCCGAAATGACATTGTGCACGATATCGGAAATGGTGTTGGTGATGTTCCTGACGAAGCTGCGCGAGAAATACACCAGCAACAGCAACAGCACGACGATGATCGCCAGATCGGCAGCGGCCAGGGTTGTCATCTGTTGCTGGGTCTGCCGCGCTTTCTGGTCCAGAGCGGATTTCAGCTCCGTGGCCACCTTGTTCACCTTGGCCTGCGACACGAACACCATGGACTGGGCCACCAGCACCATACTGCTGGCCTGGCTGGCCGGGGTTTTGCCGGACAGGATGTCCGAGGCGATGCCTTCCACCTGCTGGATCAGGCTGAACACCTGTTTCAGCTGTTTGGTATTGTCCGCGGTCATGCTGGGCAGGGTCGTGACCTGGCTATACAAGCGCTGGAACGCGACCGATGCCTTGGCCATGCGGCCCTTGTCTTCCTTGTTGCCGGTCAGCACGAAGTCGTTCAGTGGCAGCATGACGTTCGGCAGCGAGGCCCGGAACTGTTCGAGGCGAACCTGGTCGCCGTACAGAGTCTCCAGGTTTTGCATGCCCTGGTTGGCGCTGTAGTAGGTAAAACTCACCGTTCCGATCAGGATGGCAAACAAAAATACCGAGATCAGGGTGTTGCGATTGGATTGTTGCCTCAGATTCTTCCGGGTGCCTTTCTCACCTGGTTGCTTGGCCATACTCTCTCCCTCTCCTCGATAAGAAAAACTAAACGTTGCAGCGATGCTGGGGATAATTCCCTATATTGGCAAGAAGGAGGCGCTTGCATGCGGGCCTGGCGCTTGGCATCAGCGGAACAGCGCCTGCGCATTGAGCAAATCGAATTGACCCTGATCCAGGGTGATGGTGCCGCGCACGAGGCTGTCCTGGTCGCCTTCGGCATTTTCGCCGGGAACATCCGAAGCGACAAGCCGGTAGATCGAGGCCACCTCCTCCACCCAGATGCCGACATGCATGCGCGGATGGCGGAGAATGAGGAAGCGCGTATGAGTGGAAAGCGGGTGACGGTCGGAAGCCAGATGCAGAACCACACAGGGATCGATAATGCAGACGATCTGCCCGTGGACGTTGGCCAGACCCAGCAGATGATCCGGCGCCATCGGCACCGGCGTCAGCGCCAGCGGACGGACAATCTCGGTGACGTCATGCGCCCGGATCAGAAACGGCCGTTCTCCCATGCGGATCAGCAGGATATCCTCCATGGGCACGGCCGATTCGGCCTTGACCTGCTCGGCCTGCCGTTCCGCCGCCGAAACTTCCGCCGCCGAGACCGTTTCGCTCTGCAATCCCTGCTGGGATTGGGACGGAGTCATCTCGACAAATTGCTCGCCCAATGGCTCACCCAAAGGCTCATCAAATGGCTCATCCGGCATGGATATCTCCTTGAACGATACGCAGCCACACACTTGCGCGTTGGCGCTACCCAGGCATGGCCGAATCTACAAAGGCCGGCGTGTCGGTCTTGCGCAACCCTCCCCATCCGTGCTGCGACGACAACTCGACCATAGTGAGCCACCCGGCCAATTTCAAGCAATCCGGCATGGATTGGCGCTTGTGGCCTGCCTCACTATACAAATCGCTTGTTTATCGCTAGGTTTGGCCCATGCGACGAGGTGAGGGAATAGCCGTCTGGCTGCTTATGCTTATGCTGTGCTCCTGCTCGCTTGACCTTGGTCAGGCCCTGGACACGCACGGACAACATGCGTCCGCCCTGGCGTCGGCCCAACAGGCCGGCGGCAAAGGCGATGCCGCCACCCCACCGCCGGCCCCCGTCGTTCATGTATCGCCGCTGCTGGCAAACCTGCCGGCGGAGGAAATCGCCCGCATCCAGGCTGAAGCCAAACGGGTCTTCGCCCCGCTGTGGCCCAGGATATCGGATCGCTCGCGCTTCGTGCGGGCACGCATGCTGGCCGTCCTGGATCGGCTGGATGCGCCGCCGGGGCTGCAGTTGGTGCCGGTCGTCGAGTCCGGCTACAACCCCTATGCCCTTTCCCAGGCCGGCGCGGTGGGGCTGTGGCAATTGATGCCGGGTACCGCGCGGGTTCTGGGTATCCGTCGCACCAAGGGTTTTGACGGACGCCGGCACGTGAAGATCAGCACCGATGCCGCCGCCCGCTACCTGCTGAAACTGCATAAACAGTTCGGTAACTGGCCTTTGGCTTTCGCCGCATACCATGACGGCCCTTACGCTGTGGCCCGCGACATCGCCAGGCATCCATGGAATGTGCATGACGACATCGACCGCATGCCGCTGTCGGAAGTCACACGCACCTACGTCCGCCATATCCTCGGCCTGGCCGCGCTGGCCAAGATGGGGGTACTGAAGTTTCCCACGCCTTACGACACCCGTCCGCTCGAAGTGCAAACCCCGGTGGATTTGACCAAGCTGGCCCATGCCGCCGACGTCAATGTCGATGAACTGTTCCGGCTGAATCCCGGCCTGGACAGCAGCCAGTACCTGCATGGCGAGGTGACGCTGCAGCTGACGAAGCAGCAGTTGGCGCGGCTCGGTGACGACTGGCAGCCGGTGGGTCCGAAATCGATCCGGGTGGCCGTGCGCCGTGGCGATTCACTGTGGAGGCTGGCGAGGGTGCATCATACCAGCGTCCGTTCGATCCGCCGTCTGAATCCGCGGCTACCACACATCCTGCATATCGGCGACCTGGTCTGGGTGCCGGCAAATCAGCTGGCCCGTGCGCGTCCGCTGCCCAATCCACTGCTGGCCCGTGGCCGGCGCATCCATTACCGGGTCCGTTCCGGCGATTCGCTGTGGACCATCGCCAGCCGTTTCGGAACGTCGCCGTATACCATCGCCCGTATTAACCAGATCAGCATGGATTCGGTGATTCGCCCGGGCGACCGGCTGTGGATTCTGGCGCATTTCCGGCCTTCCTGAGGCGGTGGCGCACCGCTTCGATGTTGCTGACCGCCATGCTGATGCTGGCGGTCACTTCCTGTTCCGGAAGCAATAACCCGCAACCCGAACACGCCAGCCAGTCGCCGCTGAAGACAGCAGCGGCCGTGCCGGCCCGCGGGGACAGGCTGGTGTCGGCCAGCAGCGCCGATGCCACGACCCTGATCCCGATGCTCGCCAGCGACGGCCCCAGCCAGGCTGTGGCCGGACAGCTGTATCTGGCACTGCTCAAATACGACAAGAACCTGAATCTCGTCGGTCAACTGGCCAAATCCTGGCAAATCTCAAAGGACAACCTGACGCTGACCTTCCACCTGCGCCATGGTCTGACCTGGACCGATGGCAAGCCGTTCACCTCGGCCGACTGCATGTACACCCTGAAACTGATGCAGGATCCGCACACGCAGAGCCCCTTCAAATCGGACTATAACAAGATCGTGCGTTATGAGGCGCCCGATGCGTACACCTTCGTGGTGCATTATGCCGAGCCGTTCTCCCCCGCCCTGTCGACCTGGACCGGGCTGGCCATCCTGCCCGCACATGTGTTCAAGGGCGCGGATATCATGAACACGCCGCTGGCGCGCCATCCCAAAGCCACCATCGGCCCCTACGAGCTGGCCGACTGGCAGTCCCAGCAGAGCATCCTGCTGCGCGCCAACCCCGGCTACTACGATGGGCCGGTATGGATCAGCGAACGCCTGACCCGCATCATCCCCGATCCGTCCACCCAGTTCCTGGAACTGGCGGCCGGCCACATCGATTCGATGGGCCTGACGCCCATCCAGTACCGGCGGCTGTTCGAC
The DNA here is from genome assembly GCA_964422615.1 of uncultured Zetaproteobacteria bacterium. Classification (GTDB taxonomy): domain Bacteria; phylum Pseudomonadota; class Zetaproteobacteria; order Mariprofundales; family Mariprofundaceae; genus DATLWN01. The sequence continues at coordinate 28,884 of CAYRBJ010000018.1, read as the reverse complement.
ACCAAGCCGCTGCTGCGCCGGGACTACCGGCGCTACCGCTATCTCGGGTTCGACTACACCTACCTGGGGTTCAACCTGAAACGGCCGCCATTCAACGACGCACGCGTGCGTCGGGCCATCACCTATGCCATCAACCGCCAGGAGATCGTCGATGGCGTGCTGCTGGGTCTCGGCAAGGTCATCGCCACGCCCTACAAACCCGGCACCTACTGGGTGGATTCTTCCATTCGTCCCAGGCCGTATGATCCGGGGAAAGCGAAAAAGCTGCTGGCCGAGGCCGGCTGGACCGACCATGACGGCGACGGCATCATCGACAAGGATGGCAAGCCTTTCCGTTTCACCATCCTGACCAACAACGGCAACAAGCAGCGCGACAATGCTGCCATCATTATCCAGAAGCGCCTGCAGAAGGTCGGCATCGACGTGCAGATCCGCGTCGTCGAATGGTCGTCCTTCATCGCCAACTTCATCGACAAGCACAACTTCGATGCGGTGATCCTCGGCTGGGGAATGTCGCCGGAGCCCGACCAGTACATGATCTGGGATTCATCGCAGACCGGCCCGCACCAGTTCAATTTCATCTCCTATGCCAACCCCATCGTCGACAAGGCGCTGGTGGATGCCCGCCGCACCTTCGACCGTGCCCGGCGCAAGCGCGACTATGATCTGATGCAGCAGCAGATCCACAAGGATGCGCCCATCGTGTTCCTGTTCGCGCCCTACTCGCTACCGGTGTACGCGAAGCGCATCCATGGCATCCAGCCGGCCCCGGCCGGCATCGGCTGGAACAGCGAGCACTGGTTCGTGCCCAAGGACGAGCAGAAATACCACGTCAGGATCGCCGAAACCCCATAAGCGGAAAGGAAGCTTATTGCTCCTTGCCGCTGACGTTGGCGTAAAACGCGATACCTGTCTTGGGGTCCTCGTACAGTTGTACCCACACATCCTCGCCCTGCGCGGTATCCGGAACGCTTGCCGGTGGGATGATCGCCTTCAGGCTCAGATCCTTGGTCGAGGTGATCTCGAGAATGGTGCACAAGCCGCCCACGGCAAAGGACGTTGTTTGCTTCGTGCTACGATCCTCAAAGCTTAATTGGCAGTTGATACCGGAATCGCCCAGCTTGCCGCCCTTGTCGGCGCGCAGCACGTCGGTCTGTATATTGACGACATCCCCATCCTTGATGTCCGCCGTATGCGACAGCAGCAGGATGTGGGAGCCGGCCTCCATATTGGAAATGAAGCTGCTGAAACGACCAAGCACCAGTGCATCGTAGTCCCACTTTCCCTGTGGGTTGTTCTTCTGGAATGCCGCGAAATTCAGAAAGCGGATCCCGTGTCCCGCTGCCAAAGCAGGCGCGATGCCTGCCATCCACACCATCAGCACTCCGAGAGCAAGCCCGAAGATATTCCGTGTTCTCATCTAAATCCTCCCCAATTTTCCGGCCCCGATCGAACCGTCATCTGACTTCTTAAAACCGCACGGCGACGTCAAAACGCAGTGTGCAGCCACCTTCCCGCTAAAGCGAGCGAATCTCGGCGATCGCCTGGTTGATCATCTCCTGATTCTTCTGCTCCAGAGCCCGGCGCATACGGTCAACATCCTTCTTCGGCATGCCGGCCTTTTCCAGTGCGTCCAGATCCTTCAGGCTGGCCATGGATTCACGCAGTTTTTTGATAATCAGGGTAATCTGGGCCATCTTGTCGCTGCCGGCAGGTACGGGCGCAGCCGCACCGGCTGCATCGGCGACCGGCATGGCCAATACCGGGAACGAAGTCACCGTTCCCGTTGCCGGCGAAAGCATACCCAGCATCCACGCAGCCAGGAAAATCGCCATGAATTTCAATAGTCGTCTCACCAATTCCCCTCCCATCCGCACATGATCTCCCGTCATTATCACCACAGTCGTCAATCGGTGTAAAGCCGCTACGCTTTGTTACTTACGATTATACGACCATGATGCTGGACGCTTGCGACATGGCGGATAACATCCGCCGGTGCGCGCTTTTCTGGTCAAACGCCTGCTCGGCATGATCCCGCTTCTGCTCGGGATCACCATGATTTCATTCGCCGTCATCCATCTGGCGCCGGGTGAACCGAGCGTGGTCGGCCAGCAGATGAATCCACGCATCTCCGCCCACGACATCGAACGCATGCGTCATTATTACGGCCTGGACAAGCCGCTGACCGTGCAGTACTGGCTGTGGCTGAAGCGCCTGGTGCGGCTCGATTTCGGCAAGTCCTTTTCCGCCGATCACCGGCCGGTGATCGACAAGATTTCCGAGCGGGTACCCATCACCCTGTTGATCAACATCCTGGCCATCCTGATGATGCTGGCCGTAGCCATTCCCATCGGCGTGGCCTCGGCAGTACATCAGGATTCATGGATGGACCGCTTGATGACCATATTCGTGTTCATCGGCTTCGCCGCGCCCAATTTCTGGCTGGGACTGATGCTGATGATCTGGCTCGGCGTCGACCTGAACTGGCTGCCCATCGCCGGCATCCATGCCTATGGCTGGCAGCACATGGGATTCTGGGCACAGCAGTATGATCTGGCACGGCATCTGGCCATTCCGGTGTTCGTTTCCGCCATTGCTGGCATGGCGGGCTGGAGCCGCTTCATGCGCTCGGGCATGCTGGAAGTGATCCGGGCGGATTTTATCACCACGGCCAGATCCTTGGGCATGCCGGAACCGCGCATCCGCTACCGCCTGGCCCTGAAGAACGCCATGCTGCCGATCATCACGCTGCTCGGACTGTCTATCCCCGGCCTGATCGGCGGCTCGGTCATCATCGAGAAAATGTTTTCGATCCCTGGCATGGGCCAGCTGTTCTACCAGGCGGTGATGGCCCGCGATTATCCGCTGATCATGGGCATCCTCGTGATTGGTGCCGTACTGACCCTGCTCGGCAACCTGCTGGCGGATGTCGCCTACGCCTGGGCCGATCCGCGCATTCGCCATGGCGGCAAACAATGAGCGTGCTCGCCTTCGTCCGCCGTCATCCGCTGATGGTCATCGGCGGCGGCATCGTCGGCACCGTCAGCCTGCTGGCGCTGCTGGCACCATGGCTTGCTCCATACGACCCGACCGACATCAACGTCAAGGCCATCCTGCTTCCCCCATCCTGGCAGCACTGGTGCGGCACCGATATCCTCGGCCGCGACGTATTTTCGCGCATGCTATACGGTGCACGCGTATCGCTCGCCGTCGGCTTTGTCGCCGTCGGCATCGCCATGGTCATCGGCGTGCCCCTTGGAGCGTTGGCAGGCTATGGCGGCAAAACGACCGACAGCCTGATCATGCGCTGGACGGACATGATGCTGTGCTTCCCGACCTTCTTCCTGATCCTGGCGGTCATCGCCTTTCTGAAGCCCTCGATCTGGAACATCATGATCGTCATCGGCCTGACCTCGTGGATGGGGGTCTCCCGTCTGGTGCGTGCCGAGTTCCTGTCGCTGCGCCAGCGCGAATTCGTGCTCGCCGCCCGCGCCACCGGCGTTCCGGCACTACGCATCATCGCCCGCCATCTGCTGCCCAATGCCATGGGGCCGATCCTGGTTTCGGCCATCCTCGGTGTCGCCGGCGCCGTACTCGTCGAATCCGGCCTGTCCTTTCTCGGCCTGGGCGTGCAGCCGCCGAATCCGTCCTGGGGAAACATCCTGACCGAGGGGCAGGACAACATCCAGATCGCCTGGTGGCTGTCGCTGTACCCGGGCCTGGCCATCCTGGTGACCGTGCTCGGGTACAACCTGCTCGGCGAGGGCTTGCGCGACTACTTCGACCCGAAGATAAATGGCCGGCAATGAACCCAAGCGCAGAACTTGACCGGCGATACATGGACATCGCGCTGCAGCAGGCGGAGATCGCGGCAAAGCATCAGGAGGTGCCGGTTGGTGCCGTGCTGGTGCTGGAGGATGGCAGCTTCCATGCCGCCCACAACGCACCCATCAGTGAACACGACGCCTCCGCCCACGCCGAGATGCGTGCGATCCGCGCCGCCTGTCGGGCGATCGGCAACTACCGTCTGACCGGCAGCACTCTGTACGTGACGCTGGAGCCATGCGTCATGTGCGCCGGCGCCATCGTCCACGCCCGCATTGCGCGGGTCGTGTACGGGGCCGCCGATTCCAAGGCCGGCGCCGTCGAGTCGCTCTATCACATCCTTTCCGACAGACGCCTGAATCACCAGCCGCAGGTGACCGGCGGGCTGATGGCCGAGGCATGCGGACGCCCGCTCAAGGAATTCTTTCAGCACCGGCGGGGCGCCAGGGGCTGACCCGGAGACGTCGCGACGCTGTTATACTTCCCGGAACGTTCTGTAAGGAGATTCCCATGACCCTCCCCATCGACGGCCCGCCCGTCCATGCCGAAGAGATTGCAACCGCTCCCATCTGCGAAGAGCTCAGCGGCGAGGATATCGCCACGCTGGCCCGGCATATGTTCATGTCCAGCCACGAACACGATACCGTCCTGTACGAGGAGGGATCTCTCGAGGCCAATGACCTGCTGATCGTTCTGGATGGTCATATCGAGATCAGTACCCGCCAGCGTTTCGGTGGACAGACGCTGACCATCCGTCTCGATCCGGGCGATGTCGCCGGCATCCTCGGCTTCGTCGGCGCCAAGCCGCATGTCGGTACGGCCCGGGCCATCAGCGACTGCCGTGTGGGCAGGCTGTCGCGCGACCAGTTCGCACACCTGTGCGAGAAGCATGGGCCCATCGCCATCCGCATGCTGCGCTTTCTGGTGCTGGCGCTCGACCGCTTCAGCTCCGACCTGGTTGAACGTTACAAGGAAAGCCTGTCGTTCATGTACGGGACAATGCACGTCAAGAAATAACGGGAATGATGTGAGCCGCAACGCGATACCGCAGGTTGATGCCAGGTTGTGCGACATCACGACCCTGGCCGTGGATGCCATCGTCAACGCCGCCAACCAGAGCCTGCTGGGCGGCGGCGGTGTCGACGGTGCCATCCATCGGGCGGCGGGTCCCGAATTGCTGGAAGAATGCCGGGGGCTGGGGGGCTGCCGCACCGGCGAGGCCAAGATCACCAAGGCCTACCACCTGCCCTCCCGCTGGGTGATCCATACGGTCGGACCCGTCTGGCACGGCGGCGGGCATGGCGAGGACGAGAAGCTGGCATCCTGCTACCGGAGCTGCCTGGATCTGGCCGACCGCCACGGCATCCTCAGCATCGCCTTCCCCGCCATTTCCTGCGGCGTCTATGGTTTTCCCCTGCAGCGCGCCGCCGGAATCGCCGTGTCGGAAATCCTGCACCATCCCGCCACGGCGGGCATGCAGCAGATCATCCTCGCCTGCTTCGACCAGCAAGCACTTGCCGTCTATCAGGAACTGCTCGCGTATCGCTCGTGATCAAGACTAGAAGTGCATCTGATACAGGGTGAGGAAGATCTCCACCACGATCAAAACGACGATATACCATTCCACCCGCAGGCTGCGCCGATGCTGCAGCAGATCGAGCAGGGTCTCGGCCGTACGCATGATCAGATCCAGTTTCCGTTCCAGCGCCAGGTGACGCTCGCCCAGCTCGTATTCGTCCTCCAGCTTGGCGTACAGACGTTCCAGCTCCGGGTATTCCCATAGCAAATCGGGCTTTTCCGAGATCTCTACCCGCCCCACCATGCGCCCATGCGTGATCAGGGTGTCGCCGATGTGCCTCAGCAGCTCCCGGCCACGCCCCAGGCCCCTGCCCCCGCGCCGCAACCGGGCTGCCAGCGGCTCGATGTGATCGAAACTCTCGGCGATGTTGGTTTCGTAGCGCGTCAGCACGGCGCTTTTGGCCAGAACCCCCGCCACCAGCTGCAGGCGCGGGATGCCAAAATCCCGCAAGTACAGCCTCGATTGGACCACCCCCTCGGCCTGAGCGGGATCGACGACGAGGTCGATCTCCTCCATCTCCGCCCTACCGAAGGGCTCGACCACCCGTGGTTCGATGCCGCCCATAAAACGCATCTGCTCCGCGCTGTCCAGTCCGAACAATACGACGACACCGTAGCGGAACAGTACGGCGCATCCGTGGGCACCGGCCGATACCAGCAGCGGGCCGGTGGCCAGCCGCTGGGTCTGCCCGAAGGCGCGCAGATCCAGGCGATGCCCGATAAACATCGCCTGCGCCACCACCTGGGTCTGCCCGGCAAACAATCCCTGATCCATGTGTTTGGATGCATAGCACAGCCGAGGTCATCTTGCATGCTCGCCGTCCCGTGACGGGGCGGGCAATCCGTCAGCGGTTCATCATGCCTTGCGATTATCCGATCGAAGATGGCAGGGCGAACCGGTGCAAGGCATTGGCCGTCGTCACATCCGCCAGGCTTTCGACAGGGATGCCACGCACCTCGGCCAGGCATTCGGCCACATGGCGCACAAAGGCCGGTTCGTTGCGCTTGCCGCGCTGCGGCACCGGTGCCAGGTAGGGCGCATCCGTCTCGATCAGCAGCCGATCCTCCGGCACCCGGGCCGCCACCTGCCTCAATGCCTCATTCTTGGGAAAGGTCACATTGCCGGAGAACGAGATGTCCATGCCCATATCCAGGGCCCGGCTGGCCGCGTCCATGCCGGATGAAAAGCAGTGCATGATGCCACCGCACGCCTCGATCCCCTCCTGTTTCAGCACGCGCAATGTATCGGCATCGGCCTCGCGCATATGTACGATCACCGGTTTGCCCAGCACCCGTGCCGCCCGGATATGTGTGCGAAAGCGAGCCTCCTGCACCGCAGGCGGCACATGGTGGCGGAAGAAATCCATGCCGGTCTCGCCGATGGCCACGCACCTGGGATGCTGAGCCAGTTCACACAAGCCATCGACCGTCGGTTCCCGTTCAGTTTCATGGTTGGGATGGATGCCGACGCTGGCCCAGACATCCGTCTCGCTTTCGGCCATGTGAAGCAGCCGGGGCAGCGCTTCCAGCTCCACCGACACGGCCACGCACCCGATCAGGCCCGCCTCGCGCATGCGTCCCAGCATGGCTGTGCGATCCTCCTCGTAGTGCGGAAAATCAATGTGACAATGGGTATCGAACAGGCGCATCGTCAGTCCATGATCCTCATCAGATGCTCCAGGTGCACGTGGTGCAGATCGGAAAGATGATGGGGATTGGCCAGCACCTCGATCGGCTCGCCGTCCGGCTCGCCGAATTCTGACACGACCAGGTCCGCGCCCGAGAAATCCTGGCTGCGCGTATAATCGTTGACCGTCACCACGCACCTGAGGGCGGCAGCACGGGCGGCGCGCCAGCCGTTGCCCGAATCCTCCATGGCCAGGCAGGCATCCGCTGCCAGGCCGAGTTCGCGCATGGCATAAAGGTAGATATCCGGCGCCGGTTTCTTGGCCGGCACGATGTCGCCGGCGGCGCGGATGGCGAAACGATCAAACCATTCGGAACCGAGAGAATGCTCGATCAGTGCATCCAGGGCCGCCGGCGTGGTCGTGGTGGCCACGGCCAGCGTGATGCCGGCCGAATGGGCCTCGGTCAGCAGGCGGCGCACCCCCGGCCGCAGCGGAATCCCGCCTCCGGCGATCAGGTCCTGATAATAGCTGGTCTTGCGCGCGTGCAGCGAGGCAATGACGTCATGCGGCGGCGGCTGCAGGCCACGGCGCTCGTAATCGTGGCGGATCCGTTCCTTGCCTCCGGTCACCGCCAGCAGTTCACCGTAGGTCGGTACATCCCATTGCCTGTCGATGTCCGCCTCGTCGAAGGCCTTGTTGAATGCGATACGATGACCGTCCCTCTCCGTATCCGCCAGTGTCCCATCCACATCCCACAACAGGCATTTCAGTATTCCCATGCCTTCACACCCCTCTTGATATCATCCGTGTACCGGGTCTTGGGCAGACCCTGTCCATACGTTAGACTGTCGATATGAGCCAGGGCCCCATCGAAGTCATCGATACGCCGGAGGTAAAGCCTGGAAAGCCCAAGCTTAAAAGGCCTCCGATGTACCGCGTCATCCTTCTGAACGACGACTATACCCCGATGGAGTTCGTCGTCGACGTTCTGTGCCGGTTCTTCCAGAAATCGGCCGAGGATGCAACCCGACTGATGTTGCAGGTTCATTATCAGGGCAGTGCCGTTTGTGGCATCTATCCGCACGAGGTCGCCGAAACCAAGGTGGTACGTGTCGAGCAGACTAGCCGAGAGCATGGACACCCGTTACGCTGTGTCCTGGAACAGGACGGGCACGACTGATGTTTCCAAGAATGGATGCGAAGAAACAACCTGACAGGTGGTGTCTATGGGTATTCTGAGCGACGACCTTGAACAAACCCTGAACGAAATCTTCCGTTCGGCCCACATGCGCCGTAACGAGTTCGTCACCGTGGAACATCTGCTGCTGGGCTTATTGGATGATCCCGCGGCGCGGCCGGTCCTGGAGGGCTGCCACGCCGATCTCGAGCAACTGCGCAATGAGTTGGACCGCTTTATCCAGGAACACGTGGCCGTGATGCCCGAGGATACCGGGGAAACCACGGCCAGCATCGGCGTGCAGCGCGTGATCCAGCGCGCCGTGCTGCACGTACAGTCGGCCGGCAAGCGTGAAGTCACGGGTGCCGACGTACTGGTCGCCATTTTCTCCGAAAAAGACTCGCACGCCGTGTTCTATCTGAACGAGTTGGGCATCACCCGGCTGGACATCGTCAGTTTCATCGCCCATGGCGCCAAAAGCCACGAACGGCTGGAATACGGAAGCGAGCCCGGCAGCCAGGAACAGACCCAGGAGACGGAAAAGAAAACCGGGCAGTCGGCACCGCTGGAGCGCTTCTGCATCAACCTGAATGCCCGTGCCGTCGACGGCAAGACCGATCCACTGATCGGCCGTGAGGACGAGCTGAAGCGCTGCATGCATATCCTTTGCCGCCGGCGCAAGAACAACCCCATCCTGGTCGGCGAGGCGGGGGTCGGTAAAACGGCCATCGCCGAAGGCCTGGCTTTGCGCATCGTGGAAGGAAACGTGCCGGAGCTGTTGGCCCATGCCACGATCTATGCCCTGGATATGGGAGCCCTGCTGGCCGGCACCAAATATCGCGGCGATTTCGAGGAACGCCTGAAGGCAGTGCTTTCGGCGCTGCAAGGCAAACCGGAAGCCATCCTGTTCGTCGACGAAATCCATACCATGATCGGCGCCGGAGCCGCCAGCGGAGGCGCGATGGACGCCTCGAACCTGCTGAAGCCGGCGCTGGCCAACGGCGAGTTGCGTTGCATCGGCGCCACAACCTATCAGGAGTACCGCGGCATCTTCGAGAAAGACCGGGCCCTGTCACGCCGTTTCCAGAAGATCGACATCGTCGAGCCGAGCATCTCGGACACCATTGATATCCTGAAGGGTCTGAAGGTCCGGCTCGAACAGCACCACCACGTGCAGTACACGCTGAATTCCATCACCACGGCCGCCAACCTGGCCAAGCGCTATATCAATGACCGGCATCTTCCTGACTCGGCCATCGACGTACTCGATGAAGCGGGAGCGGCCATGCAGCTGATGCCGGTATCCAAGCGGCGCAAACAGGTGTCCGTCCACGACGTGGAAACCATCATCGCGCGCATGGCGCGCATCCCGGCCAAGCAGGTGTCGGCCTCCGACAAGAAGCACCTGGAGCATCTGGAGCGCAACCTGAAGCTGTCGGTGTTCGGACAGAACCATGCGATCGAACAGCTCGCCGCCAGCATCAAGCTGGCCCGTTCCGGCCTCGCCCATCCCGACAAGCCGATCGGCAGTTTCCTGTTTACCGGACCGACGGGCGTGGGTAAGACTGAGGTGGCCAAGCAGCTGGCACGTATCATGGGCATCCAGTTGATCCGCTTCGATATGTCGGAATACATGGAGGCGCACTCGGTATCACGCCTGATCGGCGCCCCTCCGGGCTATGTCGGCTTCGACCAGGGCGGGCTGCTGACCGAGGCGATCAACAAGACACCGCATGCGGTACTGCTGCTCGACGAGATCGAGAAGGCACACCCGGACCTGTTCAACATCCTGCTGCAGGTGATGGACCATGGCACGCTGACCGACAACAACGGCCGTTCCGCCGATTTCCGACACGTGATCCTGATCATGACCAGCAACGCCGGCGCCATCGAACTGCAGCAGCATGCCATCGGCTTCAACCCTTCCAAGAGCCGTGGCGACGAAAGCGAGGCGATCAAGCGCATGTTCACGCCGGAATTCCGTAACCGCCTGGATGCGACCATTCCGTTCGCCGCACTCGACCAGAAGACGATTTTACACATCGTCGACAAATTCCTGGTCGAACTGGAAACACAGTTGCAGGACAAGCACGTCGAACTGGAGGTCAATAACGCCGCCCGCAAGTGGCTGGGTGAGCACGGCTTCGACGACGCCATGGGCGCACGCCCGATGTCCCGCCTGATCCAGAACAGGATCAAGCAGCCGCTGGCCGACGAAATCCTGTTCGGACGCCTGCAGAAGGGCGGCAAGGTACAGGTCGGCCTGCGCGGTGGTAAGCTGTCCCTCAGCTACACCGCCACATGAACCTCCGATGAGCGGGGCTGCGCGCGCGCCGAAGACCTATGCCGCCGATCTGGCCCGGCAGCGGGATACCCTTCGGGAGACCATCGAACTGCACCCGATCGGCACGATACGTAGCCCCTACCAGGAACGCTTCGCCGCCCCACGCCAGCCGGGCGAAGACATCGAGGGTGAAATCCACCTGCTGCCGGGCAATACCATGCAATCGGCGCTGCAGGATCTCGACCGCTTTTCCCATATCTGGGTGATCTATTGGATGCACCTGAATCGTGGCTGGAACCCGACCGTGATCCCGCCCCGGGAACCACGCATCCGGCGTGGCATCCTGTCGACCCGCGCCCCGCATCGACCGAACGCTCTCGGTCTGTCCGCTGTACGTCTGCTGGGCATCGAGGATACGGTGCTGCGCATATGCGGGCTGGACATGCTGGATGGCACCCCGGTGCTCGACATCAAACCCTACCTGCCTTATGCGGATGCCATCGACGATGCCAACAGCGGTTGGCTGGATGATGTGGGCGGCGGGGAAACACCTGGCGATGTGCGTGGCATGCTTGACTTAACCCACAGCCATTCAAAAATCACCTAATGCAGTGTCCGGGCTGTGGCGCATGGTACGCCAATACGCAAAAGCTGTGTTCCGCCTGCGGCCTGTTCCTGACCGAGGGTGACGAACACCCCCGCCTCGGGAGCTACCGGCTGATCGAGAAAATCGGTCAGGGAGGCATGGGCATCGTATTCCGGGCAGTCGACGAAAGCCTGGATCGCGAGGTCGCCGTCAAGGTGCTGCACCAGAAGCTGCTGGATGATCCGACCCATGCGGAGCGTTTCCGCCGGGAGGCCCGGCTGCACAGCCAGATGATGCATGGGAACATCGTCACGGTGCTCGATGTCTACGAGGAAGACGGCATCCTGGCGCTGGTGATGGAACTGGTGCGCGGCTGCTCCCTGCGGGAGTTTATGCGCGAAAAACCGGTGCTGGATTGGGGGGAGATCGCCTTCATCACCAAGGGGGTGCTGTCGGGGCTGGCGGCAGCCCACGAGCTCGGCATCGTACATCGCGATCTGAAGCTGTCGAATATCTTCCTCACCGACGATCATGGCATCAAGATCATGGATTTCGGCCTTGCCAAGCTCAGCAATACCAAGGATGACATCACCAGCAGCGGCGCCACGGTCGGCACCTACTATTACATGGCCCCCGAACAGATCATCGGCGGCGCCATCGGGCCCAGGACAGATTTGTATTCCCTTGGCATCATCCTGTACCGGCTGAGCACCGGGCACCTGCCGTTCAAGTCCACGGATGGCAGTGAATTCGAGCTGATGGAGAAGCAGATCCGTGCCATCCCGGAGCGCCCTGAAACCTTGAATCCGAAGATGCCGAAGCCCCTGGCCGAACTGATCATGCAATTGCTCGAGAAATCGCCGATGGATCGGCCGGCCGATGCCGAGGCGGTTCAATCCAGACTAAACACCATTGCCAAGCCCAAACAACCGAGCCTGCCTGGCAAGAAAAGGGAATTCTCCGATTTGCATGCCAGTCTGACCGCCCAGGACCGGCGGGTATCTGCACAGGAGGCCGGACGTGGCGGCAAGGTATCCGCCGAAACAGATACCCTCAGCAGCGTCAGCAGCGGTACCATGGAGGAGCCGCTGCCCGGCACCCTGCTGTGGGCCTTCAAGTCGTCCGCCCAGGCCGATATCGAACATGTGCCGCTGGATCTGCGCTCACCACCTCCGATCAAGGGCTCGACCCTGGCCAGGTTGCGGCTGGCCATTACCGCTATCCCCCCGCTGCCGAACACCTGGCAGGAGGTCCAGCAGCTGCTGAACGATCCCATGGCCGCACCGTCGGATCTGGCGGCCATCGTCGAAAGGGACGAGGTACTCGCATCACATCTATTGCGGCTGTGCAATTCGCCCGCCTTCGCGACGCCAGGCACCAAACCAGTCACAAACGTCGCTCTGGCCATCACACGACTGGGCATGGACACGGCGCACGATCTCATTCTCAGGCATGTGGTGCCGGATTTCGCCCAATCATCGGCGCAACCCGACGACGACTTCCCGCACGCTCTGGAGGTACAGCGCATCTGGTTCCATGCCATGGCCGTCGCCAACTTCGCGCGCCTGCTCGGCGATTACGGGCAGGTCGTAAGCCGGCACTCGGCCAGCCTGTTCGGCATGCTGCATGACATCGGCAAGCTGGTGATCATGCATGTGGAGCCGGAAGAGACGCTGATGGCTTTGCGGCAAGCCATCTCAAAAGGCATGCCGAGCCTGCAGGCCGAATGGGAAACCCTCGGCTATACCCATATCGATGCCGGCATGATGCTGGCATTGCGATGGAAGCTGCCCCGATCCGTGCATCGCTTCATCTATTTCCATCACCACCCGTGCTGGCATACCCCCGATATATGGCCGATGGACATGCAGAGCCCGATCATGTTGGTGCACATGGCCCACATCGCCCTGGAGAGCATGCTTGATCCCGTCGAGGGTGATATCTGGGCAAATGCGAAGCGGACGCATGTGCCGGGCACCGAGCGCATGCTCTACCGCCCCTTGCAACTCCCGGCCAATGACCCGGAGGTCTATGACCGTCTGGGCCACGAGCTTGATCGCTTGAAGACCCTGTTTCCAGAGGCTTTTCGGCCGGCTGCGGCCGGTGCGGCGTTCCCGGCGGCCATGCCGACCTAGATGGTCTCATCGTGCCAGCCATTGGCCACGGCCCTGGCCACATCGCCGGCACAATCCACGTCGAATGATGAATCCAACAACGCCTCGGACAACCCCAGCGCGTTGATCCTGGCAAGGGTATCCTCCAGGGTATGGGGACTGCTCCAGCGGATGCGCTCGAACACCCCCGGCAGGCAACGCCGGCATGCAATCAGGTCATAGCCTCCGTCCTCCACCGGCCCCAGTACCACGTCATGGGTCCGTACGAGCGTGGCCGCCCGCATCAACCGCTCCGCTGGCATATGCGGGCAATCCGTACCCAGAAAAAGCACCGGAGACCCATTCTCGGCAAACACCCGTTCGCTTAAGCTGATCAGGCGTTCGCCCAGATCGCCCGGACCCTGCGCCACTATCGGCAAATCCAGGTCTGCAAAGAATGGATGGTCGCACTCATCGGCAGCGACCCGCACGTCAGTGAACAGCGATCTGGTGCGGCTGATGACCGTCCTGGCCATGCTGGCATGCAGCCTGGCAGCCTCCTCCGGCGGATAGTCCGGCATCAGCCTGGTCTTCACCCTCCCGGCCACCGGGGCCTTGCACAGGATCATCACCCGGACATCGTTCATCGCGCATCCCGGTACAGCCTGGCCAGGGCGACGGGATCGGCTCCCAGCCAGAAGCGCAGGCGCAACCACCACATCAGCGCAATCGTCTGCAGCAGGCCATGCTTCTGCCAGCGCCGACCGGATGACGTGACCCTGTCGCGCAGGCAGGCAACGTGGCCCAGGTGCTTCAAGCGGCGGCTGAACTCGACATCCTCCATCAGCGGGATATCCGCGAATCCACCCATGTCAGCGAACACCGACCGGCGCACGAACATAGCCTGGTCGCCGGTAGCGATACGGCTGAGGCGGGAACGCAGGTTGATCAGCGTGGCAATCGCACCCAGCCCAGCACTGTCCCCGCTCAGACGAACATCGAAACGGCCACCGACACAGTGTGGATCGCACATGGCCGCCCGCACGGCCTCGATATGCTGTGCCTGCATATCCGTATCCGCATGCAGGAAAACGATGGCATCGCAATCAAGCATGGCTGCACCTGCATTCATCTGGCTGGCCCTGCCGAGCGGGGCACGGGTCCAGCGCACACCGCCTGCGCGTAGCAGATCATCGGAGCCGTCATCGGAGCCGCCGTCGACGAATATCTCCGCATCCGCACCCAGCCGCTGTACCCGCGCCATGCATGCGCGCAGAACCGCGGACTCGTTGAGTACCGGGATCACGACGCCGACACGTGTCATCATGGCGCGATATCGATGCCGACCCAGCCGCTGCCCTCGGCCTGGAAGTTGGTGACCTGCCCTCGCCACACGCGTCCGGAAACGGCAATCAGCTCGGCACCATAGGTATACAGGCGCACATCGAACTTCATCTCCCTGCCATCGACGTCGACCACGCTCGGCGGGATGAAGCGCTGGATGACGGTATCCTCGCCCATCTTGCTAAAGCGCGTGCGGCTGACACTCTTGCCGACCACGACACCCTTGCCACCATGGCGTGCCGCTGGTTTGAACACCCAATGCCTGCGATCCCGCCATATCTGATCGGCATCCATCTCACGCAGCAGATGCGTCTCCGGCACCACCGCCTGGATCAGTGCCACCGATGCCGTATCGAGCCAGGCTTCCAGCCAGCCGGGGCGCCACCAGTCCGCCATGCGTGTTTTTTCTCCCAGCAACGCATAGCTGCGCGGGAACGGATTCAGATCGACCATGCCCAGCAGGAAGGCCCGACGGATATGCGCCATGGCGGTGCTTTCCAAGTAGAAATCGGTATGGCGGTTATAAATGGCATCGAGGCGCTCGCCCTCGACCCACAGGCCGTCGTCGCGGCCCTCGATCTGTTCCGGCGTCACCAGCCACGTGCGGCGGCCGTCGGCGCGCAGCAGTTCCGCATAGGCGACCATTTCCGGATACATGTGTTGATGCGCGATGTCCTCGTCCATGATGGCGATATGTCGCAGCGATGGCGGGAACATTTCAAGCAGCCGCGCCGTCAGTGATCCCTGCAGTTCCGGTATGGGAGGCTGGGGAATCCACTGATCTTCGCGCACATGCAGGCCACCGGCATTGTTATTGATCTCGATCAGTTTGGGGCCTTCCGGCGTCAGATGGAAATCGTACCCCATCAGCATGGCCGGACGCGCCGGGATCATATGCGCGGTCGGCGGCAACAAACGTTCCAGGCGCGCCGCATATTCGGGGGAGCTCCCCATGCGGTCCGTCAGTCGCACAAAATCCAGCATCCGGTTGAAGGCATTCCGTTCAAGCGTCATCGGGGTTTCGGATGCCAGCTTCATGAACGTGGACGCTAATGACTGGCGGTTGTCTGCTCAACCATCGTCGCCGCTTACAGGGCGGACGGTGATCCGTTACACTGCCACGATGCCGAACCAGCAACACCCGCAACTGCCCGCCATGAGCCTGGCGGCCCTGCAGTCGCAATTGGCCAACTGGGGACAGCCACCCTATCGGGGGCGCCAGATCCTTGGCTGGCGCAACAAGGGTGTATTGGAGCCGCAGGCCATGCTCAACCTGCCAGCGCCACTGCGCGAACGCATGCAATCGGAACTCGATTGCCAGCCGCTGAGCCTTCTTGAGCGCCAGCAATCCGTCGACGGCACCCGCAAATACCTGTTCGCCCTGCACTCGGGCCGCGCCATCGAAACGGTGTTTATCCCGGAGCCGGACCGGGGTACCGTTTGCGTATCCTCCCAGGTCGGCTGCGTATTCGATTGCCCGTTCTGCCATACCGGAACCCAGCGCTTCGAGGCCAACCTGACGGCCGGGGAAATCGTGGCGCAGGTGCTGGCGGTCAAGGCCGACCTGCGCCGCGAACCGATACCCGGTTACCCGGAGGCCGAAGTCACGCATGTGGTCTACATGGGCATGGGCGAGCCGCTGGCCAACGAGAACGGCGTCCATGACAGCCTGGCCATGCTGCTCGATGCGGATGACGGCCTTGGCCTGTCACGCCGGCGCATTACCGTATCCACCTCCGGGCTGATTCCGCAGATCGAGCGCCTGGGCGCCTCCTATCCGGTGAATCTGGCGGTATCGCTGCATGCGGCCACCGATGACTTGCGTGACGTGCTGGTACCCATCAACCGCAAGTATCCGCTGGCCCGGCTGCGCCGATGCCTGGATGCCTATGGCGTGGGCCGGCAGCGCCACATCACCCTGGAATACGTGATGCTGGACGGTGTCAACGACCGCGACGCTGATCTTGTCGCCCTGGCCCGCTTCGTGCGCCCGGATCGCGAGCGCGTGAACCTGATCAGCTTCAATCCCTATCCGGGCAGCCCCTATCGGGCAAGCCCCGCCAGCCGCACGGACGCCTTTGCCCGGGGCTTGATTCAGCGCGGAATCCGTGCCACGGTCCGTCGTTCAAGAGGGCAGGATATCATGGCTGCGTGCGGCCAGCTGAAATCGGCATCCGAGACCATGCTGCAGGAGGATCTGGACCAGCATGCGTGAACGAACCGGCATCATCGGTGGCAGCGGTCTGTATGTCATCGACGGCATCGACATCATCGACCATTTGACCATCGATACCCCCTTCGGCCCGCCCTCCGACGATCTGGTCCTGGCCCGGATCGGCGGGCATGAGGTGGTCTTCCTGCCCCGTCATGGCCAGTACCACCGCCTGCCGCCCCACCGCATCAACTACCGGGCCAACATCCATGCCCTGAAACAGGCAGGGGTACGGCAGGTGATCTCCATTTCGGCGGTCGGCTCCCTGCGCGAGGACATCCGTCCCGGGGATTTCGTGCTGGTCAACCAGTTCGTCGACCGCACGCAAGGCCGCCCATCCACCTTCTTCGATGGTCCGGTGGTGGCGCACGTGTCGATGGCCGATCCCGTCTGCACCGCCCTGTCCACCCGCATCGCCCGGGCATGCGCCGCATGCGGCATCCACACACACCCGCGCGGCGCCTATCTTGTCATGCAGGGTCCCCAGTTCTCGTCACGGGCGGAATCGCAGCTGTACCGGAGCTGGGGCATGGATGTGATCGGCATGACCAACATGCCGGAGGCCAAACTGGCCCGCGAGGCGGAAATGTGTTACGCCACGGTGGCCATGTGCACCGACTATGATTGCTGGCACGATGAAGAGGAGGACGTCAGTGTGAGCACCATCATTGAAACCATGCAGTCCAATGTGAAAAAAGCGCAGGCGATGATCCGGAGCTTTTTCGGCTTGCCCGAGCCTCACGTCTGCGATAGCGGTTGTCAGCAAGCGCTGCAGCACGGTATTTTCTCCGATCTCAAATCCCAGGACGATGCGGCGCTGAGACCCATCTACCCCTTGGTGGAGCGATTCTTGTGAAAAGATTCCTGCCTGCGATCCTATCGACCCTGCTTTGCTGCGCCCTGCTGACCGGCTGCCAGACCCCCGCCAAGGAGCACAAGCTCGATGTAGGGGCCAAGCTGCACTACGAGATCGGTGTCAACGCCCTGCGACACGGCATGCTGCCGAAGGCATTCCAGGAACTGATGCTGTCCAACAAGATGAGGCCGAATCAGCCGGATGTGCTGGATGCGCTTGGCGTCGCCTGGCGCATGCGCGGTGACCTCAAAAAGGCCGATAGCTATTATCGCCGCATGATCCATCTGCCCGGCGTCACCCCCCGCAACTACACCAATTATTCCAGCCTGCTGTTGCAGATGAAGAAGTACAAGAAGGCTGAGGTCATGGCGCGCAAGGCCCTGAACGATCCCCGGTACATGGATCAGGACCTGGCATTCATCAATCTCGGCGATGCCCTGCTGGGCCAGGGAAGGTTCAACGAGGCCATTGGTGCCTACCACCAAGCGCTACAGATAAATCCCAATAACCTGGCGGCAGTGCTGCATGAGGCCCAGGCCTATGTGGAATACAACCGCTACAATTACGCACGCGCCATCTATGAAACGAAGCTGAGGGATATGCCGGGCAACCGTCCGCTGACCGAGGCGCTGTTGGCCCTGCTCAAGCGGCAGCACGATCTCGATGCTGCGCGAGAACTGCTCGAGGGATACCGTGACTTCCACAACAAGGATCCATTGCAAAAGGCCTGGGCCTTGGATGAACTGGATCAACTTGATCAGATGGATCAGTAATGACCGACGGCAACGACACAGAGACCCATTCCCCCGATCAGCCGGAAAAGGAGCAGGTGACCAGCAGGCAGGACCTGCTGGCCGACATCGGCCGCCGCCTGCGCGAAGCCAGGGAGAATCGCCGCATCAGCATCGACGAGGTGGCGCGTGAGCTGAAGCTGCGTGCTGTCTACCTGGCGGCGCTGGAGGAAGGGGATTGGGACACATTGCCCGGGGATATCTACGGCATCGGTTTCATTCGCCAGTATGCGCGCTTTCTGGAGCTCGACCTCGAGGACGATATCGCGCATATCAAGAGCGGCGAATACCGGCTAACAAGGCCGCTGACCTTTCCCGATCCGCCGATCGCCCCGGCCAAGCGCTGGGCAGTGACGGCTGCGCTGCTGTTCATCCTGTTGCTGATCGCCTTCAACATTTTCCACTCCGCCAATCACGGGCACAAGATGGCGACCGGCCCATTGACGCCGCCTCCCGCCCCGGCTCCGGCGGTTTCCGGCAAGGCTAAGCCTCCCGTCACGGCCGTTTCACCGCCGCCCGCATCCGGACCAGCCACCATGCGGACTACGGCGGCGACGGAAGCCCAAGCGGGTGCCCATGCGTCTGGCCCCACGCATGCCTATGAATTCTATGCCGCCGGCGAGGATGTCTGGCTGCAGCTATTCAGCAAGCAGGGCTTTCTGATCAAAGAGGCGCTGCTGCGCAATGGCCAGCACATGACCATCGATAGCGCCGCCGATTATTTGATCATGAACTGTGGCAATGTCGGCGCCCTGCAGGTCACCGTGGACGGCAAGTCGCTGATCACCGCGGGTGAACTGGGTCCCATGGGCAAGGTCGTCGACGATTACAAGCTGGTACCGTCATCGGCGGCTTCGTCACCTAAAACTAAGCCCAAGCCTGC
>CAYRBJ010000018.1:0-9527 GCA_964422615.1 uncultured Zetaproteobacteria bacterium | reverse complement strand
CCCAAGCCTGCACCCAAGCCTGCATCCGCATCTGCATCTACGACCACATCGACACCGTAAGGCATCAGCCATCGCCCATGAACCGTGTCCGCCTGGGTATACCCGGCGCGCATCTGGATACGGCGGCCGAGACAAGAGCTGTAATGATGCTTGTCAGGCTGGCCTGTCTGCATCAGGCTTTACCTCTGCCCGGTCGGGCACCGATTTGATGGTTTCAGGGGATGAGGGATATCTATGAACGGGCACAACATCATTGATTTTCAGACCGCGCGTCGGAACATGGTCGACAACCAGATTCGATGCTGCAAGATCCTGGACACCACGATTCTGGAACTGCTGGAAACCATGCCACGCGAGGAATTCCTGCCCGAAGACATCCGTAGCCTGGCCTACATGGAGGGTCGTGTTCCCCTCCCTTGCGGCCAGGAAATGCTCAGCCCGCTACAGGAGGCGAGTATCCTGCAAAGTCTGTCCCTGCAGGGGCATGAGCGTGTACTCGAAATCGGGGCCGGTACGGGATATCTGACCAGCCTGCTCGCCATGAAGGCCGGCGAAGTTGTGGCCTGCGAGCTTCATAAGGAACTGGCCGACATGGCTGACGAAAACATCCGCAGGCACGGTGTCACCAATGCCGCAATCCTGCATGTCAATGCCATGCTCCCTGAGGAAATGAAGCGGCACAAGGAGCTGGCCCATCCCTTCGATGCCATCGTCATCGGCGCTGCCATTCCCGAAATTCCGGAGCATTTGACCGCCCTGCTGCATGATCACGGACAGATGGTTGCCTTTATCGGCACCAATCCTGTCGTTTCCCTGGTACACATGCGGCGTACCGGCACCGTCTGGCAAAAAACGGCCCTGCTGGAGACCCTGCTGCAGGACATCGAAGGACTGCCCGAAAAGCGCGAATTCGTGTTTTGACGCCTGCGCGCACACCTCGCACCTCTCCCCTACCGATTTCCTTCTCCTCAAGGTAGGCTTATTCATATGGTTGATCGTACCAGGCAGGCGATCCCTGATCCCGGTTGGCGCTGGCAACTGGCAGTGGCGTGTATCGGCATGCTGCTGGCATACGTTTTTCCTGCCCCGGCCTGGTGTACGGCATCACCAGCCGCGGCCACTACGAGCGCCACGCCAGTCCCCCTCGTCAGCAAGGGCAAGCTGCTGCAACTGCTGCAATCGGAGACCGGCCTGAGCGCGACAGACCTGCGTCCGGCCCTCGACAGTGCCCGTTTTGAGCCCAGCGTGATCATTCGCATGGAAACCCCATACGAAGCCAGGCCGTATGCCGAATACCGGCCACTGTTCGTGCGCAAAAAGCTGGCGGAACTCGGCCGCCAGTATCTGCATAAACATCGTGCCATCTTTCGCGCGGCATGGAAGCGCTACGGTGTCGAACCGGAAGTCATCGCAGCCATTCTTGCCATCGAGACGCATTTCGGAGAACGGCAGGGAAAGGATCGCGTACTTGATTCGCTCTACACCCTGGCTACCGGCTATCCGCGCCGCGCCGATTTCTTTCGCAAACAGCTCGGCGATTACCTGAAGCTTTGCCATGCGGAGAATCTGGACCCGACCAGCATCATCGGATCCTACGCCGGAGCATTCGGTGTGCCCCAGTTCATCCCATCGTCCTATATGAGCTATGCGGTCGACGGTAATGGCGACGGTCGCCGCGATGTCTGGCATTCGCCACGGGACATCATTTTCAGCGTCGCCAACTATTTTCACAAGAACGGCTGGCAGCCGCACCTGCCGGTGGCGCGCTGGCTCTCGCATGAACCGGTAAGCAAGGCATTGCTGGCACAGCGGAGCAAGGAGATGCAGGACTGGCAATCCTTGCAAAAAATGTATGCCGAGGGCCTGGAGAAGCTCCCCGCCTCGTGGCACAAGACGGATGCGGCGGCGTTGATCACGATGCGCCCGGGCGATCATGATCGCACCGCCGTGGTCAGTCATAATTTCTACGTCATCACCCGCTGGAACCGGTCCTATAATTACGCCATGGCCACCACGGAACTCGCCCACCTGATGGGCTGCGGCCCATGCGGCACCGGCCTGTGAACGGCGTCCGTCTGCTTCTGTTCGCGTTCGCGGCCACCGCCCTGGCCGCCTGCAGCACCACCTCGGGCTACCGGCATCAGCTATCCTCACTGCCGTCCGGTGCCGGCGGACACGCCAAGACCGGCAGGCCGTATACCGTGAATGGACGTACCTATTATCCGCTGGCCAGCGCCTATGGCTATGATCGAACCGGTATCGCCTCCTGGTATGGTCCGGATTTCAACGGTGGGCGTACCGCCGACGGCGAATGGTACGATATGCACGCCATGTCGGCCGCCCATCCCACGCTACCCCTGCCTACCCTCGTGCGTGTCACCAATCTGGAAAACGGCCGCCAGGTGGTGGTGCGGGTCAATGATCGCGGCCCTTTCGTCAAGAACCGGCTGATCGACCTTTCCTATGCCGCTGCCGAGGAGCTTGGCTTTGCCAAGAATGGGACGGCGCGTGTGCGCGTGCAGGCGCTGGCCGGGCTGAAAGATGAGCCACTGCACACCAGGTCGCGGCACCTGGCGCCGGCTGCGACTCCAGCTCCTCCTCTGCCGCACCCGGCTGCACCTGTGCCGACGCCTGCACCGCACCTCGCTGCCGGCAAGGTAATTCCCTCGCATCCGTCGGGAGCACTGTACGTGCAACTGGGTGCCTTCGCCTCGATCGACAACGCCAACCGGCTCAGCCATGCCCTGGCTGATGAATACCGCGATATCGCCGTATACAGCGCCGGCAACGGTACCGCACGCCTGTACAAGGTGCGAATCGGCCCCTTTGAGGACGTGCACCAGATCGAAAAGACGGTGATGTCTCTGCAATCCCTCGGCATTAAGGATGCCATCGTGGTCATCGAATAGCATGGAGCGGCGCAAACGCATCGCTGCCTTCGGCTCCTCTCGCACCACCGCTGACGCTCCCGAATACGCCGATGTGCGGGATCTTGCCACGCGGCTGGCCGCATCCGGCTGGGACGGCATCACCGGTGGGCACCAGGGGATGATGGCTGCGTTTTCCGAGGGCATGCGTGCCGGTGGTGGCCACATCCGGGGTGTGACGCTCGATCGTTTCCCGACACCACCGGGCAGCAGCCTGCACGAGGAGGTACGGGCACGGAACTTTTTCGAACGCATGCAGACGATGATCGAGGAAGCCGAGGCCTATCTGGTACTTCCGGGGGGGCTCGGCACCCTGGCGGAACTGGCCATGACCTGGGATTTATTGGCCATCCGCGTGCTCGAGGCGCGCCCGCTGATGGTCTTTGGCCGCATGTGGGAGCCGGTGCTGCAGGTGCTGCAAAAGCAGTTGTTTCTGTCGGTCGGACACGCCTTCGACAGCGTGCGTGTCTGTCATAGCCACGACGAGGTCCTTGGCCATCTTGCCCACTTCCGCCGCTGATTTTCATGACCTGATGCTGACAGTGCCGTCTGCGGGAGACGGCAAGCGCCTGGACGTGGTGCTGGCGGAGTGCGTGCCGATGTCCCGGCGGCGCATTCGCAAAGCCATCGAGGACGGCGGCGTCTATCTGAACCGGCAGCGATGCCGGACATCTGGTCGCATTGTACGTGCCGAGGATCACCTGCGCATCGTCTGCCTGGACGGAGAACACCTGGTGCCATTTTGTCCGGAACAAATCATCTGGTCGCAAGGACCGCTGATGCTGCTGCACAAGAAAAGCGGCCAATATGCCCAGGAGGCGCTGCACCGCAGCCGTGGCACCCTGCCGACGGAACTGGCGATGCACCTCGGACGCAAAACCACCGATGTCCGGCCCGTGCACCGCCTGGATCGCGGCACCTCCGGGCTGATGCTGTTCGCGACCGATTCGGCATGTCTGCAGCGCCTGCAGCGGCATTGGGCCTCGTCGGTTAAAAAAGCGTATCTGGGTGTCGTCGAACCGGCACCGGACTGGCAAAGCCAGCATATCACCCTGCCCATCGGCAGCCGGCGCGATGCCCGCGGCCGTTATGCGGTGCAGGAAGACGGCCGCCCCTGCGACACCGAAGCCGAGGTCATCGAGCGGCGCGACGCGCGCGCACTGCTGCGCCTGGTGCCACACACCGGACGCACACACCAATTGCGCGTGCATCTGGCGGCGCTAGGATGCCCCTTGCTTGGTGACAGCCGTTACGGCGGCCACCCACATCCGCGTATGATGTTGCATGCGCAAACACTCTCACTTGATCCACCGGCATGGCCCGAGCCCATCGCGTGGCATGCCAACCCCGAGGAGGACTGGATATGGTAAAACGCCTTTGGTCAATGACGTTGCTCATTTCTTCCCTGTTGGCGATGGCCTCCGGAGCTCAGGCCGCATGGTGGCCCCAGCCGCCGCATATCGCCGCCAAGTCATGGGTGCTGATCGATGCGCGTTCCGGCCAGGTGCTCGCCAGTGATAATCCGAACGAACAATTGCCCCCGGCCAGCCTGACCAAGCTGATGACCCTGTATCTGGCCTTCGAGGATCTCAAAACGGGGCGCATCGGCCTGAACGACCATGTGCCGGTCAGCAAGAAGGCTTGGCACATGGGCGGCAGCAAAATGTTCATCGATCCGAGCATGCACCCGACCGTCAACCAGCTGTTGCACGGCATCTCCACCGACTCCGGCAACGATGCCGTCATTGCCCTGACCCAATACATCGCCGGCACCGAGGCCGCCTTCGTCAGCCGCATGAACGCCAAGGCCAAGGAACTGGGCATGACGCACACGCACTTCGCCGACACCACCGGCTACCCCATCGCCGATCACTACAGCTCGGCCCTGGACATGGCCCGTCTCGGCGTCGCCCTGTGGCGCGATTTCCCCCAGTACTACCCGCTGTTCAAGGAACACAGCTACACCTTTGACAACATCACCCAGTCCAACCGCAATCTGCTGCTGTGGCGGGATCCGCTTGTCGATGGCATCAAGACCGGCCACACCGATGCCGCCGGCTACTGCCAAGTCACCTCGGCGCAAAAGGGCAACACCCGTTTCGTCACCGCGGTGTTCGGCACCGATTCCAAAGAAGCACGCGCCCAGCAGTCCAGGGCCATCCTGGACTTTGCCTTCCGCAACTTCGTGACCATGCGTCCGGCCGAGCATGACATCCGGCGTGAGGTGGCGGTCTACGACGGCAAAAAGGATGAGCTCTGGCTTGTTCCTGAGAAACCCATGTGGATCAGTGTCCCCCGGGGCTTAGAGAGATACGTCAAGTTCCACCTGCACTATCAGGCACCGCTCAGGGCCCCGATCGCCAAGGGACAGATCCTCGGCACCATCGAGGCCGTCGCCAAGATTCCGGGCAAGGACAAAGCACAGGTGCTGGGCAGTGTCGCCATGGAAGCGAACAGCGGCGTGGCCCGGGCCTCCTGGATCGGCCGCAAATGGGACGCCCTGCGCCTGTGGTGGCATGCCAGCGATCAGGCGGCGCAAACCAAAGAATAACGAATCCGGCGCAGTGTCATCCCTCATCGCCTATGTCAACGGCAGCTTCGTGCCACTCGACCGGGCGTATGTGCATGTCGAAGACCGCGGATTCCAGTTTGCGGACAGTGTCTACGAGGTCATCGCCTGCTACGGCGGCGTCTTTCTCGACCTGCCGGCGCATCTGCGGCGCCTGCAGGCCTCCTGCACGGCTATTGACATGTCCATGCCATGCCCGGCGGATAAACTGGCGGAACTGATCGGGGAAACCTGCCGCCGCAACCCCTTTCGCAATGCCTCGGTCTATGTGCAGGTGACTCGCGGTGCCGCGCCACGCGCGCTGCGCATCCCCGACGCAATCAGGCCTACGCTGGTCATCACCTGCCGAGGCCTGCCTTTCCCGCCGGAGCAGGCGCCAGAGTATTCGGCCATCACCCTGCGCGATTTCCGCTGGGAGCGATGCGATATCAAGACCACCGCCCTGCTCGCCAGCGTCATGGGAAGGCAGGAAGCGGTGCGCCGTGGAGCGGAGGAAGGCTTCTGGACCGACACCGATGGCCATGTCCTTGAGGGAGCGGCCACGAACGTTCTGGCCATCATCGACGGTGCACTCGTTACCCATCCACTGGATCGGCATGTGCTTGGCGGCATCACGCGGGAGATGGCGTTGCGTCAGGCGAGCCACGCCGGCATTCGCGTTGAGGAGCGTCCGTGGCGGCTGGCGGAGCCGAAGCTTTCCGAATGCATGATGACGAGCACGCTTTACGCCCTGGCGCCGGTATGCCGCGTGGACGGACAGGACATCGGCAACGGTCACCCCGGGCCACTTACCCTGAACCTGCGCCGGGCCATGATCGCACAATTCCGGAGCATGGGCGCATGAGTGCGATCCGCGCCATCCTGTTTGACATGGACGGAACGCTTGTCGATGCCTTCGTCCCCATCGTCTACGCCCTGAATCGCACGCTGGCCGCCCTGGGCCTGACCGAGATGAATGAGGCGGATATCCGGCGTCATACCGGTCGTGGAGAAGCGAGCATCCGCACCCTGTTCGGGAATCGCTTTGATGAGGCGGTTCACCTGTACCTGCAATTCCACGATGAACGCATGTATGAACTGACGCCGATGCCCGGGGCGAAGGCGATGCTGCAATGGGCAAAGACGGCAGGCCTTTCCGTGGCCATCGTCACCAGCAAATCGCAATCGAGAGCCGAGTTGCAGCTCACGCATCTGGCGTGGACACCGTGGATCGACTATGTGATCGGGCTGACGGAGGGACGGGCGCAGAAACCCGATCCCCATACATTGCACCTGGCCTGTGAATGCATGGGGATCAATCCGGCCGAGGCCGTGATGATCGGTGACGGCACCGCCGACATGCAGGCGGCCGTGCGTGCGGGTTGCACCGCCCTCGGGCTGGCCCATGCCTTTACCTGCACCGAACTCGAGGCGGCAGGTGCCAGCCGCTGCTTCACGTCTTTGACCGAGGCCCGCCTATGGCTGAGCACGCAGATTCCAGCATCCTGACCCGCTTTCTGCTGCCCGGCGCCTACACCCGCGGTGCCGTGCTCAGTGGCAGGGCCGTCGCCGAGGAAGGCGCTCGCGTCCATGGCCTTGCTGGCGCGCCGGCGGAATTGTTCGGCAGGGTTCTGGTCGCCTCGGTGCTGCTGCTGAGTATCAGCAAGGGCGGCATCCGCCAGGTATTGCAGCTGGATGCCCGACCCGAGCAGAAAACGTCCCCGCTGGTGCGCATCCTGGCTGAGGCGGGCCACAGTACGGTCCGCGGCTACATGATCTGGCGGGAGGATGGCGCCATGATGCACACCGGCACAGATGCCATGACGGCCTGGCTCGGACGTCCGGTGCTGCTTTCCACCGTGCGCGACCTGGGTATCGGCCACCCTTACATCTCGACCATCGAACACGACTCGGATCATCTGGCCGATCATCTGGTCCATTACCTCGGGCAGTCGGTACAGATACATGCCGACGTGGCGCTGGTCGGCACCACCGGCCTGCTGATCGAAGCGATGCCCGGCTGCGACGACGAACACTGGTTCAGGGCAGTACAGGCGATGGCCGCCATCCCTTCGCAGACGCTCGAGGCGGGTGATGCCGACACCATTCTGGCCGGCTTTGCCGATCTCGGCTGCAAGGTGGTGGAGCGTGTGCCATACCGCTACCAGTGCCGTTGCAGCGAGGAATCGATGGTCGAGGCGTTGCGCTATCTGTCGCAGGACGAACTGGCTTCGCTGGCCGATGCGCAGGGCCAGATCACCATCAGCTGCGAATACTGCAACCGCAGTTACCGCGTTCCGATTCGTCCCAGTACCTGAACCCTGCGCCAGCCTGCGCCTGCGCACACTTGCTGCGCCATGCCGATTGCACTATGTACCCGGGGCAGGAGTTTGCCATGGAACACCCGTTTGCGCGCAGCGCTCTGATCCTGGTCGATGTCCAGCGCGATTTCCTTCCCGGCGGCGCCCTCGGTGTGCCCGATGGCGATGCGGTCGTGCCGATGCTGAATCGCTATATCGAGGCATTCGCCCACCAGCAAAGACCGATATTCGCCACGCGCGACTGGCACCCGGCCGATCACTGCTCGTTTGCGGCGCAGGGCGGGCCTTGGCCACCGCACTGCATCGCCGGCTCCGCCGGCGCCGGCTTTGCCGACGCGTTGCACCTGCCGCCGGAAACGATCATCGTCTCCAAGGCCGACACACCCGAGGCGGATGCCTACTCCGGATTCGATGGGACGACACTGGATAGCACACTGAAGCAACGAGGAATCCGGCAGGTCCATATCGGTGGCCTGGCCACCGACTATTGCGTGCTGAACACGGTGCTGGATGCGTTGAAGCTCGGCTACCGCGTGCACCTGCTGACCGATGCCATCCGCGCCGTCGATGTCGAGCCGGGCGATGGCGAGCGCGCCATCGCGCGCATGCAGGCGGCCGGAGCCATGCCGGTGACGCTGGGAAATCTGGCATGAGGCCGTCGGTGCACAATCCCCTGCTCGCCGATTTGTACCAGTTCACGATGATGCAGAGCTATCTCGATCGCGGCATGAACGACACGGCGGTATTCGAGTTCTTCGTACGCCGGCTACCGCGCCAGCGTGGATTCTTGATGGCCGCCGGTCTTGAGCAGGCGCTGGCATTCCTGCAGCAGCTTCGTTTCACCGATGAGGAGCTTTCCTGGCTGACCGGTTGCGGCCGCTTCTCCCGCGATTTCGTCGATTCACTGGCCAGGCTGCGTTTTGTCGGCGATGTGGACGCCATGCCCGAGGGAACGGTGTTCTACGCCAACGAACCGGTGCTGCGCATCACCGCCCCCTTGCCTGTGGCGCAACTGGTCGAGACGCGCCTGATCAATATCCTGCATTTCCAGTGCCTGATCGCCTCCAAGGCGGCGCGTATGGTGCTGGCAGCGCCCGGGAAACTGCTCGTGGATTTCGGCCTCAGGCGGGCACACGAGGCCCAGGCAGGTCTGATGGCAGCGCGCGCCAGCTACCTCGCCGGCTTCGGCGGAACCGCCACGGTGCTGGCCGGCGCCCGCTGGGACATCCCACTCTACGGCACCATGGCCCACTCCTACATCCTGGCCCATGACAACGAGAACGAGGCCTTCCTGCATTTCGCCCGCAGTCACCGGGACAACGTCGTGCTGCTGATCGACACCTACGATACGGAAAGGGCGGCCGCCCGCATCATCAGCCTGGCGCCCGTGCTGGCCCGCGAGGGCATCCGCATCCAGTCCGTGCGCCTGGACTCCGGAGATCTTGCCGAGCACGCGTTCAAGGTACGCCGCATCCTCGACGATGGCGGTTTGCACGACGTACGCATCTTCGCCAGCGGCAATCTGGATGAATACCAGTTGCAGGATATCGCTGCCAGAGAAGCACCGATCGACGGCTTCGGCATCGGCACACGCATGGACACCTCCAGCGATGCGCCCTGCCTCGATTGCGCTTACAAGCTGCAGGAATACGCCGGCGTGCCGCGCCGCAAGATCTCCGAGGGCAAGGCCACCTGGCCCGGCAGCAAACAGGTATACCGGCGTTACAACGG
>CAYRBJ010000017.1:0-37255 GCA_964422615.1 uncultured Zetaproteobacteria bacterium | reverse complement strand
CGACGATCTCATGTCCCGGAACGAAGGGGTAATGCGTCCCGCCCCCCCATTCGTTTCGAGCCATGTGGATGTCGGAGTGGCAGATACCGCAGAACAGGATCTCGATGGCCACATCCTCGGGGCGCAGTTCTCGCCGCTCGAAGCTGAATGGCCCGAGGTCTTCTGTGGCGGAACGTGTGGCATATCCATGTGCTTTCATATACTCCTCCTATAAATGGGTTAACTGTGCATCCGCAAGCTTAAAAATTCCTCGTGCAGGCGTATGAGAAGCCGAACACGCTCATTCAAATCTGGAAGCTTTTCCGCAACGGCGTCTCCAGCCGGACCGATAATCTCGGAGAAGAACTCAGCTAGTGTACCGACCGTTAGAATGGCTATGGTTGTTAGTAACTGAGGACGAGGTGGGTGCCATTCAAAATTCGGCAAGAACCCATCTTCCTCAGGCTTAAGGTGATATTCAATCAAATCTTGCCAATTCCCATGAACTGAATGGGACGGGCCCCCGAACGCACCTAAGTACGTTTCCTGAAGACCAACATCCTTAGCTTTCTCAAACAGATTTTTTCCTGCCCAGTTCTTCGGCGGCTGAATGCAATCGAGGTCCACTCCAGAATCTCTCGCTGATCTGTCGACAGATTCCAATATCCTCTGCTCGATTGGCAGCACGTCACCGTCTCGAGAATCGATATTCGCACGGATCATGTCGCGGAGCCGCTTTTCATATCGCATTGAATGTTCAACATAAGACTGAACGACCTCAGCCCGGTCATTCTTGATGAGGAACTTAGTATTCACGATACATTCAAAAGCAAGCCGAGCAAAAACGAAAGCAGTCTCTCGTTTGTGCTGACACGTTTGGTCAAGCAAAGCCGAAATAAGCTTGTATAAGCGGACCAGATGCCCTACCAGAACAGCCTCATGTCGATTCCAGGAATTTGCCGGCGGGACGATATTCCCGGCAATACACACATATGACCCGGTCTCAATCAAGAGATCGACACTTAAGCCGATGTACTCGTCCTCGCTTTTGAAGATACGAACGACAGTTGGGTCAACTTCGGCCCTTTTGACTGCCGGAGCATTGCTAGAAACAGCCATGTTGCAAAGCCCGAATCCAAGTCATGATGCTTGCTTGCGGCTATACCAAATCTTGGTACTGATGACGGAAGGCGTCGATGAAGGCATCGAGCTGATCGGCCGGCAGGTGGTTGATGCCTGCCGCCGCCTCGCGGCCGCCGCCGGTCGGGAAGCGCTGGCATAGCTCTCCGGCTCCCGCCGGATTGGCCAGTGGCGCGCGCACGCTGACCAGATATGCCCCATCCGAAAGTTCCGTAAGCAATGCGTGCGCCCGTCCGCGGTTGGCGCGTGCCAGTTCGTTGGCGAACACGCCGCTCACCCGGCGCGCCCATGGCGCGTCAGGCAGGAAGACCACCGCCTCCCCGCCCAGCTGCTTCAGTGGCAGCTCCCGCGCCTGCTGTAAATCGCTGGCCATGCCGTCGCGTAGCCTCGGGTAGACCTCGGACTCAATGATGAAGGCGAACGGATCGGTATAGGGATGAATGGCCCGGTACAGGTCATCCGGGGCATAGAACAGATCTTCGACAGTAGCACCATAACCGTTGTAGTTGATGCATTCGCCAAGACTCTGCAGCGCCTGCAGCTTCTCCTCGGCAAGCTGCAAGTCAGCGGCCGCCCTGCGGGCCGAATCGTGCAAGTTGTCGCCGAAGGCGGCAGTTACCGCCCAGGCGAGATAGCGCCCTTCGAGGAAATCGTTGACCAAAAGGCTGGTACACACCTCGGAACGTTCGTCGATATGCGCCTCGAAATGCGGGCTGTCCGGCAGATCGCCGGCGAAGTGATGGTCGAAGTAGCGCACACGGACACCATCGACGAGTAAGCGCAGCAGATCGTGACGGTTGGCCTCCAGCGAGATGTCCAGCACCGTCACCATGTCACCCGCAAGGGCCTCGACACGCTTCAGCAGGGCGATGTCGCGCTTGACGCCGGTGACGAGCATAGAATCGCATGGCTCGGCCAGCCTCAGCTGGTGCAGGGCGCAGATGCCATCGGCATCGCCATTGAACACATCGATGCGGCGCATACCGTTAATCTAGTCGCTGGGGAGTACAGTTCCACCCCTTGGCTGGCAAGTCTATTAGTTGTGCCCGGCCAGATGCTGCAGCCAGTCGCCGCCGGGGATCACCGATACCGCAGGCGCCGGTCGGTCCCACAGGTAGACCCAGGCCTCGCCGAAGGGGGTATGGATGCGCTCGCGGCGATAATCGCCGGGGCATCCCTCATAGGCATCCAGGGCCGGCAGCATGTGGCTGCCGATGCGGTAGATCTCTCCGCTCACCCGGCCCCGGCCGCCTATCAATGCCGGATACGGCCCCATGTCGAGTAGATCGAAGTGCGGCCCGCTGGTCCAGTCACCGAGCATCGGCGCCCCATGCAGCAGATCATGATGGCTGCCGCCGCGGCGCAGCGTGCCGTAGACAAACAGCAGTTCATCCCCGTGTATGGGCATGGTCCACCCCGTTTAGTGGTTACCTGCCGGCAAATGCGGCCAAATGCTCATGGAATGGAAATGCAGAATGATCGTCGTCTGCTACGGGAATCAGGATGACCCGGGAGACAGATTCCATCTGTCGAGTTCCTTCACGATATCCGCCAGTTCGAGAAGACTGTTTGCACCCGTTTTTTGCATGATGTGGGAACGATGGACCTCCACCGTGCGCGGGCTGATATCGAGATCCCTGGCAATCTCCTTGTTGGCCTTCCCCTGCACGGCCAGCATCATGACCTGATGTTCGCGCTCGGTAAGGCCGGCGAGGCGTTCCGTGGCCTCGACGAGCTTTGCATTGATCTCGAATGCCATGCGGATGCGTTCCATCAACTTCTCGGTATCCACGGGCTTGGTCAAAAAATCCACGGCGCCGGCCTTGATGGTGCGCACGGTCAGCGGGATGCTGCCATAGGCTGAGAGGAAGATGATGGGCATTCGGACACCACGCTGAAGCAGCTCTTTCTGCAGGGTCGGCCCATCCATGCCTGGCATCTTTACGTCGAGGATAATACATCCCTGCCATTCGGGAGTGCAGGCCTGGATGAATGCCTCAGCACTTGGAAAGGTTTGGACGGCAACCCCTCCCGTTTCGATCGTCTGTGCCAGCACATCCCGCACGATTTCGTCGTCATCGATGACGAAGACATTGGGTTCGATGTTCATGCAGGAGCAGCCATGGCCGCAGGGAGCCGGCCAAAATCCAGGTTGTTTTTACGGGGGTATTCCGGTGCGAAAACGGCCAAGGCACGGATGCCTGATATGCCGTCTTGATTCATCCCTGTCGACTTATAATCCATCTGTCCCTCAACTGCGCACGTGCGCAACCTTATGCGCTCTTTCAACCCCGAATGCACCGGTTTGAAAATCTGTGCCCATCTCCTCTTCAGAATATTGCCGAATACCCCGGAAATCTGAATAAGCACATACACCTAAGCAACCGTACGCATTCATTCTCACCTTGGCACACGCCATAATGAACAAGCGGCATACACTAAGTATTTTGCGAAAATACCTCTGATCGGGGCGGTGAGCAACATTTGCTCGAAGGGGGAGAGGCATGCTCCTGAAACATAAACATCCCGACCGTGTAGCGGGCCGAGCACCCCGGGGGAAAGCCCAAGGGCTGATCCTGTCCGCCAATATCATTGTCGGTTACCAGATCGCCTCCCTGCTAAGCACCTATGGATGGAGCATGCAGGTCGTACATACGGACAGGCAGGCATATGCGCTGATCCTGCAAGGAAACGTGGATGTCGTGGTTGCCGATATCGATGCCAGTGATCTGGGCGGCATGGCGGTGCTGTTTTACTGCAAACATCATCAGCCATCCATCCGGACATTTGCCCTGACCCAGGGCACCGACTCCTACCTTGAAACGTTGGCGCGCGACATGGGTGGATGCGAAGGATTCTTCTACCGGACAGGTGGGAAACTGGAGATCGATACGCACGCCGGCATGGCGGCCCGGCTGGTTAGCTCACCGAATCCCGGAAGCCGTGCACCGGGGCAGGCGTGAGCTAACGCGTCCGGCGCTGCATTCGGGCAACGGACGGGCCGGGTGGGCCCGGCTATCGGGAACGATCCCCGCTAATCTTCGAACGGCTGCCCCTCGATCTCCGCGAACTTCTTCAGGCCTGCGACCAGCAGCCACCAGAAGGCGACACCGAACAGAATCATCACGAAATCCTCAAAGCCGGCGTAGGTGAAAGGATTGTAGGCATCGAACCCCCACATGCCCGCCGTGTCGTACGGAGAGCGGCCGAGGAAGTGATTCATCGTCACGACAAACACCGAGCCGTTCCCCATGCCCACAGTCATGCCCACTCCGAATGCTAACAACTGAGACTTGTGCACCTTTTTCCCCCTTGCGTTCGAATCCAGAACCTAACCCAGGCCCTGCAACTGTCCACCAGCCCACTATAGAAGCCTACCGATGCAATTCAATATGATGTTGATTAGTCTCGCGGCCCGCCGCCTCATCCATCCTCGGCTGAACCACGGCCAGCAATGATGGCATCGTCATGACCGCAGGCGCTTTGCTGCCAGCGCTGCGCATCGGCAACGCCCAGCCGGCTGGCCAGCGCCAGTGCCTCCCTGAGGTTCGTATCGGCCCGGGCATCCAGAGATTCGCCCAGATCGAAGCCGTAGCCACGGATACGCAATAACAAGGCGGGCGGCGCCTTTCTGCCGTAGACCTGGCAGAAGGCATACAGCAATGCCTGCGGCGTCATGGCATGGCTGGTATAGCTGGTATCCCGCTCGGCATGGATGCGCGACAGCTGAAACGGCGGCTGGCACGCCGCATCGGCATCGACGAACAGCAGCAGCTGGCGTCCACACAGATCGGTAACATGCTCGACCTGCAGCTGCATGTCGGAGAGATATTCGGCATTGTCGGCCGCATCCGGATTTTCACGCGCAAGGCGCTCCACGAACGCCGGACCCAGGGCATCGTCACCCCGCCCGGGGTTGCCGTAGCCGAACACCAGCATGCCGCCCATCTCAGGCCTTCCCGCCCTTGGTCAGGCGATCGACGATTTGGCCGGCGGTATCGACCAATTCCACCTGCAACGGCATGCGTCCCAGCGCATGGGTGGCGCAGGACAGGCAGGGATCATAGGCACGGATCGCCACCTCCAGGTGATTGAGCAAACCTTCGGTCAGCGTCTGGCCGTCGAGGTAGCGATCGGCGACGGCGCGCAGCGATTCGTTCATTGCCTGGTTGTTGCTCGTCGTCGATACGATCAGGTTGGCCTTCTCGATCAGGCCCTCATCGTCGATGCGGTAGTGATGGAACAGCGTGCCGCGCGGAGCCTCGATAACGCCGATACCCTCGCGTCGCCTCTGTCCTTCCGGCACCACCAGTTCGCTGCCGGTGATGTCGGTATCGGCCAGCAGCCGTTCAATCGACTCGGCGCAGTGCAGCGCCTCGATCATGCGCGCCCAGTGATAAGCCAGCGTATCGTGCACCAAACCGCCCTGCCCGTAGTCCCGGAAGCGCCGGCGCTGCTCCTCGGCCAGTGGCGTTGGAATCATGTCGCAGTTGTTGACGCGCGACAGCGGCCCGACCCGGTACCAGCCACTTTTCTGGCCGAGGGAGAGCAGGAACGGGAACTTCATATAGCTCCACGGCCGCACCTCCTCGCGCAGCAACTCGCCATACCCCCGGTAATCGAAGCCGTCGAGGATGATGTCGCCCGATGCGGCGCGCGCGCGCAGGCCTCCGTGGTAAAGCTCCAGCTCTCCCCCATCGCCGGTCAGAGACAGAAAATTGCTTTGGATGGCACCGAAGTCGTGGTTCTCCGCATGCGCACGGTGGATCTGTTCATTCAATGCCACCGCCTCCTGGCACCAGCCAATGACATCCTTAACACCGGCCAGCAGGGTATCTCGCTGGGCCATGGTGAGCGCCTTGTTCATGCCTCCCGGCACCGTGGCCACCCCATGGATGCGCTTGCCGGTGATGGCCTCGATGATCTGCTGACCGTACTTGCGCAACCGGACACCCTTCATCGCGAGTTCCGGGGAGCTCTCCAGCAGGCCTGCGATGTTGCGCTGCGCCACATCGCTGCCGAAGCCGAACAGCAGATCGGGCGAGGCGAGATGGAAAAAATGCAGGGAATGCGACTGCAGCACCTGCCCGAAATGCAGCAGCCGGCGCAGCTTGAAGGCCGTCGGCGTCAGCACCTCCACACCAACCAGTTGGTCCACGGCCTTGGCAGCAGCCAGTTGGTGACTGACCGGACAGATACCGCACAGGCGCTGCACGACGAATGGCACCTCGCGGTAGGGCCGGCCCTGGATGAACTTTTCGAAGCCGCGAAATTCGACGATGTGGAATCGGGCCTCATGCACATGGTTGTTCGCATCGAGCAGCAAAGAGATGCGGCCATGGCCCTCGACGCGCGACACCGGATCGATGGTGACGCGCCTGGGCGTGGAAGAGTCTGGTTTTTGCTGCTGCGTCATCGTCCGTACCCGCTCAGTCGTAATGCAGCAGGGAGCGGGATAGCCTGGGCCGCCGTCCCGCGATCAGGTCGTTCAGCACCTCGGCAAAGGCATCGGCGGGTGGCGGGCAGCCCGGAAGGTAATAGTCCACTTGCACGACCTCATGCACCGGATGTACCTTGCTCAGCAGCAGGGGCAATTCCGGATCATTGGGTATCTGCGGATTGACGATACCCAGGCCACCGACATAGGACTCCTCAAGGCATTCGCGCAGGGTGAAATGGTTGCGCATCGCCGGCACGCCGCCATTGATGGCGCAGGCGCCGACGGCAACCAGGATGCGGCAGTTGCGGCGGAATTCGCGCAGCACATGCACATTGTCGGCATTGCACAGCCCGCCCTCGATCAGGCCGATATCGCAGGGGCCACAGTGCTTGATGTCGGTGAACGGCGAACGGTCGAATTCAATATGCTCGAACAGTTCCACCAAGCGTTCATCCATATCCAGAAAAGACATATGGCAGCCAAAACAGCCGGCAAGCGAAGTGGTGGCAACCCTGAGCTTACTCGTCATCGATATGCCTCGATTTCTCAAGCGGCAGGCGTTCGCGCGCGGTGTCACTGACACCGTGCACATCGAAGATGCGCTGGCCAATCGGCACATCAAAGCCACGCCCCTTGATCAGGATGGCCCCGACCGGACAGATATGGGCGGCCACATCGGTCACCGCGATGTCGGTATCGGCCAGCCTGCCGCTCGGCGCATTGACGATCAGGCTCGCCTGGATGCCCCGCCCACTAATGGCAAACACGTCCTTGCCGTCGATCTCGCGGCTAGCGCGCACGCACTGCTCGCACAGGATGCAGCGGTCACGGTCGAGCACGATGTCCGGGTGCGAGGCATCCACCTCACGCCTGGGGAAAAACTGCGGAAAATGGCCATCGAGCATGCCCAGGTAATAGGCCACGGCCTGCAGCGTGCAGTCTCCACTCTTCTCGCAGGATGGACACAGGTGATTGCCCTCGATGAACAGCATCTGGATGATCGTCTTGCGCACCTCGTTCAGCGCCACGGTATCACTGTCGATGCTCTGGTCATCGGCCGCCGGCTGCGTGCAGGCGGCGGCATTACGGCCATTCACCTCCACGGTGCACAGCCGGCAGCTGCCATGCGGCGTCAGCCCGGGTTTGTGGCACAGATGCGGGATGTAGATGCCGGCGGCCAGGGCCGCGTCCATGATCGTCTGTCCGGCTGCGAACGGGATCTCCCGCCCGTCGATGCTGATGGTGCCGCCTTTGCCTTTTCCGCTCATGGCAGATGGGCCTCAGCATCGTTGCGATGGGCCAGGACTCTGGCCTCTTCCAGTGAGGCATCAAGATCGAAGTAGGGCTCGAAGCCGCTTTGCGCCAGCCGTTCTTCGATTACCTGCGGGAAGCGCTGCAACACGTCGAGGATGGGATTGGGCGCCGTATGTCCAAGTCCGCAGTGGGAACGGCGCTTGACCAGGGCCGCCAACCGGCGGATATCCTCGACATCGTAATGGGTGCCATGACCCCACCCGACCTTGTCCAGCGCATTCTTCAGCAACGAGGTGCCGACGCGGCAGGGCGTGCAGAAACCGCAGCTTTCATGGGCGAAGAAATGGGCAAAGTTGCGGATGATCGCCAACAAATCGCGCTGCCGACCATAGACCATCAGGGAACCGCCGGTGGCCAGATCCTCGAAGGCCAGATGGCGCTCGAATTCGGTGGGTCCAATCAGCGTGCCCGAGGGACCGCCGACCTGCACCGCCTGCACATCCTCTGCCCTGCAATCGTCGAGAATATGGCGTATGGAAACCCCGAAAGGGAACTCGTAGATACCGGGAGCCGCGCAGTCACCGCTGATACTCAGTAGCTTGCTGCCCTTCGAATGGTCGGTGCCCTGGGCCGCAAACCATTCGGCGCCATGGAACGCGATGGCCGCGGCAGCTACTAGGGTCTCGACGTTGTTGATCACCGTCGGCTGGCCGAGATAGCCGTGCGTGACCGGAAACGGAGGACGGATGCGTGGGATACCGCGCTTTTCCTCCAGCGACTCGATCAGTGCCGATTCCTCGCCACAGATATAGGCGCCGGCACCGACGATGATGTCGATATCGAAGCTGAACCCGTGCTGCCCGAGGATATCCGGGCCCAGCAGACCCGTCTCGCGGCGGCGGCCCAGCATTTCTTGCAGGGCCGGCAGCAGGTAGCGGTACTCGCCGCGTAGGTAGATGAAGCCCTGGTGGGCGCCGATTACATGCGCACAAACGGTCATGCCCTCGCACAGCATGTCGGCATGGCTGGCCAGCAGCACGCGGTCCTTGAAGGTGCCCGGCTCGCCCTCGTCGGCATTGCAGACGACATAACGCTCCCCGCCATTGGCCTGACGGCAGAACTGCCATTTCATGCCCGTGCCGAAACCGGCGCCACCGCGCCCGCGCAATCCGGAGCGGCTGATCTCGGCCAGCATCGCCTCAGCACCCATCTGCAGGCTTGCCCGGATGGCCGCACCATCCTGCCAGGGGCTATCGAGCAGCAGCCCCGGCTGGCGCACTTGGTCATCAATAGAGAACCACTCCTCTGGCCAGTCGGCGATGGGTGTGCCGGCTTCGATCAACTCCGCCAGCTTATCCAGGCGCCGGGCGTCCACGCGGGTGAGCGGCAAGCCATTGACCAGCAGGGCCGGGCCCTGGTCGCACATGCCGATGCATGAGGTGGAGCCAAGGCTGAGCTGGCCATCGGCACGCGTCTGTCCGGCCTCCGCCCCAAGCCGGCTGCCCAGCATCTGCATCAGGTCGTCCTCGCCATGCATATGACCGCAACTGGTGCAGGTACTGAGCAGGATATCGTAGCGCCCGCGCGGCGTGCGATGGAAAAAGGAGTAGAAATCCACCACGGACTCAACCTGGCTGATGGGTAGATCAAGGCGCGCGGCGACATCGCAGATGGCCTGGCGCGGGACATGCCGCAGCCGTTGCTGTACCTCATGCAGTTCATGCAGAAGATGCGCACGCCCGCCGGAACGAGTCGGGGATGCAGGATGAGGCGTATCGCTCACGCCGCTGGCCGAATCCATGGCTGTCTCCTTTGCCACCATTGTAGGGCATCCCCGGCGGATGACAAAACAGGACCGGGACGTGGAACATGCGGCTTGCGCTCAGCCATCGTGCAAAAGCCTGGCCGCCGCCACCGCCACCTGGCCCAGCGACAGGCCGCCGTCATTGACCGGAATGCGCTCCGGCACCAGCACCTCCAGTCCCCCCTTATTGAGCCCATCGACGACACCCGAAAGCAGTAACCTGTTCTGGAAGGCGCCACCACCGAGGGCCACCGTATCCAGCTTTCGTTCCCTGCACAGACTCAGCGCCGTATCACAAACGGCGGCAATCACGGAACGATGGAAGCGGGCGGCGATGCGGGCCCTGTCCGTACCCTGGCGGATATCGGCCAGCAGCGCCGGCCACAGCGCGTCCCAACCCAGATGCAGCATCCCGCCGACGGCCTCGGTCCGGAAGGGATAGCAACCGCGATCACCAGCATCGGATATGGCCAGAGATTCGAGTTCGATGGCTGCCTGGCCCTCGTAGCCGGCATGGTCCCGGCAGATGCCGAGTGCAGCGGCCACGGCATCGAACAGCCGGCCGCACGAGGAGGCCGGCG
Organism: uncultured Zetaproteobacteria bacterium; assembly: GCA_964422615.1. GTDB lineage: Bacteria > Pseudomonadota > Zetaproteobacteria > Mariprofundales > Mariprofundaceae > DATLWN01. Next base: position 27,057 of record CAYRBJ010000017.1, on the reverse strand, counting down.
GGCTGTTCAGCCCCCGTTCCACCATCGCCTGCAACACATGCACGGGCCGCTCTGCCAGGAAACGGACGATATCGACATCGGCGAACTCGCGCCGCATCCGCTCCCAGCCGAGTACATGCAGCTGCGCGAATGTATTACGCCAGGGCTCACGCACGGCCCGGCTGCCGCCGGGCATGGCCACCGGCTTGAAGCAGGCCAGGCGTGCGAATCCCGCATAGCCTGCCTCGATGAACTCGCCCCCCCACAGCGTGCCGCCGTTGCCGAACCCCAAGCCGTCGAGGGCGATGCCCAGCACCGGGAGTGCCTGAAGCGGCCGCCCGTGCTCGGCCATGCAGGCCGCAATATGCGCATGGTGGTGCTGCACCGCGATCAGCGGCACGCCCTCCGCTTCCGCCTGTTCCCGGCCCAACTGAGCCGACAGGTAATCCGGATGCATGTCCACGGCCACGGCTCGGGGCCGGAAGCCAAACATGTGCCGATACAGGTCCAAGCCTTGCCGGCAGGCCTGAAAGGCCTCGGCCTGCTCCAGGTCGCCCATATGCTGCGACAGTACAGCCTGCCCTTCCGACAGCAGGCAGAAGGTATGCTTCATCTCCCCGCCCATGGCCAGCACGGCAGGTGCTGCCTCGAACCCTGCAGGCAGTTGCAGGGGAGCCGGGGCGTAGCCACGGGCCCGGCGCAGCAGACGCGGCCTGCCGGCCGCCACCGCCACCACCGAATCATCCAGCCGGTTGACGATGTCACGGTCGTGCAGCAGCCATGCATCGGCGATGCCGGCCAGGCGGCGGCGCGCCTCATCGTTGCCGATGCACTGCGGCGCATCCGAACGGTTGCCGGAGGTCAGCACGATCGGGCGCACGAGATCCTGCATCAGCAGGGCATGCATCGGCGTATAGGGGAGCATAAAGCCCAGCCTGTTCTGCCCCGGAGCGATACCCTTGGCCAGGCGTTCGCCATCCGAACGCCTGGCGAGCAGCACGATCGGGGCCTCACGCCCCGTGAGCAGCTGCCTTTCCATCTCTTCCATCTCGGCATGGACGGCGACCATCTCGACATCGCGCGCCATCAGCGCCAACGGCTTGGCATCACGTCCCTTTTGCGCCCGCAACCTAGCCACGGCCTCGCCATTGCCGGCATCCGCCGCCAGATGGATGCCGCCGATGCCCTTGATGGCCACGATATGCCCCTGCCGGATCAGCCTGGCCGCTTCGGCCACGGCCTCGCCATCGCGGCCGTCGAAACGCCGGCCGTCCCCATATTCCAGCCACGTACTCGGACCGCACGCCGGGCAGGCGTTGGCCTGGGCATGGAAGCGTCGGTCGGCAGGGTCATCGTACTCGGCCTGGCAGGCGGGACACATGGTGAAGGACACCATGCTGGTATGGCGCCTGTCGTAGGGTACGGCCCACACGATCGACAGGCGTGGGCCGCAGTGGCTGCAGCTGGTCAGCGGATAACGGAAGTGGCGATCCGTCGGATCCAGCACGTCGCGCAGACAGTCCGGGCAGACCGCGGCGTCCGGCGTCACCACCCTGCTGGATCCGCCAGCCCGGCTGGCAGCGATGACAAATGCATCCGGCATATCCACCCCGGTCAGCGGCGCATGCTCGATGGTATCGACGCGTGCCAGCTGCGGTGGATCAGCGCGCAGACGGCGCCGGAAATCCTGCAGCATCGCTGCATCCCCCCAGGCCTGGATACAGACGCCATCGCCATCGTTCCATACCCGCCCGCGGATGCCGAGGCGCCGGGCCAGGTGCCAGACGAAGGGGCGGAAACCCACGCCCTGCACCTGTCCGCGCACACGCAGAAATTCAGCCACTAGCAAATCCTCGGCAGCTGCTCGCCGGCCAGCCAATCGATGATGCGAACACCGCCAAAGGCAGTGCGCATCCGTACGAAGTGATGGGCATCGGCCACCACGTGGCCGATGATGGCGGCCTCCCGGCCCAGCGCGTCCGCACGCATCACCGACAGCAGACGCTCGGCATCGTCTGCCGGGCAGATGCACACAAGCTTGCCCTCGTTGGCCACATACAGCGGGTCCAGCCCCAGCAGTTCGCAGGCCGCAGCCACCGCTGGCGCCACCGGTATCCGTTCCTCCTCCACCATCATGCCCACACCCGACTGCAGCGCCAGTTCGTTGAGGGTGGTTGCCAGACCACCGCGCGTCGGGTCGCGCAGACAGCGGATGCCCGGCACCGCCTCGATCATGCGGGCCACCAGCCCGTGCAGGGGTGCCGAGTCCGAACGGATCTCGGTCTCAAATTCCAGATGTTCGCGACTGGACATCACGGCCACGCCGTGGTCGCCAATCGTGCCGCTGAGCAGGATGGCGTCACCGGGCCCGGCCCGGTCGCCGGAAACCTCTACGCCCTCCGGCACCACGCCGAGACCGGTGGTGGTGATGAACACCCCATCACCCTTGCCCCGTTCAACCACCTTGGTGTCCCCGGCCACCACAGGCACCCCCGCCTCGCAGGAGGCCCGAGCCATGCTGGTGACGATGCGCTCGAGATCACGAAGCGGAAATCCCTCCTCGAGGATGAAGGCAGCCGTTAAATAGGAAGGCGCCGCGCCCGCCATCGCCACATCGTTGATCGTGCCGTGCACGGCCAGCGAGCCGATGTCTCCGCCGGGGAAGAACAGTGGCGAGATCACATGCGCATCGGTGCTGACGACCATGCGGCCGGCCGCCACCGAATAGGTGGCCTGATCATTGCCCTGTCGCAGCCAGGCATTGTCGAAATGGTGGACGAACAGCTCCGCGACCAGCTGGGCCATGGACCGGCCACCGCTGCCGTGGCTCATATCCACGGTACCGGTCTTGACATCGAGCCGGCCGGGAAATCGGTGCGGGCGACTCATGCAGCTGTGGCGGGTTGCCGGAAACGGCCGTAGCTCCAGTAGGCCGCACAGGCCCCTTCGGAGGAAACCATGCAGGCACCCATCGGATTCTCCGGCGTACAGACGGTACCGAACAGTCTGCAGTCGGCCGGTTTATCCTCACCGCGCAGGATCGACGGACACAGACAGCCCTTCACCTCGCTGCCGGCCGTGGCCGGCAGCGCGAAGCGCCGTTCGGCATCAACATCCGCATAGCTCCCGGCGATGGCCAGGGCGCTGTCCGGCAGCTTGCCCAACCCCCGCCATTCGAACGCCGGCCGCGTTTCGAACACCTCGGCCATCAACGCCTGCGCCTTGCGGTTGCCCTCACGCGTGACCACCCGCGTGTACTCGTTCTCCACCGCATGCCTTCCGGCATTGATCTGGCGGATCAGCATCAGCGCCGACTGCATCACATCCAGCGGCTCGAAGCCGGCAATGACCACGGGCATTGAGAATGCTTCGGCACACGGCTCGTATGCACCACTGCCGATGATGGTGCTGACATGGGAAGGACCGAGCACACCGTCGATACCGGCTGGACGGGAAGCACGCGCATTCTCCCGCAGGATGTATGCCAGCGCCGGCGGGGTCAGCACATGGTTGCAAAACACGCTGAAGTTGCTCAACCCCTCGGCGCGGGCCTGCCGAATGGCGACGGCGGTCGGCGGTGCTGTGGTCTCGAAGCCGATGGCGAAGAACACCACCTGCCGCCGGCGATGTGCCCGGGCGATGGCAAGGGCATCGCGAGTGGAGTACACCATGCGGATATCGGCCCCGGCGGCCTTGGCCTTCAGCAGGCTCATGCGATGCGAACCCGGAACCCGCATCAGATCACCATAGGTGCACAGGATGACATCGTGGTTCCGTGCCAGGTCGATGGCATTGTCAATGCGCCCCATCGGCAGCACGCATACGGGGCAACCGGGGCCGTGCACGAACTCCACGTTGACCGGTACCAGATCCTGCAGGCCGAAACGGAAGATGGCGTGCGTATGGCCGCCGCAGAATTCCATCAGGCGGTAGGTCCTGCCGGCATCGGCCTCTCGGTGGATGGCCGCAGCCAGCCTGACGGCCCGCTCGCCGCTGCGGAATTCATCGACGTATTTCATGCGCTGTCTGTATCCATCGTCCTTGAAGCCTCCAGTTCATCGAACAAGGCCAGGGTGCGCATCGCCTCTTGTTCGCTGAGCCTTTGCAAGGCATAGCCGACATGGATCAGCAGATAATCACCGACGGCGACATCATCGATCAGGGCGAGCGACACCTCCTTCTTGACGCCGTCCATCTCGACCGTGGCCAGCTCCGCATCCCGGTCCAGCGCTACGACCCTTGCCGGCAAGGCCAGGCACATGACAGGCCCTATGCCGTGACCGGTTCGGCAACGCCGGCCACTACGGGCCGGCGGATGTCTGTCAGCCAGCGGTACCACGCCTGCATGCCAGTACCCGAGGCCGCCGAAACCTGCAGCACCTGCATCCCGGGATTGATGCGCCGGGCGTAATCGATGCACCGCTCCACATCGAAGCTCAGATGCGGCAACAGGTCGATCTTGTTCAGCAGCATCAGGCCGGCGGCGGCGAACATATCGGGGTACTTCAGCGGCTTGTCCTCGCCCTCGGTCACCGAGAGGATGACTACCCTGCATGCCTCGCCGAGATCGAAGGAGGCCGGGCAGACCAGATTGCCGACATTCTCGATGAACAGCAGGCTTTGCGCCTCGGGGCCCAGCGAAGTCAGGGCATGGCCGACCATATGCGCATCAAGGTGGCATCCCTTGCCCGTGTTGATCTGCACGGCCCTGGCCCCCGTGGCCCGGATGCGCTCGGCGTCTACGCTGGTCTGCTGATCGCCCTCGATCACCGCCATCGGCACCTCCTCCTGCAGGTCGTGCAGCGTGCGCGTCAGCAGCGTTGTCTTGCCGGAGCCGGGGCTGGACACCAGATTCAGGGCCGTGATGCCGCGGCTTGCCAGCCATTGCCGGTTGGCCGCCGCATAGCCATCGTTCTTGGCCAGGATATCCTGTTCGATGCGGATCATGCGCGCCTGGCTCAGGCCCGGGACCTGCCCGCCAGCCACACCTTTGCCGTAGTCGAGCAAAGGATGGGAATGACCGTGATAATGGTGATGGCCCTCGATGCTCGTTTCACCCTCACCGCAACCGCAAGTCGTACACATCATTCCACCTCCAATTCCACAATGCGCATCTCGTCGCCGGCTGTCAGCTCCAGTGGCGCATGGCCGCAGCTCGGACAGGCATCATAGCGCTGCAGCACCTCTACCCGTTGTTGGCAATGTGGGCACCATGCCGTACCCGGTGCCTCGATGATCTCCAGGCTCGCCCCGTCGGCAATGGTGTCCCTGGTTACCGCGTCGAAACCGAAGCGCATGGCCTCGATCTCAACACCCGCCAGCCTGCCGATCTCGAGCTTGACCAGCCTGACGTGCCGGAAACCCTGAGCCAGGGCCTGATCTTCGATCACCTGCACCACGCTCTCGCACAATGAGATCTCATGCATTAATAATAAGGCCTCGCATCATGGCGCCGCAATATAGCGTTGAAGCTGGGCGATCAGGTCATCCTTCTCATTCAGCGTCAACACCACGATATCTCGCAACGAAATCAGGCCGACGAACCGATCACCATCAAACACCAACAGATGCCGGCGGCCATGCTCCTGCATATGCTGCAAGGCTTCCTCGCAGTTCGCATCGGGATGGATACGCGAATGATCCGTATACATGATTTCACCGACCTTCACCTTGGCAGGGTCACGATCCCTGCCCACAACCTGCACCATCAGCTCGCGCTCGGTGAGGATACCAACCACCTGCCCATGACTGGTAACAACCACCGAGCCGATGAATTTCTCCGTCATCAGTCTCGCGGCATCCAGTGTACTGCTGTGTTCATCCAGCATGGCAACTGTGTGCTTGATGCCTGACGTGATTTTCATGATCAGACTCCTCGCTCTCGCTTCTGTTCTATAGCATGAACCACCGCCGACGTCATGCCGTGGCCTGTGCCCGGAGGCAGTGGCGCAACGGGCCTGCTACAGCCATCCCATTTCCTTGAACGAAAACACCTGTTTGCCTGCAATCAAAAAATGGTCGAGCACGCGCATCTCCAGCGGCTGTCCGGCCTGCTCGATCAGTCTCGTCAGCTGCTGATCCTCCCGGCTCGGACGCGGTGTGCCGCCGGGATGGTTATGAAACAGGATCAGGCCCTTGGCATCCAGTTCCAGCGCACGCTTGATCAGGTTGCGCGGATATACCGCCGTACGATCCACCGTCCCCTCGAACATGATCTGGGTCGCCACATGCCGGTGCTGCTGGTCGGTGAAAATCGCCCCGAAGCATTCCATGCCCCGGCCCTGCACCAGCAGACGCAGATGCGCCTTCACCTTGTCCGGCCGATCGAACACGGATTTCCCCGGCAGATCGCTGGCCAGGTAACGCATCTCGACATTGCGCACCAGCGTCAGAAAACCGGCGGCCTTCTCACCCACCCCCTCGACCTGCTTCAGTTCGGCCATCGGGGCATCGAACACCCCGGCCAGGGTTCCAAATACCCGCAACAGCCTTTTGGCCACCGGCTTCACATCGGCACGGGGAATGGCGTAGGTGAGCAACAGCTCCAATACCTCGTAATCGTGGAATCCATCGAATCCGCTGGCAGCGAACCGTTGGCGCAGGCGTTCACGATGCCCCCTGATACCGACATCCATGTACAGACCTCACTGCCGTTACCAATCCTTTTACACCTTCGCATATGCATCCCCGGATGCATCCGAACAGGTGTCGGATATCAAAGACGATGAATATAGGGGCGTCAAATGTGCGCCCGTCCGGATATGCAAAGTGCGGAATTTTATACCAAGAACGACTATGCTCGCCCCATGCGCCCCTTGCGAGCCCAGCTGATCGAATTGCTTACGGAGGCAGCCGAACAGCAGCAGTATTCCCTGCCCCATCCGCGCATCGGCGCAGCATTGGTGCATGACTTCCTGCAACTGCTGAAAGAACCGCCGAAACGCGGACAATCGAAACAGGTGGCGCTGAGTGCCCGTACGCTCAGCCACGACTGGCTGCACCGGCATATACTGTGCATCCGCTGTCCGGACCAGGCCTTTTATCTCGATGCCATCAAGGGCTACCTGCAGCAGCGTGAGATCGCGCCGCTGGCATTGCAGGCGCTGATCGCCAACGAGACATGCGATGAGAACCAATGTACGGTCGCCTTGTACCGGCCCGGCATGGATAACAGTCAGAACATGATGTTCATCGCCCTGCACGTATCGGCCACCCTGGTACCGGATCGGGATGCCCTGGTCTCCGACCTGCGTGCCGTTCTGCATGCGGTGGACATATCGGTACACGACTTCGAGGCCATGAGCGACGAACTCAGGCTGGCAGCCACCGCGCTTGCCACGGAGCAGCCGGAAGATGCCGCCTTGCTGCACTGGATGCTGGCCGACAAATATCTGATGTTCGGGCTACGCCATGGCAGCAGGCGCCTCGGTGTCCTGCGCGACAAGCGTACCGCCGCCCGTGTCGCCGGCACCATCCTCAGTGAAGTGGACAAACTACCGGCTCCGGAGGCCCCCGGCATGGAGTGGCTTCCCCTGCCAACCTCCCACCGGCACCTGTACAGCCCTGCCATGCTGGAGGTCGTGCGCATCAACTGGTCCGTCGAGGCCAGCATGGACAGCCTGATCATGATCGGCCATTTCTCCCGCAGTGCCCGCTATACCAATGCCAGCTATACACCGATGCTCGAGCAATACTGGAAAACAATCGAAGCGCAGCCGCTTCTGCGCCAATCCACCTTCTACCGCCGGGAGTTGCGTACCCTTTTCGACCGCATGCCCAAACCCGCCCTGCTTTCAACCCGACCGACCGACTGGCTGAAAGCGTTGAAGGCCATGGCCGACATGACCGACGACACGGCCCTCGTCGCTCGCTATGTCCCGCCGTGCTTTGGAGGTATCGGCTGGCTGGCGATCGCCCTGTCCGCCAGCCGCTTCGGACCGAACGTACTCTCCTGCCTGCGCCAATTCTGCGAGAATGCCGGCATCACACCGTACGGCTACGAGAGCTTCGGTTCCGGTCAGCATCGCATCCTGGTATTCAGCTGCGATGGGGGAGACCCGGCGACCCTCGACACCCGCGTTTCCACCCTGGAAACACAGATGAGGTCATGCATCCTTTTCTGGAGGGACAAGGCCAGGGAAGCGGCCCTGCGCTCGTTCCGCAACGTCCAGGTGCCCGAGGCCCTGAAAACACTGGACAGCCTGTCGCCGGTCTATACGGAAATCTTCCCTCCCGAACAATATGTCCGGGACCTGCAGGCCCGTGCCCAGGTGCTGGAACACGGTCAGCCCCAGGTCACGGCGCGGCTGCTCGACGGCGACATCGAATTCCACATCGTCACCCGCGAACAGGTGCTTCTTGGACGGCTGGTGACATCCATCCAGAACTTCGGCCTCACCGCCATCCGCGAAGCCGTGGTCGAATTCGGTGAGGCCCCCCGGCGCGTGCATATCTCGAGCATCCGCTGCCAGGTACCACGTGATCTGATCCAGGACGACCTCGGGCGACTGCAAGCCGGTCTGCAACGCGTTCTGGCCGATACCGCCGACGACGACGCGTCCAACAGCCTGCTGGTGACAGCCGGTCTGACGATCGACCAGGTTGCTGTGATCATCACGTTGCGCAACCACCTGGTGCAGATACTGGCCGACGCGGCACCTTCGCCGATGAACGCCATGCTGCGCCGATACCCGCATGTCGCTTCCCGCCTGTATCGACTGTTCGAGGCGCGGCACCGGCCGGCCATGCCGGCCAGCTACGAGGCCCAGGCCCGGCTCGAGTTCGACAAGGCCCTGGATACGGTCACCAACCTGACCGATGATCGCTGGTTCCGTGCCTTGGGAGAACTGGTCGGGGCCAGCACGCGTACCAATGCCTATAACCGCGCTCCGGAAGAACCCGTGGCGATCAAGATCATACCCGATCGGCTCAGTTATATGCCGGCCCCGGTGCCGTACCGTGAAATTTTCGTGCACGGGATGCATGTCGAGGGCGTGCACCTGCGCGCCGGCCCCATTGCCCGCGGCGGCATCCGCTATTCGGACCGGCCGGCCGATTTCCGCACGGAAGTGCTGGAACTGATGACCACACAGGTGGTCAAGAACGGCCAGATCGTGCCGACAGGTGCCAAAGGCGGATTCGTGCTGCGAGGTGGCACGGGTGAGTCCTTCATCCAGTCCCAATACCGAATCTATATCCGGGCTCTTCTGGCACTGACCGACAACCGCATGCTTCACGAAACCGTGCCGCCGGCCGGCATCCGCATCCATGCCGAGGATATGGATGACCCCTACCTGGTCGTCGCCGCCGACAAGGGCACGGCCCGCTATTCGGACTTCGCCAACGAGGAATCGCGCCTGGCCGGTTTCTGGCTCGACGACGCCTTCGCCAGCGGTGGCTCCCACGGTTACGATCACAAGGGGATCGGCATCACCGCCCGCGGGGCCTGGGTCTGCGTCGCCCACCATTTTGCCCATATGGGCGTTGATGCCTGGCATCACCCGATCTCGGCCATCGGTATCGGTGACATGGGCGGCGATGTGTTCGGCAACGGCATGCTGCTCAACCCGGCCCTGCGCCTGATCGGCGCCTTCAACCACCGGCACATTTTCCTGGACCCCGACCCCCATGCCGAACGTGCCTTCGCCGAACGCCAGCGCCTGTTCCGGGAGGGGCGCGGTTGGGATGCCTATGATCAGAAACTGATCAGCGCGGGGGGTGGCGTGTTCGAACGCAGTGCCAAGCGTATTCCCATCAGCGACGAAGCCGCCAATGCCCTCGGCATCAAGCCGGGCTCGCTGTCCGGGCAGGCCCTGATTCAGGCGATGCTGACTGCCCCCGTGGATCTGCTGTACAACGGCGGCATCGGCACCTATGTCAAGGGGGAGGGCGAAACCCATGCCGAGGTGCGGGATCCGGCCAACAATGCCGTACGCGTCAATGGTGGCCAGCTGAAAGCGAAGGTGGTCGGGGAAGGTGGCAATCTCGGCTTCACGCAACAGGCGCGCCTGGAATTTTCGCAGGCCGGTGGCCGGATCAACACCGACGCCATCGACAACTCGGCCGGCGTCGACATGTCCGACCACGAGGTGAACCTGAAGATCATGTTCGGCGCCGCACACCCCCCTGTGGCCATGAAGCGGCGCAACCGCATCCTGGAAGAGCTGACGGATGCCGTCACCGCACTGTGCCTGAACGACAGTCGCCTGCAATCACACGCTTTATCCCTGGCCGCATCCAATGCTCTGGACCATCTACCGCGTCTGCGACGGCTATGCGATACCATGCTGGAAGAGGGTCGTCTGGACGAACGGCGAGACTCCGGACTGAGCGACGAGTTCCTGGGGCTGAGGCCGCAGCTGGCCGTACTGCTCGGCCATGAAAAGAACCGCATCCGCGAGGCCCTGGCCCGTGACGGATTCGCCCGCTGGTCGGCATTGCGCTCCTTGCTACTGGAGGAATATTTCCCGGATGAACTGCGTCGCCGTCATACCCATCAGATCTCGACTCACCCGCTGATCGATCACATCGTGCATACCCAGGCTGCCAATCATGTGGTCAACCATATCGGCATCTCCGCTGTCCACCATCTGGAAAGCCTGCTCGACGTCTCCATCGCCCAGATCGTCGAAACAATCTTGATCGCCGACCATCTGCTTGATGCCCAGGGGCTGCGCAATGCGGTGTGGGACCTGGTCAAGGATCTCGACACCACCATCCAGATCCAGCGCGCACTGGCCGATCATGTTCTGCATTTCGCCGAGGAGCTGGCACGGCTGTGCACAGTCGCCGATCTGGATCTCGCCTGGGTGCAGCAGCAGCTGCACGATATCCGCCATTTCCGGCATTCGATCGCCGGTCACGGAATCAGCGGGATGGAACAAAGCGCATTCCTCGACATGCTGAAAACCACGATGCAGGAGGGGCTGCCGCCGGGCGCGGCCGAGCAACTGGCCACGCTGCCGGAGCTGGCCGAATCCGCCACCGCCCTCTACCTGAGCATGCAGTTGAAGCAACCCCTTCGCGTTTGCCTGCGGGCCACGCAAGCCTGCCTGCACCTGCTGCCCATCACGGTACTGGAAACACAATTGCGCGCGTCAAACTGGAATGATGACGAAGCCCATGCCCTGCGCCGGGAATGGCTGCACCGCCTGACACATCTGAAGGTCCAGGCTACCCGACAATTGCTGGCCCACGATGCCAGGAATCCGCTGAGCACCGGCGAACAGTTATGGTCGGGTCATCACTATTGGCCTGATCTGATGCAGACGCGGACGTGGCTTGAGGCCGAAACCGATACCTCCCCGCCATCGCGTACCGAAGTGATGCTGGCCCTGGCCCAGTTGGAATCCCTGCTCGATGAAAGCAATCATGCCCATGGCTTTTGATGCCGTGCCGGGTGAAACCGACTTCGTACATACGCGGCCCGATGGCCTAAGGCTGCGCGGACGTTTGCTGCCCGGACATGATCCGCTGCTGGTATTCATCCACGGTTTCCGCTCCAATCATCTCGGCGCCAAGGCGTCGGCCGTGGCCCGCTTTGCCGCCGGCCGGGGCCTGGGCTGCCTGCGCCTGGATCTGCTCGGCCATGGAGCCTCAGATGGACAATTCGAGGCATTCCGGGTTTCCGAGGCCGTGCGGGACATCATCGCGGCCATCGACGGCATCCATCCGGCGGGCATCATCCTGATTGGATCCAGCCTGGGTGCGCTGGTCGCCCTGAACATCGCCCAATCGAAAAACCTGCCCGTGCACGGCATGCTGCTCATCGCCCCGGCCTGCCATTTCATCTCGCGCCATCCGGCCGCAGGGGATGATACGGTGCGAGCCCAGTTGCAGCAGCATGGGTTCATCGAATCCTTCGATCCCTATCTGCAGCAGAGCTACCGAATTCCGCAGGCGATGATCGACGACATCCGGTCCTCGGAACCGGCGCCGGGCCCCATCAACCTGCCGTGTCCGGTGCGCCTGATGCACGGCACCGCCGATGACAGTATCCCGTATACCGAATCGGAAGATCTGCACCACCGCATCCCCGGCAGCACCCTTCGCCTGATCGAAGGAGGGAACCACCGGCTGGATCGGCATATCCCCATGATGCTGGAAGAACTTCAGGCCCTGTTCAATGCGGTGCCGTCAGGATTCTCCACGACTCGCTGAACACCCCTGCCGCCGCCCGCAGTAACAGGCGCAGGCGCTTGCGGATGAAATGGCATTTGACGCATCCGGCCTCGGCGATCTGCCGGCGCACCTCGTATCGCGGATAGATCGTCTCGCGCCAGAAAGCCAAGCGGTGACGCCAATCCGGCATCATGCGTGCGAAAATGCGTTCGGCCAAAAAGGGAACTACCTGATGGTGCATATGCCGGGCGAACAGCCGGCGCTCCACCCATCCCATCGGTGGACGTAGCCCCATGAGCACATCCTCGGGCACCGCCCCCCCCAGGTGCGCCCGCACATAGGCCAGGGAGAAATACACTGGCCGCTGCAGGCCATATTTCCGGACGTTCCGTTCGACCTCTGGCCACAGCCGCTGACGATCGATCATCTTCGTTAGCTCGGCGATGTCACACAGCCAGATCAGCCGTTCGAAGGAATGCTTCATCGCGTGGAAGGCCAAATACGGCAGCAGCAGGGGCGGCGGCACGATAAGGGCCGGTGCGCCGGCCACCTCACCCGGTACCGCCGCATCCAGCAAGTTCTCGGCCCTGAGTGATGTCAGGTACGTCCAGGCATGGATGCGCTCGATGCCCAGCGGCTCGTAATGAAAATCGATCTGTACGTCGCCACGACTGAAATGATGCCGGTACAATTCATCCGGGTGAAAACCAAGATCCCAGGCCACCTGTTTGGCATCCAGCAACCGATCCTCGGCGACCAGAAGATCGATATCACTCTGCGGTCTCAGCGCCACCCGCTCCCCATACAGGGTAGCCACGGCCTGGCCACGCAGGCAAACGGCAGGGATGCCGGCCCGGCCGAGGGCATCGAGGATCTGGGCCGTGGCATGGCGCATGCGCAGGATCCAGGCCCGGTGCTCGCGTATCAGCGCCTCGGGCAGGTTCTGCCCGTCGCCACCCTGCAGCAATGGCCACAGCAGGCCGTGCACCCCTTCACCGTGGGCGGCCACCATCAAATCGGGGGATACGGTCGCCGCACGCTCGCCGTCGGACCGCGCCAGGACGGCGCACAGCCGCCGCCGGGCATCGGACTTGGGCAAGGGGATCGGCATGCCTGGCAGTGTATCCGCGATCCCGGTTTCGTGCCAAACCGAAACCTTGTCGCACCCGGATGCTTCGGACTAGGATGCTTCAATGGAGCCGACACAGGAGCCACAGGAGCATTCTTCCGAACAGCAGGCCCGCCGTCATCTGCTGAAGCTGGCGGCCTACACACCCCCGGCCATCCTCGGCGCCATGCTGGCCAGTTCGAAGCTGGCTCAGGCGGCGACGGTCGGACAGACCCATAACTGCGGCGGGACCACCATCGTCGTCTCCGCCAGCGGCTATGCCTGTTGCCCCTGCGTGCCAAGCTCCAACCAGTACGATCCGAACCGCTGCAACCGGGAACGCTGTCGACTCGGCAACTGCAGCGCCTGCCGGCAGCTTGTATTCAACAATCAGAACCAGTGCCAGAGCACGACCGCCGCCTGCGGCTCCTGCACCTGCACACCGATCGGAGGTGGCGGACGCGGCCGTGGCCGCGGCAGACGATTTTGGGTCTGCCAGTAACCGCATCGGCCACCGCCCCTGCCAGCATCCCGTCCTTGCCACCGCGGCTGCTCTATGTGGACGGGCAGCCGCGCATCCTGGCCACTTTGCTAACGGCGGAGCACATCATCCTGCGGGCGCAGGGCGGGCAGGCCGAGCTTACGGGCGCCTTTGCCGCCAGCGCCGTAGCCCTGCTCGACGGCCGCGCTGAAGCGGCCGACATTCAGCGCCTGCGGGCGATCGAATCATCCCATCCCTGGCTACATGGCCTGCATCGCTCCCACCCCCTACCGGATCGCGGACTGGTGGCCGCGGTATCGCCGCTGGGGATGCTGTTTGTCGAGCTGACCGCCCGCTGCAACGAGCGCTGCATCCACTGCTACGCCGAATCCGGTCCGGAGCGCACGGAGCTTCTGTCGCTGCAGGATATCCGGATGGCGCTGACCATGGCCGCCGGCCTCGGACGGCCGTTCGTGCAGTTCACGGGCGGTGATCCGCTGATCCATCCGCATCTGGTGAAGGCGGTGGCGCACGCCCGCAGCCTCGATTTTTCGGGCATCGAGATCTACACCAACGGCCTGCTGCTGAACGAGGCGTTGATCGCCAGGCTCGTACCCCTGGCACCGCGCCTGAGCTTCTCCATCTATGCCGATACCCCGGAGATCCACGATGCCATTACGTGTGTGCCGGGAAGCTGGAAAAAAACGCTGACCGCCATGCAACGCGCCCGGGCAGCAGGACTGGAGATCCGCGCCGGCATCGCCCTGATGGACGAGAACCTCGACGGTGCAGCCCGCATGCAGGGATTCCTGCGCCAGGAGCTCGAACTGGAAAGCACGCACATCCGCTTCGATGCGGTCAAGCAGACCGGACGCGGCCGCCTGAGCCGGCACCTGCAGCAGATCCATACCAACGGCGGGCACACGCCAACCGACGGAGCGGCGGGCAAGCTGTGCATCGCCGCCGACGGCAGCGTTTATCCCTGCATCTTCGCCCGCCACACGCCGCTCGGGAACATTCGCACGTCCACACTTGATGGCATCGTGAAGGCCCTGGCGGAACGCGGCACCGCTGCACCATCGCTGGAACGCTGGGCGTATTGCCAAAGCAGCCTAAGCTGCCTGGATTGCCAGATGAACGTCTATGCCCTGGGGACCGAGCGCCTTGAAGAACCTGTCTGACATCCAGGTGCCGGAGCGGCCACGCAAGAAGCCCGAACTGGTCGGGGAAGAGATGGAGGGCATGGACGAGGTGATCTATGTCGATACGGAAACCGGCTCGAATTATTCCCTGAACATCATTGCCGCCACCGTCCTTGAGCTGTGCGACGGCACACGCACCAGTGCGGATATCGCCGCCATCATTGTAAGCAACCTCAACGCCGATAGCGAACGGGTGCACAACGACACGCAGGCCATCCTGGAGGAGTTCGCCGCCTACGGCCTGATTCGCGCTTGAACATGTGGCACCGGAACTTCCGGGTGGGCAACGTCGGCGTCACTGTCGATTCCACGTTCACATCCTGCACCGCCATCCTGGAGCCGTTGTGTCGGCTGTACACCGATAGTGCCGATCCGTCGCTGTTGCATTTCCGGGTCGAACCCCACGACGACCGTATCCGCCTCAGTGTAGACAATGAGACCCTGTGGCAAGGCACGGATGCCGGTGAGATTGCCGCAGGCTTCGAGGTGCATTTGTACCAGCGGCTGCTGGCCGCCCTGCTGCCGGACTGTCTGTCGCTGCATGCCGGTTGTGTCGAACTGGGCGGCCAAGCCTGCCTGTTCGCCGCCGCATCCGGCGCCGGCAAGAGCAGCCTGACCACCGCCGCCGTACTGGACGGTGCCAACTACCTGTCGGACGAATTCGCCCTGCTCGGAAGCGATGGCCGTATCTCCCCATTCCCCCGCCCGCTGCAGTGGGGAAAGCTCCGGCATCCGGCCTTCCGGCATACCCAGATGCTGGCCGGCGGCAGGCTTTCGAAGGCCCTGTTCCGTTTCCCGGACCGCTACGGCAGGACCGTCACCACCCTGCTGTGGCTTCCGACAATGATCCGGCACGCGCCGTTGCCGCTGGGCATCGTGGTGCTGCCGCAATACATGCGTCGGGCTCCCACCTCCGAGATGGCGCCCATCCGGCGCGGCGAGGCGTTGATGGAGCTGCCGCGCCATCTGCATCATCGACTGCCGCCTGAGATCATGCTGCAGGAACTGAACCGGCGCATCCCAGCCACCACCCGTTTCTACCGCCTGCAATTTTCGGATGCCCGCATCGCCTGGCGCACCATTCGGGATCTGCCCGAAACAACCACCTAACATCCGCATCCGGCGACACAAGCCACCCGGCATCAGGCCCGCCATGGCACCCCGCGCATCAACGCCGCCCCGGCCAGGGCTACGGCAGCACAGGTTTCAAAGGCAGCACCATATCCCCAGTGGCCAGCGATCCAGGCACTGCCCATGATGCCAATCGTCGATCCCAGGCCAAAACCGGTGGCCGAATACCAGCCCTGGGCAGCTGCATACCGTCCTGTCGGCACCAGGCGGCGCACCCAGGTCACTGCTGAAATGTGAAAGGCTGCGAAACTGGCCGCGTGCAGCAACTGCAAAGCCGCCAGCACCGGCCAGGCCGTAGTCAGGCCAATGCCCAGCCAGCGCACGGAGGCCAGCAGCAGGCAGATGGAGAGCACCGGTACCGGCGCCATGCGCCCGATGGCCCCGGAACAACGCCACATCAATACGATCTCGGCCAGCACCCCCAACACCCACAGCATCCCCACCTGCCCTCCGGTGTACCCTGCGTGCAGCAGATACAGGCTGTATAGGCCATAATAGGCTCCGTGCGAAAGCTGCATCATGAAGCTAATGGCCAGCAAAAGCAGAAAGGCGGGAGCCATGGTGTCGCGCCCGCTGTGGCCGGCGTGCAACTGCTCCGTTTCACGCGGGAATCCTCTGGCGGACGCGGCCGTGACGGTAAGCAGCATGGCCAGAAACCACGGAAAGTCCTGGATGCGGGCATCCACCAGCCAGATGCCGCCGGCCAGCGTGGCCAGCACGAAACCGATCGAGCCCCACAGGCGCAGATGACCGTATTCGACGAAAGCCGCCTCGGCCACGGTCACCGAAATCCCGTCGGCCAGCGGCAGGGCCGCCGCCCACAGACAGCCGAAACCAAGGGTCAGTATGGCCAACCATGCCGGCTGCATCGCCCAGGGAAAGGCCATGGCCAGCAAGGCCGCCGCGGCAGAGACGATGGCGATGAAGATGCGGGGCTCGCCACGCCGGCGGCGATCCAGCATGCCGCCGACCAACGGCGGAGAAATCACCTTTGCCATGGCCAGCAATCCCGTGAATACGCCGACCATGCCGACCACGAGGCCGCGGCTGGCCAGATATACCGGGAAATACGGCAGGATCAGCCCCATGGCCGCAAAATACGCCGCATAGAACAGGCGGATATGGTGCAGGGAGGCTTTCGTGACCATGCGAACAAGCATACGCATCCGCACCACCGCACGATACCGACACTGCGGTTCGTCAGGGCTATCTCACTCCGGTGTTCCGACCCCGACCATCGATTGCCAGTCCACGCGCGACGCCACCACCTCGCCGATGACAATGATCGCCGGCGCAGATACCGCAAGACGCCCGGCCTGGGCATCATGCAGGCTACCCGTGACCACCTTCTCGTCGGGCAATGTGGCCGAACTGATGACGCCAACGGGCATGTCGCCGGAAAGCCCAGCTGCCATCAACCGCTCGGCGATGGCCGGCAGGGATTGCACACCCATATAGAACACCAGCACCGGAAAGGCAGCCACCAGCGCCGGCCAGTCGATGCGACTGTCCTCACCGATCTCATGACCGGTCAGGAAGGCCAGCGAACTGTTGACGCTGCGGTCGGTCACCGGGATACCGGCCACGGCGGGCGCGGCCACGCCAGCAGTGATACCGGGTACCACCCGGCAGCGGATGCCGGCTGCGGCCAGCGCCCGCATCTCCTCGCCGCCGCGTCCGAACACGAAGGGATCGCCCCCCTTCAGGCGCACCACGCGCAGCCCCTGGCGAGCCAGGCGAATCAGGGTATCGCTGATGTCCTGCTGGTCGACCGAGGGGCGGCCACCGCGCTTGCCGGCGAAGACCAGGCGCGCCCCGGACCCGGCCATGGCCAGCACCTCCGGAGAAACCAGCGCGTCATGCACGATGACATCGCAATCGGTGAGCAGCCTGGCCGCCGCCAGCGTCAGCAACTCCGGTGATCCGGGGCCGGCCCCGACCAGCGCCACCTCCCCGGCCTGCAGGGGCGCGGAAAACGTCATGCTGCCCCCCGCAACCGGCCGGCGATGAGCCGCGGCATGTCCGGGTGGGCGGTCAAAGGCTCCCCCCACACCAACTGCATCTGCGCCGACGCAACACCGGCCATCGCGGCATCCAGTGAACGCCCGGCGAACAGCAGCATCGGCTGGATGACAAGCCTCTGAGCACCTTCACCCTGCCAGAAGCGCACCATGTCCATGCAATCCGGCACCCCGTGCAGCGAGGCCATGCCCATCCTCGTCAAACGTTTGCGTTGGGCATAGATCGCACTCAGCAGACGCTCGAAACAACGGAAACGGTAGAAGGCAAAGATCACCGGTTCGCGCGATGCCAGCATGGATGCGGCCATGGACACGCCCAAGTCGGCCAACTGCTCGGCCGCTTGTGACAGCGGCGGTAGCAGCGTGCCGCCATAGCGCTCGGCGAAGCGGGTGGCATCCTCGCCGGCATGCCGCCCTTCGCCGAGAAACAGCGGCAATACCCTCGCCCCATGTGGGATTTGCCCGCCGTCCAGGGTAACGGCGCGCACGTCATCGCCCAGCTCCACTGCCACGCGTGTGGCCAGTAGTTCGGCCTGTTCGCGATGCCGGGGATCCGGAGAGCCGTGAACCAGCAAAATGTTCATCCGTCCATCCTGCAGCCCCGTGACCCTCCCCGCACAGGATGTGCGGCGGGCAGGCGTAGCCTCACCGTGAGCGAAGCAGAATCGCGCTTCTGCGTAGCGCTCGAAGGCCGAAGCCAGGATGGCGCAGACCGGATGTTCATATCTAAAACTCGATCCCCTGTGCCGCGACCATCCCCTGATCAAAGGCATGCTTGATCTTGCGCATCTCCGTCACCGTGTGCGCCACTTCGATCACCTCGGGCGCGGCATCGCGCCCGGTCAGGATCACATGCATCCACGGCGGCCGCTCGTCGCGCAGGAAGGAGGCGATCTCCTCCCCGCTCAGCCAACCGTAGCCACAGCAGTAGTTGATCTCGTCGAACACCACCAGATCATAATCGGCGGAGCACACCTTGCTCTTGCACAGCTCCCAGATCTCACGCGTCGTCACCTTATCCTGCTCCGGATCGTTGGTATCCCAGGTGAAGCCGTCGCCCAGTGCATGCCATTCGATGGAGTCGAAGCACTCGGCCGCCTGCTGTTCTCCCGTTTTCCAGCGGCCCTTGATGAACTGGATCACGCACACTCGCATGCCCCAGGCCGCTGCCCGGAATACCATACCGAAGGCACTGGAGGACTTGCCCTTGCCATCACCGGTAAGCACCAGGATCAATCCCTGCCGATTTTCACGCCGCTTCATGCCATCCTCCGGAAATCCGGCAACAAGCCTACACCCTCGACAGCCCGCATCGGTGTCCCATACAAGGCCTGCAGCCGCTTGGGCACCATCATCGCCTCCACCGGCCCGGTTTCGCTACGCCCGTCGCCATACAGCAGCACCACCTGGTCGGCCACCGCTGCCGCCTGCGCCACATCGTGTAATACCACCAGCACCACCCGACCCCCGACATCCGCCTGCTGACGCATCAGGCGCAGGCAGGCGGCCTGATGCCTGAGATCCAGATGCGCCGTCGGCTCATCCAGTAACAGCACCGGCGTCTGCCGCAGCATCGCTGCCGCCACTTCGACCCGTTGGCGCTCGCCGCTGGAAAGCTGCGCCAATGGCCGGGTCATCAGACCGGAAACATCCAGTTCCCGCAGCATTCGCTCGGCCTCGCCCCCTGTCGACATGCCGGCTGCGAGATGCAGGCGCTGATCGACCCGCAACCCGAAATCAGCGTAAGCGGCCGGTCCCTGCCAGGACACGACATCCGCCCATTCCCGCCGCAGGTAGGCACCGAGGTGGCGACCCATCCATGATGCATGCGCATGGCTGCCCGGCAACACCCCCGCCAGCATCTGCAGCAGGGTGGATTTGCCGGCACCGTTCGGACCGAGGATCACGGTCACCGAGCCGGAAGCGGCATCGCAGTGCAGGTCTTCGACCAGTCGCCGGCCACCGCGCCACACGGCCATGCCCTCGATGGCAAGCCGGTTCATCGGCGCTGCACCAGCAGCGCCAGAAACACCGGCACTCCGATCATCGCCGTCAGCACGCCCACCGGCAACTCGGCCGGCGCCACGACCGTGCGGGCCGCGGTATCCGCCGTCACCAGCAATACTCCGCCGGCCAGGGCGGCGGCCGGGATCAGCAGCCGGTGCATCGGTCCGATCAGCATGCGCATCATGTGAGGAATCACCAGGCCGACAAAGCCGATGGTGCCGGCCGCCGTCACCGCCACAGCGGTCATCGCCGAGGCCCCCAACAACAGACCCAGATGCAGCCGGCGCACCGGTATCCCCAGCGCCCGCGCCTGCTTCTCGCCCAGCAGCAGGCGATCCAGCGAGGTGGAAACAGCCAACCCGCCCAGCACAGAGATCCCCAAGACAACGAGCAGCAGGGTCGGGGACAGTGGCGAGGCGCTCAGATCACCGAGCATCCAGCCGAAGGCCCGCCCCAGTTCGCGAGCAGGTAGCAGCGACAGCAGCAGGGCCAGCACGGCCGCCCAGAATGCGGCCAGCACCACGCCGGCCAGCAGCAGGCGCACTGGTCCCAGCGATGCAAAAAGGCCGACGATGCCGATACCTAGGCTGGCACCGACAAAGGCTCCGGCTGGCATGGCCCAGGCCACATTCGGAAACAACGCCGCACAACCCACCGCGCCGGCGGCGGCGCTGCCCGCTACACCGAGCACATAGGGCTCGGCCAATGGATTCTGCAACATCACCTGAAAGCCGGCACCGGCCACCGACAGCAGGCCACCGACAGCAAAGGCGGTCAGTACCCGCGGCAAGCGCAGTTGCCAGTATATGGCGGCGCTTGTGGCGTCAGCTGGATGAAAGGGATTAATCCAGCTCTGCCCCATGCTGGCCGCCACAACCAGTACGCCCGCCGTCAGCACAAGCAGGAGGAGCAGGGCAACGGCAGGTCTAGCGGGCCGCATGCACAACCCCGCGTACAGACGTCAGGCGCCTCTGCAGCGCGGCCATGCCGTCGATCAGCCTCGGCCCCGGCCGCTGCATCAAATCGGCATCAACCCCGATCACTGGCACGTCGGGAAGCCAATGGCGCCAGAAGGCCCGACGCGCGACCAGCCTTTTCTCCGACACCTCCGGCACGATGATAGCCCTCGGACGGGCCTGCACCACGGCCTCCACGCTGGTGCGCAGGGTTTCCATCGGCATGGCGGAGAAGATGTTGCGCGCGCCGATATGTTGCAGGGCATCGGTGATGAAACTGGGGCCGCCCTCGGTCAGCAACGGTTGCGGCCAGTCCTCGTAGAACACCGGTAGCGGTGGACTTGAAATGCCGGCGGCAAGCCGGTCGAGCCGCCGGCGCAGCCGGGCAACAACGGTGCCTCCACTGGAGCCATGGCCGGTTGCCCTGCCAAGCGCCAGCATGGCAGCGAGCACGCCCTTAACCGACGCGGGATGCACGAGCATCACCCGCACGCCCTCCTTCCGTAGCGCTGACAGCCCGGGAAAATCCGCCTGTCCGCTCACGGCCAGCGTCGGCTTCAGACGCAGCGCCGGCTCCACGAACAGGCGCCGGTAGTCGGCAATGCGCGGCAGGTGACGGGCAGCTGGCGGATAATCACAGTGCTCGGAGACACCGACCACCTGCGGCCCGGCACCGATTGCAAACAGCATCTCGCAGGCGGCCGGGGTCAGGGCAAGCACGCGCGCATCGGCCCATGCGTCGGGAACGCAGGCCAGCAGGCACAGCAATATATACAGCAGGCGCATCATGCTAGGGCCAGAAGCGTAGACGTACACGATAGCGCCCCCTATCGACCGGAAACGGTACCGCCCGCGCCACGATAGCTTTGGCCGCCCGGTCGAGCAGGGCATAGCCGGACGAGGCATCAATCTTCACCTGCGCCACCCGTCCGCCACGGGTCAGGCGGAATCCAATATCGACATCACCGCCGATACCGCGCCGCCGGGCATCCTCCGGATAGAACTTGAAGCGCTCCAGGTGCCGACGCACCAGATCCAGATCATGGGCGGAAGCCGTGTCGATATCAGCAGGCGGCGATACCGCGGCGCGAAAAGCGGTTGCCGGGGGCCGTACACCCACTGTTTTGGCCGTGGCCACCTGCCGCTGGGCATGGAGCGGTGTCGGATGCAAAGCCGTGCGGGTCAAGGCTGTGGGCCCACTGCGGCGGCGCGTGCTGGCCGGCTTCGCCGTTGCCGGGGTACGTGATGCCACAGTCGACGGTGGACGTTGCCGGGATGCGGTCGGAAGCGGGGAGACCGGCACCAATTGTACCGGCATCACCGCCGGCCCCGCATGCGAGGTCAGCTCGGATGGAGCGGACACCAGGATGGCGGCCAGCACGATGGCATGGGCGCAGACACTGGCCGCTGCCCATGCCGCCCAGTGTCCGCGCTCAGAAGCGATAATGAGCTCCCGCGCTGGCCGAGATGCCGGCAGCGGGATAATAACCATCCGAGCCGAAAGAGGATGCCACGCCGTATGTGCTGTATTTCCGGTTCGTCAGATTGTTCACGCGGGCGAACATCTGCACATGCTGCCAGCGATAGTCGACCACGGCATCCGCCACGGCATAGCCCGGGAGCTTGGTATGGGCGTTGGCCTGGTCGCTGATCAGATAGGATTTTCCGATATATCGCAGGTTCAGCGCCGTGCGCAGCACCCTGGTCCAGTCGGCACTCCAGCCGAGATCGGCGCGATGTTGCGGCACGGCCGGAATCCAGTGCCCGGCATATATACCACTCCGGAACCTGGCCGCGGTGTAGGTATAGCTGGCAGATAGCTGCATCAGACCGGAGGCACGCCAATGGCCGACGACCATCCACACGTCGTGCCGGGTACCGCCTACATAATTCTCATCTACAAACGCAGCAGGATCGTAATAGAGCTCATTCGTCAGGTCGGCACGCCTGAACGAGGCCTCGACCCAGGCCGCACCCAGCGTATAGCGCAGGCTCGCCCCCATCTGCCGGCCCGTCTGTGGCTTCACCGAAACATTGACCGTGTTGGTCGTATAATTGTAGCGCTCGTCCAGCAGCGGAAAGCGCACCGACTGTTCCATATTCAACCGTGCCCGCAGATGATCGGTCAACGCATATGAAATCCCGACATCCCAAGCCGGTTTCTGCTCGGTGGCCGAGCTGGTGACCACCATATGCGTAAAGCTGGTTTGCAATTGGGCGCTGCGGATGCCCCCGGAAAAATTCCAACGCCCGCCCTCATCCCCGATGTCGAGATGACCATAGATGCCCTCGCGATTCTGCCTGAAGGCGAACGAGGATAAATCACCTGTACTGGTTTGCAGGTCGGCTCCAGCAAGCCAGCGTGCGTGCACCGCACCCCAGTCGGCAACATAGCTAAGCTTCGGACGCAGCGACTGCGTGTTGATCACCGAGTCTATGCGGTAGCCACTATACATCGCGTGGGACTGCCTGCGACGGAAGCCGCCATCCACATCCAGACCGAATCTCCCGTGATGCCAGCCGATGCCAGCATCGACATAACCATCGTTGGTGCGGGCATAGTCACCTGGATATCGGGTCTGGACACGGTTGGCAGCCATCTGGGCCGCAGACAGGGCGCCGGGGAGCCCCATGCGATCATGGTGATAGTTGCCGCTCAGGCGCAGGTTCAGGCCTGAAGGGAGGTCGCTTTCCGCCCTGATGCCGCCATCGAAGCGGTTATATTCACCGTTGTCGCGATAGCCCAGGGTCTGGAAGCCGGAAGCGTTGGCCTCGACTCGGGTGCGACCGGTATCCATGCCAAGGCTGGCCTGCGCACTCCTGCCGCCGAAGGAACCGACACTCGCCGACAGGTTCCCACCGGCCTCGGGGATGCGTGTGATGATGTTGATGACGCCGCCGACGGTGCCGGAGCCGTACAGACTGGCGCCGCCGCCGTGCAAAATCTCGATGCGCTCGATCTGATCCAGCGGGATCTGGTTCCAGTCGACTCCGGAAAGATCGGGGGAATTCACCCGCCTTCCATCGATCAGCACCACGCTGTTGTAGGCCCCGGTTTCGCCGAAACCACCCAGATCCACCATCGGTTTGATGCCTATGCCGGAGCTATCGCGCACGATGATATCCGCCTGCCCCTGCAACAGTTCAGCCACATTCTGCGCATGGCTGGCTTCAATGGACTTTCGGTCGATGACGGTCACCGGCACCGCGGATGCTGCTGTCGGCGAGGGCTGGCGTTCAGCCGTCACGTCGATAGTGCCAAGGTTGCCGGTCCCGGCCATTGCCGAGGGAGGCACGGCCGCCAAAACCCACCCCAAGGCGAACAGCCCTTGGACCGCAAATTTATTACTGGAATGATACACTCGATTGCTCCTTTCGCGCCCGCCGCGCATGGTTGATATGCGGGCAGCTCGCAGCGAAAGGAATCTGGATGTCATCTCTGACAGACCAGGAACCACCTCCCGCCGAGGCATGCCCGTGATGGCGTCCATGACGCCGTGCTGCGGGCCGGTCTCCTGGCTTGCCTTCCTCCGCCTCCATCCATGCCTTCCCGGTTACCCAGTGGCGTACGAACGGATTTGTCAGGCTTACAGTTGCGGGGGCAGCGCCGGAATGGATCATGATGATCGCACCGGACTTCCCGTTTCACCCTGCCGCCGAAAGGCGGTCAGGGCACCCGAAGCATGGAGCTAATCTAGCTGGTAGGAACGGATTGTCGAGCCGATTTGATCGTCAGTGCACCACCGGCCGGCGCACGAACGCCAGCCAATGCCCCAGGTCGATCGCATCCTTCTTCAAGATGCCGTCTCGAGTACGGGTATCACGGAGAATATTAGTCAGCGCAAAATCCTTCTTTTGATTGCCGGCCTTCAGGGCGGAGAGATTCGGATTGGCAAGGTCCGCCAGACCATGCGAAGCGGCAGCCTTGAACAGGCTTGCCGCCTCGCGCACATCCAGCGTGGTGCCGCGGCCACTCGCCATCATGTATCCCAATGAATTCTCGGCTGCCGGCAGTCCCTGGTCCGCCGCCTTTCGATACCAAAACACCGCCTTGGTATCGTCCTGCGCCACGCCTTCCCCCTTGCGATACAGGTTGGCCAGGTTGAACTGGGCCAGGGCATAGCCCGCGCTGGCCGCCTGCATATAGAGGCGGTAGGCCTTGGCCGGATCGTAGGACACACCGCGTCCATCCTGGTATAGCGTACCCAGATCATTCTTGGCCGCCAAATCCCCCTGCGTCGCAGCCTTGGCAAAAAGTTCGGCTGCCTTCCGAGGATCGCTCTTGATACCCTGGCCGTTCAGATACATGCATGCCAGGTTGAACAGCGCACCGTCGAACCCCTGGTTCGCCGCCCGCTGATACCACTTGGCGGCCTCGACCGCGTTCTGTCCCTCGCCGCGACCAAGTTCGTAAAGCAGACCGAGCAGCCACATGGCCCGGGCGTTGCCTCCCGACTCCGCCTTGTGCAACCACTGGCTGGCGAGATCATCGTTGCGATCGACGCCTTGGCCACGGGCATACAACAGGCCCAGATTATAAGCTGCACGGTCGCTGTCACCCGCCGCTGCCGTCAGCCATTGCAGTGCCTGTCCCATGTTGACCGCTCCGGAACGGCCCAGGACATACATGACGCCCAGATTATTCTGGGCCTGCGGAATGCCGACCATGGCCGCCTTTCTGAACGCTTTCATGGCCTTGGCATCATCCCGGCTCACGCCAATGCCTTCCTGATACAGGATTCCGAGGTTGAGCCACGCCATCCCCACATTCGCCGCGGTTGCCTGTGTAAGCCATGTTAAGGCCTTTTTGCCATCGGTGGGAAATCCGTCCGCCGCACCGGCATACAGGGCTCCCAAGGCGGCAGCGGCCCGCATATTCCCCCGCTTGGCGGCCGACTCGTACCAGTTGGCCGCTTGGTTCACCTCGGAAGGGTCCGATACCAGTGATTCCGCCAATTCGAATTGCGCCTCGCTTTGGCCGGACTTCGCCGCACGTTCCAGCCAGTTACGGGCCTGTTTGGGATCGCGCTCCACGCCCATGCCCTTGGCATACATCATGGATAGTTCGAACTGCTGCTGAGCGATGCCGTTGTTCGCATCGCCCTGGATATGGGTGGCGACTTGGTGCAGGTAATGCCCGGCATCGGCATTGCCGTTGCGGGCCGCCTCCATCGCCCAATGCAATGCCTCGAAATCATCCTGGGGTATACCGCGCCCTTCCATCGACATCACGGCCATACGGAATTGCGCATCGGGATCGCCCTGCTCTGCCGCCCGGCGGTACCAGCGGGCCGCATCCACGTCATCCGGTCGCGGCACGCCGCGACCGGCCTCATATTCCTGCCCCAGAAGATACTGAGCTTTTGCGTTTCCATGTTGGGCGGCCAGCTTCAGCCAGCGCACCGCTTCCGCATCGTCACGATCTACGCCCATCCCCGACTTGTACAACTGCCCCACGTAATACTGGGCCTCGACATTTCCCCGCCGGGCGGCGAGGATGAAATCCTTCATCGCCGTCTTGAAATCCCCCTTGCCGTACGCGGCCTTCCCCTGGTCCACCGCCCGGCTGTTGGATACCCGATAGTTGTTACCCGAGACTGCGAAATAGACCGCCCCGACGCCCACCAGTGCAAAGGCAAGCACAATGGCTGCGACCTTGACCAATCTCATATCTTACCCCAGCGTGAATATCCCATCGAAATATCCCTCTATCCCCTTATTGTAACCCGAGACCGTCCCATATCTCATCCACATGACTGCGAACCTCTTCGGTCATGGAGATCGGGTGCCCCCATTGCCGGCCGGTTTCCCCCGCCCACTTGTTGGTGGCATCGATGCCCACCTTCGATCCAAGACCGGCCACCGGCGAGGCAAAATCAAGATAGTCAATCGGTGTGTGTTCGGCCATCGTAAAATCACGCGCCGGATCGCAGCGCGTCGAAACCGCCCACACCACCTCGGTCCACGAGCGGCAATCGATATCGTCATCGACCACGATGATGAACTTGGTGTACATGAACTGGCGCAGGTAGGACCAGATGCCGAACATCAC
>CAYRBJ010000016.1:24254-38063 GCA_964422615.1 uncultured Zetaproteobacteria bacterium | reverse complement strand
CCAAAGCGGGCACGGCGATGAAGGTATAGGCGGTGTAGAGGTCACCCCCGATCAGGAACCAGGTGATCCAGCCGCCGAATCTTCGACCGCCCAATCCCCACTCATGCAAGTGCGTCAAATCGCCCTTCTTCCAATGGGCGGAGATGAAACCAAGTACGGTGATAAGGATGAAAAGGCTTATGAAGACAATGGTGGCGACGGTGTTCACAGCCTCAATCTCCACCGCCAGGACGTGTCACCATCTTATAAACGATGGCGATGAACACGCTGGACAGCGGCACCCATAGCAATTGCCACCAATAAAAGAACGGGAAACCGAACAAGCGTGGTTCAACGGTGTTGAACCAAGGCACGACGAGTATGGCAACGCAGGGGATAGCCAGCAGAATCATGTGTATGGGCCGGAGCTTGCGTACTGCGTTTGACATGGCCTGCTCCGAGGAAAGGGAGTGATACCGATCTGATGTCGGCCGAACGCTACCAGATATTTTCGCGATCAGAAATCTTGCCAAGCCCATCGTTCTTTTGTCTTTGTCGCTCTTGTTCCCCGTGTCGCATGAAGTACAAGCGCCTGGCCTGAGCGCGGGGCAGGTGATCAAAGGCAGCCGGCGGCCTTCCTTGATCTATATGTCCAGGCGGAAACTAAAATTGTCCCAAATGTAGAATCGATTTGTAGAGGGGTGGTGTAGAATGGTTACGTGAATTCATGAAAGTATTTCTCATTATTGACTATTTATTCATATGGTATAAAATGAGAAACATTATGCCAGCACCTGCGCCTATCATTGCAAATGCCGTAGCTGACAAGCTCATTGAACTGGGAAAGCAGATTCGTGAGCATCGAAAAAAGCTGCGAATTACCGCCACTGCGGTAGCAGAGGCAGCCGGGATGTCTCGCGTAACCTTATTTCGAATCGAAAAAGGTGAACCATCGGTTACCATGGGTGCATACCTAAACGCCATGGAAGTCTTAAAGATGGATTTTGGCATCATCAAACCAGCCAAATTGGCTACAGATGACCTACATGGCGACCATCAAGGTTGGATTCCTGCTCGTATCCATCTGGCCGACTATCCGCAACTTAAACAGCTTGCTTGGCAAGTACATGGCACCGACGAGTTGACTCCGATGGAAGCCCTAAATATTTACGAACGAAACTGGCGTCATATGGACGTGCAATCGTTAGAGCCACATGAGAAACAGTTGGTCGACGCTTTGCGCATTGGACTTGGCGGATCGACAAAGAATGTTTGAACGACCGCATCATCGGCAGATTGCTCATGTATTGAGCTCGCTCGATGGCGCCTTGTTGAGAGAAAATAACTGCCTGTTTGGCGGCGGAACGGTCATCGCGTTGCGATATGGCGAATATCGCCAATCTGTTGATATTGATTTCTTGATATCGGATATTGCGAGCTATCGGCACCTACGCCAGCTGCTGACAGGAGCAAATAATATCTCTGCCATTGTCCGCGCAGGTGCCGTTCCATTAGAGCAGACCCAGGATATAAGAGCTGATCAATATGGCATCCGAACCAAGCTGCAAATTGAAAGTCAGCCGGTCAAATTTGAGATCCTTCTTGAAGGACGCATCGGAATTGCACATCCAGGAACCGACGATGTCATTTGCGGCATTGCAACTTTAACTCCGTTGGATATGGCTACGAGTAAGCTCCTAGCCAATTCGGATCGATGGAAAGACGATGGTGTTTTTAATCGGGACATCATTGATTTGGCCATGATGAATCCTTCTCTAAGTCTGTTGCGTTCCGCTATTGCAAAAGCTGAGACTGCATATGGTTCGGCAATACGCCAAGACATGGATAAGGCGATCAATCGTATGCAAAACCGTGAGGGTTGGCTTGAACGGTGTATGCAAACCATGGCGATGGATTTACCCAAAGCGGTTGTATGGCAGCAACTTCGTAAATTGCGCAGGGCGTTGAAATAAGTGGGTGCGATACTTAATTAAGTGCTTCGAGGGCAACTTCGCCGACGATGAGACCGACAAGAGGAAGCCCTCGGCGAGGAGGCCACTCAGCCCCATCGCATGAAGTACAAGCGCCCGGCCTGAGCGCCTGCCATGAAAAGGGCGGCTACTAGCCGCCCTATGAAGTTTTCAACGCTTATCAATCGAGTCTGACACCATTGATTGTTTGTGTTAGTTACCGATCTCCCTGAGAAGTTTGTTTGCCAGTTGCTCCATTCTTTCCAATCCCACATCGGCTTTCTTGAGATAGTCTTTGTCACTGTCATCTGGATCGGACCAGTGTTTCCCTTTTATTCTGCAACGCTTTGCAAGCTTATCGAGGCCAAGATCATCGAGATCAAAGCTGAGTTCGGTCCAAAGCAGCGACAATTCCTCTTCTGTCACGAGTGATCTATCGCCTCCCTTCGCTAGTTTTGAGGTGTACATTCCAGTCTTCCTTGCCGCTAAGATGACCTTTCGTAATGCCGCTTTTGACTCCTTCTTTCGTTCGTCCTTAGCATTCTGAAGATTCCTTATCCAGCTACTTGCGTGCTTTACTAACTCCCATAGCGATACGGCGGTGACGATTTCAAAGACTGGCATTGGCGTTTACTATTAATTAGACGGTATATTTTCCAGGGGACCGGGAGGTGCGCAAACGGTGCGGTGCGTTACGCGGGCAGCATCAGTTGCCAGGTCAGGCCGAAGCGGTCGGTGAGCCATGCGAATTTCCTGGCGAAGGGGTATTCCTTCAGCGGCATGATCACCTTGCCGTCCTCGGAGAGCCCGGCGAAGGCGCGCTCGATCTCTTCTTCGTCCGCCACGTCCACGAACAGGGACATGGCGGGGGAGAAGGGGAAGCTGGCGTGGTCCGACGGGCTGTCGGCGCAGGCGAAATCGCGGCCGCACAGCACGAATGACGCCTCCTTGACCGTGCCCTCGGCGCCGGGACCTTCACTGGTATAACGATCGATCTTGTCGATCTTCGAGTCGCCGAACAGCGACACGTACAGATTCATCGCCGCCTCGGCCTTGCCGGTGAACATCAGAAATGGTGTGACGGATCGCGTCATGGTTGTCTCCTTGCAGCGCTGCCGGTCAGGGGCCCTGCGTGTTGTCGTCCGTGGTGTCCGACGGCATGTCTGTGGTGTCCGACGTCTTCGTAGAGGATTCGGTCTGGATGTATTCCGGATTCAGGATCTGCACGTGCGCATGGCTGACGGCGTTGCTGATCCAGCGGTCCATCGCCTGCTGAGTCAGGATGCTGACGATCTCGTCGTGGGCCTCGTCCAGGGTTTTCAGGGTGGAGGGGCGTCGCCCGAGTAGCTGGATGATGTGCCAGCCGAACTGGGTCTTCACAGGCTTGCTGATATCCCCGGGTTTCTTCAGGGCGAAGGCGGCATCCTCGAACGACGACACCATGGTGCCGCGCGAGAACCAGTTCAGATCGCCGCCGCGCGCCTTGGTGTTGTCATCCAGCGAATACTGGGCGGCCAGTTCGGCGAAGTCCTTGCCGTGCTTGAGCAGCCTGTAGATTTTCATCGCCTGGTCCTTGTTGCTGACAAGGATATGCCGGGCATGGATCTGCTCCGGAATCGTGAAATCGGCCTTGTGCTTGTTGTAGTAGTCCTCGATGGCCTTTTCGCTCGGCGGCTTCTGCGACGCCAGTTCCTGATCCTTCAGCGCCTGCACCAGGATGTTTTCGCGGGCGCGTTCGATCTGTTGGCGCACCACCGGATCCTTGTTCAGGCCCATGGCGATCGCCTGCCTGCTCAGGATCTTGCGGCGGATCAGCGTCTGCAGGATCGCGGCCCGGGCTCGGGGATCGGTAGCGAGATCGTGCATGGATGCAGGCAGGGCGTTGATCTCCGCGTCGATATCCGATTCGCGCAGGTTCTGGTTATCGAGTTTGGCCACGATGGGGCTCGTCGACGTGGTGGTGGAAGCCGTGGCGTTGTCGTGCTGCTGGTTGCAGGCGATCAGCAGCACGGGAATCAGCAGCAGGATCAGGCGCATGGATGCTCCGGAATATTTGCCAAACTTCATGAGCCTCCTAGAGTAGCGGCAGTCCGGCACAAATGCACCGTCTTCTACGGCTGTTGTCGCCGTTCCGCGGAGGGGGTTTGATGTCACCTGTCGTCATGGCGATCCTGGTTCTGAGCCTCTATCTGGTGGTCTACCGCTTCTACACCAAGGGCGCGCTGGCGGCCGTGAACATCCGCCGTGAGCAGGGAAGCCAGCCCGCCTGATGTCCCTGCTGGAACTGAGCAAGATGGTCGGCCAGCTGCTGCTGCCGCCGGCCGATCTGGTGCTGCTGGGCGTGGTCGGTGTGCTGGCCTGGCGCCGTCGCTGGGGGAAGGCGCTGGTGGTGTTCAGCCTCGCCCTGCTGTGGCTGCTGTCGACCGAGCCGGTGCGCGATGGCCTGATGGCGCCGCTGGAGGATCAGTATCCGCCCCTGTCGGTCACCGCCGCACTCGGTTCGCCCGCCAACACCGCCATCGTGCTGTTCGGCGGGGGTATCGATGCCAGGGCACCGGAGTATGGCGGTGCCGACACCCTCAGTACGAGTTCGTTGTCCCGCACGGTGTATGCCGCCGATCTGGCCCTGCGCTCGGGGCTGACCGTCTATCCCAGTGGTGGGCCGCCGCTGACCGGAAAGGCGGAGCCCGAGGGCAGCATCATGCGCCGCCGGCTGGTGCGCCTTGGGGTGCCGCCCGACCATATCGTGGCGGAGAACGCGGCGACCACGACCTGGGGGAATGCCCGCCGCTTGCGGATACTGCTGGAGGCGCACGGCATCCGCCGCGCCGTACTCGTCACCAGTGCCTGGCATATGCCGCGCTCGGTGTGGAGCCTGAAAGCCCAGGGTATCCTGGTGATTCCCGCTCCCTGTGATTACCGCCGCGAAAGCCTGCCGTACGACATGCTCAGCTTTGTGCCGGACGGGGATGTGCTGGCGGATTCCTGCCGGGCCCTGCACGAATATCTGGGCCTGCTGTGGTACCACATCCGCTACGGGTTGTTTGGTGCGTAATCCGTGCACGTGCCTTTACGCGTCAATTGGGCTATAAAGCGCCTGTGCAGAAAGCATCTTTTCGCGAGGTTGGTGTGATACAGGGTGTGCCGAATGTGACGGCCGTGGCTGAGCCGGATATGCATACGCTGAACAGCGATTACATCAACCAGCTCTACGACGAGTTTCTGAAGAACCCCTCGTCGGTGCCCGAGGCGTGGGCCCGCTATTTCGAATCCGTCGAATCGGCGCTGGAGCATACCGCCGCCTCGCATTCGACGATGCTGCAGCGCATGCATATGCCGCAGCATGCGGGCGGAGTATCACCGGTAACCCGAGCCGGGCCTGTTGTGCCGGGGCTGGTCGAGTTCCCGTCCCGGGCGATTTACCTGATCCATGCCTACCGCGTGCACGGGCATCTGCATGCCGATCTGGATCCGCTGCGCCTGAATCCGCAGCACTTCAGCCCCGAGCTCGAGCTCAGCTATTACGGGCTGTCCGAGGCGAACCTCGACGACGAGTTCCTGACCGGCGATCTGGGCGACTCCCCGCGCATGCCGCTGCGCGACATCCTGGCGCTGATGCAGGATACCTATTGCGGCCATATCGGCCCCGAGTTCATGCACATCACCGATTCGGCGCCGAAGCACTGGCTGCAGGAGCGGCTGGAGCATGCGCGCGGCAGGCCGAACATGGATGCGGACACCCGCCGGCATGTGTTCAGCCGCATCATGCAGGCCGAGGAGTTCGAGCACTTCCTGCATACCCGCTATGCCGGCCAGAAGCGCTTCTCGCTGGAGGGGGCGGAAAGCCTGGTGCCGATGATGAGCGCCCTGATCCAGAATGCCGGCAGCCACGGCGTCAAGGAGATCATCCTCGGCATGGCCCATCGCGGCCGGCTGAATTTACTGGCCAATGTCATGGGCAAATCGCTGTCCGATATCTTTTCCGAGTTCGAGGGTGAGCGCATCGATGACGCCAACGGCTCCGGCGACGTCAAATATCACATGGGCTTTTCCTCGGACATCCGGACACCGGGCGGCATCGTGCATCTGTCGCTGGGCTTCAATCCCTCGCACCTGGAGATCATTACGCCGGTGGTACTCGGCTCCGTGCGCGCCCGCCAGTGCCGGCGCAACGACCGCGACCGGCGCGAGGTGATGAGCGTGATGATCCACGGCGATGCCGCCTTCGCCGGCCAGGGCGTGGTGGCCGAATCGCTGAACCTGTCGAAGCTGCAGGGGTTCCGCACCGGCGGCACCGTGCACATCGTCGTCAACAACCAGATCGGGTTCACCGTCAATCCCTTCGATGCCCGATCCTCCACCTATTGCACCGATATCGCCAAGATGGTGCAGGCGCCGATCCTGCACGTGAATGGCGACGATCCGGAGGCCGCATGCTTTGCCATCGAGCTGGCGGTGGAATTCCGGCGCCGCTTCCGCTCGGATATCGTCATCGATCTGGTCTGCTACCGGCGTCACGGCCACAACGAGGCCGATTCGCCGGAGGTGACGCAACCGGTGATGTACCGCCGCATCAATGAGCATCCAACGGTGGAGCAGCGCTACCGGCAGCAACTGGTGGACGAGGGCGTGCTGACCGACGAGCAGGTCGACGACATGGTCAGTCGGTATCACGAGCGTCTGGAAGAGGGGCGCCGCAACCGCCACTCGCCCAGCGCCCCGAACAGCCTGCAGGGCCGGTGGGAAGGCTTCCTGGCCAATGCGGAAGAGCCGGATACCGCGGTAGGCATCGATGAACTGCGCACCCTGGTGCACCGGGCGCACCAGGTTCCCGACAGCTTCGAACTCAATCGCAGGGTGAAGCGGATCTTCGACGCCCGTGTCGAGATGATCGATGGCAAGCAGGGCGTGGACTGGGGCTGCGCCGAGATCATGGCCTATGCCACGCTGGTCCATCAGGGTCACTGGGTGCGCCTGAGCGGGCAGGACAGTGGCCGCGGCACATTCTTCCACCGCCATGCCGCGGTCTACGACCAGGCCACCGGCAAAAAATTCATCCCTCTCAGGCAACTGGAGACGGGGGGTCTTTCCCATTTCATCGTCGTGGACTCGATGCTCTCCGAACTGGCCGTGATGGCCTTCGAATACGGCTACACGATCGCCGAACCGCGGGCACTGGTGATCTGGGAGGCACAGTACGGCGATTTCGCCAACAACGCCCAGGTGGTGATCGACCAGTTCATCTCCTCGGGCGCCTCGAAATGGAACCGCATGAGCGGGCTGGTGCTGTGGCTGCCACACGGCTACGAGGGGCAGGGCGCTGAGCATTCGTCGGCGCGCCTGGAGCGCTATCTGCAATTGTGCGCCGAGCGCAACATGATGGTGACCTACCCGACCACACCGGCCCAGCTGTTCCATCTGCTGCGCCGGCAGTTGTTGATCCGCAGCCGCCAGCCGCTGGTCATCATGGGGCCGAAGAGCATGCTCAGGCAGAAGCTGTCGTTCTCGCCGGTTGAGGCACTGGCCGGGGGCCGGTTCGAGCCGGTGCTGGATGAGGTGGAGGCCGCCATCGAGCCATCACGGGTACATCGCCTGCTGCTGTGCTCCGGCAAGGTTTACTACGACCTTCTGGCCGCCCGCCAGCAAGAGAAGATCACCGATGTGGCCATCGTGCGTCTGGAGTGCCTGTATCCGTTCCCCGGCAATGAGCTGAAGATGGAACTGGCCCGCTTTGCCGCCACCACGCAGATCATCTGGGTGCAGGAGGAGCCTGAGAACCAGGGCGCATGGTATCAGGTCCGGCATCGCATCGAGCGCTGCCTGCATGCCGGGCAAAGGCTTTCCCATATGTCGCGGCCGGCCTCGGCGGCGGCGGCGGTCGGTTCGCATCAGCGGCACGATGAGGAGCAGCACAAGCTGGTGATGACGGCCTTGAAGGTATAGGCCCGGGGGAGGGAATATGGCGAATTTGGAGATCAAGGTGCCGGCACTGGGGGAATCCGAGACCGAGGCGACGCTGGTATCGTGGCTGAAGAAGAAGGGCGATGCCATCGACGTGGACGAGGTCATTGCCGAGATCGAAAGCGACAAGATCACCATGGAGGTCACGGCCTTCGAGGCCGGGGTGCTGAAGCAGGTGCGGCACAAGGCCGGCGATACCGTGACTCCGGGTGAGGTCATCGGCGTCATCGATACCGCTGCCAAGCCGAAGAAGGCGGCGAAACCGGCCAAAAAGGCACCGCCTGCCGAAACGGCACCAGCCAAGTCCAAGGCAAAGCCGGCCCCCACGCCGGAGAAACCTGCTGCTGAGTCCAGGCCGGCGGTGAAGCCCGCACCGGTGGCCCGCATGGCGCCTCCCCCGAGGCCCCCGGCCACCGCCGGCGATGCCGGAGAACGGCGTGAGGAGCGCCTGCCGCTCAGCGGCCTGCGCCGCCGCACCGCCACACGCCTGAAACAGGCGCAAAACACCGCGGCGATGCTGACCACCTTCAACGAGGTCAACATGCAGCCGGTGATGGATCTCAGGGCACGCTACCGCGAGGCATTCAAGGCCAGGCACGGTGTGGATCTGGGCTTCATGTCCTTCTTCGTGCAGGCCTGTGCGGAGGCGGCCCGGCGTTTTCCGGCGGTCAACGCCTATATCGACGGCGAAGAGGTCGTCTACCACAACTACATGGACATCGGTGTGGCCGTTTCCACCGACAAGGGGCTGGTGGTGCCGGTGCTACGCGATGCGGGCAGCATCGGCATGGCCGAGATCGAGCGCCGGATTGCCGATTTCGCACTGCGGGCGCGCGAGGGTGGCCTGTCCCCGGATGATCTGAAGGGTGGCACGTTCTCGATCACCAACGGCGGTGTGTTCGGCTCACTGATGTCCACGCCCATTCTCAATCCGCCGCAGAGCGCCATTCTCGGCATGCACGCGATCAAGAAACGGCCGGTGGTCGAGAACGATGCGATCGTCATCCGCCCGATGATGTATCTGGCCCTGACCTACGACCATCGCCTGATCGATGGCCGCGATGCCGTGCAGTTCCTGGTGGCGGTCAAGGATTTCCTCGAATATCCGGGGGGAGCCCTGCTCGATCTTTAGGCCGTGCGGTAAGATGCGGTCCGGCCGGCCGACAAAGCATCCATAGGGGGATGCCGATGTATCGATGCCGATCGCTGACCGCCATATAGCCGTGATCCGCCGTATCGTACCGCTGTTGATCCTGATCACCGGCCTGGTTCTGTTCTTCGCGCTCGGGCTGGAGCGCTACCTGAGCTTCGAGGCCTTGCGCCTGCACCGGCTGGAGTTGACTGGCTGGGTGCAGGGCCATCCATGGACCGCACCGCTGGGCTATATGCTCGTGTATATCGCCGTCGTGGTGTTCTCGCTGCCGGTGGCCACGGTGATGACGGTTTCCGGCGGTTTCCTGTTCGGCGCCGTGGCCGGCACCCTGTATGCCGTCATCGGTGCCACCCTGGGGGCGACGCTGCTGTTCCTGATCGCCAAGACATCATTGGGCGATGTTCTGCTGGCCAGGGCGGGCGGGCGTTTTGATCGCATGCGCCGGGGTTTTGCCGACGATGCCCTGAGCTACCTGCTGGTGTTGCGGCTGATCCCCATTTTCCCGTTCTTTCTGGTCAACCTGGCGCCGGCGTTTCTCGGTGTGCCCCTGCGCGTGTATGTGATCGCCACCTTTTTCGGCATCATGCCGGGTGGTTTCGTTTATGCCCTGGCCGGTGCCGGTATCGGCAGCGTGCTGGATCGCGGGGGTGCCGTGACCGTTGGCGGCATCCTGACGCCGCAGATCCTCGGAGCCCTGTTCGGTCTGGCGCTGCTGGCGATGCTTCCGGTCATCTACAGGCGTTTCCATCGCGGCCGTGACGGCGGCGGGGAGTCGGCATGAGCGGGTTGCTGCATGTGGATGTCTGCGTCATCGGTGCCGGCTCCGGGGGACTAACGGTGGCGGCCGTCGCCGCCCGCATGGGGGCAAGGGTGGCCCTGGTCGAAAAGGGCGAGATGGGCGGGGACTGCCTGAACAGCGGCTGCGTGCCCTCCAAGAGCCTGCTGGCCGCCGCGTCCAGGGCTGCGCATGCGCGTCAGGCGCGCAGCTTCGGCATCCTGCTGCCGGAGCCGAATGTGGACTGGGCGGCGGTGCACCGCCATGTGCGTCAGGTGATCGACGGCATTGCACCCAACGATTCCGAGGAGCGTTTCGAGGCGATGGGGGTGACGGTGATCCGCGCCGCCGGGCGCTTTGTCGACCGCCGCACGCTGCAGGCAGGGGATCGGCGGATCAGGGCCAGGTATTTCGTATTGGCCACCGGCTCGTCTCCCGCCATTCCGGATATTCCGGGGCTCGATGGGGTCGCTTACTGGACGAACGAGACGATTTTTGCCAACACCGGGCCGGTTGGGCATCTGCTGGTGATCGGCGGCGGTCCGATCGGCCTGGAGATGGCACAGGCACATCGCCGCCTGGGTGCGGCAGTGACGGTGATCGAGGCGGTCCGCTGCCTGCCGAGGGATGATCCGGAACTGGCGGAGATCGTGCTGGCGCGCCTGCGTAGCGAGGGCATCACGCTGCACGAGGGGATCAGGGACCTGCGCGTTTCCGGGACGGATGCCGGCATCGTGGCGGATTTCGCAACAGCGGATGGGCCGCAGCGGGTTGCCGGCACCCATTTGCTGGTCGCCGCCGGACGGCGGGCCAACGTCGACGGCTTGGATCTGGAAGCCGCCGGCGTACGCTACTCGGCCAAAGGCGTGCAAACGGATGCCCGGCTGCGTACGAGCAACCGGCGCATCTATGCCGTCGGTGACGTGGCGGGGCCCTACCCGTTCACGCACATGGCCGCCTACCAGGCGGGCATCGCCATCCGCAACATGCTGTTCCGCTGGCCGGCAAGGGTGGACTACGCGGCGGTGCCGTGGGTCACCTATACCGATCCGGAGCTTGCGCATGTCGGGCTGTCCGAGGCCGGGGCAGCAGAGAAGGGGATCGATGTGAGGGTGGTGCGCTGGGATTTTTCCGACAACGACCGGGCCATCGCCGAGCGGTGCACCGAGGGTGGCATCAAGGTCGTGGTGTCGCCACGCGGGCGGGTGCTGGGCGCCACCATTGTAGGGGCACAGGCCGGCGAGCTAATTCTCCCCTGGGTATTGGCCGTCAACGAACGCATGCGCATCGGCAACATGGCGCGGGTGATCGCTCCCTATCCGACCCTGGCGGAGATCAGCAAGCGCGCCGCCGGGCGCTATTTCGAGCCGGCGCTGTTCTCCGGGCGGATGCGCCGCCTGGTACGCCTGCTGCTGCGTTTGGGATGAGGCGCGCACTGATGTACTGTAAGCAGTCGATGCCCGGCGGTAGTCTAGACTGGCGTATGGCATGCGCACCCATGTTCGGGATGTAGCTGGGAGGTAAATATGCAGTGGCTGATCTGGATTGGCATCGTCGCGGTCATGGCCGTGCTGCTGGCGAAGACCCGGTGGGGCTACCGGGTATGGCTGGCCGGCGTGGCGGTCGCGCTGGGGGTGCTGACGGCGGTCGGCCTGCTGCATGGCATCGGCATCGTGCTCGTCTGGCTGCTGTACCTGCTGGTAGCAGTGGTGCTGTTGTGGACGCCGTTCCGCCGCCCATGGATCAGCCAGCCGGTGATGCAGGCCATCGCCAAGGCACTGCCACCGATGTCCGATACCGAGAAGGCGGCCATCGAGGCCGGTACCGTCGGCTGGGAGGCGGAGTTGTTCCGCGGCCGCCCCGACTGGTCCAGGCTGTCGGCCGTGGCGGCGCCGACGCTCAGCGACGACGAGCAGGCCTTCCTCGACGGGCCGGCGGAAACGTTGTGCCGGATGCTCGACGACTGGGACATCACGCACGAGCGCAACGATTTGCCGCCCGAGGTCTGGGATTTCATCAAGTCCAACGGTTTCTTCGGCATGATCATTCCAAAGAGCTATGGCGGGCTGGAGTTCTCGGCCTATGCCCATTCCCAGGTGGTGATGAAAATCGCCAGCCGCAGCGTGGCGGCGGCGGTGACGGTGATGGTGCCCAACTCGCTGGGGCCGGCCGAGCTGCTTTTGGCCTACGGCACCGAGGAGCAGAAGAGCCATTACCTGCCACGCCTGGCCAGGGGAGAGGAGGTGCCGTGCTTCGCCCTGACCGGGCCGCTGGCCGGTTCGGATGCCAGTTCACTGCCGGATACCGGCATCGTGTGCAAGGGAAGCTTCGAGGGACGCCAAGTGCTGGGCTTCCGCGTCAACTGGGACAAGCGCTATATCACGCTGGGCCCGGTGGCCACGCTGCTGGGGCTGGCCTTTCACGCCCACGATCCGGACCATCTGCTGGGCGAGGTCGAGGATCTGGGCATCACCTGCGCCCTGATTCCGACGGGTACGCCGGGTATCGACATCGGCCGTCGCCACAACCCCTCGGGCGCGGCCTTCCAGAACGGCCCGAACAGCGGCCGAGACGTGTTCATCCCGATGGCGTGGCTGATCGGCGGTGAGGCACAGATCGGCAATGGATGGCGCATGCTGGTCGAGCGGCTTTCGGTCGGGCGCGGTGTATCGCTGCCGGCGCTGAGCACCGGTGGCGGCAAGCTGGCCAGTTTTGCCACGGGCGCCTATGCGCGGGTACGCCGCCAGTTCCATTTGCCCATCGGCCGGTTCGAAGGGGTGGAGGAGGCGCTGGCGCGTATCGGCGGCCTGACCTATCTGATGGATGGTGGCCGTCGCCTGACCGTGGCCGCCCTGGATGCCGGCGAACGGCCATCGGTGATCACGGCCATGGTCAAGTACTACCTGACCGAATCGATGCGCCAGGTCATCAACGATGCCATGGACGTGCATGGCGGGCGCGGCATCTGCATGGGTCCTTCCAACTATCTCGGGGGCACCTACCAGACCCTGCCGGTGGCCATCACCGTGGAGGGCGCCAACATCCTGACCCGCACCCTGATGATCTTCGGGCAGGGGGCGATACGCTGCCATCCCTATCTGCTCGATGAGATGGCCGCCGCCCGCCAGGGTGATGTCGTCCGTTTCGACACCCTGCTGCTGGATCATGTGGGCCATGCCGTGCGCAACGGTGCCCGCGCCTTTGTCTATGCCATCGCCGGGCGCTGGCTGGCACCGTCGCCAGCCTCCGGGGCCGAGGCGGAGTATTACCGGGCGTTGTCCCGTTTCTCCGCCGCTTTCGCCGTGCTGGCCGATATGGCCTTCCTGGTGCTGGGCGGGCAGCTCAAGCGCAAGGAGAAGCTTTCCGGCCGCTTTGCCGATGCGCTTGGCTATATGTATTTGTGTTCAGCGGTGCTCAAGCGCTTTGCCGACGACGGCCGCCCCAAGGAGGATCTGCCGCTGCTGCACTGGAGCTGCCGCTATGCCCTGCACCGGATCGAGCAGGCCCTGGACGGCGTTCTGCGCAATTTCCCGCTGCGCCTGCCGGCCTGGCTGGCGCGGGTAGTGCTGTTTCCGCTCGGCCGCCGCTGGCATGGCCCGTCCGACCGACTCGGGCATCAGGTGGCCGGGCTGCTGTTGGCACCAAACGACAGTCGCGACCGCCTGACCGCCGGTGTGTTCACGCCGGACGATCCGGACGATCCGGTCGGGTGTCTGGAGCATGCGCTGAAGTTGGCCATACAGGCCGAGGTCGTGGAGGCCCGCCTGCGCCGGGAGGGCATTCGCCCCGACGCCCAGATGCCGCATGACGACTGGTTGCAGGCGATCGAGAAAGAAGGGCATATCGTGGCGGACGAACGCAAGCTGCTGAACGATTTCCGGGAGGCGGCGATGCGGGTGATCCGGGTCGATGATTTCGCGCCGGCTACTTCGGTAGCAGAGGCACCGGTGGCGAAGGCTCCGGCGGCGAAG
>CAYRBJ010000016.1:148-24154 GCA_964422615.1 uncultured Zetaproteobacteria bacterium | reverse complement strand
GGCGAAGGCTCCGGCGGCGAAGAAGCCCGCGGCGAAGCCTGCTACGAAAAAAACCTCGGCAAAAGAGTCAGCGAAAACGGAGACGAAGCGAAAGCAGACTACAATCCGGCGCTGATCTTCCAGCCGTTTGAAGTTTTCTGCAGCTGCAGTTGCTCCTGCTCGACGATCGTGCGCCATGTTTGATGTTGGCGCACGCGCAGGCGGTAGCTCTGCTCGCACTGGGCATGGGAGGCATCCAGCACCCGGATGACGCGGTCGAAGGAGTGCATGTCCAGCTGATCGAAGCGCTTGAACAGGCGCCTCATCTGTGCCACGACCATGGCCTTGGTCTGACCATGATCATGGTAGCCGGCCAGCAGCAGGCTGCCGTAGGCATGGATATCCTTGTCGCAGATGGCCTTGTCGCGAGCATCCATGACCGACCGGATCTCGATTTTCTGCACTTCCGTGCAGCCCGCGAGCGGCATAGCGATCGCCAGCATCAGGCAGGCGACAATGAAGCGGGGATTACTGGAAAGCCTTAGCCTTCGCACTCCACTTGCTCCGCGGGTAATTGGACTGCAGCAGCACGGCCGTCTGGTGTGCGTGGGTCTTCAGGCCGAGCGCCGCATAGGAGGCGGCGAGGTAGTACAACGCCTCCTTGATCGAGGGCGTGGTCTGGTAGGTACGGATCACCGTCTGGAAACGGTTGGCGGCGGCCACGTACTGTTTGTGGGCGAAATAGAATTTCCCCACCGTCACCTCGTGGCCGGCCAGGCTGTTGTACAGATGCTGTAGGTGGCGACTGGCATCCTTGGCATAGATGGTGTCCGGGTGTTCCCGGATGACGCGCTTGAACGCCTTGATGGCCTTCATGGTCATCGACTGATCATTTTCTGGAGGCGATCTTTCCCGGAAAAAGGTCATGCCCAGCAGGTATTCCGCATAAACGACGTCGGGACTCTGAGGGTGCATGCGGATGAAATCCTCGCAGACGACCTCGGCCAGCGGCAGCTCATCACCCGCGTAGGCGGCATAGGCGCGCAGCAGCTCGGCCTGGGCGGTGTAACGGCTGTACGGATGGTGCGAGGCGTACTTCTGCAGGAAATTAGCCGCCACGTCGTAATTCTTTTCTTCCATCACCATCTTCCTGGCCTTCTCGTAGTCGGCCTTGGGCGTGGTCATCGGGATGTCTTTCTTGGCGCAGGCCGCGAGGACAAGCGCCATCACGGCAAAGACGAGCCAGTGCGGAAAGCGGGGAGTATGCATGGAGCGGCAGTCTAGGGTCAGCTCGCCCATGCGGCAACGGCAAGGTGCCGTCCGGTCCGGCCATGGTCGCGCCGGTGGGAGAAGAAGCGCTGCGGCTGGCAGGCCGTGCAGGCGGCGAGGTGCTCGACCGAATCCGAAGGAATGCCGCATCCGGAAAGCTGAAAGGCGTTGAGCATGGCGAGATCGGCATGGATGACGCCATCGACCCGACGGAATGCCTCGGCCGGAAGCGGGTAACCGAGCCGGCCGGCG
The DNA here is from genome assembly GCA_964422615.1 of uncultured Zetaproteobacteria bacterium. Taxonomy (GTDB): domain Bacteria; phylum Pseudomonadota; class Zetaproteobacteria; order Mariprofundales; family Mariprofundaceae; genus DATLWN01. Next base: position 22,654 of record CAYRBJ010000016.1, on the reverse strand, counting down.
GTTTCGTCACCGATGGCATAGCAGCATGGACCGATCGCCGGGCCGATGGATACCAGCAATTCGGATGGCCGGGAGCCGGCGGCCTGCATGGCGCGTACGGCGTGAACGATCACACCGGCAGCGGTGCCGCGCCAGCCGGCATGCACCGCCGCCAGCCGGCGTTGACGAGGATCGGCGAGCAGGATGGGCACGCAGTCGGCCACGCGGATGCCGATGGCCGTGTGCGCGTCATCGGTGAGCAGGATGTCCGCCTGTTCGTCGTGGTGCCTGCCTTGGCCATGGCAGTTCAGGGCGGCCATACCGTGGCATTGCCGTGCCGTATGCGGCCACGGCAGCGAGGCAGCCTCGACGAAACGGCGCAGGTTGTCGTCCACGTGCGCGTCATGATCGCCGAGGCCGTAACCGAGGTTCAGGGTGTCGAACGGTGGTTTGCTGGTTCCTCCGCTGCGCAGCGAGAAGATGCCATGCGCCCCGTGCCGGGCGAACAGCGCAGAGCTCAGAAAAAGCGGTTCGGGGGATGGCTCAGGCATAAGCCCGCTCCAAGGCATCCGACAATTGCTGCAGATCGGCAGGCAGCGGGGCAACGCAACGCAGCGGCTTGCCGCTGAGCGGATGCGCAAAGGCGAGGATCTCGGCGTGCAGGGCCTGGCGGTGCAGGGCGGCGATGGCGCGGCGTGCCGGCTCCGGCACGCCCTTACCCGGATGGAAGCTGCGGGCATAGGTCGGATCCTTCAGCACCGGGATGCCCTCATGGGCCAGGTGCACCCGGATCTGGTGGGTACGACCGGTATGCAGGGTCAGGCGCAGGCGACAGAAGTCTTGGGCGTAGCGACGCTCGACGGCAGCCTCAGTGACTGCCGTCCTGCCGCCCTCGCGTACGGCAATCTTCTGGCGATGCTGCGGATGGCGCCCCAGTGGCCATTCGATGCGCTTGTGCTGCCAGCGCGGTACGCCCCGGCCCCAGGCCAGGTACTGCCGGTCCAGCGCATGTGATGCGAACATGGCGGTCAGCCGCTGGTGAACGGCCTCGGTCTTGGCGATGACCAGGCTGCCCGAGGTGTCCTTGTCCAGCCGGTGCACGATGCCGGGGCGTTCGACGCCGTTGATTCCCGGCAAATCCTTGCAATGGTGGAGCAGGGCATGGACCAGCGTTCCCGTATCGTGGCCATGGCTGGGATGCACCACCATGCCAGGCGGCTTGTTGATGACGATCAGGTGCGCATCCTCGTACAGGATGTCCAGCTCGATCGCCTCCGGCGTCAGGGAAAGCGGTGCAGCCGGGGGGATGTCGATGCTGTAGGTCTCGCCGGCACCGGCGCGGTCCGAGCCCTTGCACGGATGCCCATCTCTGTGGATATGCGTCTCGTCGAGCAGGGACTGGATGCGGCTGCGCGACAGGCCGGTCAGGGCGGCCAGGGCCTGATCCAGGCGCCGGCCGTGCAGGCTGTCCGGGATGACGATTTCGGTCATCCCGGTGGCGGCGATCATTCTCCGGCCGGTACCGCCGGCTGACTGTCCGCAGGCCGGACCTCTCCGTTTGCCGCCTGGGCCTGAGAGGTGGACGGCTCTCCGGTGCGATTGCTCGGCCGGCGTCGGCGCCGGCGCCGACGTTTCTTCTGAACGTCGCCATCACCGCCGTTCTCATCCTTTTCCGCCCCTTCCTTGGCTGCAGCCGGTTTCTCAGGGCGTTCGCGCTTCGGCTTCTGGTGTTCGGCCTGCTCTTGTCCGGCCTGGGCACCGCCTGTCTGCTGCGGCTTACGGCCGCCACGTCGGTTGCGACCGCCACGCCGGCCCCGGCGTGCACCCTGTCCGGAGGCGCGACGGGCCTTCTTCGCTTCTTCCTCGGCTGCTGCAGCGGCTTCCGCGGCCTCTTCTTCCTTGCTCTTGCGGCCGAGCAGCTTGCCGATCAGGGAGCCGATCAGCGAGGGCTTCTCGTTGGATGCGGGCTCCTCCGGTGCCTGCGGCACGCCGACGATCGGCTCCAGCGGCTTGAGCTTGCGGCCAGGGCGCGGCGGCTTCTTGCCCTTGGTCGTGTCTTCCAGCACCTCGATCTTCTGCTGGTTGTTGTCCGACCATTGGCGCTCGATGCGGAAATGCGGGATCTCCAGTTCCTGGCGGATCTGTAGCGTCACCTGAATCTCGTACAGGGACTCGATGCGCGCTACGTCGGCGCGCTTGTTGTTCATCAGGTACTCGCCGGTATCCGACGGCACCTGTACCACCAGTGTCGGTTTGTTGCCTGTTTCGGCCAGGTCCTCGATACGGTTGAGCACGTGCAGCGCCATCGATTCTGTGGTCAGCACATAGCCCCGTCCCTGACAGCGCGGGCACATCTCGGTCGTCGATTCGCGCACCGACGGGTGCAGGCGCTGGCGGGACATCTCCAGAAGCCCGAAGCGGGAGATGCGGGCCATCTGGATGCGGGCCTTGTCCCCTTTGCAGGCATCACGCAGCGTTTCTTCGACCTGCTGTGCGTGCTTGCGCGAGGCCATGTCGATGAAGTCGATAACGATCAAGCCGCCGATATCGCGGATGCGCAACTGGCGGGCGATCTCGCGCGCCGCCTCGAGGTTGGTGGCAACCGCCGTGTCGTCGATGTGTTTGCCACCGGTCGAGCGCGAGGAATTGACGTCGATCGAGGTCAGTGCCTCGGTCGGATCGAACACGATCGAGCCGCCGGAGGGCAGCCGGATCTCACGTTCGTGGATCTCCTCGCACTGGTCCTCGATCTTGTAGTGGCGGAACAGCGGTTTCTTGGCGCGGTACAGCTTGACGAGCTTCTCCTTGCCCGGCAGTACGGCATGCACGAACTGCTTGGTACGCTCGTAGAGCTCGTAGTTGTCGACCCAGATCTCGCCGATGTCGTCGGTGAAGTGGTCGCGGATGGCACGCGTGGCCAGATCTCCCTCCAGATAGATCAAGGAGGGTAGCGGCGCGTTCTGGCTCTTGATGCGGATCTCGTCCCACAGCCGTGACAGGTAGGCATAGTCGCGCTGCAGCGCCTCGAGCGTCTGGTCCTTGCCGGCGGTGCGCAGGATCAGGCCCATATTCTCGGGCACGTTCAGCTGGGACAGAATCTGCTTCATGGCCTGGCGATCCGCCTCGTCGAGCTTGCGCGAGATACCGCCGCGCTCGGTATTCGGGCTCAGAACCAGATAGCGGCCGGCCAGCGAGATGTAGGTAGTCAGCGCCGCACCCTTGGTGCCGCGCTCCTCCTTCACCACCTGGACCAGGATCGGCTGCTTGTGCTCCAGTACATTCTGGATGCTGACGTTGCGGGCGTCGGCCGTCTTGTCGGCACCCTCTTTCCAGTATTCCGGATGAATCTCGTTCAGTGGCAAAAAGCCCTGACGGGTCGATCCGTATTCGACGAAGGCCGCCTGCAGGCTCGGTTCGATCTTGGTGATCGTCCCTTTGTAGATATTGCTCTTGGTCTGGATTTTCTGGGCGGACTCGATGTCGAGTTCCTGTAGATAATCGCCGTCTACGATTGCAACACGGCTTTCCTCCTCATGGGAGGCATTGATCAGCATGCGCTTGCTCATTCACCACTTCCTGGTGGTCGCCTGAGGATTTGCTGATATGCAACACACGCTCTCGGAACCTTGCCGGTCCGGGAAGCACGCTGATCCAGTTGTCGACCGCCCTGCGGAATCTTTCCGCCCTGCGGCACAAATCGCCAGGCAAGACCTTTTTATTGCAGGGGCTCGACACGGCGGCATCGGACGGAAGCGCATGGCGGGGATCCGGTCGGTGCAAGCGACCCGGACCCGACAAAATCAACGGTGCAACCCGGCTGCTCTTTATCCGCCTCGGCGGAGGGATTATCGTGCCCGGGTCGGTGCACATGCTTGGTCCATCGCGGCATGTCGCCAGCGGAGCATCACTGCATCGGTCTAGGCTAGAGATCGGAGGGTTTTTTGGCAAGCGCACTTTCCCGGGAAGCATACCTGGATATCGACGAACGGGAGGCCGGCAGTCGCCTGGATCGGGCGCTGCTGCGTCTTGCCGGAGAGGGGCAGCGGGCATTGGTTTTGCGCCTGATCCGCAAGGGCAACGTGCGCGTCAACGGCCGCCGCGCCAAGCCGGAACAGCGATTGAGTGCGGGCGACCGCATCTTCCTGCCGGCCAGCCTGCGTCCGGGTGCCGTCGCCGTATCCGAGCCCATGGGCATGCCGGCGGGAATGCTGCAACGCGCCAGGGCGGTGCCGGTCCTGTACGAGGACGACTGGCTGCTTGTGGTGGACAAACCGGCGGGTATGGTGGTACACGGGGGTTCCGGCCATGGCGCCGGCCTGATCGAAGCCATGAAGCAGCTGCGTGAATTGCCCGATCTCAGGCTGGCGCACCGGCTGGACCGCGATACCTCCGGCGCGCTGATGCTGGCCAAGCATATCGGGGCACTGCGCCGGCTGACCGCCTTGTTCCGGGAACGGGACATGCAGAAAACCTATTTCGCGTTGGTGAGCGGTCATCCGTATCCGCACGCCGGACGCCTGCGCTCGCATCTGGCCAAGGGCGTGGTGCGCGGCGGCGAGCGCATGGTCGTGGATGCGACAGATGGCAAGGAGGCCGTCACCGATTTGCAGGTGATGCTGGAACGGCGGAACCATGATTTCGCCTGGGCCATGGTGGCGCTGCATCCGCATAGCGGCCGCACGCATCAGCTCAGGGTGCAGTTGCAGGCCGAGGGACATTCGATCCTCGGCGATGCCAAGTATGGCGGCAGGGATGCGCTGACGGCGTTCCGGGCCATGGGGGGCAAGGGGCTGATGTTGCATGCCTGGCGCCTGCGCTTCGTGCATCCTGTGACGCACCAGGCCATGGAGATCCGGGCACCGCTGCCCGAGGGCTGGCGGAAGATTCTGGGCGAAGCGGAGACAAGGAGAGGATGATGAAGGGAAGCTGTCTGTGCGGGGAGGTAGCCTACGAGATCGACCAGCTGGATGGACCGGTGCGGCATTGCCACTGTCGCACCTGCCAGAAGGCGCAGGGGGCTGCATTCGCGCCCACCGCTCGCGTCAACCGCGAGCATTTCCGCTGGCTCAAGGGAGAGGATAAGCTATCGGCCTTCGCATCCTCTCCCGGCAAGCTGCGTCGTTTCTGCTCCATATGCGGCTCGCACCTGCTGGCGGAGTGGCTGGATCAGCCGCAGGTGATCGTGCGTGTGGTCACGCTGGATGAGGATCCGCAGCCGACCGGGTTCGCCCATATCTGGACTGCACACGATCTGCCGTGGCTGGATTTCGGCGAGAATGTTCCGGCCTTTCCCGAGTTTCCCCCGCAAAGGAGTTGATCATGGTTGAAGAGGTGTTGGGTTTCTGGTTCGACGAGCTGATGCCAGGGGAATGGTGGATGAAGGATACCGCACTCGATCAGCAAATCCGCGAGCGATTCTCGGATATCCATGCGCAGGCCTGCCGCTGTGAGTTGTTTGCATGGAGGTCCAGTGCAAAAGGACGACTGGCGGAAATCCTGGTGCTGGACCAGTTCTCGCGCAATATGCATCGGGATTCGCCGTTGGCGTTTGCCAACGACCCGTTGGCTTTGGCTCTGGCCCAGGAGGCCATCGACCGGAAATCGGATCAGGAGTTGGAGCAGGTCCAGCGCACTTTCATGTACATGCCGTTCATGCACAGCGAATCGCCTCAGATCCACGAGATCGCCGTCGGCCTGTTCGAGCAGAATGGGCTGGAAGCGAATCTCGACTTCGAGCTGAAGCACAAGCGGATCATCGACCGCTTCGGCCGCTATCCGCATCGCAATGCCATTCTGGGCCGCGTGTCCACACCGGAGGAGATCGCATTCCTGAGCGAGCCGGGCTCGAGCTTCTGAGGATGCGCAAACCTGCCATGGGCCGAGGACGGGGGGAGCGTTGATCGCAAAACTGATCACCACGCTGGCCTCTGCCATCACCGCCGTGATCTCCGGGCTCGGCTACGGCGGTATCGTGCTGCTGATGGGCATCGAGAGCGCCTGCATCCCGTTGCCATCCGAGATCATCATGCCGTTCTCCGGCTATCTCGTGTTCAAGGGAACCCTGAACCTGGCGGGCGTGGCCGTGGCGGGCGCCACAGGCTGCCTGCTCGGCTCCTGGCTTGCCTATGCCCTCGGGGCCTGGGGCGGGCGGCCGCTGATCGAGAAATACGGCCGCTATGTGCTGATCTCGCACCATGATCTCGACCTTGCCGACCGCTGGTTCGTCCACCACGGTGACATCACCGTGTTCACCGCCCGCCTGCTGCCGGTGGTGCGCACCTTCATCGCCTTTCCCGCCGGCGTGTCGCGCATGCCGCTGGGGCGCTTCAGCCTCTACACTTTCGCCGGTTCACTGATCTGGTGCTGGGTTCTCGCCTGGATCGGCATGAAACTGGGTGAGAACTGGGATACGCTCGGGGTCTACTTCCATCGCTTCGACGCCCTGATTGGCCTGGTGCTGCTGGCGGGTATCGTCTGGTACGTACGCCGGCATCTGCGATCCGTGCGTGAGGGGAGTAAGGGCTAAGCCATCCGGATCTATGCCTTGTCCCGCCCGAGCTTTTTTTGCAATGCACGCTCGATGCGGCGGTCAGGAACCAGCCATATCAGGGCGACGAAGACATAGATGGCCCCGGCGATCCATTGATGCCAGAAGGCCAGCGGGATCGCCACCAGGTAAAGGGTGGGTGACAGCTTTCCCTTCAGATCGCTGCCGACAGCAAAGGCCAGCAGGGATGCACGCCCCTGTTTGGCGATGATGGCCCGTTGCAGTAGCCAGTAGGCGATGGCGGCCATCAGCAGCGGCACGCCGTACAGTGCCGTGGGTGCCGGCGCGAAGTGGTTCTCGCCCATCCAGGCGGTGGCGAACGGAAACAGCGACAGCCAGAACAGCAGGTGCAGATTGGCCCACAGGATCGGACCGCTGACGCTTTGCGTGGCATGCAGCATGTGGTGGTGGTTGTTCCAGTAGATACCGAGATAGACGAAGCTCAGCACATAGCTGAGGAATACAGGAATCAGTGGGCGCAATGCCGAGAGGTCGGATCCGTGCGGAACCTTCATCTCCAACACCATGATCGTGATGATGATGGCGAGCACGCCATCGCTGAATGCTTCGAGCCGGTTTCTCCCCATTTTCCTGCCGCCTCTATCCGGCCATCGAGGATATCATCATACAATCATGCAAGGTATTTGCGCGGCGCTTGTGCGCAAGCGCAATGCCCGGTGGGTATTGTGTCAGGTATCCCCGCACAGGAGATCCACGCGGATCGGCATGCGGAAATGCGCCCCGTCCGCATCCATGTGCGCCTCGAATTTCCGCCGCACCTGCGCGTGCAGCTCGTCCGACAACTGGTGGTTGGTGTGTGTGGCCTTCAGTATTTTGCCCTCGAAATCGGCGAAATCCTCGAAATGCATCGGGGAGTTGAAAAACTGCTCCTGCATCAGGCTCAGCGTGCCCGCATCGACGGCGCGGCGGATCGCCTCGAAGGCGGCGCGGCGGACCTTCTCCTCGTCATGGAACAGGCGCAGGACCTCGTTGAATTCCCCGGCAAACAGCGGTTCGGAGATATAGGCCAGGCCGCCGGGCTTCAGCACGCGCCGGATCTCGGCCAGCGCCCGGTCCATCCGATCCAGCGGCACATGGTGCAGGGATTTGAACATCAGCACGACATCGAACGAGGCATCCGGCGCCGGGATGGCCTCGGCACCGGCCAGCATGAAGCGTACGTTTGGCAGATCGTCGATGGTCAGGTGATAACGGTGCTGAATCTCATCGACCTCGAGCGCCGTGATGCGCCGGTCGATGCCCTCATTGGCGATGGCGCGGGTGATCTCCGCACGGCCACAGCCGAGTTCGAGGATGTCCTTGCCGTCGAGCGACAGCAGTTCCTCATAGATGTCCCGTTCCGGGCAGGTTCTGGGGATGTCGGTGGCGATCAGTTGCATGGTGCTGCAAGCGTAGGCACGGCTGCACGGGTCGGCAACCATGCGCAAGGCGTGGTAATCTGTCACCGGCCGATGCCCGCGATGCATGGCATCGCTGCGAAGGAGTTGCGCCATGAGCCATGATGCAAAACGGTTGCCGACACTGTTCATCTCGCACGGGGGCGGCCCCTGGCCGTTCATGGAGTCCGCATTCGGGCCGCCCGGCATGTGGGACGATCTGGAGACCTTCCTGCGCGGCATCGATCACGGCATCGGCCGCCGGCCGCGGGCGGTGCTGGTGATCTCCGCTCACTGGGAGGAGGCGCGCCCGACCGTGAACAGCGGCCACCAGCCGCCGTTGCTGTTCGATTACTACGGTTTTCCCGAGCATACCTATCGCCTGCGCTATCCCGCCCCCGGCTCTCCTGAGGTGGCGGCGCGCGTGCGCGCGCTGCTGGCGCAGGCGGGCATCGATGCCGGCGAGGATAGCGGCCGTGGTTTCGATCACGGGGTGTTCATCCCGTTCATGCTGATCTATCCCGGGGCCGATGTGCCGATCGTGCAGCTTTCGCTGCAGCGGGATCTCGATCCCGGTTTCCATTTGTCCCTCGGCCGCGCCCTGGCCCCGCTCAGGGATGAGGATGTGCTGATCGTCGGCAGCGGCCTGAGTTACCACAATCTGCACCGGCTGATGTCGATGGAGGAATCGGTCATCCGTGATGCGGAGCGTTTCGATACCTGGCTGACGGATGCGGTCGAGCAGTCCGAACCGGAAGAGCGGGAAAGGCGGCTCATCGGCTGGCAGGCGGCACCTGCTGCCCGCGCCTGCCATCCCAGAAGCGATCATCTGGTGCCGCTGTTCGTGGCCGCCGGCGCGGCCGGGGACGATCAGGGCCGCCGCAGCTATTCCGACCGCATGGTCGGCAAGGCCGTGTCGGCCTATCGGTTCGGCTGAAACGGGGGGGATGAAGGCCCGCAGGCTTAGCGGACCCCGATCCAGATATTGTGTTTCGTGCCCCGATTGGCCGTATGCGCATGCACGCGGCGCTCTTCCACCTGAAACCCGATCTTCAACATGCGCTGGGTAAATGCCGTATCCGTGAAGGCAGACCATACGGTGAGCACGCCGCCGGGTTTGAGTGCATCGTAGGCATGGTTCAGCCCGCGCAAGCCATACAGGGCATCATTATCATCACGGGTGAAGCCATCCGGCCCGTTGTCGACATCCAGCATGATGGCATCAAAGCCGTTCTGGTGCTGCTGCATGACCTTGCCGACGTCCTGCTCGACAATCTGAACACGTGCGTCGTCAAGCGGGAATCCGGCAATGCTGCCCAGATGTTCGCGGTTCCAGCGTACGACGGCTGGCACCAGCTCGGATACCGTGATGCGCGCCGAAGGGCTTGTATGAGAAAGGGCCGCGGCCAATGTGAAACCCATCCCGAGGCCGCCCACCAGCAGCTGCGGGGCATCCCGCCCAGCAATATGTTCACATGCCAGCTCCGCCAGGGCATCTTCCGAATTGTGGAGACGGCTGTTCATCAGCTCGCCTTGCCGGTCGACGCGGATCGAATACTCTTCACCACGCTGGTAAAGGCGCAGGGTGGTGCCGCGGTCGGAGGCTGTATCGATCAGGACATAGGGATTCACGGATGCCCTCGCCTTGTTTCGTTCATGTCCAATGCGAGTGGAAGGGCCGTCAGCCGGCCTGTTGGATACCCGCCAGGAACCAGGTCGGATCGCCCGTGCGCGGATCGTGACGGAAGATCCATATCTCGCTGATCTGATGCTGGGTATCCTCGGTCAGGGCACCGGTACCATCCAGGCTCTGTTCGCTCAGCACGGCCTGGAAGCTGACAGCGGCCCATTCGTAACCGGATTCCAGCCAGGCCTCGGCGATGTCGGCGTTCAACGTCGTCACCTCGGTCAGGGCCCGGCCCTCTCCCTGAGACATCATATCCAACTCGATGTGCGAGGCGATTTCAGGGGTGCAGAAGCGGCGGATATCGGTCATGTCCTTGGCGTCCCAGGCGGCCTGCATGTGCACGAAAACCTGCTTGGCGGAGTCAAGGAACCATTCTTGGTCAATCACCGGGCTGCCGGTGTTATCCGCCATCGGTAAATGCGAAAGCGTGCTGCCATAGCTGCCTGACGCAGACGTGTTGGTAAACTGGTGGCTGACATAGGCCATGGATTCCGTCTTGCCGCGTATCACCACGAAGATTGCCAGCAGGATGCCGCCGATCACCAGCACATCGAACATGTCGATGCCGTGGAAGGCGCCACCGAACAACAGGGTGCCGATCAGGCCGCCGACCGCCATGCCGGCGATGGCACCCATGATACCGTGGCGGGGTATGGTATGGGATGTGCCGAGCATTTGCCGGGAACCGTAATCGCCCGCTGACGTGTGCAAGAGCATGCGATGGTAGCCGAAGCTGGCACCGCCACCGAAGCGCCGGGCCTCGGCAGTTCCCACCTGGAGCATGGAAGCCCCGACGATGACGATGGTACTTGCAGCCAGCAATCTCTTCACGTGGCATCCTCCGGTTTCGCAGGCTCGGCAGTTCCGGTATAGGCCATCTGGGCCACGCGGGCCTCGAATATGGCCCGGCGAAGACTGTCATTGTCCACATGTCTGAGTGATTGCGCAATAGCCTTGCGCTGATGCAAGGGTACCGGCGCAGCATGCGCCTTTACTGTGGCATCCCGGATACCGGCGCTGGCCAGGACCTGTGTGCGGATTTGGGTCAGGCCGTCAATACGGACTCGCTTCCGGCAGGCTTGCAGGATATCGCCGCGCAGCATGCGGATCTGCTGGGCCATGATCGGGTGATCCACTGCCACCCACAGCCTGCGGCTGGCTCCTTGCTCATCCACATGATTCTCGATGCGCACCGGTTCGGTGCGCACGGCCATCATTGGCCCGACGATCTCGGGCCATGCTTTGCGCAGCCTGGCGATGGTCAGCAGCGGACCAAGCTGTTCCTCGCCCAACACCATGGAGAGTTCCTGTTCGAGTCGGGTCAGCCGCGATCGGGGACGGGAAGTTCGGGTCAAAACGGTAGACGCTTGCCGCCCAGGATGTGCGCATGCAAGTGGTAGATCTCCTGTCCTCCCCCGTCGCGCACGTTGATCACCACCCGATAGCCGGCGGCGGCCACGTTCAGCAACCCGGCCACATGCCGCACCCGGTCCATCAGTTGACCGAGCATCACCGGGTCGTTCGCCTCGACCAGGGAATCGACATGCTGCTTCGGGATCACCAGGGCGTGCACCGGCGCCTTGGGATGGATGTCATGGAAGGCCAGGAAGTCTTCATCCTCGTAAATGCCTTTGCATGGAATCTCACCCGCGGCAATCTTGCAGAAGAGACAGGTGCTCATATCTTTCCCTCGGATTTTGGCATCCGTGCAAATGTATCATTGCAGGTTGCGAAGGAAAGAGATAAGTCCATAAGAAGTCTCTGGCATTATTCATTGCCTAGCCATCCAGGTCGCCCTATCTTTTGGTGACGGAGGAGTATCGGTTTTGCGCTTTTCCCCGGTTCATCTTGATAAGTCATTTGCCACGGATGTGCATCTCGGCTGGTTGGCAAAGCGCCAGCGGGCATCCAACGCTTTCTATGGCCGCCCGCACCTCAGGACTGCCATGGTCCTGGCGGACCTGGTCGGCCGATGTGCTCCAAATGCGTTTCCTCTCGTTGCGGGAGAATGGCAGATATTGTCGACGCCCCGACCGGACATCTGTGGCTGATTGAAGAATCGATGCATTTATTGCTGAAAAACGTCCCCTATTGCATCTCTCGCTTTGATAAGGAAGGCCGGTATATCTTCGTCGATCAGGCATTCTCGCAGCTTTTCAGGATTCCTGCCGGGCAGTTAATCGGCAAGCGACTGTCCGAAACCGGAGATCAGTCAAACGATGTGCAGAATGCTGCGCTCGAGAATATGGTCAAACGGACGTTTGTAGACGGCATCCTCCGCAGGGCCGAAGTACAGCGGATGAGTGCCGACGGTGTGCGCGTTTTCGAGGTCACAAACGTTGCTGAAAAGGGAGGGAACGGGCGTACGGTCAGCGTACTTAGCGTTGTTCTTGACATCACCGAGCGCAAGCAGATCGAGAATGAGCTTCGGGATAGCGAATCCCGCTTACGCATTTTTACCGATCATTCTCTGGATGCTTTTTTCCTGCATGGGGAGGACGGCACGGTGCTCGATGTCAATAATCAGGCCTGTCTGAGTCTGGGCTACACCCGCGATGAGCTGATTGGCATGAGTCCGGGCCAGTTCGATGCGGATCTGTCCCAGGAACGCCGCGACTCTTTTCGGGCACGGGTGCACAAAGGAGAGATCGTATCATTCGAATCCCATCATCGGCGCAAGGACGGTAGCCTGTTCCCCGTCGAGGTGCACTTGCACCCGTTCATGGGCGGGCAAGGCCGGCTGACGATTTCCCTCGCCCGCGATACTACCGAGCGCATCAAGGTCGAGGACGAGCGCGAGAAATTGCAGGCACAGCTTGCCCAGGCACAGAAGATGGAATCTGTCGGACGTCTGGCAGGCGGCGTCGCTCATGATTTCAACAATATTCTGAGCGCCATCATCGGCTACACGGAACTGGCCATGCAGGATGTGCATCGGGGCGATCCGATTTTCAACCATCTGCAGGAGGTGCACAACGCCGCCAATCGCTCCGGCGATCTGGTACGTCAGCTGCTGGCCTTTGCCCGCAAGCAGACCGTGCTACCCAAGGTAATCGATCTGAATGAAACGGTAACAGGCATGCTCGGCCTGCTTCGGGGTATGATTGGCGAAGAGATCCATCTCGACTGGCAACCCGCGGACAGCATTCGGTCGCTAAAGGTGGATCCCGTCCAGATCGATCAGATATTGACCAACCTGTGCGTTAACGCCCGCGATGCCATCTCGGATGCGGGTGAGATCACCATCGAAACATGCAATGCGGTTCTCGACAGGGCCTATGCGGACCAGCATCCCGGCGCTATTCCAGGCGATTATGTGTTGCTGCGAGTCCGGGACAATGGCCACGGCATGACCCAGGAGACTCTGGATCATGTATTCGAACCGTTTTTTACCACCAAGGACATAGGCGAGGGTACCGGCCTGGGCCTGGCGACGGTTTACGGCATCGTCAAGCAGAACAGCGGATTCATCGATATCAGCAGCGAGCCTGGCTGCGGCACGACTGCCAGCGTCTACCTGCCCAGGCATATGGGCGAGGCCGGCCAGCCTGTGGACAGCGGATCGACGCAAGTGATCGAGCAAGGGCACGAAACCGTCCTGATCGTCGAAGACGAGCCGGTGATTCTGGATATCGCCAAACTGATCCTGGAGCAATGCGGCTACCGGGTGCTGACCGCGGCGCTACCGGAGCAGGGGGTGCGCCTGGCCGGGGAATATGCCGGTGACATCGATCTGCTGCTTACCGATGTCGTCATGCCGGGAATGAATGGCCGGGAGTTGGCGGATCAGGTGCTTTCCCTGTTTCCAAAGATGCGCTGCCTGTTCATGTCCGGCTATTCGGGCGATACCATCTCCCGCCGTGGCGTGCTGGACGAGAACGTGCATTTCATCCAGAAACCCTTTTCGATGTCGGATCTGGCGGCCAAGGTGCGGCTGGTACTGGATGACGGAAAATGCCAGCCCGACACGGTATCCAAGGCCGGCTAAGCATGGGTGTTTTTGTGTGATCGATCCTGATGCGGCCCCGGCTTGCGCCCGACGATGATGCCGTAGCCCGTATGGCGGTTTCGGAAGATGCGTTCGGATTGCCAGGCATCCAGCAGGCCCCGTAGCCCCCATATCCTGAACAGCTTGCGGAAGATCCGCCACCGGCCGCCGATTCCAAGTTGTCTGGCCATGTTTTGCGTCCATGCGGACAGCAGGGGAGATTTATCCACGCCTTCGACGTCCACTAGACCGGCTTCCTGAAACAGTGCCAGCCAGCCAGCCAGTGTCTCGGGCCTTTCGCCTTCGAGTTCCGCCAGCCGTTGTCGCAGATGCCCGGGGGTGTGCGGCTGCCAGCAGATATCGTGGATACCCACCCAGCCTCCGGGCCTGACGACGCGGACCATCTCGGCGATCACCTGCTGCTTGTCCAGCAGACAGGTGGTGCATTCGGAGATCACCGCATCGAAGCTTCCGTCGGCAAACGGCAGGCATGCCGCATCGCCGTGCACGAAGGCGACCGGCAGCCCACGCTCAGCCGCCTTCTTCCTGGCCCGATCGAGCATGAATCGCGAGCCGTCGATGCCGGTGACGGCCGCTCCCAGCGTCCCGGCCAGGAAACAGGCGCTTTCGCCCGTGCCGGAGGCGACGTCGAGCACGCTGCTCGTCTTGCCGATGCCGCACATGCGTGCCAGCTCCGCGGTGATCTCCAGTCCGCCGGGATGCAGGATATCCATCCCGATCGACTCGCTTTCGATCAGGCTCTCCAGCGAGGGTCGCTGTTGCCGGGTGGTATTCACGCCTGTTCTCCGTCGATGGCCCTGCCTTCCGCATCGAACAGATGGATCCGGCGGCTGTCGACGGCAAGGGGCAGCCGGTCTCCAATGGCGATCATCGGCAGGGCCGGCAGCCGGATGGCCGTATTCTCCCCCGAAACCTGAGGAATATCGGCATAGAGCAGTTGTTCGTGGCCGAGCGCCTCCACGGCCTTCACCGTCATCGTCAGCGTTTCCACATCTACGTCGGTCCGGGCGAAGGCCTCCGGGCGCAGGCCGATGTAGACCGGCCGGTCGATATGCGCTTGCGCCGCGACCAGGTTCGCATGTCCATCGGGCGGCAGATCCAGCCAATGGTCGGCGAATGCACAGGCCAGACCGTTGTCGGTGCGCTGCAGGCGGCTGGCATAGATGTTCATGCCGGGGCTGCCGATGAACTGGGCCACGAAGATATTGGCCGGGCGTTCGTACAGCACTTGCGGCGCGGACACCTGCTGCAGGCGGCCGGCATGCATGACCGCCACCCGGTCGCCCAGCGTCATCGCCTCCACCTGGTCGTGGGTGACATAGAGCGTGGTGATGCCCAGGCGTCGTTGCAGGGCGGCGATTTCTCCACGGATCTGCACCCTGAGCTTGGCGTCCAGGTTGGATAACGGCTCGTCCATCAGAAACGCGCGCGGCTCGCGCACGATGGCGCGCCCCATGGCGACGCGCTGGCGCTGGCCGCCCGACAGCTGCTTCGGCAATCGCTCCATCAACCCGTCCAGTTGCAGTAGTTGCGTCGCCCAGGCGGTGCGCCGGGCGATCTCATCGGCTGGCAGTTTCTGCATGCGCAAGGGAAACTCCAGGTTGCGCCGCACATTCATGTGTGGATACAAAGCATAGTTCTGGAACACCATCGCCACATTGCGCTGCTGCGGTGCCATGTCATTGACCACCTCATCATCGATGCGAAGCTCGCCGGCGGTGGGTTGTTCCAGTCCGGCCAGTAGACGCAGGGCGGTCGATTTGCCGCAGCCCGATGGGCCGACCACCACCATCAGCTCCCCGTCCTCGATCCGCAGCTCGATGCCGGCCAGAGCCTCGGTGCCGTCCGCAAAGCGTTTGCTCACATCGATGAATCCGACGCTGGCCACGGTTAACCCTTCAGGCCCGTGGCGACGACACCGCGCACGAACCAGCGCTGGAAGAACAGGAACACCACCAGGATCGGCGACACCATCATCACCCCGAACGCGAAGATGTCGCCCCATTGCAACGGCGGCAGTGTGTAGAAGGTGGCGATGGCCAATGACAACGGCCGCACCCTTTCGCCGCTGGTCACCAGCAGGGGCCAGATGAACACACCCCATTGGCCGAGGAAGCTCAGGATCGCCACGCTGGCAAAGACCGGTTTGCTGTTGGGCACGATGATGGTGGCGAAGGTGCGCAGGGGGCCGGCGCCGTCGAGGCGCGCCGCCTCTTCAAGCTCCGGCGGCAGATCCACAAAGAAAGTGTAGAAGAGGTAGACGGAAAAGGCATTGGCAATGAATGGCAGGATCTGTACCAGATAATCGTCGCGCCAGCCCATCCATGTCACTTGATAGAACAATGGTACGGCAATGGCCTCCAGCGGGAGGACAAGAATGGCCAATGTCAGCGTGAACAACAGCCGACGGCCTCGCCAGGCGAGCCGTGCGAAGGCATATCCCGCCAGGCTGTTGACCACCAGTCCAGCCACCACCACCGAGCCGGTGATGATCAGCGAGTTGCCCAGGTAACGGGCGAAGTCGACACGCGCGAACACGTCGCGGTAGTTCTGCAGCGTCCAGTTACCGGGCAGGAATGCCTTCAGGCTGCCGGCCTCGGTCAGCACCCGCGCCTCCGGCTTCAGGCTGCCCGCCATCATCAGCAGGACAGGGGCGACGAACAGCAGCGCCAGCAGTGCCAGGGCGGCATAGCTGAGCATCGTGGCGACAAGTCGGCGGCGCATCAGCGGGAAGCCTCGCGAGGCACTTGTACGGAAAGGCGGCGCTGCAGCAGGGTCACCGCGACCACCACCACAAAGAACACCACCGTGATCGCCGCCCCCTGCGCCACCTGCTGGCGGGAGAAGGCCGCCTGCACCGCCTCGAACATGACGGTGGCGGTGGCCCGGTTCGGGCCGCCGTGGGTCATGATCTGCACCTGTTCGAACAGGCGGAAGGCGAGGATGGTGGTCACCAGCATCACGAAAATCAGCGTGTTGCGCAGCCCCGGCAGGGTGATATGCCAGAAGCGTTGCCAGCGGCCGGCGCCGTCGAGGCACGCCGCCTCGTACAGCTGCTCGGGGATGTTCTGCAATCCGGCCAGCACGATCACCATCTGGAAGCCTACCCCCTGCCAGATCGAGGTCAGCATGATGGCCGGCAGGGCCAGTACTGGGTCGTGCAGGAAATCGCGCGGCTGCCAGTGGCCGAGGCTGATGAACTGCAGAAAACCGTTCAGCATGCCGTCAGGGCCGGGCGCATAGATCAGGATCCAGATGACGGACACCAGCGACAGCGGGAACACCACCGGCATGAAAAACAGCGTGCGGAACAGCGTCCGTCCCAGAAGCGGTCGGTTCAGCAGCAGCGCCAGCGCCAGCGCCAGTGCCGTCTGCAGCGGCACGACGACGGCGGTGAATAACAGGCTGTTCAGCAGGGCGCGGATGAACGCCGGATCCTCGAACAGGCGCACGAACTGGGTGGCGCCGACGAAGGCCACAGGCAGCGGCGATGCCAGGTGCAGATTGGTCAGCGACAGGGCAATGGCGAGCAGGAAGGGGATGGCGACGAAGCATGTCAGGCCGGCCATGGCCGGCAGGGCAAACAGGGCGCCCGTAGGGATCAGTGTGCGCAAACGCATAACGACATCCTAGCCCAATGCCGATCGGCCGTGCTCATGGCCTGGTGACGGGCGGATAGCCGTGGTTGTCGCGGATCTCCCGATCGATCAGGGCCGCAGCCCGATCCAGCGCCCGCTTCACCGGCGCCCTATTGCGGATATCGGCGAAGGCCTGTCGGAAACGGGCACTGATCACCGGATAGGCGGGGGTGCGCGGTCGCGGCACGGCATGGCCCCCGGCCAGTTGTTCGACGAACAGGTGCAAGGGTCCGCCCGGCTGGTAGAGCGGCGAACGGCGGATGGCCGTCAGGGTAGCCGGTACGGCGTCGTTGGCCTCGGTCATGGCCAGGATCTGCGCGGGCTGCAGCAGGAAGGTGATGAAGGCGGCCACCTTGGCCGGCGCTTTGGCGCGGCGCGTGATGCCCCATACCCATGAGCCCTGGCCGGTACGGCTTCCATGGCCGAAATCGGGCAGCGGAATCAGCACCAGATCCTTGCCGAAGGCGGTGTGGTAGCGCCGGTACTCCCAGTGTCCGGCCCAGGACAGGGCGACCCGGCCGGAAACGAAAGCGGCATCGTCGACGTTCGGGTCTATCCATCCGTTCTCAAACCAGTGCTGCACGTGCGTCATGGCGGTCACCGATGCCGGGCCGTTCAGCACCCCTTCGGCATGGGGAGGATCGCCGTGGCTGATCAGACCGCCGCCGGCAGAGACGAGCAGCGGTGCGAAGGCATAGGTGAACCATTCATCGGGATAGTTGAGTTTCAGGTCCAGCACGGCGCCATCCGCGTCATGTTTCGCCAGGCGTGCCAGAATCGCTTCGAATTCCTGCACACTCCAGGCCTGATCCGGATGCGTGGGGATGCGGGCGCCCACCCGTTTCAGCAGGCTCTTGCGGGCGTACAGGGCCAGCCCCGAGTCGAAGGTACCGACGCCGTACAGATGCCCGCGATAGCTGCCCTGCTTGACGATGGAGGGCAGCAGCTGTCGTTGGATGGCCGCGGGCAACAGGTGCTCCAGCGGCTGCAACTGCCCCTGCCAGGCGTAGCTGGCGAGATACGGGGCATCGAATTCGAGCAGGTCGGGCAGCGTGCCGGCGACGGCGGCCGCCTCCACCTGGGCGTTGTAGGAGCGCTCGGGGATGAAGGTCAGGTGCACGTGGATGTCGGCATGCCGGTGGTTGAATGCCCGTACCTGCCGCTCGAGAACCCGGCGCTCGGAGACCTGGCCGGCGTGTGCCCAGACGGAGAGCATCGTGGCGCTTGTTGCCGGTGACCCGCCTTGCTCGCAGGCGGCCAGCGCCAGGGATGTGAGGGCGAATAACAGCCATCGCATGACAACACCATAGCGGCTATCGGCCGGAATGTTGATGCGCGGCTTTTGGCACTGCCGGGCATCATTCGATCAGGCCGCGCGCCCTTGCCTCCTGCTCGTCCGGCATGATGGCCATGGCGGTACTCATCCTGCGGAAACCGAAGCGAGCGTAATAGTCCTCCTTGCCCGGCGCCGCGTACAGCATGATGACATCGACCTTGGCCGCTTGCACAAGATGCCGGATCAGCCGGCTGCCGATACCTCGGCCCTGGTATTCGGGCAGGACCACCACGTCGTAGATCGCTGCTCGCCAGACGCCATCGGAAAGCGCGCGGCCGGCCCCGACAAGCTTGCCGCCATCGAATGCGAACACCCGCAGGGCGCTGTTGCGGAAGGCGGCTTCCAGTTGCGCTGGATCGCGCTGCTTACCCAGCGGTGCCAGTTCGAAGACACGGGCCAATTCGTTCCAGGCGATGCTGTCGATATCGGTCGAGAGTCGGATGTTCATGACGTCCTCCGGCTAATACGGTCGGCCGTCCTTGTGCGTGAAGCGCCAGTTGCCATCGATCAGCTCCGCCCGCAGATCGTCGTCGGGGTAGCTGGCCGCATCCCCCGGTGTGCGGTCGCCGATCTCCAGATAGACGACATCCTCATCGCTGCGGTTGACCAGGCAATGGCCGTTGCCGGTGCCGGCAGGAAATCCGGCGCACATGCCGGGGGAAAGCGCAGTCTCGCCCTCGTCGGTCAGCAGCGTCGGCCGCCCGCTCAGCACGTAGATGAACTCGTCCTGCCTGGTGTGCGCATGGCGCAGCGCCGAGGTTGCACCCGGCGCCAGGCGGGTCTGGTTGACGCCGAAGTTGGCCAGCCCGAACAGGTCGCCGAGCGGGCGCTTCTCGCGGCCCGCGACGCGCGCGGCGAAGGGCTCCGGGTACAGCGAGGGCCTGGTGCGCGCCGGCGCTTCTTCGGCGACGATGGCGATCAGAGATTCCTTTTCCGACATCTGCGACGCTTCAATCCTTGTTGTTTTCCGGCTGATTGCGCGAGGCCTTCTCGTCGTGGCCGGAGACGCCGAAGCGGCGGGCGAGTTCATGCAGCACGTCGTCGGCGGTCAGTCCGCGCTCGGCCAGCATGATCATGGTGTGGAACCACAGATCGGCGGTCTCGTGCACGATCTGGTCGGGATCGCCGTTCTTGGCGGCGATGATCGTCTCCACCGCCTCCTCGCCGACCTTCTCGAGGATCTTGTCCAGGCCCTTGGCGTAAAGGGAGGCGACGTAGGAGGAATCCGCATCGTGCAGCTTGCGCCCCTCCAGCACCTCGGTCAGTTCTTTCAGGATATCCCGGCTCATGGCTTCGGCTCCTCGATGATCCGCCATGCCTCGTTTTCCTTTTGACGGTAGAAGCAGCTTTGGCGGTTGGTGTGGCAGGCGGGGCCGGTCTGGTCCACCTTCAGCAGCAGGGTATCACCGTCGCAGTCGAGAAAGATGTCGACGATTTTCTGCACATGCCCGGAGGTTTCGCCCTTCTGCCACTGCTTACCACGCGAGCGGCTGTAGTAATGGGCGTAGCCGGTGGAAAGCGTTTGTTCAACGGCCTCGGCGTTCATCCAGGCCATCATCAGCACGCGCCCCGTGGTCGCATCCTGGGCGATGGCCGGCACCAGCCCAGCCTCGTTGAACTTGATTTCGTCGATCAGGCTCATGTCAGCTTTGCGAGCGCGCGGCCGGCGGCGGCGATGGTGGCCTCGATGTCGGCATCCGTGTGCGCTGCCGACACGAAGGCCGCCTCGAACTGGCTGGGCGCGAGGTACACGCCCTCGTCGAGCATGGCGTTGAAGAAGCGGCCGAACAGCTTCAGATCACAGCCACAGACATCCTGGTAGTTGCGGCATTGGTCCGCATCGGTGAAGAACACCGTGAACATCGAGCCGAAGCGATTGCCGGTGGCCGGAACCCCGGCCGACTTGCAGCCGGTCAGCAGGCCGTCGAACAGCCTGGCGGATTTCGCCTCCAGCGCCTCGTAGAAGCCCGGAGCACGCAGGCGGTTCAGGGTTTCCAGGCCCGCGCGCATGGCCAGCGGATTGCCGGACAACGTGCCGGCCTGGTAGACCGGGCCGTCCGGGGCGATCTTGCGCATGATCTCCTCGCGCCCGCCGTAGGCGCCGACCGGCATGCCACCGCCGATGATCTTGCCCAGGCAAGTCAGGTCCGGGGTGATGCCGAACAATTGCTGGGCGCCGCCGGCCGCGACGCGGAAGCCGCACATCACCTCATCGAAGATCAGCAGCGCGCCGTAGTCGTCGCACAGCTGGCGCAGTGCCCGCAGGAAACCGGTTGAAAACAGGTCCATGACGCCGGTGTTGCCGGGTACCGGCTCGACGATGACGCAGGCGATCTCGCCCTTGTTGTCGGCGAACAGCGCCTCGACCGCCTCGATATCGTTGAACGGGGCGGTCAGCGTCAGCTTGGCATAGTCGGCCGGTACACCTGCGGAGTCGGGCACGCCGAAGGTGGCGGCACCGCTGCCCGCCTTGACAAGCAGACCGTCAGCATGTCCGTGGTAGCCACCCTCGAACTTGATGATCTTGTCGCGTCCGGTGAAGCCGCGCGCCAAGCGCAGGGCGCTCATCGTCGCCTCGGTGCCGGAGCTGACGAAGCGCACGACCTCGATCGACGGCACCATGTCGACGACCAGTTCGGCCAGCTGGATCTCCAGCTCGCACGGCGCACCGAACGAGATGCCCGATCGTGCCGTCTCGGTGATGCCACGGATGACGCCCGGATGCGCATGGCCGAGAATCATCGGACCCCAGGAGCCGACATAGTCGATGTATGCATTATCGTCGACGTCCCACACGCGGGCGCCCTCGGCCCTGGCGATGAAGCGCGGGGTGCCGCCGACCGACTTGAAGGCGCGCACCGGCGAGTTGACGCCGCCGGGCAGCAGCTCGCGGGCGTGTTTGAAATCGAGTTCGGACTTGTGAATGGAGGACATCGGCACCCTTTCCCTGTGCATGGAGTCAGGGGACGTTAGGAACCATGCCCGGTGGTGTCAATAAGCCGGCTGGGCACGGCCGGCATCACTGGGCTAGAGTACCGGACACATGCGGCTCAGCAGGGGGACGTGATGCGCAGGTTCATATATGCGGTGTTGGTGTTGCTGGCTTGGCATCCGGGCCTGGCCCTGGCGGATGGCGAGGTGGGTGTGATCACCGAGGTTTCCGGCGAGGCCGAACTGCTGCGCGGCGATCAGGTGCTGGCCGCCGAGACGGGGGTGAACCTGATGCCCGGTGATGTCGTGCGTACCGGCGACGATGCCTCGGCGCAGATCGATATGGACGATGGTTCCAGCTTCGCCATGGGCGCCAACAGTTCCCTGCGTATCCACGAATACCGCATGCGCCAGGATCACAGCATCATCGCCGCGGCGATCGACAAGATCAGTGGCTGGATGCGCTTCGCCGTGGCCAAGCTGCGCCAGGCGGATTACTACCGTTTCCAGATGCCGACGGCCGTGCTCGGCGTGCGTGGCACCGAGGGCGTGCTCAATGTTGAGGGCGAGGGCAGCAGCGCCCAGTCGAACATCATGCTGGACAAGGGCAATGTCGAGGTGGCCGAGCGCGTCGCGAACGGGCGGCTGGCGGGCAACCGCCTTCGCCTGAAAAGTGGCGAATATGCCTACCGCCGTTTCGGGCGCATGTTGTCGATGCGCCGGCATTTTCCGGAACAGCTGCGCCGGCGCATGCCGGCCTTTGTCAGGGCCAGGCTGGTGAGGCGGGTGCGATTCCTGAAGCGGCGCGGCATCCGGCCCCGCCGCATCGAGGGGAGGCTGTTCCGCATGCAGCGGCGGCAAGGCATCAGACGGATGGAACGGCCGACGATGCGGCGGATGCAGCGGCCCGGTATGCGGCGGATGCAACGGCCCGGTATGCGGCGGATGCAACGGCCCGGTATGCGGCGGATGCAACGGCCCG
>CAYRBJ010000015.1:24369-41467 GCA_964422615.1 uncultured Zetaproteobacteria bacterium | reverse complement strand
CGCCTATTGGCCCTGACCCCGGCTGGTTACACCGGCAACGCCGAACAACAGGCCAAGGACATCTGACCAGGAGCATGCGCGGCGACCCCGGCTGCGCATGCCTCATCCACAAACCCAGAGCCCTCGCTTGCTCCCCAGCCCACCTGGTCTACGCTAAAAAACCACGGGTTGAACGATATTCGATCATTGAACAAATTTCGGCCGCGTTTAGGAGCAAGCCATGAGAAATACCCTCGTTCGCTTTTCCGTCCTGACCGTCGCAATCAGTCTGATTCTCTCGTCACTACCCATACAGGCCCACGCGGAGTCGGTAGCGGCGAAGCGTGAGAAAATTCTTCACATGCGCAATGAAACGCTGGTGAAGCTGTACAAGATTCATCCGGCAGCCCGTCGGGAGGTTCACAGGGCCGTCGGTTATGCCGTGTTCAGCAATATTGGCGTGAATCTGATCCTGCTGTCTGCTGGCGGCGGCTCGGGAGTCGCCCATGACAACCGGACAGGCAGAAACATCTACATGAAAATGGTCACCGGCGGATTCGGCTTTGGACTGGGTGTCAAGGATTTCCGCGGCGTGTTCATCTTCCATACACGCAAAGCGTTCAACCAATTCGTCAACAGCGGCTGGGAGGCCGGAGCACAGGCTGATGCAGCTGCCAAATCAGGCAAGAAGGGTGGTGCGTTAGCCGGCGCATTCACGGTCGCCCCCGGCGTGGATCTGTACCAGATTACGGAAAACGGCCTGGCGCTTCAGGCCACGATTCAAGGCACCAAGTATTACAAGGACAAGGATCTGAACGGAAAATAACCCGCCGAACGATTCCAAAGGAGAAAGCAGCCGTAAACGCCGGATGACAGCCTGTCCTACAAGCCCCACTTTCTTTTGCTTAAGGCGAACAGTAATTGCCGGCGACGTTTCTCGGGCATGCTGCGCATCGTGGCGAGGTAGACGGCCTCCTCATCGCCAAGCGCTTCAGCCAGGCGCATGGCCTCCCGCTGCCCTTCGGGTGGTAGATGGTTGAACAGGCTCAGGGCTTCAGCGCTAAGATTCTCCGGGTTCATGCTTACAGCCTACGGCAGCACCGGGCTGAAAGGCAATCTTCGGCCAATCATTGCTATTTGTCCGCATGCCGTTCGGGACACGATCCATTGGGCCGCCCGGACCATACGAATCCTGTGCGGCCCTGATTCGGTCAGTTATGAGCAGATCAGAGTTTGGTCAGACGCAGGTACGGGCGCAATTCATCCCAGCCCTGTGGGAAGATCCCCTTCGCCTGATCATTGCTGATCGACGGCGGGATAATCACCTTGTCGCCTTTCTTCCAGTCTGCCGGGGTGGCGATCCGCTTGGCATCACCGAGTTGCAACGCATCAATTACCCGCAGAATTTCGTCAAAGTTACGCCCGACTGACATCGGGTAGGTCATGGTTAGACGGATTTTCTTTTTCGGGTCGATGATAAACACCGAACGCACCGCAGCTGTATTGCTTTCGCCTGGATGGATCATGTCATACAGAGCGGAAATCTTGTGGCCGGGATCAGCAACGATTGGGAACTCCAGGTTGGTATGCTGGGTGTCGTTGACGTCGGCAATCCACTTCACATGCTCTTCCACCGTGTCGGTAGACAGTCCAAGCGGCTTGGTATTGCGGGCGGCGAACTGGTCAGCCAACTGGGCGGTGCGGCCCATCTCAGTGGTGCAGACCGGGGTAAAATCCGCCGGATGGCTAAAGAAAAAGCACCAGGAATCACCAATCCACTCGTGAAAATTGATGGTGCCCTTGGTCGTTTCGATCGTGAAATCAGGTGCAGTATCGCCTAAATGTAGTGACATGATCTTCTCCTCGTGAATTTAACATTCCGGTGGAAATGGAGCATGACGAAGCGAGGCCACACTCGCCCAATCCATATAGTTCAATGAGGCCGACACGTAAAGTATGCAATATTCATACTGAACCCTATTCGGCACAGCTAAGCCATCTGATCACAAAGTAGTCCGGCGTCCCATAGGGGATGAATCTGGGCACTGGCCACAGAGGTTATTGCAGTAGCTTGAAAGTCTGCATTCGGCCAATAGCGGTCACGTTAACCATTCAAAAGCGGTATTTTATTCCGGGCGCCCAAGTGATTGGAATGCTGTTCAGTTCCATCATCTTGATGATCTCTTTTCCAGCCGCGTGGTCGACAGGATCAGAGAGCCCGAAGCGGACAGTGCCGCCATCTTTCAGTTTGATATACATATATTCTTTGGGACTACGTTCAGTATCAGACACGAGGTCTGCTTCATGCATAATCCGCACCGATACTATCTCGTTAAACTCGACCAGCCTCGTGCCGACGATCGAACCGAATTTGAATCCCTGGTTGCTAACGAGGACTTTACCAGTCACCAAAAATGGCAATGATAAGACTATAAGTGTCCCACAGCATACCAGGCCTATACGCCTCCACCTGGCCCAGCTTCGATTGAAAATTCCCAATGACATGAAACCGATGCCGACAAGGAACGGAAAAATCGCTACCCACCATGCCACTTGATACTTCGTCCAGACAGTACCAATGGATATGCTGATCGCATTGCTGCAGCCAGCAAGCAGAAGGCACACAGGAATCATCAGCCACACGCGAATACGAGATTTGTATTGCAAGTTCCGCTCCCTAGCCATACATACCAATGTAGGCAGTCGGCCAGGGGATCGCAAATGATGTGATCCAAGCAGTCATAGAATATAGAGGCCATCGAGGTCCCATACAGGATTCGAACCGATGCCCGGTGCAGATTGAACTCAGAGGATGGGCAAGTGCCCGACCTTGACGAGGATTACCGTCTCTTCCTCCACGTACGGATAATGCTGACTCATGTGCGGGTTGCGCAGCCAGGACCGTGCCGGATAGCGGCCGTGCTCATCCATGAAGGTGCCGGAAAGCACCAGGATTTCCTCCCCACCGAAGTGACGGTGCGCCTGGAAGCGCTCGTTCTCAGGCCATTTGACCAATGCCGTGTGCTCACCCTCAAAATCGTGCAGGGGCATCACAGTCAGCCCGCCCTGTCCCGGCAGCCATGAGGCATGATTGGTGTCGATGTGCACGCTCTCGGTATCGCCCTCTGCAAATTGTCCCAGCTTCACGAACAGGGTGCAGCCCTGCTCGCTGAACGGTGCATGAGAGCTCCCCGCCGGGTTGCGGATATAGCTCCCCGCCGGATAGTCACCGCTCTCGTCCGAAAACACGCCATCCAGCACGTATATCTCCTCCCCGCCCGGATGACTGTGGACGGAGAAGCGGGAGCCAGCGGCATAGCGCACAATGCTGGTGGCGTGCCCCGATTCGGCACCCTCGCGCGCCAGCGGCTTGCGCTCGACACCCTTCATCGGGCTCGGCTGCCAGGCCATGGCGTCGGTATCGACGACAACCCGCTCGGAAAAATCCATGTTCAGCATCAATTTCCACCTCGTTCCAGCCCCGGCCGGTGTCTGACACGTAGCAACCGCCTCCCGGCGGCGCTTCCTGAAATCGCAGATTGGTTCATGTTAGGGAATTGGTAGTCGGATGTCCGCTTTTGGCCGGAAACGGTCACCGCGAATCAGCCAAGGAACGCGCGTAGATGGCCAGCACCAGGATGGCCAGAGTGACCAGCCAGACGATCACATAAACCATGGTGGCACGCTTGGCCTTCTCCTTCTCCAGCCAGGTACGCGGACGAATGCCCTTGATCAGGAACACAATCTTGCTGGCCAGGTTCACGCACACCACGTTGACCGCCAGCAGCAGGCCGGCGCCGAATGCCAGCCCGAAGCTGCCATGCCCCAGCATCAGGCCGCAGGTGGCGGCCGGTGGCAGTAGCGCCACAGCGACCATGACCCCCACCAGCACGCTGGCCAGGCCCGTGGTCAGGGACAGCGCCGCGGCCGCGCCCGAGGCCAGCGCCAGCACCACCGATTCCAGGCTGGGTTCGGTACGCACCATCAACTCGTGACTGTTCAGGGCCGAGGGCCAGGAGAAGCCGAGAACGGCGGACAGAGCCAGCACCAGCAGGATACCCACCAGAAGCGTATAAACCGATTTGCGCATCAGCGGGATATCGCCCAAAGCCGTGCCGAGACTTAAAGCGAGATTCGGCCCAAGCAGTGGCGCGATCACCATGGCGCCGATGACCACAGCGATGTTGTCCTCGACCAGGCCGATGGCGGCCACCACCGTGGACAGGATGATCAGTACCACGACATTGGCATTCAGGCGGGCGCTTTTTTCGACCTCTTCGTACAGCGCTTCCCGTGCCGCCGTGGCCTTGTCCTCCTCGCTGCGCTCCTTCTCCTCCGGTTTCGGCAGCGAGGCCTCGATGGGCATCACCAGGATCTGCGCCGTCGTCTGCGCTCCCAGGATGCTCTGCAAGCCATCGAGCACCGACTGCAGCTTGTCATCCCCCACCACCAGACGCATCGGCTGCATGCCATCATCGCCAACCAGCCCCAGGCGGAAATCCTCGGCCTTGTACTTCTCGGCGATCGTGCGCACCACGGACACGCTCCCCGATTCGGCGATGACCTCGACGTATTTCATGCCGCTCCCCTGACTTCAACGAGCGCAGGCAATGCCCGCCTCCCAGCCATTGAAGTGAACCCGCAACGAATGCGCAAGCTACCCGCCCTGTCAGAACCAGCGGGGAACGCGGTCGGCATACCGCTGCCACGCCTCGCCATGCCTTCGCGCCAACCAGGGCTCCTCGCCGTACACCACCCGCAGGTGGAAGGCGACGCCGACGACAAGGGTATAGGCCATCAGGGCCGGCGAGCCGTAGCTGACGGCCCAGCCGAGGAGCGTCATCGCCACAGCCACATACATCGGGTTGCGGCTGTAGCGATACAGGCCGACGATCACAAGCCTCTCGGGCGGCGCCCACGGCGCGAGCGTACCCCTGCCCGCCACATAGAAATCCCGGACGCACCAGAGCAAGGCCGCGCAGCCGACGGCCACGAGCGCCAGACCGGGCGGATGCACGGGACGCAGATCGGCGCTGAACCATAGCCAAACGGCAGGAATCACGAAGGCCACCGGGCCGGGCAGGGCGACAAAAGCGATCAGCGCCCGCGCGAACATATCCTTCCGGTGTCTTCCAGCACGCTCATCCACGTTCCGCCAGCAGCGCGTTCACTGCCCGCCACAGCCGGAGGTCATCCTCCAGGCTCAGGTTCTTCAGGCTGGCATGGCCGAAGCCGTCGAGCAGGAACAGCCGCGCCTGCCCCGACGCCATGGCCTGCGCCAGTTCCACACTCTGTGTATAGGGAATGATGGTATCCGAGCGCCCATGCACCAGGATCAGCTTCGCGCGCAACCGCCCCAGGGGCTTGCCGGCCAGTGTCAGATCACTGATCAGCCGGCGCATCGCGGGCGGCAGTGCCGCGATCAGGGCCGGCACGCGCTGCCGGTCGGTGTTGGTCAGCATCGCGTACAGTGCCCTGCCCCCACTCCCCAAACCGGCTGCCAGATCATCCACGTTCGCATTCACATCGGCCATTTTGCGCCGGGCTATCTCGGTGAGGATGGTCCGGTCCTTGGCAGCGGTCTGCACCGCCACATTGCTAAGGGCGAACACCCACATGCCGTAACGGTTCGGACGCATGTGCCGCCACTGGCCATCCACCTGGTAGAACCCTGTGGTGACATAGGTCAGCAGCTGCACCAGATCGTAGTAGCCGCCGATACCCAGCACGAAGCGAACCTTATCGCTGACATCCGGCTGCATGGCGGCCAGCACGGCCGGCGCCACGGCATAACTGACAGCGCCGACACCCAGCCTGCCATCCGGTGCCAGGGCGGGATGCAGGGCCAGCCAGCGGCAGGCGTCGGCGATGACACGCACATCGGACGCATGTACCGTCAGCCGGCGCATGCCGGGAATCTCGGGGACCAGCACGGCGAAGCGGGCACGCGCCAGTGTCTTGGCCAGCGCCACCAGCCGCGGCTCGTCGATGCCCTCGGCCTGTACGCCCGGCACCAGCACAATGCCGGCGCGCGCCTTTTGTGCCGGACGATAAAGATCCGCCGTATAGCCGTGCCCTTCCTGCATGTAGTGCAGGGAAGAGCGATGCGGAGCCGGCATCAGGCGATTGAAAAGACTGGGCCCAGTGCCCGCCGCCATATCGGCCAGCACCAGCGCCGCCTCGATTCTGGGCCCTAGCCAGATGCCTGTCAGCCCGAGCAGCAGGAGCAGGAGCAGGCCGCCGCCAAGCCACCGCCGGCGGCGACTGGGCCTGAACGTCAATGGAATCCTAGCCTCTGCCAGGGGGGTGCAGGCGCAGTTCCTCGGGTAGGTTGAAGGTCATGTGCTCCTCGGTCACGGCGAGCCGCGCCACTGTGGTCGCGCCCATGGTGCGCAGGAAATCGATCACCTGTTGCACCAGCACCTCCGGTGCCGAAGCGCCGGCAGTCACTCCGATGCGCTCATCGCCCGCAAGCCAGGACGCATCGATGTCGGCGGGGCCGTCGATCAGATGCGCCTGGCATCCCGCACGCTCAGCCACCTCACGCAGGCGATTGCTGTTCGACGAGTTCTTCGAACCGATCACCAGTACCACATCGACCTTGGAGGCCATCTCCTTCACCGCCATCTGGCGGTTGCTGGTGGCGTAGCAGATATCCTCGCGTTTCGGGGATTGCACGTTCGGGAAGCGCCGCCGCAAGGCGGCGATCACCTCGGCCGTATCGTCGACCGACAGCGTCGTCTGTGTCACGTAGGCCAGTTTGTCCGGGTCAGCCACCACCAGGGTGTTGACGTCCTCAGGGCTCGAGATCAACAGCACCGTCCCCGCCGGCGCCTGCCCCATCGTGCCCTCGACCTCGGGATGGCCGGCATGGCCGATCAGCACCACCTGGTCGCCGTTTTTCAGGTGTCTGAGCAGTTCCAGGTGCACCTTGGTCACCAGCGGACAGGTGGCGTCAATGACCTTGAGGCCGCGCTGTCTCGCGCGTTCCCTCACGGCCTGACTGACGCCATGGGCCGAGAAGATCAGCAGGGAGCCGTCGGGAGCATCATCCACCTCGTCGACGAACACCGCCCCCTTCCGGCGCAAATCATCG
Source organism: uncultured Zetaproteobacteria bacterium (assembly GCA_964422615.1). Classification (GTDB taxonomy): domain Bacteria; phylum Pseudomonadota; class Zetaproteobacteria; order Mariprofundales; family Mariprofundaceae; genus DATLWN01. Next base: position 34,392 of record CAYRBJ010000015.1, on the reverse strand, counting down.
ACGACGAACTTGTTGTGCACGATCTCGTGGCGCACGTACACCGGCGCCCCGAACACCTCCAGCGCCCGCTCGACGATCTCAATGGCGCGGTCCACCCCGGCACAGAACCCGCGCGGCTCAGCTAGCAACACCTGCATCGGCATAACACTCCTCGACGGATGTGAATGAAAGTCTATCATTGCCGGCAAGTCCTGCCCACAAGGAGACCGAGATGAGCGTGAACACCCCCGAAGTGGGCGATACCGCCCCCGACTTCACCCTGCCGACCTGGCCCGAGGGCGAATTGACCCTGTCATCCCTGCGCGGCAAGTGGGTCGTGCTCTATTTCTATCCGAAGGACAATACCCCGGGATGCACCACGGAATCCTGTGCCTTTCGCGATGCCTCGGGCGACTTCGATGCCAGCGGGGCCGTGATTCTCGGTATCAGCCGTGATTCGGTAAAATCACATGCCGGTTTCGCAGCCAAATTCAACCTTCCCTTCCGTCTGATCTCCGACCCGGACGAAATCGCCTGCAAGGCCTTCGATGTCATCCGCATGAAGAACATGTACGGCAAACAGGTGCTTGGCGTGGAGCGTTCCACCTTCCTGATCGATCCCGAAGGCAATATCGCCCATGCCTGGCGCAAAGTGAAGGCCGATGGCCACGTCGAAGAGGTACTGGCCACACTGCATCGCCTCAATAGCGCCTGATGTTTGCCGGCAAGCGTATCCTGCTCGGCATCGGCGGCGGCATCGCCGTCTACCGTGTGGCCGAACTGGCACGCCTGCTGGTGCGGCATGGTGCTAGCGTGCGCTGCGTGATGACGCCGGCCGCCTGCCGCTTCGTCACACCGCTGACCTTCGAGTCCCTGACCGGCGAGCAGGTCTACACCGAAATGTTCGACCTGACGGCCGAGCGCGAGATGGGGCATATCCGCCTGGCCCGATGGGCCGACGCGGTCGTCATCGCCCCGGCCACCGCCGACCTGCTGGCCAAGATCGCCAATGGTATCAGCGACCATCTGCTGACGACGATCCTGCAGGTTCGCGAAGGGCCGGTGCTGCTGGCACCGGCGATGAACACCTCGATGTGGCAATCCCCGGCCACGGTCCGCAATATCGAGATCCTGCGTGAACGCGGCATGCACGTCGTCGGCCCGGAGCATGGCGAATTGGCCTGCGGTGAGGAGGGTCAAGGAAGGCTCAGCGAACCGGAAGCGATCTTGGTGGCGTTGCGCCCGCTGGTGTCCGAACCGTATCTCGCCGGACAGCGCTGGATCATCAACGCCGGTCCGACCTGGGAGCCATGGGATGAGGTACGCTTTTTGAGCAACCGTGCCGGCGGCAACCTGGGCCTGGCACTGGCCGAGACCGTGGCCGCGCACGGAGCCGAGATACACCTGGTGGCCGGGCCCTCCGTACCCGCAAGCAGCACGTTCGTTTCCCGGCATGACGTCATCACCACCGGAGAGATGTTCGATGCCTGTCGCACCCTGGCCGAAAACGCGGATGTTTTCGTTGCCACCGCCGCCGTCGGCGACTTCCGATTCGCGCACCGCATCGAGGGAAAGCACAAGCGTGCCGGGCAGCAGACACTGCAGGTGGAACTGGTGGCAACCCCCGATATTGTCGCCACCGTTGCCGCCATGGACAAGCGCCCCCGGCGGGTGATCGCCTTTGCAGCCGAGACCGCGGACCACGTGGCGCACGCGCGCGGCAAGTTGCAGGACAAGGGCGTGGATGCCATCTTTGCCAATGACATCGGCAACATGGGCAGCGCCGAAGCCGGCGGCTGGTGGATCAACCGCCAGAGCACCGAGACCATCGAACGCCGGCCCAAGGAACAACTGGCCGAGGTCCTGATCCAGTCCATCCGGGAGCTTGATGCATGAATGCGATGCCTGTGCGCGTACTGATCCAGAAACTGCCCCATGGAGAAGGTCTGGACCTGCCGCATTACGCCAGCGAACACGCCGCCGGCATGGACCTGCGTGCCGCCGTCGAGACCGAACTCATCCTGGCTCCGGGTGAGCGCGCCCTGATCCCGACCGGCCTGGCCATCGCCCTGCCGGAAGGATTCGAGGCCCAGGTGCGGCCGCGCTCAGGCCTGGCGCTGAAGCATGGCGTTACCGTACTGAACAGCCCCGGCACCATCGATGCCGATTACCGCGGCGAAGTGGGAGTCATCCTGATCAACCACGGCCAGCACCCCTTTCCGATCCAGCGCGGCGAGCGCATCGCCCAGATGGTGATCGCGCCGGTCAGCCGCATCAGCTGGCAGCCGGTCGACACACTGGATGAGACCGCGCGCGGTGCCGGCGGATTCGGCAGTTCCGGACGCCATTGATGCTGGAATTGCTGGAGTCCCGGCGCCTGCGCCTGATCCTGACGGCGCTGCTTTACCTGGGCGCCAGCCGCAATCCCATCCCCGGCAAGCAGCTGGCCGAGAAGCTGCATTGCTCCCGCCGCTACCTGGAACCGGACCTGCAGGCACTGAGTCAGGCCGGCATCCTCGAATCGCGCCGCGGGGCGCACGGCGGCTACCGTCTGGCGCGCAGCGCCCAACGCATCAGCCTGCTCGACGTGCTGCGCTGCCTTGCCCCCGAGACTCCGCCGGCCGATAGCGGTGGTTCTCCGGTGGAATCGCAGGTGACCATCGCCGCCCTGGGCGATGCCCGCCGGCAATTGGACGCGGTACTGGAACAGATCACCCTCGCCGCATGGCTGGCACACGCCCATGCCAAGGGGCTGCTTGCTCCCGGCAGCTCCCCCGCCGATTTCTGCATCTAGGGCCTGGGCCCTAAGTTGTCCACTGCCGCCGAGTTGCTGTATGCGAAGGCCTGTCAATGGCTGCAGGGCCGGGACAGGGAGCGCATTCTCGCCCTGAATGCCGCGCCGGAGCCCGCCCTGCGCGGGCTGGCCGAAGCACACGATTTGACTGTCCAGCAGGTATTCCGCCCGGACTGGCTGCTGCTGCAGCGCATGGGCTTCGCACCCATGGCTTCGCTGGAGGAGGCTGTGCCCGCCACAAAGCCGGCTTTCGACCTGGCGCTGGTGCTTCCGGGAAAACAGCGCGAGCAAAGCCTGGGGTTGCTGGCCACCGGCATGCTGGCCCTGCGGCCCGAAGGCGTGATGATGGCCGCCTGCGCCAACGACATGGGAGCCAAGAGCTACGAAAAGCGTCTGGTCGACATGGCCGGCAGCGTCGACAGCACGTCCAAATCGCACTGCCGGCTGTTTCAGGCGAAAAGAAGCGGTCGTTTCAACACCGCCATCGCCGAGGCCTGGGGGCGTGAGGCGGCACCACGCATGGTAACTGCGCACGGGCTTGTCTCCCGTCCGGGAAATTTCAGCTGGGAAAGACCGGATGTCGGCTCGGAACTGCTGCGCCGCTATCTGGAGAACCGGCCGCCGGCCGGCGTGGGCATGGATCTGTGCTGCGGCTATGGTTATCTGGCTCACCGCATCCTGGCGGCCTGCCCGGGCATCAGCGAGCTGTACCTGGTTGACGCGGACCGTCACGCCCTGGATTGTGCCATCGCCAATACCCGCGATGCCCGCGTCGCCGTGCATGCCCGCTGGCTGGACGCCGGCAGCGAATCGCTGCCGGCCGGACTGGACTGGATCGTGCTCAATCCGCCATTCCATCGCGGCAAGAGCCGGGATATCGCGCTCGGACAGGCCATCGTTGCCAAGGCCTGCCAGAGCCTCAGGCCCGGCGGCCGCCTGGCGATGGTGGCGAACCGCCAGCTTCCCTACGAACGGACATGCAGGGCGTTGCTGACGACCTGCGATATCGCCGAACAGAGCGAGGGGTTCAAGATCCTGGACGGCATCCGGTGAATGCCGGCCGCGAGCGCCTTGACCGACTGCTGTCCCGCCTGGGCTACTGCTCCCGCCAGGAGGTCCGACAATGGCTGCGCCAGGGTCGCATTGCCGTGGCTGACCTGCGGAACCCGGCACCGGCGGCGCATGTGCAGCCCGATGCGGTGCGCCTGGACGGCGAGACGCTGGATCATCCCCAGGGACTGACACTGATCTATCACAAACCGGTGGGTCTGGTCTGCTCGCACAGGGAAAACGGACGTTTGATCTACGAGGCATTTCCGGCGCGATGGCTGGGACGCAAACCCCAGCTGTCGGCCGTCGGCCGGCTGGACAAGGACACCAGCGGCCTGCTGATCATGACCGATGACGGCGGACTCAACCACCGTCTGACCAGCCCCAGGCAGAAGATCCACAAAACCTATCGGGCCACGCTCGCCCGTCCGCTGCAGGGACACGAACAGGCCCTGTTCGCTGCTGGCACACTGATGCTGGATGGGGAAACGACGCCCTGCCTGCCCGCCGAGCTACACGTACTGGATGCGCATGAGGCAGAGCTGACTCTACGCGAGGGGCGCTACCATCAGGTGCGGCGGATGTTCGCTGCCGCCGGCAATCACGTCGATGCGCTTTGCCGCATCCGCATCGGCAAGTTGGCGCTGACGGATACCGGCCTGCAGGCAGGGGAATACCGGGACATCGACCCGGAACCGCTGCTGGCCTGGATCGAACATGGCAAACGCCCCTGAAGGGGATCGCGAATCTAGGCCGAGAACAGGCGGCGGAAACGTGCCATCAGACGGGATTCCAGGCCCATGTCCTTCGGCGAAACCTCATACAGGGTGCTGACGCCCACGCCCTTCAGGGTCATGTTGTGCGGAGGTCCGATCAGAATGTCCTCGGAATAGTCGCGGATCTTGGTATGGATCAGTCCGTAGACGATCTCGTCGATCAACACCTGGTTCGGCAGGGCCTGGCCCTCGATACGCGACCCCTTGTCCATGGCATGCCCGATGAAATCCTGGGCCTTGCCCGGAATCTCCTTGACATAGCCGCAGGTAATGCCGATGCGGTATTCCAGCGGCCCCACCAGTTTCTTCAGCTTTCTCTTGCCACTGGAGATGCTGCGCTTGACCAGCAGGGCCGCGAGCACGGCGTCGATGGCGTGCTCGAACACCGACATAACACCATCGCCAAGACGCTTGACCACGATACCGCCATGGTGCTCCACCGCCTGCTCGCAGATATCGCAGAATACGCGATTGCGCATATATCCCTTGGTATGCCCCATCTCCCGCTTGTATTCGGTCGATCCGGCCAGATCCGTGAACATGATGCATTTGTAGTGGTCACGGGTGGTGGCGATCATCTCGGCCACCTCCGAAATGATGGCGTCCAGATCCAGCAGCATCCGGTCCATGCGGCTGGCCGGGCCCTCGGCAGCCAGGCGCGGCAACGAGTTCGCTTCACCGGATGCGATCAAATCCACTGTCGCCTCCGTCGCCAGGGCCTGATCCACGATATCCCCGGCCGAGGACTTGCGCCTCGACTTCGATGCAATGGAAATCAGCCCGCCCCCGCGCGGTTCCGACATGTCATTCCCCCCTCATCTCGACGACAGGTTATGGTCGTGGAAACGCCGGATTCCGTCAGTGACACGGCACACAGGCCCGGGCGCTTCCGCGTTCAACCATCATAGAGGCAATCAGCGCAGAAAAACAAGCGCCTCGGACGGGCGCTCGGTATGCAGGGAAAATGGTCGGGGTGAGTAGATTCGAACTACCGGCCTCTACGTCCCGAACGTAGCGCTCTAACCAGGCTGAGCTACACCCCGTTTTTTCCTTGAAGGCGGCGCATCTTATGTCGTGCCACGTCCATCTGCAAGAAAGCCGACGCGGCGACGTTCAGAACGGCCGCTTCGCCGAGAAATCGGCCAAGCCGGCCATCAGGCGGCGGACCCCCGTATCCGCATCGGGAGGAAGCAGGGTCTTGGCGCGCTCGGCATAGGAGCGGGCCTTTTCCATGCAGAACACATCGCCCCTCTGGGCGCGTACCCGGTCCCGCACCCATTCGCGGTCGCCCTCGGCATAACCGCCGCGATCGGCGATGGCATGTACCCGGGCAGCCAGCTCCCCGTCAGTGCTCATGGCATGGATCAGCGGCATGGTGATCTTACCCTCCTCCAGATCGTGGCCCACGGGCTTGCCCACGGCTTCGGCATCAGCCAGGTAATCAAGCGCGTCGTCCATCAGCTGGAAGGCAACACCCAAGCACATGCCGAACTCAGCCATGTCGCGCACCACCGCATCACGCTGGCCACTGACACGGGCTCCGATCTCGGAGGCGGCCGAGAACAACACGGCGGTCTTGCGCTCGATGACCTCCAGGCATTCGTCCTCCGTCATCTCCAGATGAAAGGTACGCGCCAGCTGCAGCACCTCACCCTCGGCCAGGGCATTGGTGACATCCGCCATCAGGCGCAGCATCTGCATGTCGCCGTCCGCCACCATCATCTGGAAGGCGCGTGAGAACAGGAAATCACCGACCAGCACGCTCGCCTGGTTGCCCCACACGCCGTTGGCAGACGGGGTACCGCGCCGCTGGTCGGAGGCATCGACGACATCGTCGTGCAGCAATGAGGCGGTATGGATAAACTCGACCACCACGGCCAGAGGGATATGGCGCTCCCCTTGGTAGCCGAACAGCTTGGTCGTCAGCAGGCACAGCAGCGGACGCAGGCGCTTGCCGCCACTGCTGACGATATAGCTGCCGACCGCAGGGATCATTGTCACATCGGACTGCAGGTTGTCCCGGATACAGTCGTCCACGGCCTGCATATCGGCTTGGCAAAGTTCGATAGCGGTCTGCAAGGGATCATTTACATTCACGGCCCGCGCATCGTATGCCCATGGCCAATCGGGTCAAGAACCGCCTGCTGACGCCGGGAACCCTTTGCCGTTAGGATGGCGCCATGGAAATCGTACTCGCCTCCAAATCCCCTCGCCGTCGTCAACTGCTGCAGGCTGCCGGACTGGCAGTCGAAATCATGCCCTCGCACGTCGACGAGGCTGTGTTGCCGCACGAGTCGGTGGAAACCACCGTGCTGCGCCTGGCTCGGATGAAGGCGATGGCTTGTCCGGAGGCACAGCGGCCCATCATCGCCGCCGACACCCTGGTCTGTCTGGATGGGCGCCCGCTCGGCCAGCCGCGGGATCTGGACGAGGCCCGCATGATGATCCGGCAGCTGGCCGGGGCACGGCACAGTGTATTCACTGGCGTATGCGTACGGCTTAACGGGAAACAGGCCACCGACCTGGTGCGCACGGACGTGCAGTTCCGGGATATCCCCGAAGCGGAGATCGATACTTATCTCACCCACAACGAGGTGCTGGACAAGGCCGGAGCCTATGCGGTGCAGGCCGGAGCCTCCTGTTTCATCATCGCCATCGACGGCCCGCTCGATAACGTCATCGGCCTACCGGTAAGCACCACCCTCGGCCTGTTGCGGCATATCGCCGTCGAGGGGGTCGCCGTATGAGCATCGAGTTGCTGGTCAACGTCACCCCGTTCGAAACCCGCATCGCCCGCATCGAGAACGGCTTGGCCGAAGAGGTGTATGTCGAGCGGGAGCGCGAACGCGGCCTGAAGGGCAACATCTACAAAGGCCGGGTGCAGCGGGTGTTGCCGGGCATCCAGGCTGCCTTCGTCGACATCGGCCTGCCCAAGGCCGGCTTCCTGTATGCCGGCGACATCACCACACCGAGCATGAGCGATCCATCACTGGCCGAAGCCGAGCAGGAGGACGAGGCCGATATCCACAACGACAAGGGAAACGATTCGCGCGTGATCCCGCCGATCACCAGTCTGATCAAGGAGAATCAGGAGATCGTCGTGCAGGTTTCCCGTGAACCTATCGCCTCCAAGGGACCGCGCATCACCCGCCACGTCAGCCTGGCGGGGCGCTACCTGGTTTACCTTCCGAATGTCGACCATGTCGGTATCGCCCGCCGCCTGGAGGATGCCGGCGAGCGCGAACGCCTGCTGGGCATCGGCCAGAGGCTGAAGCCGGCCGAAGGCGGACTGATCATCCGCACCGTCGCCGAGGGACATAGCGAGGATGAGCTGAAGCGCGACCTCGAATTCCTGATGCGCCTGTGGCACGACATCGAGCAACGGACCCGGCACGCTGCTCCGTCCTCGCTGATCCACATGGAACTGAACCTGTACCTGCGGGTGATGCGCGACTTCGTCGATGATGAGGTGGAAAAAATCCATGTCGATTCGCGCGAGGCGTACGAGAAGATGAAGAAATTTGCCCGCCGCTTCATGCCGGACGTAGCCAAGAAGCTCTTCTACTATCCCGGCCAGCGCCCGATCTTCGATGTATACGGCGTCGAGGAGGAAATCAATAACGCCCTGAAGAAGCGCGTGCCGCTGAAATCCGGAGGCCACATCGTCATCGACCAGACCGAGGCACTGGTGGCCATCGACGTCAATTCCGGCTCCTTCGTCGGCTCGCGCAACATGGAGGAAACCGGCTTCAAGACCAACCTGGAGGCCATCAATGAGATCGTGCACCAGCTGCGGCTGCGCAACCTCGGCGGCATCATCGTCGTCGATTTCATCGACATGCAGGATGAGGAAAACAAGACGCGCCTGATGGAGGTGCTGTCCGAGGCACTGAAACGTGACAAGGCCAAAACCGACATCGTGCATTTCTCGGAGCTGGGCCTTGTCGAGATGACCCGCAAGCGCACGCGCGACTCCCTCGAGCGCACGCTGATGCAGGAATGCAAATGCTGCCATGGCTCCGGCCAAACCAAGAGCCTGACCACCATCTGCTACGAGCTGTTTCGCGACATCGTATCCGAGGCGCGCGCCTATCCCTGCGACAAGCTGTTGGTGATCGCCCATCCGGATATTATCGACCTGATGGTCGGTGAGGAGCACGAGGGCGTGGAGCGCATGGAAGCGTTCCTCGGCCGTGAGATCACGCTACAGAGCGATGCCGACTTCTCCCCGGACCGCTACGAGGTGGTGCTATTGTAGCCCCCATGTCAACCTCCCCGCTGCAGCTATATGTCCATATCCCATTCTGCGTGCACAAGTGCCACTATTGCGACTTCAATTCGCATGTACGCAACATGATCCCCTGGGAGGATTACGGCAACGCCGTGGTCCACGAAATGTCCCACTGGGCGGTGCGGCCGCCGTTCCGGGGAAGGAAGCTGACCTCGCTGTTCATCGGCGGCGGCACACCATCACTGGCACCGCCGGCGCTGATCGAAGCCATCATCACCAATGCAGCCCGGCATTATACCCTGACGCCCGGCATCGAAATTACGCTGGAGGCCAACCCGGGGACGGTGGACGCCGAGCGTTTCGCCGCCTACCGTGCAGCCGGGGTCAACCGCCTGTCCATCGGCGTGCAGAGCTTCAATGCTGGCGAACTCGGCTGGCTGGAGCGCATCCACGACGGTGCACAGGCGGTGCGTGCCTTCGAGATCGCCCGGAAAGCGGGATTTACCAACATCAACCTGGATCTGATCTATGGCCTGCCAAGCCAGGAGCTGTCGGCATGGATGGACTCGCTGGAGCAAGCCATCGGCCTGGGACCGGAGCATATGTCTTGTTATCAGTTGACGGTGGAGCCGCATACGTTGCTGGCCACACGGCATGCGAAGAACCCCTATCCCTTGCCGGATGACGAGCTGGCGCTGCAGTTTATGTGGCGCACCCGTGAGCGGCTGGCCGAGGCCGGTTTCGAGGCCTATGAGATTTCCAACTTCGCCCGCCCCGGCCATTACAGCCGTCACAACGACGGTTACTGGCTGTATCGCGACTATGTCGGCATCGGCGCCGGCGCCTCCGGCAAATGGGATACGGACAGTGGCGGTGCCTGCCGGTACACGAACACCCGCTCCCCGGAGACCTATATCCGGCAGGGCATGGAAGACGGTATTGCCGTCGGTGCCGATGAGGTGTTGGAGAGGCGCGGCGCGGCCGCCGAGGCAGTGTGGCTTGGACTGCGCCGCCGGGACGGCGTCTCCCGCCCCTGGTTCGCCGGACGCTTCGGCGAAGATGTGCTGGCGATGTTCGGTCCGGTGCTGGAAAAATGGACGCAATCGGAAGCGATCGAAGTCGACGGGGCATGGTTGAGACTGAGCAAAATGGGACTCATTCAGGCCGACAGCATCGCCGCCGACCTGTTCTGA
>CAYRBJ010000015.1:0-24269 GCA_964422615.1 uncultured Zetaproteobacteria bacterium | reverse complement strand
CATGAACCCCACAGGCAAACGACTCAGATATATGGCCTAATTATCCTTGCCGTAATCACCCTCGGGCAATTCCATATTGCCGGCAGGCGTGTCGATATCCTCGCCGGCTTCTGCGGCTTCGCTAGCCTGTTCGGCCACGTTTGAGACCGCATCCGCAGCATCCTGCCTATCCTCCACATCGGCGACATCATCCGCTGCCGACTGGTGGTTCGCGTCGGGGGAATTGTCATTGATTGTCGGCGGCGTGTTGTTCTGGACATGGGTCTTGGAGGGGTTGTCCGGAGTGTTGTCCAGAGAAGCGGCAATAGCGGCTTGGCTCGCAAAAACCATCATGCCGGCAAAGGCCAGCGCAGTCAGGGCAATATTGATATGCTTTTTCATCGGGTCATCTCCTTATCCCTTGACCGGAATCATATGGATGCAGAACGAGGTGCCCAATCACCCCATGCAACATTCCATGTGTCTGAGTATGAAAGCCATGGAAATGGTGCGGTGTGATGTATTGCACACATTTACGATTATTTGTGTGACACGTCGAAGGCGCAAGGTGGATAAAAAACCCCGATTATCAGGCGGAGGAGGATTCCTCGGGTATCAGGCTCCGTACGAAATCCTCGCCGTCAAACGGTAGCAAATCATCCAGGTCCTCGCCGACGCCGACATAGCGCACCGGCAGGTCGAACCGCTCGCACAGCTGCAGCACGATCCCCCCCTTGGCCGTGCCGTCGAGCTTGGTGACGATCAGGCCGGTGGTGCCCGCCACTTCGCGGAAGCGTTCGACCTGCACGACGGCATTCTGGCCGGTGCCGCCGTCCACCACCTGCCACACCTCGTGCGGGGCACCCGGATGCGCCTTTTCGATCACCCGGCGTACCTTGGCCAGCTCGTCCATCAAACCCCGGTCGGTCTGTACGCGGCCAGCGGTATCGACGATCACCACATCGTAGCCACGCGCCACGCCGCGACCGACGGCATCGAAGGCCACCGCCGCCGGATCGGCGCCGCCCGGCTGGCGTACGATGTCGCCACCGGCGCGCTCCACCCATACCGCCAGTTGCTCCACGGCCGCCGCACGGAAGGTGTCGGCCGCGCCGACCAGAACACGCTGGCCGTCGCGCGCGAACATGGCAGCCAGCTTGCCGATGGTCGTCGTCTTGCCGGTGCCGTTGACTCCGACCACAAGCAGCACGAATGGCCCGGATGACGGCCGCCGCACGGCCCGATCCTCGGCAGCCAGCAGCTCCAACATGGCGCTGCGCAGTTCTGCCAGCGGCTGCCGTCGCTGCTTTCTGGCTCGGGTCACCAGTCGCTGGGCGAGATCGGCCCCACAGTCGGCCAGAATCAGCGCATCCTCGATCTCCAGGAAATCGGCTTCGGACATCTCCGAACCGGCGGAGCCGGGCAGCAACTGGGCAATGCCGTCCCGACTGCGCTTCATGCCCCGCGACAGCTTGTCGAAAAATGAACCCACCGCTCCCTCCTGGCACCTTGGTGAGCATGCAAGGCTAGGGAGACGGCTGCCCCGTGCAAGCGACAATTCCGCGGCGGTGCATGGTGGCAATGTGCCGGCTGATATGTACACTGCAAGTCTTCACGCCTTTTCGAATATCGGAACACCCGGGAGACCGTTGCGATGAAATCGATGATCACCGCCGTGCTCGCCTCGCTTGTGCTGCTCGCCGCCTCCCCGGCGCAGGCCATCGAGATCACCTGGAAGGATCATGCCCAGACCCGGTCGCTGTCCGACGAGGCCGGGCATTACGTGCTGGTGCATTTCTGGGCCTCATGGTGCCCACCCTGTCGCGAGGAATTGCCGGAAATCTCCGCCTGGGCCAAAGCGCACCCCAGCATCATCTTCATCCCGATCTCGCTGGACGATAAAGCGGCCAATGCCGCAGACTTCCTGAAGGCCAGCAACCTGACCGGCGTGCCCTTGCTGATGGGCAGCGTGGATCAGGCCAAGAGCCTGGGCGTTCGCGGCCTGCCCACGACGATACTGATCAATCCTCAGGGCAAGGTCTTGCGTTCCATGCTGGGCGCCCGCCCTTGGGGAGCGGACGCCTTCAGCCAGTCCATCCTGCAAAGCATGAAAAACTAGGGGACGCGCCATGTCCATGTTTGCCCCCGCCGGGGAGAGAAACCACCTTCGCCACGCTGAAACCTCGGGAGGCGTTTGATGCGCACATTCTTGATGCGGAGCCTGATACTACTGCCCATGCTGCTGCTTCCGCTGGCCGCCCAGGCCGCGGACATCGGCAAGGTCGAACAGCAGATCCGCCACCAGATCACGGATTTGAAAATTGATGCCGTGCGCCCCTCCCCGATCAAGGGTCTGTATGAGGTGAGATCCGGGCACAGACTGTTCTACAGCAACGCCAAGGGCACCTATCTGATCGCCGGCGGCCATATCTTCGATACCCGTACCAAAGAAGATCTGACACAAGCACGCCTGGAACAGATCAACCACATCAACTGGTCGGTGCTGCCGCTGGACAAGGCCATTGTCTCCGGGGATCCGAACGGCATGGAGGTCGCGATCTTCACGGACCCGGATTGCCCGTTCTGCCGCAAATTGGAGGCGGACCTGCTGCATGCCAAGGGCATCAAGGTCTACACCTTCCTGTATCCGCTGACCCTGATCCATCCGCATGCCCGTATACACGCCGAAGCCATCTGGTGTTCCAAGAACCGGCATAAGACCTTGCTCGACATCATGCTGCACCATGCCAACCCCCCGAAGGCCCATTGCAATACCAAGGGCCTGGACGAAATCCAGGCCCTGGGCCGGAAGCTGGGGATCCACGGCACGCCCACGCTGATCGCCCGGGACGGACGCATGTTCGCCGGCTATATGCCGCTTGACCGCCTGATTGGCTGGCTGGCCAAGAGCAAAGCCCCACATTCCTGAATCGAGGAGACATCCATGCGCGACGACCGCCGGCCTGACCAGATGCGTCCGGTTTCCATCGATACCTCGTTCAACATCCATGCCGAGGGATCGGCCCTGATCAGTTTCGGGCATACACGTGTGCTGTGCACCGCCTCGATCGATAACAGCGTACCGCCGTTCAAGCGCGGCGAAGGCAGCGGCTGGGTAACGGCCGAATACGGCATGCTGCCCCGCGCCACCCACACACGCGGTAATCGTGAGGCCGCCAAGGGAAAGCAGGGCGGCAGGACGGTCGAGATCCAGCGCTTGATTGGACGCAGCCTGCGTGCCGTGGTGGATATGCAGAGGCTGGGCGAACGCACCATCACCCTTGACTGCGACGTGCTACAGGCCGACGGCGGTACCCGAACCGCCGCCATCACCGGCGCCTGGGTGGCCATGCGCATGGCGGCCAATCATTTGCTGCACGCGGGCGACATCGACGAGGACCCGGTGATCGGCCAGGTGGCGGCCGTCAGCTGCGGTTATGTCGACGGTGCGCCCATGCTCGACCTGCAATACAGTGAGGATTCGCGGGCGCAGATGGACGCCAACTTCGTGATGACCGCCGACGACGGCATCATCGAGGTGCAGGCGACGGCGGAGGACCGGCCGGTGGCCTGGGAGCAGGTAGTGACGCTGAAGGAGCTGGCGACACAGGGCATCCATGAACTCTGCCAACGCCAGATCGAAGCCATCGACCGCTAGGCATGCGCCTGGTCATCGCCAGCAACAATGCCAAGAAACGGGCGGAAATCGCCCGCATCCTTGATCATCTCGCCATCGAGATGGTGCCTGCCGAACAGACGGTCTTCGTTGATGTCGTCGAGGACGGCGCCACCTTTGCCGGCAATGCGCAGAAAAAAGCAGAGGCCTTCGCCGCCGCCAACGGCTGCCCGGCGCTCGCCGACGACTCCGGGCTGATCGTCGATGCGCTGGACGGCGCCCCAGGCGTATACTCCAGCCGCTATGCCGGACCCGATGCGTGTGACGCCGACAACAACACCAAGCTGCTGGCGGCCATGCGGGGAATGGGCGAACGCCGCGCCCGCTTTGTCTGCGCCTTGCACCTCACCTGGCCGGACGGGCGCTCTGCGCTTACCGCCGAGGGCCGGGTGGAGGGCCAAATTGTCGAGAGACCGCGCGGTGGCTCGGGATTCGGTTACGATCCGCTGTTCTTCTGCCCCGAATTGGGCAAGACCTTCGCCGAAGCCAACCCCAAGGAGAAGGCGGGCGTATCCCACCGGGGACGGGCCTTACGCCTGTTGGCGGATAAGTTGCGCGCCCTTGCCTGACACGACCTTCGACCCGCATTGCCGCCTTTGCCCGCGTCTGTCCGAATTCCTGGATGTGGTACAACACGAGCACCCGAACTATCACTGTGCTCCGGTCGGACCGTTCGGCGATACCAATCCCCGCCTGCTGATCGTCGGCCTGGCGCCGGGCATGCACGGCGCCAATCGCACCGGCCGGCCGTTCACCGGCGATTATGCCGGCATCCTGCTGTACCAGACCCTGTTCGATCTGGGGCTGAGCAATATGCCGACATCGGAATCAGCCGATGACGATCTCATTCTCAAGGGCGTGCGCATCAGCAACGCCGTCAAGTGCCTGCCGCCGCAGAACAAGCCGGAGCCTGCGGAGATCCGCACCTGCAACCGCTATCTGGCCCACGAGCTCCATGCCCTGCCAAAGCATTGCCAACTGCTGGCCCTGGGTACCGTCGCCCATCGGGCAGTATTGCTGGCCTACAATCTGCGCCCCAATAACTATCCATTTGCCCACGGCGGTATCCACGCCTTGCCGGACGGACGGCGACTCACCGACAGCTACCATTGCTCCCGCTACAACACGCAGACCCGGCGTCTGACCGCAGCCATGTTCCGCCAGGCGGTCGAGCTGGCCCTGGCGGAGCAGCCGGACTAGCGCCCGTACAGCGCCGAAATCTGGGCCGAGCCCAGCATGTGCTGGTGGATGGAGTAGCCAACCATCTCGGGCATGGCATCGCTGGTCAACGGCAGCTTGTCCACATTCAGGGCATACACGGTGAACAGATAACGATGCGGGGTATCCCCCACCGGTGGGCATGGCCCCCCGTAGCCGGTCGTGCCGTAATCGTTACGACTCTGCACGGCATCTGCCGGTGCCAGTTGCGCATCAACGTTGCCCGCCCCAGCCGGCAGCGAGGTGACGGTGGCCGGGATATTGAAGATCACCCAATGCCACCAGCCGCTGCCGGTCGGCGCATCAGGATCATACACGGTGATGGCGAAGCTCTTGGTCCCTGCAGGTGGATTGAGCCAGCTCAGGGCTGGCGAGGTGTTGCCGCCGGTACAGCCAAAGCCGGAATAGACCTGCTGATTCGGCACATAGGTGCCGTTGGCGACCTGTGGGCTGGACAGGCTAAAGGCGCCCGCCAGGGCCGGAAGCGAAAAAAGACACAGAACAAAACCAAGAATCACACGCATGCTCGACTCCTTTTCCGGATAAAAGCACCCGGATCCGTTAAACCCCCGATGCTAGACGATCCACTGACCGTTGCGTAAGCACCCTGCACCCCCGACCGGCTGGGCTGACAGATTACCGGCCATCGGCAGTGACACTCTCGGCCTTGAACCGCCGCATCTGCGCAAACACCTTGGCCGGATACCAGCGATCATTCGGCGACCCGTTGTAGGCTGCCAGGGCCTTCGAAAGCTTGCCGTAACGGTTCAGGTAATGGCGAATGATGGCGCATCCGTAGCGGATATTGGTGCCGACATCGAACAGGTTATCGCTCGGGGAACCGATCTGGTCCTTCCAGAACGGCATC
Source organism: uncultured Zetaproteobacteria bacterium (assembly GCA_964422615.1). Lineage (GTDB taxonomy): Bacteria > Pseudomonadota > Zetaproteobacteria > Mariprofundales > Mariprofundaceae > DATLWN01. The sequence goes on along the minus strand of CAYRBJ010000015.1, from coordinate 18,528 downwards.
ACCTGCATCAGTCCGCGCGCCCCGACATTGCTGACCGCGAAGTGGTCGAAACGCGATTCGACGGCGATAACGCCGAGGATAAGCTCGGGGGACAGCTCATAGCGGACGGAGTAGGTATAGACCCAGCGGGCAATGCTTGTGCATTCCCCGTCCGTCTCGACCCATGGACGGATCAGATGGAACATATCCTTCATCCACACCGTACGCTCGAAATCGTTGACTTTTTTCTCCGGCTCCGGCTTCAACAGCTCACGCAGACGCTGCCGGTCTGCCGGGCTCAGCACCAAAGGCCCTGTGTTCTGTTCCACCACCTGGATGGCGGTGGTGGTCTGGTTGAACTGCTGACGCTGCTCCGGCGTACTGGCCATCCATACCGGTACCGCCAAGATAAAACCCAGAACAAGTACCACCGCCAGCCACGCCTTGGGCGGCATTGCCTTCAGGCGCAATCCCATCTCCATGGGGTTCAGCATGCGGCTCCACTCATGGCGCTGACGACCCAAGCCGGCACATCTTCCGGGGGCAATGAAGCCGGCTTGTCACCACGCAGCCCGATCTCGACCATGCCCTCGGCCAGGCCGCGCTCACCCACCACCACCTTGACCGGGATGCCCATCAACTCGGCATCCTTGAACTTGACGCCCGGCCGCTCGTTGCGCTCGTCCCACAGCACCTCGAAACCGGCATCGATCAGCGCCGTATACAGTTGTCTCGATACATGCTGCACCGCTTCGGAGGTGCCGAGCGACACCAGGGACACCTGGAACGGCGCCAGATGCACCGGCCAGCGGATCCCCGCCTCATCGTGGCACTGCTCGACGATCGCCGCCACCAGACGGGATACGCCGATGCCATAGCAACCCATCGTCGCCACCGCGCGCTGGCCGGCCGCATCCTGGAATTCGACCTTCATCGGCTCGGCATAGCGCCGGCCCAACGCGAACACATGGCCGACCTCGATGCCGCGGGACAGCTCCAGCCGTCCGTCACACTGCGGGCAGCCATCACCGGCCCGCACGTTGCGCAGATCGTGATAAATGGCATCCGGCACGTCGCGGGCCATGTCCAGGCCTGTGACATGGGCATCGCTGCGGTTGGCCCCGGCCACCAGCCCCGACGCCCCTTGCAGCATGGTATCGGCCAGCACCTTGGTCCTCAGACCCTGGGGTCCGGCGAACCCGGCCACCCCACCGACGGCTTTGATGGCGTCGACATCGGCCAGGGTCACGCCGTCGCCGTTCAAGGCATGCGCCAGCTTGATCTCCTGCACCTCATCATCGCCGCGCACACAGGCAGCGACCACGGTTCCATCGTGCGGACCTCCGGATACAGCGTACATCAGGGTCTTGACCAAGCGGTCGGCCCCGATGCCCAGCATATTGGCCACATCGCCGACGGCACTGGCACCGGGTGTGGCCACCTCGGCCAGCGCGCTGCTGGCCTCCTGTTGTGGTAGCGAGCGTCGGCCCCGGGCCTTCTCGACGTTGGCGGCATAGCGGCAGCTATCGCAGTGGGCGATGACATCCTCGCCCGAATCTGCCAGCACGTGGAACTCGTGCGAGGCGTTACCTCCAATCGAACCGGTATCGGCCTCGACAGCCCGGAACTTCAGGCCCAGACGCGTGAAAATGCGCGAGTAGGCCTCGCACATGTTGTCGTATTCGCGCGCAAGATCGGCCTCGTCGGCATGAAAGGAATAGGCATCCTTCATGATGAACTCGCGCCCGCGCATCAGGCCGAAGCGTGGGCGCACCTCGTCGCGGAATTTGGTCTGGATCTGGTACAGATTCAGCGGCAGCTGTCGGTAGGACTTCAGCTCGCGCGCCACCATATCGCAGATGACCTCCTCGTGCGTGGGCCCGAGGCAGGATTCATGACCGTGCCGGTCGTGGAATCGCAGCAGTTCAGGGCCATACTTGAGCCAGCGGCCGGAGGCCTGCCACAGCTCGGCCGGCTGCACCAGCGGCATCAGCAGTTCCTGGGCGCCGGCACGATCCATCTCCTCTCGCACCACGGTCTCGATGCGGCGCAGCACCCTCAGGCCGAGCGGCAGAAAATCATAGACGCCGCTGGTCACGCGCCGGATATAGCCGGCACGCAACAGCAGCCGGTGCGATACGACCTCCGCCTCGGCGGGATCGTCGCGCAGCGTGGGGGCGAAAAAGGCGGAAAATCTCATGGGCCAATCCTATCGGGGCATGGAAATCGGGAACAGGAGAAAATATTCATCCGTCTCCAAGCTGCCGGCGCAGGAAACGGAACAGGGCGCGCCCGGCCTTCCTGCGCCCCTCGCCCTCGGCCCCTGCGGCGGCGCGCAGCAGCTTGCGCAGTTCGGCGACATCGAGCCCCGGCGCCTCAGCCAGCAAATCCGCCTCGGCAGGCGCACCCTCGTCCAGCAGGCGGTCTCGCCAGTGTTCGAGGCGATGGAATGCCCGCACCCCCTCGGCCGTATCCTGATGCAGGCTCGCCAGCGCCGCCTGCACGGGCGTGACATCGATATCGCGCAACAACCGACCGATGAACTTGATCTGCCGCTTGCGCGCACCGCGATCCATGTCCTGCCCGTCGAGCACGGCCTGCTCGATCTCCGCCGGCATGGCGAGGGCGCGGATGAACTCGGAACGTTGATCCAGCAGCTCGGCACCGAGATCCTGCAACGCCCGGGCATCGCGTTTTTTCTGGCTCTTGCTCGGGCCCTCGCCCCTGTTGGTGGCGCTGTGCTCGAAAACGGTTTCGATATGATCGTTCACAGGGCTTCCAGGAGGCGCTGATGGATGCCGTCGAAACCGCCGTTGGACAGGATCAGCACATGGTCCCCTTCCCGAACGGAGGCGGCCACCTCGGACACGATGGATTGGACATCCGGCAATACCTTCGCGTGCGGACCGATATCACGGCACACCGCCTGCACGTCCAGCGCCTCCTCGAGAGCCAGATTGCGCGCCGACGGCGGCACGAAGATCACCCGGTCGGCGCCGGCAAAGGCGGCGGGCAGGCGCTGCTGATGCACGCGGCTGCGCATCGTGTTCGAGCGCGGCTCGACGATCACCCACAAGCGCTCATTGCCGCCCAGGCGCGCCTTCAGCGACGCCACGATGCCGGCGATGGCGGTCGGATGGTGCGCAAAATCATCAAAGATGCGGACACCGCGGCGCTCTCCGACCACGGTCATGCGCCGGCGTACGCCGCCGAAGCTCTCGATGCCCTGACGGATCACCCGCTCATCCAGGCCGAGCGACTCGGCGGCGGCGGCCACGGCACAGGCATTGGCCGCGTGATGGCGGCCGATCATGTCCCAGGCGAACTCCCCGAACGATGACTCGCCGTGCCACAGCTTAAAGCGCGATCCGTCCTCGGCCACCGGCTCCCAGAACCAGTCGGCCTCCACCCCCCGGCCATGGCGGGCGAAGCGTATCACCGGCGTCCAGCAGCCCTGGGCCAGCACATCGGCCAGGTTGTCGTCCTCGGCATTGACCACCACGGTTCCGGAAGCTGGCACCGTCCGCAGCAGGTGCGCAAACTGGCGCTTGATGGCATCGATGTCGGGAAAGATGTCGGCATGGTCGTATTCGAGGTTGTTCAGGATCAGCGTACGCGCCCGGTAATGCAGGAATTTTGAGCGCTTGTCGAAAAACGCGGTGTCGTACTCGTCCCCTTCGAGCACGAAATACGGGCCGAGGCCAAGGCGGGCGCCGGTGCCGAAATCCTCCGGGATGCCACCGATCATGAAGCCGGGCATCTGCCCGCCCACCTCCAGCATATGCGCCATCAGGCTGGCGGTCGTGGTCTTGCCGTGCGTGCCGGCCACCACCACGGCATGGCGCCCCGGCAGAATGTGGTGGCCGACGAACTCCGGCCCGGAGCAATATTCAAGACCTTGATCCAGTACCGCTTCCACCTCGCCATTGCCCCGACTCAGGGCATTGCCGATCACCACCAGATCCGGCACCGGTTCGAGATGTGCGGCATCGTAGCCCTCGAAAGCGATTATCCCCTCGGCCCGCAGGAAATCGGACATCGGCGGATACACACCGGCATCCGAACCACTGACGATAAAGCCGCTGTCCTTCGCCAGCTTGGCGATGGCCGCCATGGCGGTCCCACAGATGCCGAGGATATGTACGTGTTTGCTCATCGGCAGGATTTCACCATAACGACCGCAAGACACAAGAAGGAAAGTGCGGCACCATGCCATCATGAGTGACCAGATGCTGCCGGCCGTGGAGCTCGAAACGGCGCATCCGCCGACAGCAAGCATCATCTGGCTGCACGGTCTCGGTGCCGACGGCCACGATTTCGAGCCTATTGTGCCCGAGCTTGGCCTGCCCGAGCAGCTTTCCATACGTTTTGTATTCCCGCATGCGCCGGCCATGCCCGTATCGATCAACAACGGTTACATCATGCCGGCCTGGTACGATATCCGGCACACGGACCTCGGCATCGAACATGACACCGAGGGCATCGCCAACTCGGCGCGCCGTATCAGGCTGTTGATCGAGCAGGAACAGATGCGCGGCATCGCGGCAAGCCGCATCATCCTCGCCGGCTTTTCCCAGGGTGCGGCGATGGCCCTGCATGTGGGCCTGAGCCACCGCGAGAGGCTTGCCGGTATCATCGCCCTGTCCGGCTACCTGCTGCAGCCGGAACACCTCGCGGATATCCGCACCGCGTCGAATCAGGATATCCCCATCTTCATGGCCCACGGCGTCAACGACCCGATCGTTCCCTTCGCCCTTGGGGAAAAGGCCCGGCTTACCCTTGGCGAATGGGGCTACAGCATTCAATGGCATGCCTATCCGATGGAGCATCATGTCTGCGCCGAGGAAATCCGCGCCGTCGGTCACTGGATTGCTGAGTGCCTGGGCTGATCGCCTAGGCCAGGGAGCATACCCCCTTGCCCCTCTGGTAGGATGGCCGCGTCTGGCAGCGCTGGACCCAGGCGTTGACGACGGAAAAATCGTCCAAGCCGACCCGATCTCCCCCCAGATAGAATTCGCGCAGGCAGACTACCCAGGGGAAAATGGCGATGTCGGCGATGGTAAACACATCACCCATGATGTAATCGCGCCCATCCAGCCGATGTTCCAACACCCCCAGCAACCGCCGGGCCTCATGGGCGTAACGCTCCACCGGATACGGATCCTTGCAGGTATCAGCGGCGTATTTGTAGAAATGCCCGAACTGGCCGAACATCGGCCCGATATGCCCAACCTGAAAGCACAACCACTGCATGCATTCGTATCTCTCGGCCGGATCGACCGGCAGCAGGCGCCCCGCCTTTTCGGCTAGGTACAACAGGATGGCCACGGACTCCATCATGGCGATCGGCTTTCCCCCCGGTCCATGCGGATCGACGATGGCGGGGATCTTCGAGTTCGGGCTGATGGAGATGAACTCCGGCGTAAACTGCTCCCCTTCCCGGATGTTCACGATATGGGCCTCGTAGGGTAGCTCCAGTTCCTCCAGGGCCACGGACACCTTAACGCCGTTCGGCGTACTCAGGGAAAACAGCTGGATGCGCTCCGGGTGCTTGGCCGGCCAGCGATCGAAAATCAGCATCGGCATACCTCGTTGCTGCACATCCGTTATGCTAGCAGCATCGACGGCATACCCAGCGGGAAGAATCTCCACCGGACCGGCCTAAATCTGCACCGATTCCCAACTCCCACACATCCGGAAGAGCGAATCTTAACTCTGATCGGCATCACCGAAGTTGAACACCTCCGGCTCGACGTGCACGCTGGCCGGGTAGACTGGACCGATATCGACCATTTGCCAAATCTCGCCTCGCCTGCCGATCTCCACGTCCATGATATCGCCCTCCCGGAGCAGGGCGATGATCTCCGCCGGCAGGGTGACCGGGCCGACCGGCTGCGCCTCTTCCTCGAACAGCAGGGTGATGGAGCTTGCCCCGATGCCCTGTACCCGGGCATGCCCTTCGACAAAGTCGGAAAATGGCACGTTGCGTACATCCTCCGGCATACCGCTGCCCATGCGCACGAAGCGCAGCAACAGGCGGGCAGCCTTGGCCACGCGCTGCCCCTGCTCAACCGCATCGCGGATGCCATCCAAAAATGCGATTTTGGCAGCCGTATCGATCCAGCCACGGCCGGCAAGATACTCCACCCATTCCTGCATCACTTTGCCGCAGATCAGCACGGCCTCCTGGTCGCCCTCGGTCTCCCGCAGGATGAACCAGGCCAGAAAATCATGCACATGCTCCGGATCGAGCTGATTCAGGGTCAGGCTGCCAAGATCCTGCGAGGGCTCCATGTCACCCTCGAACAGCTGCTCCATGTAGGCACCAAGAGATTCCTCCCATTCCTCCAACGCCCCCTCATCAAGGTACTCATCGTCCTGAAACAGATCGGAGAAATGCAGCAGGTACGCCGCAAATGCCTCCAAGCAACGCTCGACCTCCTGCCCATGCGCCTTGTCGGCGGCGATGCTGGCAGTGTCGAACTGGTCGATCGCATCCTGGACGGTCATCATGGTCGTAAGGTTCATGCGGGCCTCGATCTCGATTTTGTTCACGCCATCGGCAGTATCCGGGATGGAATCACACGTCTGGCGGCTTGCTGAGCCAGCGCTTTGCGGCTATGTTCCGCTGCCCGAAACACAGACGGCAGCCGCCGTCGAAACCTGGAAGTGTGCCTCAGGAGACGAGCAATGCAAATCAATGCCACGACCATCCGTGCCGGTAACATTCTTGAAGTAGACGGTGCCCTGTGGCGTGTCTCCAAGAGCATGCATGTCACACCGGGCAAAGGGGTCGCCTGCATGCAGATTGAGATGCGTAACGTCGAGAGCGGGACCAAAACCAACAAGCGTTTCAACTCCACCGAACGCGTCGAGCGCGTCACCCTGTCGCAGCGGCCGATGCAGTATCTGTACGAGGATGGTGATTTGTTCCACTTCATGGACATGGAAACCTATGAGCAGATCACCCTCGGACGCGATATGGTCGAGGAGGCGTTGCCGTATCTGCTGCCTGAGATGCAGGTCGAGGTCGAGTTCCATGAGGAACGTCCCCTGAACATACGGCTGCCACAGACCGTGGCGCTGACCGTGGTCGAATGCGATGCCGCCATGAAGGGACAGACCGCCACCGGTTCCTACAAGCCCGGCAAGCTGGAAACAGGAGCCACGGTGATGGTGCCGCCGTATCTGGAGGCCGGAACCAAGATCAAGATCAACACCGAGACCGGCGAATACGTCGAACGCGCCTAACGGGAAGATCATTCACCTGCTGCAACGTCGGTGACGGCATCTGGTCGCAATCCGGTTGCATATCACCGCGCTGTGCACTGTTCCATGCCGGGCGGTGAGACTAGAATGTCCGGCACTGACGGGTAACTCCGTTGCCACCGCAATAACATGAATTTTTTTTAATTCGCTTTTCATACCTCGATCACAGGAAGCACCTATTGTTCGTATTGTCTGATGCCGATCCCTCCTCCCCTCCCTCCCCAAAGGCATCAGACAAAAACATAAAAAGCCCCGGCAATGTCGGGGCTTTTTATGTATGCATGGCATCGACAGGCTTATGGATGTTCGGCTTCCATCTCCCGGCGGAACGATTCCCGATTGGCCGCGATCAGCGCCAGCAATATCAGCGAATAGATGAAGGTGGACAGCACCACCACCCCGACCACGATGGCCTTGAACATCTGCAAATGCGGAAACCCGACCGGAATCAGCATCACCATCACCACCGAAAGCCCGCCCTTGATGCCGGCAAAGGTCAAGATCCCCCACCAGCGGAAATTGATCCTGGCCATGCCGCGGGCCCGGGTGGTAATGATGGCGAACTTGGCCATCATCAGCGCCCGGATCACCGTCGTCACGGCAAACATGGCCAGAATCTCGCCCTTGTACTGGAGCAGCAGCCTCAGATCGATGATCTCGGCCATGGCAATGAACAGGATGGTGTTGGCCGCAATGGCCAGCAACTGGATGTCCTCCTTCGTTCTTTTGTGCCGCGCCCGCTCTTCGACCGTGGATTCGATTTTCCCGATGGCCAACCGGATCAATCGCCGGGAGGAGGAGGCCTGCCCGGCTTCCCGTTCCAGCGCATTTTCCTCTGTTTGCAGCATGTCCGCATCCCTGCTGAGCGAACGTGTCATCACGTGGTGTACGGTGATCGTGGCGACGATGCAGGACAGGATGCCGGAGAGGTGTGTATGCGTATGCCCTCCCAACAGATTGAGCACGGCATAGAAATGCTCCGCCAGCGCGAAGGCGCTGTAACCCGTCAGCAGCAGTACCAGCAACTCGGCAATACGGTTGTCGGTCGTCTTCAGGGCCAGCAGCCCCAACAGGCCGGCGACGAGACCCAGTCCCACGGAACCGAATACCACCACGGCGCTGATCCGGCCCACATAGGCCGCCGTGACCTGTCCCCCCTCCAGCGCATACAGGCCGATAAAGACAAATACGATTAGGGCAGTGGCGTCGTTGAACAGGCTCTCGCCTTCCGCCAGGACCTTCAGCCGGTGTGGCAGTTCGAACTTGGAGAAGATGCTGACCACCGACACCGGGTCGGTGGCCAGCACCATGGCAAACAGCGCAACGATCGCCGCCACGGAAAGATGGTACTGGCCGAAGATCTGATTGGCCGTGAAGATCGCCACCACCACAGACAGCGCCACGGCCACCACCGCCAGATAGAACAGGCTCAACCCATGTTCCTTCAAATCCTCGAGCCTCAGTTCCAGTGAATCGGAGATCAGCAGCACGGGCAGCAGGAACACGACCAAGGCTGCGAAATGCTCGGTATCCCCGGTCAGCATCAGCAGATTCGGCGCCAGATGATGAAGCAGGAACGACAGGGTGATCAGGCTCAACGGCAACGGAACCTTCAGCCTGTCCTCGATCAGCAGGGAAAGATACAAAATCCCGGCGATGCTGATCAGGGCTTCGATCATCCGTCCTTCTCCTTGTTCGGGCGCTGGCCGCGGACCGGGATCGTTCCGTTCATGCCGTCACAGGGCCCGATAAAGCACGGCGAACAACACGAACATGCCGTACAGCGCCATATTGGCCATCACGTGCCTGGGTTGCAGCCTTCCGGTGCTGTGCAGCCAGTACAGCCATCCGACTCCCAGCATGGTCATCAGGATGGCCGTCAGGGCATACACATCATCGATATGCCAGGGCATCAGCAGCATCGCCAGTGCCGGGATCACCGTGCTCTGAAACACCATGGCCCCGGTGATGTTCCCGAAGGCCAACGTATCCTTGGAGCGGCGAATCCACAGGATCGAATTCACCTTCTCCGGCAGCTCGGTGGCCACCGGCACCAGCAGCAGCGACACCAGCAGCGCCGGCACGCCGAGTTGGGAACTGATAGCCTCCACGCCAGCCACGAACAGCTTGGCGCCAAACACCAGCATCAGCAGCGCCACGGCCAACTGGATGACCGCCACCCATGGGGCAGCGCCGAGCAGGCGGGCCAGATACAGTGCATCACCGGCCTCGGTGGTATGGCCGTTGGCTACCAATTCCCGGCTGCTGCGTAACGTGTCCATCAGATAAAAGAAGTAGAGGATGACCAGCAAGGTTGCCATTGCAGCATGCAGCGGCTGCCAGGCGGGAGGCATCAGGGCCGCCCCGACCACCAGCACAAAGGCGATGCCAAACACCTGCAGGTCGCGGCTCAGGCCCCCACTTTCCGGCGTGAACGGTGTACGCCACCCACGCTTGCGGCCGGCGAACCAGGCCATCAGGCCGATACTGAGGGTGGCAAGCATGAAGGGTGCGCCAAGGATCGCGCCGACACCCACGGCGCGGTTCACAGAAACATTGCTGCCACCGGCCATGATCGCCACGACTGGCACGATGGTTTCGGGCATGGCGGTGGCGATGGCCGCAAACACGGAGCCGGTAACGCCTTCCGAAACGCCGAGGTACTCGCCGAGATGCTCGATGGCATTGGTGAATGCCTGGGCGCCGAGGTACACAATCAGCAGCGCGGCCAGCAACAACAGTACGGACTCGAACATCATCTCTTCCCAGCCGACGACAGGGATTCCGGCAAGGTGGATGGATCGATGTTAGACGCGCCTGCCGGTAATATACTGCAGCAGGTTCACATGCTCCTCGTTCATGGTCCGGATCACGCGCGCGGCATGGACCAGGATGTAGGCGAACAGCGAATACACGAGATCCTGCTGGCGTTGCATCAATTCGGAGTAGGCGGCCCGGGTCAGCTTGTACACGGTGCAGGTGGTCCTGGCGCTCACGGTGGCGCTGGCCTGCTCACCGGTCAGGAAGGTCATCTCGCCGAACATCGCCCCTTCACCAATGGTAGCCACCCGCATTTTCTGCCCCCCATCCTCGCGATCGATGACCGCGCTGCCGGAACGCAGCAGATAAAGCACCCCGCCGGCTTTGCCCTGCTCAAGCATGACCTCCCCCGCATTGTATACCTGCGGCTGAATGACGCGGGCAAGGATCTCGCGCTCTTCGCTTCCCAGCTTGCGCAACAGCACCATGTCTTCCAACCATTGAAAATCGATATCCACGAAGCCCCCCCATTGCGCCCAGCAATGATAACCATCCCGAAGATACAAGCGCAATGCGGGCGTCGATGCAAGTTCGTTTGAGCCCGCAATGCATGCCGGCTGTGGATGAGGCGGGTGTTTCCTGCTGCAATACGCCGATGGAATGTGAGTCCGCGCCCATAGCCCCTCCCGTCGTAAAATGGCGCCAGCACCTGACGCTCGACCTGCCGGTGGGTCGCACCGGCTGCCTGTGGGTGCACGCCTGTTCGATGGGTGAGATCAACTCCATCGCGCCACTGGTGCGGCGGCTGCTAGCCGACGGACATGCCATCCATCTGACCGTCGTCACGCAAACCGGTTACAACCAGGCGCAACGCCTGTTCGCAGGGTCGGTGACGCTGTCCTTCCTGCCTTGGGATCTGCCGGGAGCCATGCGCCGGCTGGCGAGGAAGCTGAAGCCAAGCCTGCTGCTGCTGACCGAAACCGAATTCTGGCCGGGGATGCTGACGGCGTGCCAGCGCCAAGGCGTGCCGGTGATCGGCATCAATACGCGCATCTCGGACCGGTCGTTCCCCCGCTACATGGCCACCCGCGGCCTGTGGAGGCGATGGTTGGCACCGGTACGGCTATTTCTGGCCCAGAGCGATCTGGATGCCGCCCGCCTTGCCTCCCTCGGCATTCCCGACGAACGCATCCGGGTGGCGGGGAACCTGAAGTTCGCCATCCGGCCTCCAAAGGCCGATGCCGACGCACTCCGCCAGCACCTCGACCCCAGCGGCAGGCGTCCGATCCTGCTGGCTGCAAGCACCCACGACGGCGAAGAACAACGCCTGTTGTCGCTGCTCGCCGATTGGCGCCTTCTGGTCCCGGATCTACTGACCGTCATCGTGCCCCGCCATCCGGAACGCTTCGAGGCCGTGGCCTCGATGATCGACCAGGCCGGACTGCGCACCTCGCGCTGGTCCCAGCCGGCGACCAACGGCCATGATGTGTCCCTAATCGATGCCATGGGCATTCTCTCATCGCTGTATACGGTGGCCGATCTCGTCATCATCGGCGGCAGCTTGGTACCCATCGGCGGTCACAACCCGCTGGAAGCCGCCATTTGCGGGCGAGGGGTGGTCACCGGCCCGCATGTCGAGAACTTCCGCGATGTCATGCGGCAGATGCAGTCCTATGGCGCCGCAATCATCGCCCGCAGCGATGCCGAACTTGATGCCGCCGTTCGCCGCTTTCTGTCCCACCCGGAGGAACTTCGGCAGTTGCACGCCAAGGCCGTTGCGTTCATGACGGACAAGGGGGCCGTGCTTGACCGCGTCATCGCCGCGCTGCAGCCGTACCTGCCGCCACCACCCGGCCAGACGCCATGAACCCCATGCACTCGCCATCCGGCCTGCTTGCCCGCCGCATCGAACGGCTGTGGTGGCAAAACATCCCGCCGCCGCTGCCGCTGCAGGCGATCAGCCATATCTATGCCTGGTTCAGCCGGCGCGACCAGCGCCGACGCCTTGCCCGCCGGCAAACGCCGCCGCTGCCGCTGATCTCCGTCGGCAACATCACCGCCGGCGGCAGCGGCAAGACGCCATTTGTCATCTGGCTCGCCGACGCCCTGAAATCACGGGGCTACCAGCCGGTGATCCTGTGCCGCGGTGACGGGGGCTCGCTGCGTACGCCAAGCCTCGTCGGGGCGGACATGCCGGCACAGACGGCCGGAGACGAGGCGCGCATGCTGGCCGATGCCTGCGCCTGCCCGGTCATCGCCGGCCGGGATCGCGTGGCAGCGGCAGCCGTGGCTCAGCAATATGGCAATGTGATCGTGCTGGATGACGGCTTCCAGTACCGCCAGCTCGCCCGTCAATGCGATATCGTGCTGGTGCCGGCCACGGGGCTTGGCAACGGGCGGCTGATCCCGGCCGGACCACTGCGCGAACCGCTGGCGGCCCTGAGCCGGGCCGACCTGATCGTGCGCACCGGCGCCGGTACACCGATGCCGATTGCCACCGAACAGCGCCAATGGCAATGGCAGGCGCGCATCTCCCACCTGGAGGATGCAATGCACACCGGCACCCCCGAACCCCGCCAGGTCGCCGCCGTCAGCGCCATCGCTCGCCCGCAGCGCTTCCATGACGATCTGTCCCGCCACGGTTGCGTCATCGACACATTCCGCGTCTTTCCTGACCACCATCGCTACAGTCACCGGGACGTCGCGCACCTGCTGGCCTTACCTGCGCCGATCGCCATCACCGCCAAGGATGCCGTCAAGCTGGTGCCCCTGTGGCCCAGGGACCGGCCGCTATGGGTCGCCCGCCAACAGGCGGAGGCTGAACCGGGCTTGTTCAAGGCCATCCTGGAACGGCTGTCGGGGCCATGAATGGTTGTGGGGAGCACAAGGCTAATGCTAACCTTGTCCGGCCATGATCTGATGGCGGGAGCGTACATGCTGGATAAGGAGCTGCTCGACATCCTCGCCTGCCCCCAATGCAAGGGCAGGGTCGAATACAATGCCTCAAAGAGCGGTTTGGTATGCAGGGTATGCAAGCTGGAATACCCGATCCGGGACGATATCCCGGTCATGCTCATCGATGAGGCAAAACCAACCAAGGACTGATTCCACGCTGTGACCCACAACCTGTCGGAACTGGCCGTGCGCCTGCTGTTCTGGATCATCCGCCTCATGCCTGTCCGCCTCGTCGGCGCCATCGGTGCGGGGATCGGCAGGGTATCCGCTCTGCTGGATCGCCGGCACCGGCGCATCGCCTTCCGGAACCTGACCCGCATCTACCCCGAGCGGCCACGCCGCTGGCGCCATCGCATGACTCGCGAATCGTTCGCCGAGCTCGGACGCACCGTCTTCGAGCTGCCCCATGTCTATCTGCGTTCACGGGAATTCCTGCGCTCGCGGGTCAGCGTCGAAGGAGAGGAGCCTTTGCACCGTGCCATGGCCGAAGGACGCGGCGCGATCCTGGTCGCCTGCCATCACAGCAACTGGGAATTCGGCGCCCTGATGTTCTCCATCCTCGGATGGCCGACGAACATCATCTACCGGCGTCTGAACAACCCCGCCCTCGACCGTTTCCTGAAGACATGCCGCGAACGCTTCGGTGCCCAGTTGCGCGATCGCAACCAAAGCCTTCGCTGGCTGCCCAAGTCACTGAAGGAAGGTGACCTGGCTGCCATCATGATCGACCAGCATCTGAGCACGGGTACGCCGGTGCCGTTCCTCGGCCACCTGGCCTCGACCACGCTGTTCCCCGCGATCTACACCTATAAATACCACACGCCGGTCTTCGGCGTGGCCCTGCACCGCATCGGCCGCGGTTTCCGCTTCCGCCTGCAGATCTGGCCCATCGATCTGCCCGCACCGACCGGAAACAAGGACGCCGATGCCTTCCATGCCATGTCCGCCATGGCGGACAGCTTTGCATCCACCATTCACGCGCGTCCCGAACTCTGGCTGTGGAGCCACCGCCGCTGGCTCGTGCTGGAGCAGGAGAAGGAGCTGGCCGATGCCGTCTATGGCACACCATAAGCCGATCGCGAAAAGCCGCTGGCTGCAGGCCCAGAAGGCCACGGTACTGAAGTGGCATGGCAAGGATGTGCTGGCCGAACGCCTGGAGCATGCCAAAACCAATTATCTGCCATATCTGCAACAGATCGTTGAGAAGCTGCCGCCCAAACCCACCGTACTGGATATCGGCAGTGGCCCGGTTTGCCTCAGCCATTTTCTGGCGAGTGCCAATCGCATCTTCATCGACCCGCTGCTGGATGATTACCAGCGTGCCTACCCCGGAGCGCTGCCCAGCGGCCGCTATCTGAACTGCATGGCCGAAACCATGCCGCTGGCGGCGGCCAGCTGCGATCTGGTGCTCTGCTTCAACGCCCTCAGCTATACCATGAATCCCGAGCTTGTCATCAATGAGATCGAGCGGGTATTGAAGCCGGACGGATATTTGGTCGTCACCATTGTCACGGTTCCTCCCCTGTACGCCCGTCTGCATTATCTCGCCGAGCGCTATATCACCGCCCTGCGCGACGAGTCCCAGCCGTATCATTATTCCCATCATGGCATCCGCAATACGATATCCCGCCATTTCGACATCGCTGAGGAACACCTGCTGCAACAGCATACAGGTCTGGGAAACCCCTGGAGCGAATGGTTGTTCGTCTGTACGCACCGCCGCTGATCCGCCCATGAACGCCGCCTCTGCACCCACCGGACGGCACGCCCTGATCCTGCCCCCGAACTGGCTGGGGGATGTCGTGATGGCCCAGCCAGCGATGCGCGCCATCGCCCTGCACCACCAACATGACCGTCTGTCGATCCATGGCCGCCCCTGGCTGGGCGACGTGCTGCCGTACCTGAACCTGGAGCCGGCTTGCTTCGAGGCAATGATGCCGGCCGCCGACCGCGCCTACCTGTTCCCGAACAGCTTCGGCTCGGCCTGGCGCGCCTGGAAAGGCGGCTGCCGGCAACGCATCGGCTACCGGGGACAGTGGCGCCTGCCGCTGCTCAGCCGCGCCTTGCGCCGGCGCCTGAGTCTCCGGCACCAGCACCACCGGCTCTACTATCTCGACATCCCCGCCCAACTGGGCATACCTATCGCCGAGCAGGAGGTGAAACTGAGCTGTCCTTCCGGGGACCGGGAGGCGGGGATCGCCCTGATGGCCAGCCATGGACTGAACGCCGAGAAGGCCGTCTGCGTCGCCCCGGGCGCCCAGTTCGGGGGTGCCAAGCGCTATCCGCCCGAATCCTATGCCCGCATCCTGTCATGGCTGGCCGAGGCCGGCTGGCAACCCATCGTGCTCGGCGTCGAATCCGAGCGAGACATCGGCGACCAGGTGCTAGCCGGGGTGAACGGACCGTCCTGGAACGCCGCCGGCCAGACGCGGCTACGCCAGGCGCTGCAGCTGACCGCTGCCTGCCGGCTGATGCTGTGCAACGACTCGGGCTTCATGCATGTGGCCGCCGGCCTGGGCATTCCGACGGTCGCCATGTTTGGCGCCACCGATCCGGCCCGCACCTCGCCATCCGGGCCCCGGGTCCGTCTGTTTTACGAACCGGCCGCCTGCAGCCCCTGCCTGCAGCGCGAATGCTCCGTCACCGGCCAGCCCTGCATGGCCAACATCCTGCCCGAGGCCGTGCGCGATGCCTGCCTGGAGATGCTCGCCGCATGAACATCCTGGTGGTCAAACTGTCGGCGTTCGGCGATATCATCCACAGCCTGCCGGCTCTGGACGATCTGCTGGCCCGCCCCGAGGTGAGCGAGGTGCACTGGCTCGTCGATTCCCGTTATCGCTTCGTGACGGAGTGCTTCCCCGAACGGGTCAGCGTGCACGAGGTGGCCTTGAAAGGGCCGCACCCGCTTAGCTCCGCCTGGCGCACGATCCGCACCCTGCGCCGGGTCGGCTTCGATGCCGTGCTCGATCTGCAGGGATTGATCAAGTCAGCCATGCTGGCCCGTGCCTGCGGTAGCCCGGTATTTGGCATCGATCGCGGGCAGCTGCGCGAGAAGCAGGCCGGCTGGCTGCAGGTCCCGACCCGTTTCCATCCCAAGGACCGTCATGTGGTGCAGCAATACCGCCGGGTCGCGGCTGCTCCCTTCGTGCCAAATGCGCGCTGCCTGCCCGAGGCACCACTTCCCTACCAGGCCCCTGCCATCCACGCCGCCGTGATCAGCAAGTTTGCCGATGCATCGGTAATGGCGGATCTCGGCCTTGGTGACCGCCACTACATCGTGCTGCACAGCGGCGGCGGCTGGGAGACCAAACAACTGCCGGTCGATACCTGGATCGCTATCTCCCGCGGTGCCATCGCCCGCAATCTGATCCCGGTGTTCCCCTGGGGCAGCGATGCCGAACGGCGAACGGCGCAAAGACTGGCCGCGGACAGCGGCGGCATGCTCTTGCCCGCACGCCTGGATATGTCAGCATTGATCACGCTGCTTCGTCAGGCACAGGCGGTGGTGGGCGCAGATACGGGGATCTTGCACCTGGCTGCCGCCCTCGGCACGTCCACGATCACATTGTGGGGACCTTCGGCATCGTGGCGATCGGCCCCCTTGGGAGAGGCACACTGGCACATCGAATCCAACCCGCCATGCGGCCCGTGCTTTAAACGCCGTTGTGACCAATTCATCTGCATGCCCGGCATCCGGGCCGGTCAGGTGCTGGAGGCCGTAGATGCGCTTGTGGCGCATTGATGCATTCCTGATCGCCGCCGTCCTGTTGCTTCCCCTGTCGGCAGCGGCAGCGGCGCAATCCCCGCTGTCCTGCATGCCGTTCACGGGTGAACGCATGACATTCGAGGTGGGCTGGGAATTCATCAACGCCGGTACGGCCACCATGGTTGTCAGTCACCGGGGCGCACATGCCTACCGCATCGACACCCTGGCCAAGACCAACAAGTTCTTCGACCTGTTCAAGAAGGTGCGCGACACCATCGTCTCGGAAGGCCTGTGCCGGGGCGACAGGGCGCAAAGCACCGTGTTCGACCTGACCCAGCACGAAAACACCTATCACGCCGTCAAGAAGACCCGCTTTTTGTGGCAACGGGGCAAGGTGGAATATACCCATGACGGCAAGACCGACACCTACGACGTGCCGGCCGGTTATTTGAATGTCATGGATGCCTTCTATACCGTTCGTCGCCTGCCGCTGAAGGTGGGGGAAGTGCTTCGGCTGCCCGTATTCGATTCCGGCAAGAAATACGATGTCGAGGTCCACGTGCTGAAAACCGAGTACCTGTACATGCAGGGCAGCAACGGCACCGGCAAGCGCATCCCTTGTCTGGTCATCGAGCCGCGCCTGAAGACCGCCGGCATCTTCAGCAGCGTCGGCACCATGAAGATATGGCTCAGCGACGATGCCCGCCGCCTGCCTATCCAGATGAAGGCCAAGATCAAGATCGGCCATATTGTCGCCAGGCTGATCGGCTACCAGCCGGCGCCATAATGAATCCGTCCACAGCCTGCAGGAAACCCACGTGAGTGCGCCCTCATGGTACACCGGCATCGAGCAGTGGTGCGCCTCGCACCGTATCTGGGCCACGGCCCCGGTCATCGTGCTGCTGCTGCTGTTCGCCCGGCCGAGCACGCTATCGCTTTGGCTGGGCGCCGTTATCGTGCTGCTCGGGGAGGCAGGGCGAACCTGGGCATCCGGCTATATCGACAAGAACGCTCGCCTGGCCACGGCGGGACCCTACCGCTTCACGCGCAATCCACTGTATTTTTTCAACGGGGTCATCTTCGCCGGCTTCTGCCTGATGGCGGCCAACCCGTGGGCGGCCATACTCGGGCTGGTGCTGTTCACGGTGATCTACAGACCGGTGCTGCGCCATGAGGCCCAGTATATGGAAGAGCTTTTCGGCGAGGAGTTCCGCCACTGGGCAGCCGCGGTGCCGTTGTTCTTTCCGCGCTGGACACATTATCCCGCCCAGGGACGCTATGCCTGGAGCCTGGCCTGGAAGCACCGGGAGCATAAGAACGCCCTGGCCATGCTCGCCGGCATCGCCCTGTTCGCCGCCATCGGCTGGTGGCGGGGAAGCCTGTAACCATGCGCGCGTTGGTGGTCGTCTGCCGCTACCTGGGGGATACGCTGCTGGCAACGCCGCTGGCCCGTTCCCTGGCCGATGCCGGCTATCAGGTCGACTGGCTTGTGGCCCCCGGCACCGAGTCCATCATCCAGGACCAGCCGTTCGCCCATGCCGTGCACGTGCTGGAACCGAAGGCCGCCAGCACCTGGAAAACGCTGCGCAAGCTGCGTGGCCGCTATGACATCGCCTGCGTCACCACCCCCTCGGACAGGCCGATGCTCGTGGCCTTCATGGCCGCCAAGCAGGTATTGGCGCTGGATTACTCGCGCAAGCAAGACGGATGGAAACGGAGGCTCACCAAGGCCTCCTGCCTGTTCGACGGCAAAAGCCACATGGCCAGTTACGCCTTCGATCTGGCCCGTCTGGCGGGCGTGCCGGTCTGCCGCGATGTGGGCATCGACTGGACGGAGGACGATAGTGCGCACGTGCATA
>CAYRBJ010000014.1:0-43119 GCA_964422615.1 uncultured Zetaproteobacteria bacterium | reverse complement strand
CCTGCCTTGCCGTTGATACGCGAGCATAAAGTGCGACTGCCATGGCTTACTCCTTGGACAACTCCGGTGAGTATAGCCGTGAGGGTGTGGCTTGGGGCAGGGGCGTGAATGGGACTATATTGGAGTGAGTGTGGGGGGGTGTATGTATTTGTAGCCCCCCGTGTTACTGAAACGGGAAGCCGATGTTAGCATTATTATGGCCAAAATAATGGCACCCAAAGGTGCCATTATTCATAGTGGGTGGCATTATGTTGCTAAACTATCGACCTTCGTTAAATGATGGATCAGAACTTGTACGAGAGGCTAGCCTGCACACTGCTGAAGGTCGGGTGAACAGTATATTGCACTGGGTATAAGGTCGGCAACAGCTGTGTCTGACCACCATTCACCATGCCACCGTATGTCTTGGTGCCCAAATCGAAATAATTGTATTCAAGACCAACGATCCACTTGTTCATCGCAAACCGGTTCAGAGCATAGTTTAAGCCAAGGCCGGCCGTCCAACCGATTTGGTCGGTCTTGCGACTAAAAGAAAGCGTAGCAGCTGTGGACGACAGCGAACTCTGAACTTCACCGGCAGCCAAACCGGCCTTTACGAAGAACAGCCAGTCATTCTTCACATAACCCAGTCGCGGCGTAATGGCGACAAGCCAGTTGACCTTGGTCTCGTAAGAGACTGTCGGTGGAACTGTCGGAAAAACATTGGTCGACGTGTGCTTTAGGGAGTCCCCTTCGATCGATGCCTCCAGACCATAAACGACGTTATTGCGCTGGATGTTGAAGCCCAGCTGACCACCATATTCGCCTCCATTGATATTCTGGCTGAACTCTCCACCAGTCGCTTCTGGAGCAAACGCATTGGTAGGAAAACCTCCACCATTAATCGCGAAATTATTTTTCGCCGTTCCCCAGTCATACCCTCCATGGATACCGAGATAGGCACCTGACCAGTCTGTCGCACTTGCGGTATTTGCGAGGCCAATGCTAGCGAACACGGCTAATATCGCGTTTACAATAAGTATTTTTATCAAGTTTTTCATAACTCCCCCCTGATCCCACATGTCATCATGACCTTCTGTCTCGTCTCCTGCGACCAAGATTAGTCGACCATCTCTCCATTTACTATAACGAAGATAATATTTATCGATGGAGCAACTGTTTACCGAACATAAACTACTTCTACCCAGTGCCCAGATTCATCCCCTATGGGACGCCAAACAGGATTCGAACGAATGACCGAAAGTGGCCGGACTTTGCCGGTCGTGGCATCACTGCCGGCCGTGCGTCAGTCTTTGTCTCTCCGGACGCGGCGGTGCATGGCGCGTACGCGGATGACATCGGCGAACATGCGGGCCGGATCGGCGAGCATGCGCACCTTGGAGTTCGGCTCGTTGACCCACCGCACCGGGATTTCGGCGATGGCGTAGTCGTGCATTCCCGCCAGGTACAGCACCTCGACATCGAAGCTGAAGCCATCAAGCGTCGTTTCATTGAAGATGCGTTCGGCGGCCTCGGCCGTGAAGGCCTTGAAGCCGCACTGGGTGTCGTCCATCGACAGGCCGACGATGCTGCGCATGATCATGTTGAAGCCCTTGCCCATGTGCTCACGCAGCCATGATTGGTGCACTTCGATGTCCGACTCCGGATGCTGGCGTGAGGCGATCACCACCTCCGCCCCCTTGTCCATGGCGTCGAACACCTTCTCCACCTCGCACACATGCGTGGAATGGTCGGCGTCCATGAACAGGCGCACATCGCCGGTGGCCTCCAGCATGCCGCGGCGCACCGCCGCGCCCTTGCCGCGGTTCTCGGGCTGTTGCAGCAGCCTGAGCGCCGGATACTCCGTCATCAATGCCTTTACGGCCTTGGCGGTGCCGTCACTGCTGCCGTCATCGACAACAAGCAGCTCGTAATCGCCCGGCAGATGCGTATCCAGCCAGGCGTATGCCTCCTTGAGCGTGGCCGGCAGGCGGGCCTCCTCGTTAAAAGCGGGGATGATGACGGACAG
Source organism: uncultured Zetaproteobacteria bacterium (assembly GCA_964422615.1). Lineage (GTDB taxonomy): Bacteria > Pseudomonadota > Zetaproteobacteria > Mariprofundales > Mariprofundaceae > DATLWN01. The sequence goes on along the minus strand of CAYRBJ010000014.1, from coordinate 41,111 downwards.
CTTCATGGCTTGCCGGACGGTGTGCCCACGATAAAGAGCATATAGCCGCCGTCATTGTAGGCCGGCGGCGGCAGGTGCAGTGCGGCCAGGCGGCCGGCGCTGTCGCTGCGCAGCACCAGCGCATAGGGCGGCTGCAGTTTCCTGGCCAGGGCCGAGGGGTCGGGTTCGATGCGGTAGTTGCGCCCGGCATAGAAGGAGATCGACGGGGCGTTCAGATCGAAGCTGTATACGGGCACATCGGGCGGCAGCTGGCGGATGCGTGCGGCGATGGTCATGGTCGGCGTCTGCAGCAGGCGACCGGCGAAGCCGCCGACGCCGACCAGCAGCGCCGTCTGCAGCACGAAGCCGAGCACGACGAAGCGTACGGCAAGCTGCGAAAGGCTGAGACGCTTGCCGATCAGGATGCCCAGCAGGGCCAGCAGCACGACGATGCCGGCGACGGCGAGCATGGGAGAGGGCGTGATCGGCTGGGCCACGATGGCCAGTGCGCGCGGGTTGTGCACGAGCTTCGTCAGCGCCGGGTAGATCCACGGCAGGGCGGTGACCGCCAGGCCCACGGGCAGCAGCACCGCCAGGCTGAGTCCGCGTATCCAGCGTCTGGACAGTTCGCTATCAGCAACTGCGTAGATCATTGCCGCCAAGCCCAGGGCTAGTCCCGGATAGATGCTGGAGATGTAGTGCGGCAGCTTGGTTTGCGCGAAACTGAACAGCACGATGACCGCCAGCACCCAGACAACGGACAAGCGCAGCAGCGAACGGTCCGTTTCGTTGCCTGCGCCGTTGCCATCGAGGGCGCGGCGGAAATAGGCCGGCAACCAGCCGATCCACGGCAGACACGAAACCAGGAACACGACCAGGTAGTAGGTCCAGCCGCCGCCATGCCCCTGCATCGGATGCAGGGCGCGGCCGATGTTCTGTATCCAGATGAAGTCGTACAGGAATTTCGGGCCGTTCTCGATCAGGATCAGCAGATACCACGGGATGGCCGTCAGCAGGAACAGGCCGAGGCAGGGCCACCACGGAAAGCGCTTGATGCAGCCACGGACATCGCTGGCCCACAGGCGGTCGAGCCCGATGACCAGCAGCGGCACCACCGCCCCCACCGGTCCCTTGACGCTGACCGCCGCCCCCATGGCGGCAGCCATGGCGTAGGCCAGGCGCGGGCCGCCGTCCCGGATCCACACGGCGTAGCTGAGCAGGGCAGCGGCGATGAAGAAGTTCAGTACCGCGTCGAGGATGGCCGCATGCGCCAACAAGGCCACCTCCAGCATGCTCAGGAAAATGGCGGCGGCCATCAGCCCGAAGCGGCGGTCCTTCAGGCGCGTGCCTGCGGCAAGCAGTACCCAGGCGGTCAGCAGCGTGAAGATCGCGGACGGAAGACGGGCGGCGAAGGCGTTGTCGCCGAACAGCTTGAACGACAGGTCCATCAGGTAATAGGTGAACGGCGGTTTCTCGAAGAACTGCATGCCGTTGGCCGTCGGCACGATCCACTGGCCGTGATGCATCATGTCCAGCGCCGTCTGCGCGTAGACGGTCTCGTCGTAATCGAACAGCGGCGCCAGGCCGAGGGCCGGCAACGTCAGAACCGCCCAAGACAGCATGAGCAGAAGCGGATAGATTGGCCTGCGCGTATCCGGGGAGGGTGTCATCGGTCGCCTTGCGGGGTGAATGTTTTCAAGCATACGCTCGCGGATAATCTATATCGTTCGGTCCGCGGATGCATCCGCGGACGTGCAGGCAAGGGGTATCGGCGATCTTGAACCGCAAGACGATGATGGTGGTGATCAAGCTGGGCATCACGGTGCTGCTGCTGGCGGCGGTGCTGTACTATGTCAATGTGCATGCGCTGTGGCAGAAGGTGCGCTCGGTCGATCCCCGCTGGCTGCTCTACTCATGGTGCTGCCTGGTCGTCGGCTATGTGTTGTGTGGCATCCGTTGGGCCTGGATGGCTGAGGGCTTGGGACTGACGGTTTCGGTGCCGCGCAAGATCAAGCTGTATTTCCTCGGCATGTTCGCCAGCCTGTTTTTGCCGTCCACCATCGGTGGCGACGTGCTCCGCGGCATCCTGCTGGCCAAGGGGGAGGGGCGAACGGGAGCCGGCTGGCAGGCAACGGCCAGCGTACTGCTGGACCGTCTCAACGGCCTGTATGCGCTGTCGTTGCTGGTCAGTCTGGCCATGCTGGCCTTTCACTGGCCGCCGGTATGGTGGCTGGGCTGGCTGGGTGGCGTGACGGCGATGTGGATCGGTTTACTGTTCTATCCGCGCCTGCACGACCGCATTCCGGAGCGCTTTGCCGCCATCCGCAGCCTGCCGATCAACGACCGCCGCCTGAACGTCCGTTGGTGGCGAAGCCTGCCGGTTTCGTTCGTCTTCCAGGTGCTGATCGTGCAGGCGCACGTGTTCCTGGGCATGGCCGTGGGCCTGCACATGAGCTGGCCGGCGTTTGCGGTGATGGTGGGTCTGGTCGGCCTGATGGCCTTCGTACCGATTTCGCTGAACGGCCTGGGCGTGCGTGAGGCCGGTTACGTCGGGTTTGCCGTGTATTTCGGCGCCGATGCCTCGACGGCAGCGGCGTTGTCGGTGTTGTGGCTGGTGGTACTGAGCCTCGCCTCGCTGCCGGGGGCCGTGGTGCTATGGCGTGTTGGTGGTCTGCGCAGTTTCCGCAGCTAGACCAGATTCTCCTTCAGGCGTTTGACCGTCTGGGTCATGCGCTTGTCGATATAGGCCTCGAGCTGATTGGTGGTGGGTGGGTGGTACTGGCGCAATATGTCTAGGGTTTTCTTGTCCAGTTCCAGCACATCGACATCGCTGGCGGCGATGGCCGAATAGGCCAGCTCCGCCCCGTTCTTGGTGGCAACCTCACCGAGCAGGTCATTGTCGCGCCGGATCTCGAGCAGTACCTCGGCACCCGCCTTGTTCAGGTAGCGGACCTCGACCTCGCCGGACAGGATCAGGAACACCCCGCGTGGCTTTTCTCCCTGTGAAAAGATGCGGGAACCCCTCGCGTAGAAGCGGATCTCCAAAGCGCGGGACAGTTTGTTGCGGGTGTCTATCGGCATGCCGGTGAATACCGGGTGGCTGAAGAAGAAGCTGTCGAGCATGCGCTGCGTCAATAACCGGGTCAGATGGTTCTTGAACGTGGCATCGGAGTCGAGCACCTGCTGGATGGCTGGGATCTCCACGCGGATGATGCGGCTCGGTTCGACGGTATAGACCGATGCGTAGCGCGCCTTCTTGCGCAATACCCCGAACTCACCGTAGACATTGCCTGGGCCGATCTGGGCGATGACCCTGAGCTGGGTGCCGACCTGTTTGCCGATGGCCAGTTTGCCGGTCTCGATAAAATAAAGATCGTGCGGTGTGTCGCCCTCGTGCAGCATTTCCACGCCCTTGGAAACATGCATGATGCGAGCCGATTGTTGCAGGGTGCGCATGCTGACGGGAGACAGTCCCTGCAGGAGCGGGAACCGCTTGGCATTGAGCAAAGCCGCATGGTCCTTCGGTACCCGAACACCCGAAAGGTCAAGGAAATCGGAATCGGCGCTCACGTTCTCTCCTTCTCTCCTTTATGTTAGCCGGCAGCATTCTAGCATACATTCCAGGAATTTACATGCGTCAACTCATGCGGGAAGTGAATTTATTGCACTAATCTATTTCCAGCCTGCAGGGATGGCGCGTCAGATTCTGGCAGCTGCCATCGCGCACCACCACCATATCCTCAAGGCGGACGCCGCCCAACGCCGGATAATACAGGCCTGGCTCGACGGTGACGACTTGGCCCGCCACCAGGGTTTCGCCGCGCGAAGAGATGCGAGGGGATTCGTGAATTTCGAGTCCAACGCCGTGCCCGGTCCCATGGAAGAAGCCGACTTGCCGTCCCCGCCTGAGGCCGGTGACATAACCTTGCTGTGCGAAAAATGATGTGATCCGGCCATGGATGTCGGCCCCATTGGCTCCGGCCATCACCATATCAAGGCCGAGGCGTTGACCGTTCTTCACGGTGTCATACAAGCGTCGCACCTCGGCAGGGGCCCTGCCCTTGACGTAGGTGCGGGTCATGTCGCCCCAGTAGCCGCTGGCCATGACGCGCGGGAAGATGTCGATGATGATTGGCCGTCCGGCGCGGATATGGCCGTGCCCGACGTTGTGCGGGTCGGCGCCTTCCCGGCCGCAGGCCACGATCGTGTGGGCCGGCATGGCGCCGTGCGCCACCAGCCAGGTCTCGATCGCCTGGCGCACATGCGCCGACTTGATCCGCGGGCCGGCCTCGGGATGCGTCAAATATCCCTTCGCATCGACGGTGCAGTCGGCGAGAAAACGTTCGGCCTCTCGCATGGCCTGCCGGGTCAGATACTCAGCGCGGGCGAGATGCCGGATCTCGTTCTCGTCCTTGACGATACGTTCCGGGAACAGCGAGCCGGCCGCTGGCGTCAGCTCGAAACCCCAGCTGCGGAGCCGGTCGGCATACTGCAGGGGGAAAGTACCGGGTACCTGCAGATGCCGGATGCCCCGCTCTGCCAGGAAGGCGGCAGCGGCGCCGGCCAGCGTCGGTTCCCAGCCGCGTTCCACCGCCTTCTCGCGCCAGTGGGTATCGAGATGCACATGTGCCAGTTTCGATTGCTTCCTGGCCCTGTCGATCTCCAGCGGTGACAGCAGGCCGTGCCAGACGCCACGGATACCGATGGCGACGAAGGGATCCGGCACAAACATGCCGCTGGCATAGAGCATGTCCGCATCATGCTCGGATGCGGCGATCATCAGATGTGCGCTGTCAGTCATGGCCCGGTTCGGTCAGCTCCTGGGATTGCATCTCCTTTTCCATCAGATCGCGCAGGGTGATGGCGCCCAGCCATTCACGTTCCTCGCGGTCCATCCGGAAATACAGACCCGATAGCGTACGGCCAAGCATGGTGTCCTGCCAGTCCGCAGGAATATGCATGGGGATGCTGTTCAGCGCATGGTGAATGCGGGACAGGCTCAGGCGATCGGCATCCTGGCCGAGTGCCCAGGCATCGGTTGTGAGATTATCCGGGGTACGGCGCAGCAGGCCCTGGGCGCAAAGATGGTCGAGCCATTCCTGCAGGATATTGTCCGGAACCGCCGTTTCCCGGACCAGGTCATCGGTACTGAGGCTTTGGCCCCGGGAAAGCGCCTCGGCGGCACGCAACAGGATCAAATGGGAGAAGAACTGCTGCATGCCGGGTTTCAGGAAGATCACGTTTTCCTTTTTCGATTGTTCGGGATGCTGCAGGCCGAAGGCGGTCTCGGCGCCGAACAACACCACCACCCATGCCAGATACAGCCAGATCAGGAAGATGGGAAGGGCGCCGAGGGCGCCATAGAGCAGCTCGTAATGGGCCAGTTTGGTGACATAGAAAGCGAAGGCGATCTTGGTCAGCTCGAATAGGCCGCCGGCGATCAGACCGCCGACGATGGCGAAGCGGAACGGCACCGAGGCGTTTGGCAGCAGCGTATACAAAAAGGCCAGGGCCAGCGAGGACATCAGCCATGGCACCAAAAACGGGATGTCACCGATCACGCTGGCTCCGTGCGCCACATCGCGGATGATCGGCAGTGCCGTGAAATACGAGGTGATGGTGATCGAGGCGCCGAGCAGCACCGGTGCCAGGGTCAGGGCGGCCCAGAAGGTCATGAATTTCGACAGCCACGGGCGGGTGCGGGAGATGCGCCAGATGTCGTTGAAGGCCTCTTCGATGGTGTTCAGCAGGGCGGTGGCGGTGAACAGCAGGCCGATGATGCCGAAAATGGACAGGGCCGTGGCCTTGCCGGCGATCTGACTCAGGTAGGCCTGCACTTCCTCCTGGCTGGTCGGCAGCAGGTACTGCAGCAGGATGTCCCGCACATGCGTGGCCACCTCGTTGAAGGCCTTGAAGCTGGTAAACAACGAGAAGCCGAGGGCAACCAACGGCACGATGGCCAGCAGCGAGGCGTATGCCAGTGCCGAGGCACGCTGGATGCATCTGTCCTCGACGAAGCGGCCGATGACGCGGTACCAGAAACGCAGGCCGTTGGCGGCATGCCGCTTGATGGAGGGAAGATCGCCGATCTCGGCCACATCCATATCCAGTAATTGCCGAAGGAAGCGTTTCGGCCCTGTCATCATCGGATTGCTCCTACCCAGCGCCAACGGGCGCCAACCGAGTGATAGCATAAATAAGCAGACGCGGCATCCCGCCAAGGCCTGTGCGGAAAGTGGTTTCGATGTTGTCGGCAGCCTGTATCAGTCTCCGCAGATCAGGATGCGCCCCCCATTTCACTCGGTCGATTCAGCGGGGGCATCCTCCGGTGCCTGAGCGCGGATGCTCAGGGCATGGATCGTGGGCCCGAACTCTGCCGCCAGAGCCTGCATGACCATACGCTGGCGCTCGATGCGCGAGCGGCCACGGAAACATGCGGCCACGATGACGACGGAGAAATGGCCGCCACCGCTTTCGCGCGCACCTGCATGCCCGGCATGTTTCCAAGAATCATCCTCGATGCTCAGCGCTGTCGGGTGCAAGGCCTGGGTGAGCATGGTGCGGATGCGTTCCACGCGCTCGCTCATGGGCCGGTCCTCGGGTTTTGCCGGTAGAGGATGAACGTCTTGCCGATCTGGTGCACCAGGGTGGCGGCGGTGGCTTCGGCCAGCTCGCGGGCGGCATGGCGGCGCGCCTCGCGTTCTTCCTGCCGGATCTGGACCTTGATCAGCTCGTGCGCCTTCAGGGCGGCATCCGTTTCCCGAATCAGTGCGTCGGTCATGCCTTTTTGTCCGACGATGATGACGGGCTTCAGGTGATGCGCAGCGGTCTTCAGAGCCTGGCGCTGTTTTGCGGATAGGGTCATCGGTCCTCCGGGATGGGTTCGACGCAGCCTGTCTTGCGGATTTGCTATGGGCAGTGGCTGCCGCCGGGTAGCGAGTTTCCAGCCTTTGCGCCCGAAGACAAGCGCTTTTCTCTATCCGGGACTCGGTTCACGCCCGTGTGGCTTCGTCATTGCTGCCTAACGGCTTTCGGATAGACTGATCCCATGTCGAGGCTTGAGGATCAAGAAACATTTACCCGGGTATCGCCGATAGGGGAGGAAATGCCTCCCCGTTTTCCGATCCGCTGGCGGTGGACCATGCTGGTGGGATTTGCCATTGGTCTGGCCATTCTGGTGCTTTTCCTGGTGATCATGGATATGGAGCGCACTGCCTGGCTGGACAGCCAGGCGGCACAGGCGGAGGTGCTGGTCGACCGTCTCGGCGACGAGTTGAAGATTCCGATGCTTGCCGGCAGCACGGCTGAAGTGGATGTGATCGTGCAGAGTTTCCTGAAAAAGGTGCCCTCGGTGCTGGGCGCCCATATTGTCTATGCCACCGGTGAGCAGCAGCATTTCGGCGAGGTCGACCCGGAATCCGACAAGCTGCTGGAAACGATGGGAGGCAATGCGCATGTGCAGCGCCTGCCCAGCGGACAGCTGTGGTATGTCACACAGGTGCGTTATGCGGGCACCGTGGTTGGCAGCGTGGGCGTGCGCTTCTCCGAGGAGGCGTGGAAACGGATCGCGGCCCAGATCATGGAGCGGATCGGTGCGGCGTCCGTGCTTGTCGTGGTGCTGTCCTCCGTGCTGGTCTACTGGCTTGCCGGCCGCATGAGCCGGCCACTGGAGATGTTGGCCGAGGCCGCCCAGCATGTCGCATTCGGAGACTATGGCGTACGCCTTCCGGTGCAAGGAAACGACGAGATTTCCGATGCCGTGGTCCAGTTCAACACCATGGTGGAGGAGTTGGCGCACAAGGAGGAGATCCGCGATGTGTTTGGGCGCTATCTCAATCCCAAGCTCGTCTCGGACGTGTTCGAGAGCGGTGGCAAGAGCGTGTCCGAGAGCCGACGGCATCATATGACCGTCCTGTTTGCGGATATGGTCGGGTTCACCTCGTTTTCCGAATCGACCGAAACCGAACAGATCGTCGATGTGCTCAACAAGCATTTCGAGGTATTTCACCGGGTGATCGACTATTACGGTGGCCATGTCGACAAGTACATCGGCGATGCGGTGATGGCGGTGTTCAACCATCCCAACGAGGACCTCGACCATGTCAGGCATGCGGCCATGTCAGGTCTGGCGATGGCCATGGCCTGCCGCAAGCTCGGCGTGCTCAGGGAGAACGGCGAACCGATTTCCTTTCGCATCGGCTTGAACCAGGGCGAGGCGATCATCGGCAATATCGGTGCCGCCGAGCGTCTGGAATACACGGTGATCGGCGACACCGTCAATGTGGCCTCCCGTATGGGCGGCTTGGGTACCGGTGGCCAGGTGGTGGTATCGAGAACGACATTTGAGCGCCTTGGTCCGGGCTTCGCGTTCGACAGTCTTGGCAGTCAGGAAATCAAGGGTGTGAGCAAGCCGGTGGAATGTGGCATAGTGCGCGTCGTCGATGCCGAGTTGCAGCGCAACCTTACCCATGCGGTGGCCTTGGCCTTTGACCTGACGCTGCCGTCGGAAGTGCGAGTTCTTGTGGGTGAAGTGAAGGATGCTTAATGATCAGTTGCGCCTGATGCGCATGGCGGCCGCTGTTTTTGCAGTTTCGGTGGTACTGTCCGGGTGTGCAAGGCTGAGCATATACGATCTGACGGATCAGTTGGGATTCATGCACAGCTATAAGGCGGCCAAGAGCGATTTTGACCGCGGTCGCATCATGGAGGCCAGGGAAGAGGTCTTGTCCATGGACAGGAGCCGGTCCGATTACAAGCAGGCGCGGACGCTGCTGCGGGACAAGATCGAGCCGGCCCGTTTGCGTCTGCTCAGGCATTATGCGAACAGGGCGGCCGTGGCGGAAAAAAATGGCGATTGGTCCTCGGCCATGAACCTGTATGAACAAGCGGCGGGGTTTTCCACCAGCCCGGCAGCATTGGTTCGCAAACAAAAAGCGATGTCGCTGAAGATGCGCCAGGTGCGCCTGGATGCGTTGCTCCGCCAGCGCCGCCGCGAGGATGCGGTGATCCTGTCGTGGCAAAACGACTACGAACCGCCCAAGGGGGTGGCGGCGGACGATGTGGCTTTCCGGCGCGCGCAGAATTACTACACGGGCATGCTGAATGACCGGATTTCCAATACCTTTTCCGAGGCAAAGCGCTATATGCGCAAGGGCATGCCAGATTTGGCCTATGTCGAGATCGAATCCTACCTGCGCTACGAACCGGATTCGCATCAGGGCAAACAGCTTATGGCGGAGATCCGCAAACAGATGCCGAGGGCGCTGCACATTCCTTCCGAGAAGGCGGGGCAAAGGCCATCGAAGCTCCCGCCCGGGCCGATGGTGCTCCAGCCTGAGGCGAATTCGGTCGGAGTCGAGGAAATCCGCAAGCAGATGGTGCAGAAGCACTGGCTGGAGGCCAAGCGCCTGGCCCTGGTCTATCGCCGTGAAGGCGGCGCGGGAGCGGCAGCCTTACTGGGGCGCATCCAGTCGCAGATCAAGGATGAGGCCGCGGCGGTGTTCCGGCGGGGGCGCGTGGCCTTCAGCAGGGAGGACATCGACGGTGCGGTCAGGTACTGGAGCAGGGCGGTGGAATTGATGCCCAATGATCCCGAGTATGTGGACGCTCTGCAGCGGGGCAAACAGTTGCAGGACCGGCTGCGTATCCTGCGCGAGGCCGCTTCCGAGAATGCACCGAAGGCTGGCAAGGCCGCTGGTGGGGGTAAATGATGCGCGACCATATCGTGGCCACGCGACGCCAGACCCGGGCGATCCGGGTCGGAGATGTGCTGGTCGGAGGTGATGCGCCGGTTGCGGTGCAATCGATGACCAATACGCTGACCACGGATATTGATGCCACCGTGGCGCAGATCCATCGTCTGCAGGAGGCCGGTGCGGATATCGTACGCGTGTCGGTCCCTGATCCGGATTCGGCGTCAGCCATGCCGGAGATCCTGGCGCAGACGGATGTGCCGATCATCGCCGACATCCATTTCAGCTACAAGATGGCGCTCGCAGCCCTGGAAGCCGGCGTGCACGGCCTGCGCCTGAACCCCGGCAATATCGGCGGGCGCGACCGCGTCGAGCGCGTGGTGAAGGCGGCGGCGGAGCGCGGCATCTCCATCCGCATCGGCGTCAACGCCGGTTCGCTGGAGAAGGAGATCGAAGAGAAGTACGGCGAGCCCTGTGCCGATGCCATGGTCGAATCGGCGCTGTCGCACGTGCGCATCCTGGAGGATCTGGATTTCCGGGACATCAAGATTTCGCTGAAGGCCAGCAATATCCCGATGACGGTCACCGCCTATCGCAAGCTGGCGGCGCTGGTCGATTATCCGCTGCATCTCGGCATCACCGAATCGGGCAGCCGTTTCGGCGGCACCATCAAGTCGTCCATCGGTCTCGGCCTGCTGCTGGCCGAGGGTATCGGCGATACCATCCGCGTGTCACTTGCCGCCGAGCCGGAGGAGGAGGTGCGCGTCGGCTTCGAGATCCTGAAGGCGCTGGGCTTGCGTCACCGCGGCGTGAACCTGATCGCCTGCCCGTCCTGTGCCCGGCAGAAGTTTGATGTAATCCGCACCGTCAACCAGCTCGAGGATCGTCTGGCACACATCCACGAGAGCATGGACGTGGCGGTGATCGGCTGTGTGGTCAACGGTCCGGGCGAGGCGCGCGAGGCCGATCTCGGCATCACCGGCGGCTATCCGGTGCACATGCTGTACCGCGACGGCAAAAAGAGCGGTGACAAGCTGCGCTCGGATGAACTGGTTGAGCAGCTGGCCACCGAGGTCGAGCGTCGCGCCGCCATCATCCGTCAGCGGAAGTCTTCCTGACATCGATGTTCTGGGATCGAGGATACGCGGCTATGGTCGGGAGGTCAGTGTGAGCAGGTCCGGAAAGCTGCAGAGCATCCGTGGCATCCACGATGGCCTGCCCGATGATGTCCGCCGCTGGCGGCATGTCGAGGCGGCGGCACGCAAGGTGTTTGCGCGGCATGTGTTCGACGAGGTGCGCCTTCCCGTACTGGAGTCGACGGAGCTGTTCGTGCGCTCGATCGGCGAGGCCACCGATATCGTGTCCAAGGAAATGTACTGTTTCGTCGACCAGGGCGGGGATCAGATCTGCCTGCGTCCGGAGGGCACAGCGGGTGCTGTGCGGGCCTATCTGCAGGCTGGCCTGACCCGGGCCGGGGCGCAGCGCTGGTTCTATCTCGGGCCGATGTTCCGGCGCGAGCGTCCGCAGAAGGGGCGTCTGCGCCAGTTTCAGCAGATCGGCGTGGAATGGTTTGGCGTCGCAGGCCCGATCGAGGATGTCGAGATGCTGGTGATGGCGCACGATTTTCTGGTCGAGATCGGCCTTGATGGACTGAGCATCGAGATCAATTCGCTCGGTTGTCCGATCTGCCGACCCGCCTATCGCGAGCAACTGGTGGCCTTCCTTGAAGCGCGTGCCGACAAGCTGTGTGATACCTGTCGCGAACGTATTGCGAAGAATCCGATGCGCGTGCTCGATTGCAAGGTGGAGTCCTGCCAGGAACAGCTTGCCGATGCGCCGGAGATGATTTCGCACCTGTGCGACGATTGCACCTCGCACTTCGACGGCGTCAAGGCAGGGCTGGATGCGTTGAAGGTGCCATATCGCATCAATCCGCGCATCGTGCGCGGCCTCGACTATTACAACCGTACCGCGTTCGAGATCGTCACCGATCAGCTCGGTGCCCAGGGCACGGTATTGGCCGGCGGTCGCTACGATGGTCTGGTCGAGGAGTTGGGCGGTCCGGCTACCCCTGCTGTCGGTTTTGCGGCCGGTGTGGAGCGGCTGGCGCTGTTGTTGCCGGAAACCCCGTCAGCGAAGCCGGATGTCGCCGTCGTGGCCTTGGGCGATGCCGTGCTGAACCGGTCGCTGGAACTCGCCGGCCAGCTGCGCCGTGAGGGGATCGCCGTGATTCATTGCGGTGGCGGTGGTGCGAAACGGCAGTTCAAGGTCGCCGACCGTGAAGCGGCGCGTTTCACCCTTGTCGTCGGTGAGGATGAAATCAAAGCGGGCAAGGTGACGCTGAAAAGCATGGATTCCGGCGAGCAGCACACGATGCCGTTGGCCGAAGTGGCGGCCATGGTCAGCCATGGGGAGGTGGCATGACGATCCGCCGGCTGATCGAGAACAACCGCCAGTGGGCGGCGCGCCTGAAACAGGCCGACCCCGATTATTTCAAGCGTCGGGCCGAGTCACAAACCCCGGGCTACCTGTGGATCGGTTGCTCGGACAGCCGCGTGCCGGCCAACGAGGTGATCGGTGTAGAGCCGGGCGAGGTGTTCGTGCACCGCAATGTCGGCAACGTGGTCGTGCATACCGATTTCAACTGCCTGTCCGTGCTCGAGTTCGGCATCGAGCAGTTGAAGATTGATGAAATCATCGTCTGCGGGCATTACGGTTGCGGCGCGGTCAATGCCGCCATGCAGAACCACGAGTACGGGCTGATCGACAACTGGCTGCGTCACATCAAGGACCTCTATGTGGCCTGTGAGCAGGAACTGGAGCCGATTTCCGATCCGCACCAGCGCATCAACCGCCTGTGCGAGCTGAATGTGGCCCGGCAGGTGATCAGCGTGTGCCAGACGACGATCGTGCAGGATGCCTGGCGCCGGGGCCGCAAGCTGACCGTGTATGGCCTGATCTATAACATCGAGGATGGGCACCTGATGGACATGGGCATTCGCATCGACGGGCCCGAACAGATCGCGCCCATCTATCGCATGCTGGAGCCAGGCCAGGACGCCTCGGAGGATGCCGGAATCGTCTAGTCAGCCGTGTCGACCGGGTTCCGGTGCAGGGGAATGATCAACACCCAGAAAGACCCGATGCGCCTTGCGTGATCCGGCTGCCCGGGCATGACACCACCGGGCGGCAGGTGCTAGGTTTCGTGGCTATGGCAGGGGATAAGTTAGAGAAGGATTTGCAGGAACTGCGGGCGGCCATCGATGCGGTCGATGACGAGATTTTGTCATTGATCCACCGGCGTGCCGCCCTGGCGGCCGATGTGGGGGCGCATAAGCATGGTACCGGCAGCGCCCCGTTCTATGTGCCCAGCCGCGAGGCGCAGATCATCCGGCGTCTGCTGGCCGAAAATGCCAAGCATGCGGTAAGCGAGCATGTGGCGATGGTCCCGGACGAGGCCGTGCATGGCATCTTCAGGGAAATCATCGGTGCCTGCCTGGCCCTGGAACATCCACTGACCATCGCCTACCTCGGGCCGGAGGGCACCTTCTCCTATGCCGCGGCCAGCCGCCAGTTCGGAACCATGCCGCGTTACCATCCATGCAGCAGCCTGCGCATGGTGTTCGACGAGGTGGAGTCCGGCCGCGCCAGCTACGGCGTGGTGCCTGTGGAGAACGCCTTCGAAGGGGCGGTGACGCATACCCTGGACCTGTTCGCGGAAACGGACCGTGATGTGTACATCTGCGCCGAGATTCTGCTGAGCATCAACGAGCACCTGTTCTCGTATGCGTCAAGGCTCGAGGATATCAGGCTGGTGCTGTCCCACCCGCAGCCGCTGGCCCAGTGCAAGCAATGGCTGGAAACGAACCTGCCGTGGGCCACGACGATGGAAACCAGTTCCACGGTGCGCGCAGCCCAAATGATCGACGAGGCGCGCCAGCATCCGGAGGCTTCGGGGCAGGTCGACTGGCAGCAGGCGGCGGCCATCGGCCCGTACTCGATCGTTGATCATGCGCAATTGCCCCTGTTCTGCAAGGACATCGAGGACCACCACGGCAACACCACGCGCTTCTATGTCATCGGCAAGCACGACTCCCCACCCAGCGGCGAGGATAGGACGGCGCTGGTGATGTCGATCCGCGATGAACCGGGAGCGCTGCACATGCTGATCAAGCCGCTGGCCAGCCGCGGCATCGGACTGACGCGCATCGAATCCCGGCCATCAAAGAGGAAGCTGTGGGAATACGTCTTTTTCATCGATCTGATCGGGCATCGCGACGATGCGGCCGTGGCCGAGGCGCTGGACGAGATCCGGGCCATGCCCGGCACCTGGCTGAAGGTGCTCGGATCCTATCCGGTATCGCGGAAGCTGTAACATGGAAAGCGAAACGATGACCTGGGCGGCGCGCGCCGTTCCCCAGACCCGGGGCCTTCATCCGTACGTGCCGGGCAAGCCGGTGGAGCAGTTGCTGCGTGACAAGGGGCTCAGCCATGCCATCAAGCTGGCCTCGAACGAGAACCCTTACGGTCCGTCCCCGAAGGCGATGGAGGCGATCCGCCATGCTGCCGGCGAGGTGCACCGCTATCCGGATGGCGATTCCCGGCAGCTGAAGGAGGTGCTGGCCGCGCTGCATGGCGTGACTCCGGCGCATATCCTGCCGGGCAACGGCTCGAACGAGGTGCTGGAACTGGTGATCCGCACCTTCGCCGGACCGAATGATGAGGTGGTGTACAGCCAGCGCGGTTTCATCGTCTATGCGCTGGCCGCGCAGGCGGCTGGCGCCCGCGGCATCGCCATACCGGAGGCCGATGGCCTGGCGCCTGATCTGCAGGCCATGGGGCAGGCGGTGACCGCGAACACCAAGATCGTCTGCATCGCCAATCCCAACAATCCGACGGGCAGCTGGATCGACAACGATAGGCTGCAGGCGTTTCTGGATCGGCTGCCGAGTGACATCGTGGTGATCCTGGATGAGGCCTATTACGAATATGTGATGGTCGAGCAGGGGGAGTATGTCCCCGTGCGGCATCCGGGGCTGGTGCTGTGCCGGACCTTTTCCAAGGCCTACGGGCTTGCCGGTTGCCGCATCGGCTACGCGGTGGCGGATCCCGACATCGTGGCCGTGGTCAATCGTGTGCGTGAGCCGTTCAATGTCAGCCTGCTGGCGCAGCAGGCGGCCGTGGCCGCACTGGTGGACCGCGACTGGGTGATGGAGAGGGTGGCGCTGTGCAATGCCGAGCGCCTGCGTCTTGAATCGGCGCTGGCGGAGCTCGGTATCCTGGCCGCACCCTGCCGCGGTAATTTTGTGCTGTTGCGCCACGCTTCTGCCGCGTTGATTTTGCAGCGGCTGGAGGATCAGGGCATCATACCGCGCCCGCTTGGGCCTTATGGTATGCCGGATTACCTGCGCATCACGGTGGGAACGGTCGCGGAAAACGAAACCCTGCTAACGGCCCTGAAGCCCATTTTGGCTTCGCTCGACTAGGAGAGTTTCCTTGGCGTATGCCCTCGAACATCTTGCCATCGTCGGTGTCGGCCTGATCGGCGGCTCGGTGGCGCGCAGCCTGCGTGCAGTCGGGCATGTCGGGCGCATCACCGGCATCGGTCGCGATGAACAGCACCTGAACAAAGGGCGTGCGCTTGGCGTAGTCGATGACTGGACGACAGACATCCGTGACGGCGTGGCCGATGCCGATGCCGTGCTGGTCAGCGTGCCGATGGGGGCCTACGACAGCGTATTTGCGGCCTTGGCCGGGGCGCTGCCGGAGCGTGCCGTGCTGACCGACGCCGGCAGTACCAAGCAGCATGCCGTCGAGACCGCACGCCGGCATCTGCATGAAGGCGAACTGGCCCGTTTCGTGCCGGCGCATCCGATCGCCGGCACCGAGCATTCCGGGGTCGAGGCTTCACTGGCCTCGCTGTTCCATGGCCGCCTGTGCGTGCTGACCCCGATGGAACAGAGTACACCGGAAGCCGTCGCCACCGTCGCCGCCATGTGGCAGGCCACGGGTTCGGAGGTGCAGACGATGACCGCCGCGGAGCATGACGATTTCCTTGCCGCGGTCAGCCACCTGCCTCACCTGCTGGCCTTCGCCCTGGTCGATGCCGTGCGCAAGATGGGCGATGCCCAACATGATCCATTCCGCTTTGCGGCCGGCGGCTTCCGGGATTTCACACGCATCGCCTCCTCGTCGCCGGAGATGTGGCGGGATATCGCCCTGGTCAACCGCCGGTCAGTCCTGGCCAAGCTGGATGCGCTGGAGGTTGAATTGGCTGAACTGCGCTCAGCGCTCGAGGCCGGTGACGGCCAGCGACTGCTGGACGTGTTCGAAGCCGCCAGATCCGCCCGTGAACGCTGGCTGGCCGGCCATGGAGGTTCCCTGTGAGCGGCATCGATCGTACCCTGATCGCCGGCCCATGCGTCGGTGGCCTGTCCGGAACCGTGGTGGTACCTGGCGACAAGTCCATGTCGCACCGGGCGGTGATGCTGGCTGCCCTGGCTGAGGGCGTTACGGAGATCTCCGGGTTCCTGCCCGGAGAGGACAATCTGGCCACGGCACGGATGTTCACCGACATGGGGATCGATATCGACTGGCTGGATGCCGGCAAGACCCGGCTGCGTGTGCATGGCACGGGCCTGCACGGCCTAAAGGAGCCGGTGAACGTACTCGATGCCGGCAATTCCGGCACCTGTGTGCGCCTGATGACCGGCGTGCTGGCCGGCCAACCGTTTCATTCCGTGCTGGTCGGGGATGCCTCGCTGCACAAACGGCCGATGCAGCGTGTGGCCGATCCGGTGCGCCGGATGGGGGCGCATGTCGACGGCCGCGAAGGGGGCAACAAGCTGCCGTTGGCCATCCGGGGCGGCGGGCTTAAAGCGATTCATCATGTCTCCGAGGTCGCCAGCGCCCAGGTCAAGTCGTGCGTGTTGCTGTCCGGCCTGTTTGCCGAGGGGACGACCAGGGTCAGCGAGCCGAAGCCGACCCGTGACCATACCGAACGCATGCTGCCGCTGTTTGGCCAACCGGTGGCAGTGACAGTGGATGGTACGATCTCACTGACGCCTACCGACAGGCTGGTCGCACCCCGCGAGGTGGTGCATATCCCGGCCGATCCCTCATCGGCGGCCTTTTTTGCCGTCGCTGCAAGCCTGGTGCCGGGCTCCCGGCTGCTGTTGCCCGGTGTCGGCATCAATGAGCGGCGCGACGGCTGGCGGCGCATCCTGGCCGCCATGGGTGCCCAGCTCGGTACGAGGGACGTCGCCAGCGTGGGCAGTGAGCCGGTGGCGAATATCGATGTGGACTATGGCGAACTGACCGCCATCCGGGTCGATCCGGCCGATGTGCCGGATGCCATCGACGAATTCCCGGTGCTGTTTGTCGCCGCTGCCCTGGCCAGCGGCGATTTTGTGCTGGAGGGTGCCGAGGAGTTGCGTGTCAAGGAATCGGATCGTATCGCGGCGATGGTCGCCGCGCTCAGGTCAGCAGGTGCCGACATCAACGAGCGCCCCGATGGTGTGCGCATTCGGGGTGTGGCGTCGCTCAGCGGTGGGATCGACGTCGACGCGCATGGCGATCATCGCATCGCCATGGCCATGGCGGTAGCCGCCCAGCGGGCGGAGGGTGACATACGCATCCACAATGCCGGTGCCATTGCCACCTCATTTCCGGATTTTGTGCCGATGGCCCGCGCTGTGGGTATGCGGTTGCACTGGGAGGACGGGGCGTGAGTCATTGGCGGGCCGGTGACGGGCTTAAGGTGGCCATCGACGGGCCATCAGGATCGGGCAAGGGTACGGTAGCGGCCATGCTGGCCGCCGAGATCGGATTGCCGGTGCTGGATACCGGCCTGCTGTACCGGTTCGTCGGTATGGTGGCGCTGGAGCGCGGCATCAGCCTGGATGATGAGGCTGCCCTGGCAGAGCTGGCAGCAGGGCTGGTCGACGGTATCGACTGGCAGGCCAATGGCATCCATTACGGTGGAGAGAACTGGGCGCCGCGGCTGCGTGGCGAGGATGCCGGTGCAGCCGCCTCCAGGGTGGCTGCCTCGCAGTTGGTACGGGAAAATCTGCTTGCCGTACAGCGGCAGGCGGCGGCGCGCGGGTGCATCATGGATGGCCGGGATGTCGGCACCGTGGTGTTGCCGGATGCCCAGGCCAAGTTCTACCTGACCGCCTCTCTGCGCGAGCGCGCCCGGAGGCGTTGGGCGCAGTTGCAGGGGGGCAAGCTCGAGGTTAGCTTCGATCAGATTCTAGAGGATTTGAAGCATCGCGATCATCGGGACATGCAGCGAACCCATTCACCACTGAAGCCGGCGGAGGATGCCATCAGCATTGATTCCACCACCATGCGCGCGGACGAGGTTGTGGACCGGATGGTGGCAGTACTGGAGCGACGGGGCCTGATCGGGCCGGAGGACCAGTGATTCCGCATGATGCGGGATCGGCTAAATTTACCAAGAGACGGATACCATGAACGCACACGACGAGCATAACGAACCGATGGAAAACGGCGCTGGGGAAGAATCCTTCAAGCAGTTGTTCGAGCAATCCCTGCGTGAGCAGCCCACGATCCGCCATGGCGAAATGGTGAAAGGCACGGTCGTGCACTGTGGCCAGGACGTCGTGGTGATCGATATCGGTGCCAAGGTCGAGGGTACGATTCCGCTGTCCGAATTCGCAGCCATCGACATGCCGGTTCCCGCGGTCGGCGATGAGCTGGAAGCACAGGTGCGCGACGTCAACGGTGGCGCGGGTGTGGAGCTGTCCGTGCTCGATGCCCATCGGCGCACCGTGTGGTCCGCGATCGAAGCGGCCGCGGAGTCCGGCGAGCCGCTCGATGGGCGTGTGGTGGCCGAGGTCAAGGGAGGTTTCAAGGTCGATTTGGGCGGCATTGAGGCTTTCATGCCGCGCTCGGAAGCAGATACGACCCCCCGTATCCAGGCCGAGGCATTGATCGGCCAGCCCTGCCAGGTTCGTGTGATCGAGGCGAGGCGCCGTCCGCAGAATGTCGTGGTTTCCCGCCGGCAGGTACTGCAGGTCGAACAGGAGAAGCAGCAGGCCGCCTTTTTTGCCCAGGCAAAGGTTGGTGACAGGGTCACTGGCAAGGTCAAACGGATGACCGATTTCGGTGCCTTCGTCGACATCGGTGGCCTGGATGCCTTATTGCACATTTCGGACATCACCTGGCGGCGCATCCGGCATCCGAAGGAGGTGTTGTCCGCTGGCCAGAGTATCACGGCGGAGATCACCAAGCTGGTGCCTGAGTCCGGCAAGGTATCCATTTCGATGCGGGCATTGCAGCCCGATCCGTGGCAGAAGGCGGGCACCACCTATGAGCCGGGCATGCGACTGACCGGTACGGTGCGCCAGTTGCTTGACTTCGGGGCCGTGGTCGAATTGGAACCGGGTGTAGAGGGACTGATCCACCGCTCGGAGATGAGCTGGACTCGTCGGGATGTGAAGCCGATCGAGGTTCTGGCTGAAGGTGATGTGGTGGATGTGTCGGTGCTGGAGGTTGATCCGGAGGCCCGGCGTATCCGTCTGAGCCTGAAAGAGGTCAGCGAGAATCCCTGGCAGGCTTGGCTGACCAGGCATCCGGCCGGCAGCCATGTCAACGGCAAGATCAAGACCATCACCGATTTCGGCTTTTTCGTTGGCCTGGACGACGATCTGGATGGCTTGGTGCATGTGGGCAATATTGCCTGGGACAAGGATGGCGCCGAGGCGATACAGGGTTACCGAAAGGGCCAGAAGGTTGAATGCGTGGTACTGGGTGTGGACGTGGATCGTCAGCGCATCTCGCTCGGCATCAAGCAGCTGACCGCTGATCCGATGGAACTGTTCCTGGAGGGGGCCAAGCGTGGCAGTGTGGTGACTGGCAAGGTCGTGGATGTGCAAAGCGGTTATGCGACGATCGAACTGGCCGAGGGTGTGCTGGCCCGCCTGGGTATGCGCGAGGTGCCGCGTGACTTCGATGAAGTGAAGCTGGACAACGAGATCCAGGCCAAGGTGGTGGATATCAATCCGCGGCGGCGGC
The DNA here is from genome assembly GCA_964422615.1 of uncultured Zetaproteobacteria bacterium. Lineage (GTDB taxonomy): Bacteria > Pseudomonadota > Zetaproteobacteria > Mariprofundales > Mariprofundaceae > DATLWN01. The sequence continues at coordinate 21,402 of CAYRBJ010000014.1, read as the reverse complement.
AGATTGAGCTATCGATTCGCCAGCTGCTACGCGACGAGGAGCGGGATGCGGTGCGCAATTATGCGGCCAACGTGGATGAGGAAAAGGAGCCATCGGCCCTGGCCCTGGAACTGCAGCGAAAGCTGTTTGGCGATAAGAAAAAGAAATAATCGGTATCCGGATCGCAGGGGAAAGAGGAGGAGCGTATGACGAAGTCGGAACTGGTGGACATGATCGCAAGTGCGCATGGCCAGATTACCCGTCGTGAGGCTGAGATCGTCGTCAATACGATCTTTACTGCCATCAGTGATGCCTTGGGTCAGGGAGAACGTGTCGAACTGCGTGGGTTCGGCAGTTTTTCCACCAAGATGCGAAACCCGAGGGTTGGACGCAACCCGAAAACAGGCGATGCTGTCGAGGTTCCTGCCAAGGTGGTGCCACACTTCAAGCCAGGCAAGGAGTTGCGGGAGAAGGTAAATCCCGACGACTGAGCCAGCTGGGGGATCCCATGAACTGGATTAATGTACTGGTGGTATTGATCCTGACGACCTTTGCCACCATGTTCGCCCTGTCCAATGTGGAAAAGGTACCACTCGGATTTCCGGGCATGTCGGTTTCGATGGTTCCCCTGTTCCTGCCGATATTCATTGCCTTTCTGGCCGGATTCATGGGCGGCATGCTGGCCCTGAGCTTTTCCCGGCGGAAACACAAGGAAGAGATCGCTGCGCTCCGGCGCGAGAATGACCTGTTGCAGAGCGAAGTCGATAACCTGCGCAATATCCCGCTGCAAGACGACGTATGAATACCCTGCTGCTGGCATTGGCGGCGGCCTCGATTGTGGTGCTGATGGTGGCATTGCTGCTGCGTCAGCAGGGCCGCCAAGACGGCGTGGACCAGCCGGAGGACGAACGCGTGATGCCGCTGTTGCGCGGCATCAACTTCCTGCTTGCCGACGAACCAGATCGGGCCTTGCAACAGATGGTGCAGGTGGCGCGCTTGCGATCCGAGGCAGCCGACGTGTATCTGGCGCTGGGGGAGATGTTTCGCGCCAAGGGCGAGATTGGGCGCGCGGTGCGCATTCACCAAAATCTGCTGGCCAGGCCGGATTTGCCGGCAGCCACTCACCTGCAGGCGAGGCTGGCGCTCGGTAAGGATTTTCAGACCGGAGGCCTGATCGACCGGGCGCTGCGCGAATACGATAAGGCGTTGAGCGTCAAGCCCGATGAACTGATGGCCCTGGAGGCCAGCCTGCGTCTGCGAGAGCAGAGCAGCGAATGGGAGAAGGCGGAGGAGCTGCTTTCGCACATCGAACGTGTGCGCGGGGAATCCTCGCATCTGCATCGGGCCTATCTGGTGGCAGAGATGGCGCGCATGGAGAAAAGCCGGCCCCAATGGGAGAAGGCCGTCGAATATGCCCAAAAAGCGCTGGAGCTGGACGACCGATGCGCTTTGGCCTATCTGGTAACGATGGATGTGTGGCTGAATCAGCACCATCAGGATAAGGCGGTCGAGGCGGCCGAGGCGCTCTGGCAGCATGCACCGGAGCACTTTCCTTTGGCGATCCCGTCCCTGCTGGCCCATGAGGAATTCTATGCTGCGCGGGGGCGGCAACTGCTATCCCGTTGCTGGCAGGCCGGCCATGACGAACAACTGGCTTTGGCCTGGATCGAAGGGGTATCGGAACGGCAGGGTGCATCCCCGGCCCTTGAGCTGGTCGAGGAAACCGGATATCGGCCGAAGGGTCTGAGGGCCAGCCTGAGGCTGGAAGCGGCCGTGGGTGGTGGCGACGCCCCATTGCAGACGCACGTGCGCGTATGGCGCAAGAAGCTGAAGATATTTGCCTGCGTGCACTGCGGTCTGGAGGTGGCTGAGATGCGCTGGCAATGCCCGCAGTGCCATACCTGGGGCAGCATGCAGGTGAAGAGGGAAGGGGAGCTCTGATGCGGGACAGATTGATGGTGGCGTTGGACGTGCCGGATCGGACGCAGGCGCTGGCCATGCGGGATGTCATTGGCGATGGCGTGGGCTGGATGAAGGTGGGCATGCGCCTGTTTGTCGCCGAAGGCCCGCAATTGGTACGCGAACTTTTGCGATTTCACCGGATCTTTCTGGATCTGAAGTTCCATGATATTCCCAATACGGTGGCCCAGGCGGTGGAAAGTGCCGGTAGTCTGGGCGTGCAGATGGTCAACGTGCATACCAGCGGCGGTCTGGCCATGATGGAGGCCGCCGCACGGGCGGCAGCCGGATTTCCCGGCATGTTTCTGATCGGGGTGACGGTGCTGACCAGCGATGCACGTTCCGCCGAAGATGCGCTGCGACTGGCCCGGGAGCGCGCCCTGTTGGCGAAAAAAGCGGGCCTGCACGGTGTGGTGTGCAGTGCGCATGAGGTGCGGACCATCAAGAAGGATTGCGGTGAGGATTTTCTGACGGTGACACCGGGAATTCGCTGGGGAGGGCAGGATAAGCAGGACCAGCAACGGGTTGCCGATCCCTCCATGGCCATCCGGGAGGGCGCCGACTATCTGGTCGTCGGCCGTCCTATCCTGCAGGCAGCCTCACCGAGACAGGCCGCCGACGAAGCTGTCGCCATGATGGCGTCGTCTCATGGCTGAGGATCATTACGAACAGGGTTTGGCTTCCTACGCGTGCCGTTCTTCGTTGTCACGCGGCCGGGTCCATGATGAGCCGGAGTCGCCCCGGCGCAATGCCTTCCAGCGGGACCGGGACCGCATCATCCATTCCACGGCGTTCAGGCGCCTGGAATACAAGACCCAGGTTTTCGTCAACCACGAAGGGGATCATTATCGTACGCGTCTGACGCATTCGATCGAGGTGGCCCAGATCGCCCGCTCCATCTGTCGGGCGATGCGTCTGCACGAGGATCTGGCCGAGGCAGTGGCTTTGGCGCATGATCTCGGGCATACACCGTTCGGGCATTCCGGCCAGGATGCCCTGCATGCGGTGATGAAGCCTTTTGGTGGCTTCGAGCATAACCGCCAGTCGCTGCGTATCGTTGAGCAGCTGGAGAAGCGCTATGCCCAGTTCCCCGGCCTGAACCTGAGCTATGAGACGCGCGAGGGCATCATCAAGCACAACTCGCCGCACGATGTACCGCGCAACGACGATCTGGCAACCTATCATCTGCACGAACAGGCAACGCTGGAGGCGCAGTTCGGCAACCTGGCGGACGAGATCGCCTACAACAACCACGATATCGACGACGGGGTGCGGGCCGGTATGCTGAACGTCGAGGATCTGCGTTCGGTGAAACTGTTCCGCATTCATCATGATCAGGCGCTCAACGCGTATGCGGCGGCCGATGCGCGGGTCCAGATCAATGAAACCACCCGGCGCATGATCAATTTCATGATCCTAGACGCCATCGAGGAGACCGCGCGCCGCATTCGTGACGCGAACGTGCATTGCCTGGATGATGTACGGCAGGCGGATACGCCACTGGTCGGTTTTTCACGCGACGTGCGTCATATGAACGGCGAGCTGAAGCGCTTTTTGTTCCAGAACATGTATCGGCACTACCGGGTGATACGCATGGCCGTGAAGGCGGAGCGCGTGATTCAGGATCTGTTCCATGCCTATATGGAACGCCCGGAGATGCTGCCTGCCGGCACGGCATCGGTACGGTTGCAGCAGGCGGGTGACGAATCGGCGCGTGCCAGGGTCGTGGCGGACTATGTTGCCGGCATGACCGACCGTTATGCCCTGGATGAGTACGACAGGCTGTTCAACGTGCACGCCCGCAGCTGAAGCAGGGTGTGTTCAGCCCCGCAGGCAGGGGATACCCGGCTATTCCTTGATGAAGAATTCCATGCGCGTATCACCGATCTCGATGAGATCGCCGTCATTCAGCGTGCGCGGCTCATTGCCGAGGGTCTCGCCATTGACCTTGACCTTGGCCATGCCTTCCAGGAATGCAATGTGATAACCGGTGGGACGACGGGTAATAACAGCCGCCTGCTTGCCGACCGTGAATCCCTTGACCTTGATCTTGCATGTATCGCCCTTGCCGATGCTGGTCAGCGATGAGCTGAGTTCGAAGGCTCGTCCGGCCTGCGGGCCGGAAACCACCTGGATGCCACCCAGCGGCATGGCCATGGCCGTCGATGATGCTGATGACGCACCTTCTTCTTTCGGTGCAATCGCTGCCCGCGCCTGAGGTGTGATAATCGTGGTCTTGTCGACGTTCTCCTCTTCCGGCTCCGGTTCCGGCGGCGCGGCGGCCGGCTGGTCGGGAAACTCCACATAGGTGAGCGTGTGCTTGCCGATCAGGATGACATCGCCGTGCTTCAGTACGTGCTTCGTGATGTTCTTATTGTTGACGTGGGTGCCGTTGGTGCTGCCCATGTCTTCGAGGATGGACTTATTGCCGATCTTCAATACCCGTGCATGCCTGCCGCTGACTGCAAGATTATCGATGTGGATCGTGTTGTCTGGTTTGCGACCAATGGTGGTTTCCTCCTGGTCCAGCGGACACTCAGAGATCACCGAGTCCTTGAATTTGAGGATCAGCTTACTCGCCATGGGGTTCCTCCATCATTTCCGTATCATAGCCGAACACTTATCAACGCCCAAACATTCGGGATATCATCCCGCGTTTGCGTTGGAATACCTTTCCGGTGTGGATCAGGATCACCGAGATATTGTCCGGTCCTCCCGCATCATTGGCCAGTTGCACCAGTTGCGCGGCCGCCCGGCGCAGGTCCTTGGCATATTGGGTCAGTGTCAGGCGGATGGCCTCGTCCGGCACCACGTCGGTCAGGCCGTCGGAGCACATCAGGTAGATGTCACCCTGTCTGACGATATCCTCGACGATGTCCGGTTCGACGTTCGGCTCAATACCGAGCGCGCGCGTCACCAGGTTCTTGATCGAGGAGTTACGGGCGTCATCGGCTGTCAGCAGGCCGCGCCGCACCTGCTCCTGGATCAGGGAATGGTCTTCGGTGACATGACTCAGCAGATCGTCACGCAGGCGATACATGCGCGAATCGCCGACATGCGCCGCGGTCAGGCGGTCGGCATAGAAACAGGCCGCCACCACCGTCGTGCCCATGCCGGCACATTCCGGCCGGGTCTGAGATGTTTCCAGGATGGCGTTGTTGGCCATGCCGACGGCGTTGCGTACCAGCATCGATTCACCGGTAAAGCCGGTTTCGTCATCGATTTTGCCTTCGGGCAGTTTTGGCAGCTTCTCTTGTAGTATGCGGCTGACCAGATCCACTGCCATGGAACTGGCGATTTCTCCGGCATTGTGGCCACCCATGCCGTCAGCGAGCACGGCGAAACCGAAGGCTGGGTCGACACCGACGCAGTCCTCGTTATGGGAACGTTTGACGCCGACATCGGTCAGGGCGTGCATTTCGATGGTACTCACGTCCGTTTCCCCCGTGTATTGACGTCATTCAGACAGGCGATGATGGCACGCACCACTTCACCTCCATTGTCATAACGGTTTTCCGGCTCCTTGGCGAGCAGGCGGTCAATCACCTTGCTGATGCTTTCGGGAAGATCGGGATTGTGCTCGCGCACATCCGGATGCGGCTCGTTGGCGATCTGAAACATCAGGGTGGCCATGGAATCACCACGGAACGGACGGGCACCGCTCAGCATCTCGTAGAGCATGACGCCCATCGAGAACAGGTCGGAACGGCCATCCACATGCTTGCCGGATAGCTGCTCTGGAGACATGTAGGAGGGGGTTCCCAACACCACGCCTGTCTTGGTTTTGCTGGAGGCGGTGATGCGGGCGATGCCGAAATCGGTGACTTTTACCGTCTTGTTGCGCAGCAGCATGATGTTGGCCGGTTTGATATCGCGATGGATCACCCCTTGATTGTGGGCATAATGCAAGGCCTCCGCCACTTTGCCGGTGATCTTGAGCACAGCCGTAGCCGGCAGCAGTTTGTCCTTCTTGGTGAAGGGAACGAGGTCCGTGCCGTTCAGGAACTCCATGGCGATGTAGGCCAGGTCATGCTCCTCGCCGGCATCGAAGATGGTCACGATGTTCGGATGTGTCAGTCGGCCGGCGGTTTCCGCCTCCCGGAAGAAACGCTCCTTGACCTCTTGCAGTTCGTCCGATTCGAATTCCTGGGATAGCGCCATGGTCTTGATCGCCACTTCGCGGTTGATCTTCGGATCGCGGCCGAGGTAGACCGTGCCCATGGCGCCCCGGCCGAGTTCCTTGACGATTTCGTAACGACCGAGGGTCGGTTTGGCTCCGCCGGTGATCAGCAGGTTGGACATGTTATTGCCGCCGGATGTGCCGAAGATCTGGGTTTCTCCGGCATTCTTGGCGCGCAGGATGCGGGCCTGGACGTCCTTGTAGTTGGGATTGAATTCGGCCATGTGGTCGTAGACGGTCGAGGCCTTGTTGAACTGGCGCTTGCGTTCGAAATCCAGGGCGAGGTTGTACAACGTGGCCAGCATGTCGTCGTTCATCGGGCATTTGCGGAACTTGTCGAAGGCCATGTCGAGCATGCCCTGGCTCTGGAACGATAGTCCCAGCATCTTGTTGGTTTCCGCCGATTCGCTGGAAATCTTTTGGCGCTCCTCCTCGGACGCGAAATAGCGTTTGGTGGTCAGCAGTACATGTCCAAGGATCAGCATGGAACCGGCGGTGATGGTCTGGATCCACAGGGAATAGGCCGTCAAGCCGAAGAAGTTCACGCTAAGCAGTGTTAGCAGCAGCAGGATAGTGACGATGGCGGCGGCAGCGGCACTCAGCCGCGGCAGCAAGATGATCAGGTAGATGGCAACCAGGGCCAGGATGCCGAGCTCGACCAGCTTCATCCAGGAGGGGCGCGAGAAGAAGGTATGATCGAGGATGCTCTGCAGGACGTTGGCGGTGAATTCGACCCCGGACATCTGATTGTTGACCGGAGTAATGAAGGTGTTGCCGATGCCCTTGGCCGTAATGCCAATCAGGACGATCTTGTTCTGGAACACCTTGGCCGGGACTTGCCCGGAATATACGTCATAGAAGGAATAATGCTTGAAGCTTATGCCCTTGCCGCCCGTATGGAAGACAGGCCAGACCCGCATCAGGGAATCGGTTGGGATGTCGAGGACGCTCATTTCGATGTCCGATCCGAGGTCCACGCGGATATCGTGAGGGGATACGTGCAATTGCTGGGCGGCCATGGCCAACGACAGTGAGGGGTAGAAACGCTTGTTGTACTCAATGACGAGCGGATCGTTGCGCACCACGCCGCCAGGCTCCAACGAGATGTTCTGGTGACCGAGCCCTGCGGCAGCCGTGGCCAGCTGGCCGAAGGGCAGGCGGATGCCGGTCGCGATCAGCGGGGTCATGTCCGCAGGGTTGCCGCCAACGTTGGCGGTGCTAATGCGGTTCAGCGTCTTTAGCTGGTTAGGCAGGGGCGGGGTACCTCCGCCCCCGAAATCGAACAGGATCGGCATCACGACATTGCCCGCCTGGTGTACAGCTGCGACCAGCTTGGCATCGATATCCATGCCCTGCGCCTTTTTCAGGGTGGCGGCTGCCTCGCTGGTGCGGCCCTGATCCTGCAGGATCTTGGCCTGCTGTTTCAGGAATTCGATCATCTGGGAGGTGTTATCGTCGCTCTGCCGTTCGGTGAAGAAGATATCAAGCCCGATCTGGCTGGCCCCGGCAGCCGACAGCTTGTTGATCATGTCGGCTTCGATGGAACGCGACCACGGCCAGCGGCCGATGCGGTTGATGGATTTGTCATCGATATTGATGATGGCGATCTGGTTGCTGGCAGGCTTGACGCTGGCGGAAACGCCGATGTCATAGGCGTACTGCTCCATGCGCTGCAAGGGTGGAAACTTAACCAGATAGCCGACGATGAAGATGGCCGCGACCACGAGGCCCACAAACCAGTCGGACTTCCAAAAAGCGCCGCTATTCAAGGCAGTGGCCTCCCCATCTTCATCCTTTTTAGCATGTAATGCATGTAACCCCTAATGAATACGATATATTGGCAAGCCCCCCACCCTCTGGCAAGCGTCGATATCCATCCACGTATCTTAAGGACTCGCGGTGGGGTCATCCATCGCAGAAATGCTCGGTTGACACAATGACGGACGGTTCGTACCGTTCCCCGCCTATTCCCCGGTAGCTCAGTCGGTAGAGCAGGTGGCTGTTAACCACCTTGTCGCTGGTTCGAGTCCGGCCCGGGGAGCCATTTAAGGCCAAGGGCAGGCACTCCGTTCGGGGTGCCTTTTTTCTGCCGCCCGGGCAGCGGTCCGGTGGTTGGCTCCGGATTCGTGGCGGCTGGCATTTGTGCTGCGGATGTCCGGATTCTAGGCTAGAGCGCATGGCTAAGCGAGCGGCGAGGGCAAACGATACGGGGGCGGCACCGACATGGCGTTATATCGTCCGCCTGTGGCCGATACTGCTGATTTTCATGGCGCTGCAGCTAACGATGCGCCTGTCCGGGAACAGCCAGGTTCTGGGCTTGTCCCGCTGGATATCCCTTTTCGATATCTGTTTCCTGCTCGCAGTGCTGGTGGCGGCTGGCGTCTGGGTGCAGCGGCCGGTGGCGTTGAGTGTGCGGCATATTGCCGGGCCCAAGGAGCGAATTGACCGGTTGGCCGGCCACATGGCGCAACTGCCGTGGCGGGCATTGAGGGGATATACCTCGGCGGGCTTGATATTTTTCACCTATTTGATGCTGCTGTTGCTTGCTGCTGCGGCCGTGCGTGGTGTGACGATGACAGCCGAGATGATCCTGGCGCTGGGACTGTCGGTTTTTTACGGCGCCGGCGTGCTCACGCCTGTGCTCGGCGTGGCGATCACCCTGGATTACGCCACGCGCCTGCGCCAGGCCCTGGCCCGTTCGGGGATGTTTCTCGAAGGGCTGGATCGCTTGCAGGGATTCACGGCCCTGACTGGATCGGCGCGGAGACCCTGGGTCATCTTCATTGTCACCAGCCTGCTTCCGGCCGCTTGCCTGGCTGTGTATGTCTACCTGGCGGTGATGGTGCACGATGCCGGACAACAGCGGTTCATCATCCAGCAGGCCGTGGTGATGCTGGTTTCCCTGCTGCTGGCGGGAACGATGCTGGTGGCGGTGCTCAGCCGCACCTTGGGACGGGTGACGACCAGCCTCGGCCTCGGTCTGCAGTTTTTGAGGCTGGGGCAGTTCGACGGCCGGGTGCCGGTGCTGGTGGATGATGAGATGGGCGAGTTGGCGCGTGGCCTGAACACGGCGCTGCAGGGCATGCAGGAACGCGATGACATGAAGGATTCACTGCGCATTGCGTCCGAGATCCATGAGGGACTACTGCCGAAGGCGCAGCCAGTGATTCCCGGTTATGGTATTGCGGCGATGCAACGCAGTTGTCTCGACGTGGGTGGGGATTATTACGATCACATCATGCTGCCGGACGGAAGGGTGTGGCTGGTGATGGCCGACGTGGCCGGCAAGGGTTACCCGGCGGCACTGACGGTGGCCAATTTGCAGGCCATGCTGCATGCCCTGGCGGGTATGGGCATTTCCATCGAGGAGGCGGCACGCTATATCAACCGCACCCTGTGCCAGACCCTGACCGGCGGCCGCTTTGTCACCATGTTCCTGGCGATGCTGCAGCCGGAAGATCACTCCCTGCTGTGGCTCAATGCCGGTCATGTGCCACCGCTGATGTATAGTGAAGGCAAGTCCCTGCGTCTGGAGGCGACATCGCCGCCACTGGGGTTGCGGGACGATGAGCCGTTCCAAGCCGTCTGCCGAGTACTGGGGCCTGGCGATACCCTAATGGCGCTGACGGACGGTATTATCGAGGCGCGCCGGCCGGACTCCGAGATGTTTGGGGAGAACCGGGTCAGCGCATGGTTTGCTTCGCATCAGAAGCTTGCCATTGATCGCATGCCGGAGGCACTGATGGGCGAATTACGGGACTTCGGTGTCGATGTCCCGGAGGACGATGTGACGATGCTTCTCCTGCGGCGTGCCGCGGGACGGAAAAAGGAAGGGAAAGCATGAGCCAATATCGAATCGAACGTGATTCCATGGGAGAGATGCGTGTGCCGGCCGAGGCCATGTACGGGGCACAGACGGCCAGGGCGGTCGAGAACTTCCCCGTATCCGGTCTGCGTTTTCCACGTGTGTTCATCAAGGCGCTCGGCCGTATCAAGACGGCGGCGGCGGAGGTGAACATGGAGTTGGGGCGTCTGGACGCAACCATGGCCGAGGCGATCCGCCAGGCAGCGACGGAGGTGGCGGAGGGTCGGCATGACGGGCATTTCCCGCTGGACATCTTCCAGACCGGCTCCGGTACCAGCACCAACATGAACGCCAACGAGGTCATCGCCCACCGGGCCGTGCAGCTCGCTGCCTCGGCTAGGGTGCACGCCAACGACCATGTGAACATGGGGCAGTCATCCAATGATGTGATTCCGACCGCATTGCATGTGGCCGCCGCCGATCTGCTGGTGCACGAGCTACTGCCGGCCCTGGATCATCTGCACGCCACGCTTGCCGCGAAGGCCAAAGACTATGCTGATGTGGTCAAGATCGGGCGTACGCATCTGATGGATGCCACGCCGATCACGCTTGGGCAGGAGATTTCCGGCTGGGCGCGGCAAATGGAGCTGGGGATGGCGCGGCTAAACTCCTGCCTGCCGCGCCTGGGCGAACTGGCACAGGGTGGAACCGCCGTGGGCACGGGCCTGAACACCCATCCTAAGTTCGGATCACGTATGGCTGCAGCCCTGAGCGAGGCATACGGCATCGAGTTTCACGAGGCGGCCAATCATTTCGAGGCCCAGGCCGCCCAAGATGCGGCGGTCGAATTGTCCGGACAGCTCAGGACGCTGGCGGTGTCGCTGGTGAAAATCGCCAATGATGTGCGCCTGCTGAATGCCGGCCCGCGCTGCGGGATCGGCGAGATATCGGTGCCGGCGGTGCAACCGGGCAGTTCGATCATGCCGGGCAAGGTCAACCCGGTGATCGCCGAATCACTGGCCCAGGTCTGCGCGCAGGTGATCGGCAACGATGCGGCCATTGCATTCGGAGGCGCCTCTGGCCTGCTCGATCTCAACGTCATGCTGCCGATCATCGTCCTGAACCTGCTGGAATCCGAACGTTTGCTGGCTAACGCCTCCCGCATGTTTGCCGACAAGTGCATCGCCGGGTTGACCGCCAACCGGGAGCACTGCGCCGAACAGATCGAGTGGAGCATGAGCATGGTTACGGCGCTGGCACCGCGCATCGGCTACGATCGGGCGGCCGGGATCGCCAAGCAGGCCGTGGCCGAGGGCAAGACGGTGCGTCAGGTCTGCCTGGAGCAGAATATCATGGAGCAGGCCGAACTGGATCGGCTGCTTGATCCGAAGGCCATGCTGCACGCGTCCACATAGCCCGCGACTCGACAGCGGCTGAGCGGGTCCCTAACATCGCGAAACTTTTGTGAGAGGTGATGTGGTCGTGGAAGAACACAAGGCTATCCTGGCGCTGGCGGACGGGCGCGTCTTTCACGGCAGGGCCTACGGCCATCGCGGGCATACGGTCGGAGAGGTCTGCTTCAACACCTCGATGACCGGTTACCAGGAGATCCTGACCGATCCGTCCTACACCGACCAGATCATCACCTTTACCTATCCGCATATCGGCAATGTCGGCATCAACGAGGATGACATGGAATCGGCGGATGTCGCCGCCCGCGGCTGCATCCTGCGTGCGCCGGCGCGCCTGACCTCGAACTACCGGGCCGAGGATGGCCTGGAGAACTGGCTGCGTTCACGCCGGGTGGTGGCGATCGCCGATATCGATACGCGGGCGCTGACCCGGCATCTGCGCACGCAGGGCGCCGCCAACGGCGTCATCGCTTCCGACGGCATGGGAGAGGATGAGGCGGTGGATATGGCGCGGGCCTGGGAAGGGCTGGAAGGCCGCGATCTGGTCGGCCGGGCATCGGTGAAACAGGCCTCCGGCTGGGAACAGGGAAGCTATGATCTGGCCAGCCGTCAGTATGCACAGGGCGGCCGGTCCTGGCATGTCGTGGCCATGGATTTCGGCTGCAAGCGCAATATCTTCCGCAAGCTTGCCGATCGCGACTGCCGCGTCACCATCGTGCCGGCGCAGGCCTCGGCATCCGAGATCGCCGCCTGCAGGCCGGATGGCATTTTTCTGTCCAATGGTCCGGGCGATCCGGCCGCTGCCGGTTACGCGGTGACGACCATTCGCGAATTGCTGGAACTGGATATCCCGATCTTCGGCATCTGCATGGGGCACCAGTTGCTGTCCCAGGCTCTGGGCCTGCGCACCTTCAAGCTCAAGTTCGGGCACCGCGGCGCCAATCATCCGGTGCGCGACGAGACGACGGGCCGCATCGAGATCACCAGCCAGAACCACGGCTATGCCGTGTGCGACGACCAGGTGCCGGAGCATGTCGAGATCACGCACCGCTCACTGTTCGATGGCACGGTCGAGGGACTGCGCCTGCGCGGGCGGCCGGTATTCTCGGTGCAGTATCACCCGGAGGCGAGTCCTGGCCCGCATGACGCCGATTACCTGTTCGACCGATTCGTCGAAGCGATGCGAGGCTGATTCGGGTCTCATCAGAGGTATCCTCTATGAACAAATTGTCTAGATTTTCGGCGCTGGTGGAGCGTTCGCACGCGGGTGTTCGCATGGAGAATCGCTTTCAGCGGCTGGTGTTGCGAACCGTCGTTCAGGCGCTGCGTCATTCTCATTTTATCACCGACTGGTATGCCAACCTGGATGATCCTTTGATGCTGCGTATCATTGAGACTCATCCACGCATCTGCGAAAAGATTGTGCGTCCGTATTTACGCCGCGGGTTGTCATTTGGCGACCGGCACCGGGCGCTGATTGGACAATATCGATGGCTGAGAAGGCACCTGTCGGAATCGGCCCTTGAGGCCATATTTATCGGGGAAGGGTTGGAACTGGCGCATTTGCCACTCGGTGGGGCGGGGGATCATCGTCTGGTGTTACGCTATTATGACCAGTTTGAAATGGAGGGAGACCTGACTCTAAGTCTGGCCCGATCGGATGGGGTTCGCATATACAGTATGACCTTTTCAATCCTTGTAGATAAAATGGGAATCCACGCACAGATCGGTGGTATGCAGGGAGGGGTTGACGAGTCGAGGGAATCTATCAGGCAACTGACCAAGGATTTGCATGGCATGCGCCCCAAGGCTTTGGTGCTGTTTGCGCTGATGCAATTGGCAAGAAGTTGGGGTGTTGAGCGTTTGTCGGGAATTAGCAGCGCCAGCCATGTCTATCGCTGTCTAATCTTCGGGCGGGGTCGTTCACACCGGATAAAGGCCGATTACGATACCTTGTGGCTTGATGCCGGGGGCTGCATTGCTGCTGACAATCCGAGCCTGTATGCATTGCCATTGATATGGATGATCAAGCCTTTGCAGACGGTATCCGCCCATAAACGGGCGATGTACCGGCGCCGCTATGCCATGCTAGAAACACTGGCTTCCGACTCTGATCGATTTGCCCGCGGCATGCTCTATGCTTAGTGGGCGGGCGTGGTCTGAGCGGGTGGATTGTTCTCGAACATCTGCTCGAAACGGGACTCCGGCATCAGGGTTGGTTCGGCGATGCCCAGGTCCTGGACCTGCTGCCACAGCCGGCTGGCCTTGGCATGGTCCTCGGGCGGGAAGGTGAAACGGAAGGTCGGAATATCCACCAGGCGCCGTTGGTAGCGATAATGCCTTCCCGAGCGCTGCAGGCGCTGTTGCATCTGCTCGGCATAGGAGGTGATGAAGAAGCGGCCGAGGCCCACCAGATAGCCGGCCGTTGTCTTGATCACGTTGGCATCGAACCCCGATTTCCGCCATCCGGTGGCCGCCTTGGCTGCCGATGGGTAATCCTGGTACAGCGTGGCATCATCGAAGGCATGCATCTCCACAGGTTCCCGGCGCTGCAACAGGATGGGCGAAAACCCCGCCTGCTGCAGACGCTGCTGCATGGCCTTGGCGGCCTGTCCCCATACCAGACGGCGGGTGACGACACGCCACAACGCGGGTTTTCCCTGCGTGGACGGGGTGTTGAGCAGAGTCTCGTGCACCGATGACTGGTCGGGTGGGGGGTGCGGCGGGGTCCAGCTGAGCCAAGCCAGCCCGGTCAGGATGGCCAGCCCGAGCGCGCCGAACCAGGAACGCCGGGACGGATTCAGGCGAAATGCCTTTCGGCCAGCAGCCGCAGGCCTTCGAGTGTCAGGTGGGGAAACACGTGGTTCAGCTGCCGGATGTCGGGAGCGACCACGTTCACCATGCCGCCGGTGGCGACAACGGTGACGTCCTGATAGCCGGGCAGGGTCTGGATGCGCCGGATCAGTCCACAGATCGATTCCACCGCGGCCCAGTAGCTTCCCACCTGCATGCTGGTGGCGGTGTCACGGCCAATCATCATGTCGGTGCGCGCGAACGAGACCTCCGGCAGCTTGGCCGCCCGTTCGTGCAGCGCCGTCAGGCCGATTTCCAGACCCGGTAGGATCAGGCCGCCCGCATAGCGCCCCTCGGGAGAGATGATGTCGAAGGTGATGGCGGTGCCGCAGTCGATGACGACGACCGGACTGCCGAAGAACTCGCGGGCGGCCACAGCGTTGACGATGCGGTCCCCTCCCACCTCACGCGGATTCTTGTAGTCAAGGGCCATGCCTGTCTTGATCTCCGGCTCGCCGACAAACGCCGGCGTCAGGCCACAGATGCGCTCGCATGCCTGGGTCAGGGTGCGATCCAGCCGAGGCACGACACTGGCCACCATGATGCCATCGATGCATTTGGGATTCCGCCCCTCCTGTTCGAACAGGCCGTAAAGTTGCCATGCCAGTTCATCCGGCGTGGCGTATCTGCCGCTGGACAGCCGCCAGTGGGCGGCCAGCTCGCCATCCTCGTACAGGCCGAATACGGTCTGCGTGTTGCCAATATCGATGACCAGAAACGCGGACATGTCAGGGCGCTCCCATCAGTTCGAGATCACCGGCAATGATACGCCGGGTGTCGCCATCCGTGGAGAGTAGCAGGGCACCGTCGTGATCGATGGCGATGGCCGTGCCCTGCACATAGCCGGAGCCGTTGTGGACACGCACCTGGGTGCCACGGGCGGCATGGGCGGCCCACCATCTGTCGCGAAGCGGGTCAAAGCCCTCGTGCAGGTACATCGCATAGCAGGCGTCCAGGTTGCGGATCACCCGTTCGGCGACGTCCAGTCGGCGCAGTGGCCTGCGGGCCGCAGTGGACAGATCGGTCACCGCCTGATGGATGTCATCCGGCCAGCCGTCTGCCGGATGGCGGATGTTGATGCCGATGCCGGCCACCACCGCCTGCACGTGGCCGGGTTCGGCGCGCATCTCGGTCAGGATGCCTGCCAGCTTGGCGCCGCGGTGCAGGATATCGTTGGGCCACTTGATGGCCACCTCGGCCCCGAGGTCCCTGAAGGCCTCGTACAGGGCCACACCGACCACCAACGGTATCTGGGGCACGCGCTCCGGTGGCAGCGACGGGCGCATCAGCACGGACATGGCCAGGGCGTCATCGGCCATGGTGTGCCAGGTGCGGCCGAGGCGCCCGCGTCCCTGCTGCTGTTGTTCGGCGATGATCACCAGGCCTTCCGGCTCGCCGGCATCGGCCGCCCGCAGCACCTCCAGGTTGGTCGAATCGACATTCTCCAGGCAGCGGATACGGTGCCCGATGCGCGTGGGCGGATCGAGTTCCAGGTGCATGGTTAATGCCTGGGCGGTGAAGCGGTCCGATTCCATCACGTAGCCGCGACCTGCCTCGGAACGGATGCGGATACCCTGCCGACGCAGGGCCTGCACGTGTTTCCACACCGCCGTGCGGCTGAGCCCCAGTTCAGCGGCCAGGTTATGGCCGGATACGGGCCCGGTGCCTCCAGACAGACGGGTCAGGATTTTTTCCTGAAGCGGGTGGTTCATGCTCAGTTCACCCGCATCGACAAATCGAGCGCCGGGGCCGAATGGGTAATGGCGCCGATGGCCAGACGGTCGGCCCCGGCTTCGGCGTAAGCGCGGGCATTGGCCAGGGTGATACCGCCGGATGCCTCGATGACGATGCTGCGCGGGATCAGGGTACGGGCCTGGCGCACCATTTCCGGCGTCATGTTGTCGAGCAGGATGATGTCCGGTTCGGCTTCGACCGCTTCCCGTACCTGCTCCAGGGTTTCGCACTCGACCTCCACCCACGGGGCATTGGCGATATTACGGCAGGCCAGCACAGCTTGGTGCAGTGAGCCGCAGGCGGCGATGTGGTTCTCCTTGATCAGCAGCCCGCCGGCCAGGTCCATGCGGTGATTGTGCCCGCCGCCATGCATCACCGCCTGTTTTTCGAGCATCCTGAGCCCGGGCGTGGTCTTGCGGGTATCAAAGATGGCGCAGTCACTGCCGGCAACGGCCTGCACATAGGCGTGGGTGGCGGTGGCGATCCCCGACAGGTGCTGCAGAAAGTTCAGGGCCGTGCGTTCGGCCGCCAGCAAGGAGCGCAACGGGCCTGCGAGTTCACAGATGCGATCGCCGCTGTGCACCGGTTCGCTGTCGTGCCTGTGCCAATGCATGTCGATGCCGTCACCCATTTGCCGGAACACCTCGGTGGCCACGGCAATACCCGACAGGATGCCAGCGGCCTTGGCGTGGATTGCTGCCGTACCCCGTTGCCCTTCAGGGATTGTTGCCATGGCCGTGAGATCGTTAAAGGCGGCATCCTCAGCCAGGGCGGTGCGGATCAGCTCGTGCATGCGGTTATCCTAGAGCAACCACAGGACGACGCCCATGGCGGCTGCCACGGCCGGCTGGTTCCAGCCACCCGGCACCAGGGCACGGGCAAGGGAGGCGGCGATGCCAGCCACCGACGTGGCAAGCAACAGCGGTTGCCAGGCGATACCGTGGTAGACGTGCACGCTCCAGCTACACAGGCCGGCTGCGGCGAGCACCAGCAGCAGATGTCCCGGCAGTGTTTGTTGCGGATGCGCCGGGAACCCTAGGGGGAGAAAGCCGAAATGGTCCAGCCAGGCGGCCGCGGGCTGCGCCAGGCACACGGTCAGGGCGATGCCCAGACCGAATTCCGGGATCGACTGGAACAGGGCGGCGGCGATGCCGAGGGTGGCGACGAAGAAGGCGAAGGGCCAGAACGGGATCGGATTCTTCAGCCGGTAATCGATCGGCGACGGAGACGCGGCCCAGGCCCGGCGCAGATCCCGCCAGAATGGCCGCCGTAGCAGCAGTGGTAGCAGCACGAAGCAGGCAAGCACGCCGATGCCCGCCCATATCCAGCGCGGATCGTGGTAGACAGGCCACACAACGACCCAGATGGCGAACAGCGGCGGTATGCTCTTCTGGATGGTGTCACGCGCCACCCGCCGACGGAACAAAGCCACCGATAGCCAGGCCACCTGCAGCATGCCCACCGCCACGATGGTGGTCAGCACCAGGTCCACGGGCTGGGGAGGGTGATTCATGGGGCAAGACTATCGGAGCGGCTTGGGTGCTGAAAGTCACCGGCGGATCGTCTAACCTCTGCCCAGAGCGTAAAAGGGGGGAACGGCATGACCCAGGACGAAATGAAACAGAAGGTGGCCGAGGCTGCGCTTGCCTATGTCGAGGAAGGGACCATTGTCGGCGTAGGCACCGGTTCGACGGCCAACAAGTTCATCGATGCCCTGGCCGGTATCAAGGGAAGTATCCTGGGGGCGGTGGCCAGTTCGAATGCCACGGCCGAGCGTCTGGCCGCCCATGGCATCCGGGTGCTGGATCTGAACGAGGCGCTCACCCAAGCATCGTCGCTGTCCGTATACATCGATGGTGCCGATGAATTTGATCCGGGCCGGAACCTGATCAAGGGCGGCGGCGGGGCGCTGACGCGCGAGAAGATCGTGGCCGCGGCCTCGAAGCGCTTCGTGTGCATCGTGGACGAAACCAAGCAGGTCGATGTGCTCGGGGCCTTCCCGCTGCCGATCGAGGTCATCCCGATGGCGCGCGAACTGGTGGCGGCCGAGGCACGCAAGCTGGGGGGAGAACCGAGGCTGCGCGAGGGCTTCACCACCGACAACGGCAATCTCATCCTGGACGTGCACGGCCTCGCCATCACCGATCCCAGGAACATGGAGGAACATCTGAACAATGTTCCCGGCGTGGTGACCAACGGTATTTTCTCGCTGCAGGGGGCACATACTGTTCTAATGGGGACCCCCGAAGGGGTGAAGACGATCGCGTAGGTCCCGTTCCCCACATTGCGGCGCGTGTTTACGCCGGCGGCATTGGTGTAGCTTGCCGCGCATGCGCCTCGACGATTTCGATTTTGATCTGCCGGAATCCCTGATCGCCCAGCATCCACTGCCCGAGCGCGATGCCTCCCGCCTTCTCGATCTGACCGGCGACTCTTTCGCAGACCGCTGCATGCGTGAGTTGCCATCTCTTGTCCATCCCGGGGATGTGTGGGTGCTGAACGACACCCGGGTGATTCCGGCCCGCCTGCTGGGAACGAAGAAATCTGGCGGACGGGTCGAATTATTGTTGCTCGAGCCGGCAGGCGGCCCCGATGTCTGGCTGGCGTGGGCGCGCGCCAACAAGCCGTTGCGGATGGGTGAGCGCATCGATATCGCGGATGACTTCTCGGCCGAGATCCTGGGTCGCGAGGGTAAACAGGTGCGCCTGCGCCTGTTTGCCTCCGATGTGCCGACCGCCGTCGAGGCGCACGGTCACATGCCGCTTCCCCCCTACATCCAGCGGGCGGACGCCACCGCCGATCGCGAACGTTACCAGACGGTGTTTGCAACACAGCCGGGGGCGGTAGCGGCACCCACGGCCGGCCTGCATCTGACCGAGGCGCTGATGCAGGCAATGCGAGCGGCAGGCGCCAGCTTCGCGCACCTGACCCTGCACGTCGGTCCGGGCACGTTCCAGCCGGTGCAGGTGGAGCGCATCGAGGATCACCGCATGCACAGCGAGGCTTTCGATATTCCGCAGACCACGGCGGCGCTGATCCGTGACGCCCGCCGCCAGGGGCGGCGCATCGTGGCTGTCGGTACCACCGCCCTGCGGGCGTTGGAAGCGGCGGCTTCCGGTGGTGGGATAGCGGCAGGAAGCGGCCGGACGGACATATTCATTTATCCCGGCTACCGGTTTAGGGTGGTGGACGCCCTGCTGACCAATTTCCATCTGCCGCGCTCGACCCTGTTGATGCTGGTGGCGGCCATGATCGGCCGGGATCGCCTACTCGCGGCCTATGCGCATGCGATGGCGGTGGGATACCGATTCTATTCGTATGGCGATGCCATGCTGGTTTCGTGGCACAAAGCGGAGGGGGGAGTATGAAGCTGATGCTGGTGCAGATGGCATCGCGTGTCGGCGACATGTCAGGGAACGGAGAGCGCATCGTGGCGGCCTTGGCGCGTGCCGAGGCCGCCGGTTGCGATCTGGCGGTGTTTCCGGAGTTGGCCGTGACCGGCTATCCACCCGAGGATCTGCTATTGCGCCCCGCCTTCATGGATGCCGTGGAGCGCGAGGTTTCCCGCCTGATCGGGGCGACCGGCCGCATGGCGGCCGTGTTCGGCTTCCCCCGGCGGGTTGGGGGCGGACTGCGCAACAGCGCCGTGCTGGCCGCGGACGGCGAAATCCTGGGCATCTATGACAAGCGGGCATTGCCGAACTACGGCGTGTTCGACGAGCGGCGCTACTTCGAGCCCGGTACCAGCGATGCGGATGTCTATCGCTATCGCGACTGGCGCATCGGCATCGGCATCTGTGAGGACCTGTGGCATGATGATCTGGCCCACAAGAGCGTGGCCCATGGCTGCGATATACGCGTCAATCTCAATGCCTCACCGTTCCATGTCGGCAAGCAGGATGAACGCGAGGACCTGATCCGTCGGCGTGCCGCCGAGTTCGGGGTACCGTTGGCCTACGTCAATCCGGTCGGTGGCCAGGACGAGGTGGTGTTCGACGGCGGCTCGCACGTGATGGGTCCGGCCGGGGAACTGCTCGGCCGAGCACCGCTGTTCGAGGAGTCGGAACTGATCGTCGATTTGGCTTGTCCGGGGCAGGCGGAGATGGCTCCGATCCCGGAGCGGGTGGCGCAGATCTATGCCGCCCTGGTGCTTGGTATCCGTGATTATGTACTCAGGAACGGCTGCACCCAGGTCCTGCTTGGCCTTTCCGGCGGCATCGATTCGGCCGTGACGGCGGTGCTGGCGGTGGATGCACTGGGGGCCGGGAACGTGCTCGGTGTGCTGATGCCCTCGCGCTATTCCAGCAGCCACAGCATCCGCGATGCGGAGGAACTGGCACGAAACCTCGGCATCGAAACGGTGACGTTGCCGATCGAGGCTCCGGTGAAGGCGACGGAGGAGTTGCTGGCCCCGGTGTTTGCGGCATGGGGCAGGGCGCAGCCCGATGCGACCGAGGAGAACATCCAGGCCCGTATTCGTGGCTTGTTGCAGATGGCCATCAGCAACAAGACGGGGCGCATGCTGCTGACCACCGGCAACAAGTCGGAGATGGCGGTCGGCTATGCCACGCTGTACGGTGATATGGCCGGCGGTTTCGCGGTGCTGAAGGATGTATACAAGACCGAGGTATACGAACTGGCGGAATGGATCAACCGCCAGCAGGAGCGCATTCCGCGCAACTCGATCACCAAGGAGCCCTCAGCGGAACTGCGCGCGGACCAGAAGGATGCGGATTCGCTTCCCGCCTACCCGGTGCTCGACGCCATCCTGTCTGCCACCATCGAAGGCAGGCAGAGCGTGGAGCAGATCGCGGCGCGCGGCTTCCCCGTCGACGAGGTTCGGCGTATCGTGCGCATGGTGCATGCGGCCGAATACAAGCGTCGGCAGGCGCCTCCGGGCGTGAAAATCACACCGCGCGCTTTCGGCCGGGATCGGCGCTATCCGATCACGCATGCATTTCGTGAATAGGGGGCAGGCATGAAGAAGATTGAGGCGATCATCAAGCCGTTCAAGCTTGATGATGTGAAGGATGCGCTGGAACAGGTCGGCGTACACGGCATGACCGTCATCGAGGTCAAGGGCTACGGGAGGCAGAAGGGGCACACCGAGCTGTACCGCGGTGCCGAGTATGTCGTGGATTTCCTGCCCAAGGTGAAGATCGAGGTGGTGGTACCCTCCGACAATGCCGATGTGGTGATTGAGGCGATCCGTCGGGTAGCCGCCACCGGCAAGGTCGGCGACGGCAAGATATTTGTGCTGCCGGTCGAGCATGTGGTGCGCATCCGCACCGGCGAGACCGATGAGGAAGCCCTCTAGGGCCTGCCGTACCGACCCCCGGTCGCTTGCGTGGGGTGTATGTCCGTGACACCATCGTGCGTCATATTTTTTCCGGGCCAGGGCCTGAATTCAGCGAGGAGAGGAAAGCCGTGAATAAAGATGTGAAGAAAGTATTTGAGATGATCGAGGAGCACGAGGTTGA
>CAYRBJ010000013.1:0-50084 GCA_964422615.1 uncultured Zetaproteobacteria bacterium | reverse complement strand
ACTCGTAATGAGCAGGTCAGCGGTTCGAATCCGCTCATCGGCTCCATTAATTTCAAGGGGTTACGTGAGTGGCCCCTTTTTCGTTTCTGGCCGGGTTTTACTTTTCGATGGATAACCGGCCCAATGTGCCAGAAAACTCTACTTATGAACCGTCGCCGTTTCGGGGAAGCTTACGACCTGAACTGAATCGCTATTAATATTGTAGATTCCCCCCGATATTATAGACACATCTGAACGGCCATTTATGGCTGTCGGTTCAACCGGTCGCCACATTGCAGCAAAGTGCCGTTTTCGGTTGCACTAGCCTGCCGGATTGATACAACACCCTGCTGATTCTAGTGCAATCTGCACTTTCTACTTTATGCAGTGAGATAATCCCTACACTCGATATCTTGGGTTGCAAAGTGTGTTGCCAGCATGCCACACAATAGCGGTATCCTCTGATGGACGATCTTCTCTTCTGCCATCGCATCGGTTTCGGAAAGCTTAAATACAATGTAGGCATGGTCCACTGCATGTTCCTCCAGGCAAGGACAGTCGTTTTGTTCCAAGAGTATTTCTTCCTCCATGAAATGTTTGGCCACGACGATCCTCAGCCGTGCGAGCAGGACGGAAAATTCGTGGCTTAAAGCGGATGCCAGACTACCTTGTTGTCTTAGAAGCATGTTCATCAGATGGATGATAACTTTACGTTGATTGTCCATATGGTCGTTTCCCACCGATAGATCGTCATGCCATTCAATCGGTTTCATAGCTCCATCCTCCCAAAGTAGCTAGTGACCAGACAACATTACGCTTCCCAGGATACTTCGACACCCCTCTTTGTTTAACAAGCCAGCGCGTAGCATTTGACCGGATCGGCCCTGTTCCTGACCTTGACCTCGCCCCTTTCCGCCATCTTCACACTGGCCGGAAGCCTACTGTGCGTGACCTCTCCGACCAGCACCGTGCCACCTTCGGCCATTTGCTCCAGGCGTGCCGCCACATTCACTGTATCCCCGATGACGGTGTAATCCATCCTATTCCGAGAGCCGACGTTCCCGATCACCACCGGACCGGTATTGAGGCCGATGCCGACGCTGAACACGGGCTTGCCCTGCATCCTGCGCTCGGCCATCAGCATGCCGAGGTGTGCCTGCATTTCCATAGCCGTATCGATCGCATGCTTGGCCGATAGTTCGGGCTGTCCGAGAATGCCGAACACCGCCATCAACTCATCGCCAACGAATTTGTCCAGGATGCCATGGTGGCGGAAAATCACCTCGACCATGTCATCGAAATACTCGTTGAGCATGTCGATAACCTCTTCCGGTGCCATGTTCTCGGACAAGGTCGTGAACCCACGGATATCGGCGAACAACACCGTCACTTCCTGAGAAAGCCGCTGCGCCGGCAGATCCCCCTCGACCTTCAGCAACTGGTCCACGACGTTCTGCGGTACATAGCGGTTCATGCGCGCATGCAATACCGCCTCTTCCTGCAAGCGCTGCTGATAACCCTCGATATCCTTGGCATAGAGCATCATCTTTGTGGTCATCTCACGAAAATTGCGCCGCAGACTTTCCGTTTCGCCAAACATGGCATTGAATGCGTGCTCCAGCCCGGCCAACTCCTTCGACTTACGACCCGGGATATCAATGGTTCCCAGTGTCTTGAAGGTCGTGGCTCTGGTAACCCTGGCCCAGAGTTCGACCAGCTTGTCGCCATTGCGCCTGAGCAATACAAGACCGAGCAGATGACACAGGAAGACAGTCAAGGCCACCAGCATCATCCCCTGGCTAATGGGGGGAATATGCATATCCACCACAACGTAAACGGCAAGCATGTAAGGGATTAGCCCCATCAGGCAGAAGGCATAATAGATAATCTGGCGAGTGTCGGCGCCCTCTTCGCTCAAGATCATGCGCCGGTACCCTGATCATCCGTAGCCGAGCGCGTAGTGCGGCCGAAGTCCAGCAAATCATCCACGGATATGCCGACAGACACGCCCTTTGTATCGGAGCGTTCTTCGTCTACCCATGCCACGGTAGCATTGCCCTCCAGTCGTGCATCGAGCACGTCAGTTCCGGGCAGGATAATGCTTATACGAAGCCGCTGGCCGGGGTGGTACAAGCCAGGCGAACGGCTCAGGAAGCCCACCCCACCGCCGGAAACATCCTTCAACACCGATTCCTCAAGTAACTGCTGGCCGGGTTCGCGCATATCAAAGATGCTAACCTTGAAGCCCACGGCAAAGCGCTCGTAATCCCGGCGATTCCCCCCGCTTTTTTGGTGTTCCATCACCACCTCGCTCTACTAGGCTTCAGTTCCTCAGCGTAGGCAAGAGGTATATATAATCTAAAAGTAAGAATTATTCTCTAAGTATAATTACGTATGACTTTATGACTTAGTTCAGCGAAATCTCAAAACATGATCTCTATCCACCGAAATACCCAGGCTCTCAGCTATACTCGCCGCATTGCAGGAAAAGTAGTTTGTGGGAGGGGTCATGCTGCGGATCATTGCCACAGGTCTACTTGTGCTCGCCCTCATGGGCTCCATCAACCCCAAGGGCTTACGCAAGTAGGCCCTTTTTCATTTTCCTCCGTGGCCCCGGATTATCGATCCGTAATGTCGGCTTCAGCATGAAATCACGCACAACTCCCAGTTTTCGCATCCAAATTCAGATGCGGGGTTGTGCATTCGCCACCCGTGTCGATGAACGGGAGAACGGCATGACAGAACAGATGAACCTTGCCATGAACACACACGATATCGCCGATGCAAAGGCGATGGGCTACCCGGGAGTCATTGAAGCGGTCGTAGCCCTTGCCAAAGAGACCGTCCGCGCCGGCCGCTGCGTTGTCATCCGTAACGGCGTTGACCACGCGCCGATCAAAACGATCAAGACAATGGATGACCTCTTGCTTTGGAGTGACGAACTCCGCCGCGCTGATTCAAGGTAATCAAAAGGTGAATTGCGGGCGAAAGCCCGCTATCTGTTGGCACCGACTGCGGTGCCGCTGCTGCATCCCTCACCTCACGCTCTGTTGACGTAGAGGCTGACCAGACCCATCTCCATATTCTTCGCTGCGCGGTTCCAGGCCACGGACACGGGGCGCAGAAAGTGCGCGGACCTGCGAGCATCTCCCCCTCTCCTGTCATTTGTACAGTGCCGGCGAGCACCTACAATGGCATTCGTTTCTCCGCCCGATGCGAAGCCACACGCTCAAGGGGAAGGCCATGCGATATGTTGCGATGCTGATCCTCACTGCCTTGGCGCTTAGCGCCTGCGCCACTGAACATCTCGTCATCACCGACCCCGGTGGCCGGCAATGGCCCGTGCGCATCGATCGCGACCATGCGACGATGCAGGTAACAATCGCTGGCAAGACCTACCGAGGCCACTATGTCGACAACGCCTCGTCGTCCACTGGCTTCGTCACCACCTTTGGGCCGTTCATGTACGGATACGGCCCATTCATGTATGGATATGGTCCCTTCATGTATCCCGGCTTCGGCACCATCCAGACCTACAATCCCGGAAATACTGGCCGGGCCATGCTGATCGCCAAGGACGGGGATAGGCTGGATTGCCACTACAACTATCAGGGCACGACGGTGGTCGGTACCTGCCGCGACAGGTCCGGACAAAAATACGCCATCACCAGCCGTGTAGCGCCTTCGTCACATCCACCAGGCATAAGCAAGCGAGGCAAGGAATAGCAATACCAACCAGATGGCTGCCGGATAGACGGCGCGGTTGCGCCCCAAGGCGACGGCATAGCCCGCCTTCAACAGGTTGTTGCTGCCGGAAGCGATGACGATGGCGCCAATGATGGCACTCGCCGAAACATGGAACTTGCCAGCGAGCAGCGACAGGATGAAGGGATCGATATCGGTCATGCCCACGGCGAAGGCGAGCACATGCAGGCCGCTGGTGCCGAAATCGCCGACCACGTAATGGGTGATGGCGGTGAAGGCGACGAAAAGCATGGCGAACACGAAAGCGGCCCCGAACTCGAGCGGATGCTTGACCGGAACATTCTCCCCGCTACCGGCTTCGGCCTTGCCATGCCGGCGGCGCAGCACCAGGGCGGCGATGATCGAGACGATGGCAAAGACGGCGAACGGGCCGAGCAGATGCATGAAATCAACCATGCCGCCGAGCACAAAGATCAACGCCAGAAGCCGTAGGTACATCATGGCGGTGGCCAGGATCAATGCTGATGACACGGCACCGCTGCACTCCGCGCCCTCTCCGGCGCGCCTGGCGATGACCACGGTCGCGGCGGTGCTGGAATATAGCCCACCGAGCAGGCCGGTCAGCAAAAAGCCACGCTGCTTGAAGAAATAGGTCTGGGCCAGGTAGCTGAGATAGGAGATCGAGGAAACGACGAGGATGGCCAGCCAAACCTGATAGTAGGTGACGGTGATGAACGATGCGATCTGCCGATCTGGCAGCAGGGGCAATACGACGCCGGCCATGATCAGGAATTTCCCCAGGGTGAGCATTTCCTTATCCTGGAAGGAGTCGGAGAGATGGCGGATACCCTGCTTTTCGCTGAGCAGCAGCAGCATGGTTACGACGAACAGGATCAGGAACCATCCCGGCAGCACACTGGCGGCCGCCCCCAATACATAGGTCAGCAACGCCAGCAGTGGGGCAATCAGTGAGAAGCTGTCCTCACGGATCCGCTGCGTGTAATAGAAGAGCAGGAAGGCAGCCAGCACCGCAAGGCCGATGGCATAAAGGATGCCGTGCGAATCCAGCGTATACAGCGTGAACCCGAAGACCCCGATCATCGTGAACGTCCGGGTGGTACCGAAGCCGATATGGTGACGATTGACCTGCTGATAGGCGTGGAATTCCAGGCCGATGACGAAGCTGAACAGCGCTGCGAGCAGGAAATGGATCAACAACGGGGGC
Source organism: uncultured Zetaproteobacteria bacterium (assembly GCA_964422615.1). GTDB lineage: Bacteria > Pseudomonadota > Zetaproteobacteria > Mariprofundales > Mariprofundaceae > DATLWN01. The sequence goes on along the minus strand of CAYRBJ010000013.1, from coordinate 45,175 downwards.
ACAGCGTTGAAATTAGGCATGGCATCCATCCATCACAGCAATGATCGGACAGCGCAATCCCGGGTGGCGACCAATGGCATCGGGCTCGCGATCTGTGCTATCCATTCCACAGTGCAGCACAAGCCCCAAGCGGTTTCAATTGGTATGCTCCAATTCTCGGAAGCGGCTCAGGAATCAGGGACTCCACTCTCCGGTATCTGTGCCGAAGCATTTTGCAGATTTAGTGTGGCCAGCCTTTGTATGCAGGGGTCGATATGGGCTCCATCGACAGAACAGGTCAGATGCGCAACCCGATGACACGCACCGCCTTGCTGAAGGTCTCTTTCCAGTAGGGATTATGCAGGCTGGAAAGCATCACGCCACGTGATTTCGAGGCATGGATGAACTGTCCTTGGCCAATGTAGATGCCGGCATGCAGTGTATGGTGATTGATACGAAACAGGATCAAATCGCCGGCGATCAAATGATGGCGCGAAACGCGATGACGGAGGCGGGACAGCAGCTCGGTGCTGCGCGGCACGTCGATGCCCAGCGCTTGCCTGTAGATCACATGCACAAATCCGGAGCAGTCAATGCCGTGATGGCTCATACCACCGTATCGGTAGGGCGTCCCCCGCCAATGGCTGAACTTGGCAAGCAACACCTGCCGCACGTGGTGGACATTGGTCCTGAAGCCACCGGCCACGGCCGTGGCCGAAAAGCCGGAAACCAGCAGGGACAGCAAGAGGGGGAAAAGGATGCGCCGGACGAAAAAGCGCCCCGCCTGTGCCAACAGGCGGCCATAGTCGATGCCTCCCACGGGCTTGTACAGCACCGCATCCATGTATCCATGTTAACGGCAAGACGATTCGATGCTGTGAAACGGATCACAGGGCCGACTTGTTTCTACTACGTGTGGGCAGCTCTATGCATGCGACGATTTTCTAAGATATGGCCAGCACCGCCGCACCGCGTATGCGCCCTTCCCTCAGGCGGGCGAGGGCTTCATTCGCCTGCTCGAGCCGGAAGGTCTCAACCTCGGTACGGATACCGGCTTTGGGAGCGATGGCGAGAAAGTCCTCCCCATCCCGGCGGGTCAGGTTGGCAACGGAGCGGATGCTGCGTTCACCCCACAGGATGGAATAAGGGAAGCCTGGCACATCGCTCATGTGGATGCCGGCACAGACAACCGTGCCTCCCTTGGCGACGCGCCTGAGCGCCTCCGGTACCAGGGCTCCGACGGGTGCAAAGATGATTGCTGCATCCATCTCGTCAGGTGGCGCCATGGTGGAATCGCCTGCCCAGGCAGCGCCAAGCCCTTTTGCGAAGCGCTGCCCTGCCGCATCCCCAGGCCTGGTGAAGGCGTAGACCGTCCGCCCCTGCCAACGGGCCAACTGGGCGATGATATGCGCCGCCGCCCCAAACCCGTAAATGCCGAGCCTTTGGCCATCGCCAGCGGCGACCAGAGATCGGTAACCGATCAAGCCCGCGCACAGCAGGGGTGCAGCCTGGGCATCGGCATACGCCTCCGGGATCGGAAAGCAATATCGGGAATCGGCCACGGCATATTCGGCATAACCGCCGTTGATCGTATAGCCGGTGAACCCGGCATGGTCACAGAGATTCTCGTGTCCGCTGGTGCAGTAGCGGCAGTGCCCGCAGGTACGGCCCAGCCACGGTACCCCCAACCTTTGCCCGGGCTCAAAGCCTTCGACGCGCTCGCCCTTGGCAACCACGGAGCCGACGATCTCATGCCCGGGCACCAGAGGTAATGTCGGATCGGGCAGATCGCCATCCAGGATGTGCAGATCGGTACGGCACACGCCGCAGGCAGCGACCTTCAGCAGCACATCCTCGGGACCGCACGCCGGTTGCGGCATCTCGCACAAGTGCAAGGCCTTGCCGGGGGCTTCCAGCACCATGGCGCGCATGCCGAACTCAGCGTCTAGCGTTTCCGGCAAGGCGGAACGCCCAGACACATAGCGTCCCTGCCAGGGGAATTGCCACCCACGACAGCCACATCGGTACCGTCCATCCTGCCAACTGCACCTGCCAGTGTAGGATCAGTCTGAGGACATGGCCCAGCATCACCACACCGAAAATGAACCCGGTGATCTGCAAGTAAGCACGCATCGCTTCCCTCGCTACAGCCCTAATATGGCCGTTCCACTATTGTAGCCGGATTTGTCCGCCGGGCGCTTGTTCGGGACGATCATCCATGCGCATCAGCGGCAGAAACCTGAAATGGAGACATACGCATTCCGATGACGCGTCTTCCCCGCCGGCCTGCTCGACGATTACCTGCTGGGGATATCCAAGGCCGAGCAAGCCAGCGCCAAAAGACAGGCTCCTTAACCTGCAAAAGCGCCCTTCCTGATACCAGAAAGGGCGCCGTTTTACGAATTAATGTGCACCTTAGTGCGACTCTGGAATCTCGACCTCCGGCAGATTCATCTCAGGCACTTGCACTTCAGGGGTCTCGACCTCCGGCACTTGCACATCCGGGGCCTCGACCTCGGGTACCCGTATCTCCACCTCGACATCCTGGATGTCCGGATCAATGACCTCCGGTCCTCTGATGTCGGGTGCATGCTCGGTGGTCCCGAGCTGGTCCGAGCCGCCATTGGTCGCTGCCGTCACAGACGGAACCTTCGCCGGCGTTTCGGCAAAAGCGGTACGGGCCGACAGCATCAGCGCCGTGGCGATGATCAAAGTGACCCACACAGGCTTCATGTCCGCGACCGGTACCATTCCAGATAATCTCCTTTGCCTCTTCCTGCCGGAAATGAGGCCTAGCACAAATATGATAATAGGTATTATCCCTTACAAAAATGTGCACGCGATCACGATAAAGGCTAAAACCCTGCTAGATGTGATATATATCACAATATGTGAGGCATGGATTATTGCTTCGGCTTCCAATTCTTTGTCAATTGTTGCGCATTCGAGATCTGTTCGTTCGTCATCGCTCCCGCCACCACCTCCCGGGTGGCCAGGGCAGCATCACGGATACCCTTCCGCGACCGGCTGGAGGCGGCTAGGGTCAACCATTTGTAGGCTTCGACAAAATCCTGCGGCACACCCTGTCCCTTGTAATAGGCATAGCCCATATTGTACTGGGATGAGCCATCCCCCTGATCGGCCGCCTTCAGCCACAACTGGGCGGCCTTGCCGTAATCCTGCGCCACGCCCTGTCCCTTGTAATAGAGAACCCCCAGGTTCGACTGGGACAGCATGTCCCCCTGCTTGGCCGCCTTCTTCCACCACTCTGCCGCCTTGGCATAGTCCTGGGACACACCGCGCCCCTCATAGTACAGAAAACCCAGATTCGACTGGGCCAGGGCATAACCCTGGGTAGCCGCCTTTTGATACCATGCGGCGGCGGTGGAGTAATCCCGTTTCACGCCCTGGCCATGCTTGTAGAAATCGCCCAGAAAGTTCTGAGCCACGGCATCACCTGCTGAAGCCCGTTGACGCAGCGTATGCAGAGCCTCGGCATCCCCCTGTTCTGCCTGCATTTCCAGGTGCCTCGCCTGGCTCTGTGTCATGTCGGCAAGGGCAACCGGCACTTGGCAGCACAGGATGACGGCAAGCAACGCCGAGCCTATCGCAATCCGTTTCATCATCACCTCAGTGTCGGCAGCCAGCAACAAGCTGCAATCGTCCGCGTTTCCTCGCATTTCAGGCCAATCCACAACCGGGCATCGCCATGCTTTGCCACGCTTCGACGGCCGGACAAGGGATGCACAACGTACCCATTCACTGCCGCGACGCAATGCCAGGCAGGCGCCATGAGCCCGGCTTACCCCAGATGGACTTGCAAAAAATCGACCGTCCGCTGCCAGGCCAGGTCACGGGCGGCCTGGTCGAACGAGGCGCGCTCATCGCACGCGAATCCGTGGCCGGCATCGTACAGATAGACCGGAATATCCGGATACGCCTTGATCATTTCCTCCACGCGTTCCACGGGAATGCTCTTGTCCTGGCGGCCGAAATGTGCGATCAGCGGGCAACGCGGCACCCTTCCGGAAGGATCGGGGATGCGGCTGCCGTAATAGACCACGGCAGCTGCAAACCGCAGGCGACCAGCGGCCAGCCATGCCATGCTGCCACCAAAGCAATAGCCGACGATGCCGATTCTCTTCTTTGCGTCCGCCAAGGTATCGGACAAAGACACCGACAACGCGATGCGGGCAGCCTCGATATCGAGCAGCGCCTTGTCCCAATCCATCCGGCGCACTATCGCGATTCCTTGCGCGATGTCCTCCTGACTGTAACCGACCTCGAAGCCACGCTCATAGCGGTCGTACATGGCTGGAGCCACGACCTCGTAGCCGAGCGCAGCAAAACGTTCCGCCACCTCGCGTATGTGATGGTTGACCCCGAACGCTTCCTGCACCAGCACCAACCCACCCTTGGGTTTGGACGCGGGCATCTGCCGCCAAGCGGCAAGCTGATGACCGTCGGCAGCGGTCAGTGATATCCATTCACCCATACCATCCCTCCGCAGGCAGACCGTCTGAAGCGGCCCATTGCCTTGCAGGATATGACCCGACATCGGCAGCGGCAATACTCGCGTGGACGATAAACATGAAAAAAACGACAGGCTTCAGGCAACGCCGATGGCTTCCCGCCAAGCCAGCAGTAGCCGGAACTCCTCGTTGGAGATATCAATGGAAAGATCCCGTTTCACCTCCGACAGGGAAGCATACGGGTCGGCTTGATCCAAATCGGCCATCAGTTGCTCGAACATCCCTCCGAACAGATCGGGTACGTCGATATAGTGCCCTGCCCGGATCAGGGCGATGAAATGGCCGAGCACGGTTTTCTCGCTGACACCCTGCTGGACCGCAATCTGGCCCACCTGACCCAAGTTCTTGTAGAGCGCCAGGGTATGCAGCTGGCTGTCATTGGCCGCCGGGCCTTTGGCCATCAGTTTGGGGCGACCGTCGCCGGAGGCATCGGCCTTGTCGGACTGACTGGCCAGGTGCTGACGCACAGCCTCGATCAGGTCCTGCCCATAGGTTTCGAGCTTGTGCTTGCCTACGCCACTGACCCTGGCCAGGGATTCCAGATCGACCGGCTTGCGTTGGCTCATCTCGCTCAGCGTGGCATCACTGAATAGCACGTGCGGTGCGGTGCCCTCGGCATCCGCCAGCGTCTGGCGCAGGCCGACCAGCCATCCGAAAAGCGCCTCGTCCCGACTGCCGCTCAAACGCTTCAGCTGGCGTTTGATACCGGGCTTGTACTTGGCCAGCATCACCATTTCCTGACCCGTGACAAGCGCATCGGCCTTCTCCGAAGGCATCAGCGCCGCCTTGCGGCTGACGTTCTGATGCATGTAGCCATGGTGAACCAGTTGACGCAGCACCGAGGTCCATTCATCCGCATTTTGGTCGCTACCCTCGCCAAAGGATGTACACTTGTCGTGGCCGTTTTCCCTCACCCGGGCGCTGTTCACCCCGCGCAGCACATCGATGACGTAGCCCATGCCGTAATCACCGTTCAACTCCTGCACGCAGGCCAGGGCCAGTTGCGCCAGTCGGGTGCCGTCATAGGTCTCCGGCGGATCCAGGCAAATGTCGCAGTTGTTACAGGGCTCCGGAAGATCCTCGCCGAAATAGCCGAGCAGCACCTTGCGCCTGCAGGTCAGGGCCTCGGCCAGACCCACCATGCTGTTCAGCTTGTGCACCTCCACCCGGCGCTGATCCGGATTCTCGACATTCTCGATCAGGCGTCGCACCAGATTCACGTCACCCGAGCCGTAGAGCAGCAGGGCCTCGGACTCCATGCCATCACGCCCGGCCCGCCCGGTCTCCTGGTAATAGCTTTCGATGCTCTTGGGCAGATCGTGGTGCACCACATAGCGCACGTTCGGCTTGTCGACACCCATACCGAAGGCGATCGTGGCCACGATGATCTTGGTGCGGTCTCGCAGAAAATCGTCCTGTACCCGTTCCCGCTGCCGCGCCGGAAGCCCTGCGTGATAGGCGGCGGCACGATAGCCCTGGCGCTGCAGATTGACAGCCAGATCCTCCACCCGCTTGCGCGACAGGCAGTAAATGATGCCTGAGGCGCTCTCCCAGTCCTCGAGAAACTGCAGAATCTGCGTCAACGGCTGGCGCTTCTCTGCCACCAGGTAGCGGATGTTCGGACGATCGAAGCTGGACGTGAACCAATGGGGTTCGCGCAGCTGCAGCCTTTCCACCACATCCTCGCGCGTATGGGTGTCCGCGGTGGCCGTCAGCGCCAGCATGGGCACCTTTGGAAAATGCTCGCGCAGCATACCGAGCTTGACGTATTCGGGACGGAAATCATGCCCCCATTGCGACACACAATGCGCCTCGTCAATGGCAAACATCGACAACTTCACCCGTTCCAGGCGGGCCAAAAAGGCCTTGGACAGCAGGCGTTCCGGCGCCACATACAGCAGATCCAGTGCCCCCGCCTCGAACTGTGCCAGCACCTCCTTGGATTCAGCAGCCTTCAGCGACGAGTTGTAAAAGGCCGCGCGCACACCGCAGCGTGTCAGCGTATCCACCTGATCCTTCATCAGGGAGATCAATGGAGAAACGATGATGCCGGTACCCGGGCGCAGGATGGCCGGAATCTGGTAGCACAGGGATTTGCCGCCGCCGGTCGGCATCAGCACAAACGCATCCTTGCCATCCAGCAGGGTGGCGATGATCTCCTCCTGCATCGGCCGGAATTCATCGTAACCGAAGATGTCCTTCAGCAGCTTTTTCGCGTCTTGTCGGTCGGGAAGCTTCGCCATATATATTAATATGCCACCATAATCTCGCCCCGACGGCAAGCATTTGCACATACATTGGCAGGCTTCTTGCGAAACTGCAGGATGGGGCTATGGACAACCCGACCGCATCCCCGCTTTCCGGCCGCCGCATCCTGGTCACCCGCTCAGCAGGACAAGCCACACAAACCGCGGACATGATCCGGGCACGTGGCGGTGAGGCGGTGCTGTTCCCCTGCCTGGCCGTCGAATGCCTGCCGGAGCCGATACAGGCCACCGCTGCGCTTCTGGCGGACGCGACGATCGATATCGCCTTTACCAGCTCCAATGGCGTGCGCTGCGCCACCCAAGTCCTGAGCCCATCCGAGCATGCCCTGCTGGGCAGCCATCGGCTGGCCGCAGTCGGCGAAAAAACGGCGTCGGCGATGGCCGCCCAAGGCTGGCATGCCACCATCATTGCCGAACCTGCCTCGCAGGACGGCCTGGTCAGCGCCTACCGCCATCACGGCCTGCCGGGAAAACTGTTGCTGTTCCGGGCCGAGGAGGGACGCGACACACTGGCTGACTGGCTGCACCAGCAAGGCATCGTCGTCACCACGGTTCATGCCTACCGCACCGTTTTTCCCACCGATGATGCCTCGTCCGTCATCCAGGCCCTGCGCATGGGTCGCATCGATGCCGTACTGCTCGGTAGCACGAAGACGGCGGCCTATTATCTCCAACGCATCGGAGATGCCACCCTCGCCTCCCGGCCGCTCGTCGTCGCCATCAGCCCTGGGGTGGCCAGCGCAGCGGAAAAGCTCGGACTGGGGGTGCAAGTTGTAGCCAGCGACGCTAGCTTTCCGGCCATGCTGGATGCGCTGGCGAAGCATTACCTGACGCCCACGGAGTAAGCCATGTCCCTGCCCGACCTGATCTACCGGCCCCGCCGGCTGCGCAGAAACGCCACGCTGCGGCGCATGGTAAGCGAAACCCGGCTTTCACCGGCCGATTTGATCTACCCGCTGTTCGTCGATGAAACACTGAATGAACGTCGGCCGGTGGGCAGCATGCCCGGTGTCTGGCGACTGCCCGTCAGTGAAGTGGCCGAGGCTGCAAGGGAGGCACATGCGCTCGGCATCCCGGCCATCATCCTGTTCGGCATCCCGGCACACAAGGATGCCATCGGCAGCGAGGCCTGGAATCCGGACGGCATCGTGCAGCGCGCCGTCCACGAGGCCAAACAGGCCGTACCCGAGCTATGCGTGATTGCCGACAGCTGCTTCTGCGAATATACCGAACATGGCCATTGCGGCGTGCTGCATGGCCAGGACGTGGATAACGATGCCACCCTGGAAAACCTGCAGAAGGAGGCCGTATCTTACGCCGAGGCCGGCATCGACATCATCGCCCCGTCCGGCATGATGGACGGCATGGTCGCCGCCATCCGCGCCGGCCTCGACGGAGCCGGCTTTGAGCAGATTCCAATCATGTCCTACGCCGTCAAGTATGCCTCGGCCTATTTCGGCCCATTCCGCGACGCCGCGGATTCCGCCCCAGCCTTCGGGGATCGCGCCAGCTACCAGATGGATCCCGGCAACCGTCGCGAAGCCGTGCGCGAGGCCCTTCTCGACGTCGAGGAGGGCGCCGACATGCTGATGGTCAAGCCTGCCTTGGCGTACATGGATATCATCCGCGAGGTTCGCGACGTCACCAACCTGCCGCTGGCCGCCTACAACGTCTCCGGGGAATACGCGATGATCAAGGCGGCCGCCGAAAAGGGCTGGATCGATGAGCAGCGCGTGGTACTCGAAACCATGCGCGGCTTCAAGCGTGCCGGCGCCGATATGATCCTGACCTACCATGCACTGGACGTGGCCCGCTGGCTCAACGACAATCCAAATCCATGAGCGACGAACAACAAAGTCCGCAGAGGGAAACGGACGAAACCCGGTCTGCGTCCAAGGCCGCACCAGCGGACAACGCGGGCGAGAAGGCCAAACCGGCATCGCGGAAGCGCGGTTCTCGCATTTGGGCTCTGCTGCTGATGCTGGTGGTGCTGGCCGGCCTGGCCGCGCTGTTCTACTGGTATGAGCGCGTGCACCCGAACGTGCTTGGCATGTTGCATCTGAGCGAGCATGCGGCCCCACCGACCACCGGCGAATCCCCCGCTTCTGTCCCCGCACCTGCGAAGACACCGGTAGCCAAAAAGCCTGAAACCACTCCCGGCAATCAACGGACCGAGGCGGCGCCAGTCGCCCCTGCCGGGTCGGCGACACCACTCAGCACACAGCAGGCTGCGCAGTTGATGGCCGCCATCCAGCAGTTGCAGGATCAGCTGCAACAACTGCGCAGCGACAATGAACAGCTTCACCAGGCCCTGGCTACGCAACAGCGCCTCGACCTGCGCAGCCGCTTGAGGCTGATCGCCGACCCGGCCACGCGCCTGCCACAGCTGGCCCTGCTGTGGCAGGACGTCTCCCTGTCGCCGGTGCTTTCGGCCAACCAGCGCAACGAGGCCATCTCCATGACTGCCGCCGCACGCGAGGCCCTGACCCAGAACCAGCAATGGCAACAGCGCCTCGATGTGTGGATTGCTAGATTGGCCGCGCCGGAGTCGGGGCCGGATCTGATCCCCCATTTCGCTCATCCCTGGCTGGCATGGCTTGCCAGGCAATTCCATTTTCGCCCCGCCCCCACCAATGGCAGCAGTGGCAGCCGAGTGCTGCGCCAGAAGCTGATTCGCATCCGCCGTGGCATGGCCATTGAGTCATGGCCGGAAACCAAGATCTGGCAGCCGCTGCGGGCGGAACTGATCCTGATCAACGCCTCTTCCGCAAAAGCCGGCGGCAAAACCGCGCAGTTGGAACTACCAAATAATTTCAAGGCCATACGCCAAGCCGTGGCGGCCCTGCATGAAACCGCCAACCGGTGGCTGGAGAGCAACCCATGAGGCTGGTGCTGATCCTGCTGCTCTCTCTGGCCGTCACCATCCTGCTCACCCTGATGCCGGAGGTGGCCAGCCAGATGGTGCGCATCCAGGCCTTCGGCTGGGAATTCGAGGCGCGGCAGGGAGCATTCATCGTGGCCCTGCTCGTCATCCTCGGCGGCTTCTGGCTGATCCGCGCCTTGTTCTCGGCCCTGCTCGCAGGGCCGGGACAGGTATGGCAGGGCCTGCGCGCCGGCAGCCGCAAACGGCGGGAGGCGATGCTGCGCGATGGGCTTTCCGCCTGGCTTGACATGCGGGATGACCATGGCGTCAAGGCCATGCGCAAGGCCACCGGCGTCATACCGGACTGGGCGCTGGGCATGCTGCGCATCCTGGCCATACCCGCCAAGGATCAGGAACTGCCGGGGCAGCATGCCGATCCCCTGCACGTGGCACTGGCGGCCCGCATCGCCACCGACCCCGCCGCCCAGCCGGCACCGGATCTTTCCGCCCGTAAGGCCCATCTGGAGGCATGGCTGGCCGTGCATCCGGGGGCTCCGTTGGCCTTGCAGCGCCTGGCTGATCTGACCGAAGAGGAAGGGGAGTGGGCCACCGCCTGCCAGATGTTCGAGGAGCAATGGAAGCGGGGATACCGTTCGGCATCGGCGATCAAACCGAAGCTCGCCCACGCCTATGTAGCCTTGGCCGAATCGGATCCGGAACAGGAAATGCATCACCTGCGCAAGGCGCTGCGCCTGGTACCGGATGACCCGCAGGTGGTCATTGCCATGGGCCGGGCCATGTCGCACTCCGGTGACCATGCCGCAGCCCAGAAACTGTGGCTGCAGTATGTCGAAAGTCATGACGACATGGCCGTTGCCCGCGAATTGCTTCCCCTGTTCAGCAAGGATGCCATGAAGCAATATCGACGCATGGAAGGTCTGGATGCCGCCTCCATGAACGCCGCCCATCAATGGCTCCGCGCGCAGCTGGCTCAGGCCGCCAACCTGCCCGGCATGGCCCGCGAGCATCTGAACACCTTGCTCAACCTGCATCCGGGCCCGACAGCCTGGCAAAGCCTTGGCGACTGGCATGCATCGCAGGGTGACTGGCAGGAGGCTGCCCACTGCTACCAGCACGCCCTGGACAACGAAGCCAAGGGCGACTAAAAATCAATACATGAGATAAGCGGTTCTCTTGAACCGCTGGTGGCCGCCGACGGGCGGCCACCTATTTTTCTCCTGTTCATGCCCGTGGTTACATCGCGCTTTCATGTCCGCTTAATGTAGCTTGGCCAGATTCTGGCCGGCGATTCCCCTGACAAATAAATATTCATGCGAGGATGGCATGAGAAACGTGATCTTGATGTCTGCGCTGCTGACCATGGCAGGATGCGCGCTGAACAGCCCCGAAAGTCTCTCCATGTGGCATTATCGGCATAATCTGGCGATGAGCGAGGCGATGAACGTTGCGCTGGCTGTTGGCCTGACCGATGGCAAGGCCGGCACACTGCGTGATGGCTATCGTGATCCGCGATACGTCGCCAACGTCGATGACATTATCAATTATGGCCAGACTGTCCCTGGTCTGGATCCGAGCGGCATGGATGCCACCATTGATGTGGAAACCGGCCTGCTCGGGGATTCATCACTGACCGATGATCAGTCCACGCCCCATATTTACGTCTTTATGCCGAGGCGCAAGGCGAGCAATGGGTATGATGCTGCTACGCGACTGCAGCGCATGGTCGACCGGGCAATGTCTGAGGCCTTGACGCGGCAGGGATTTCGGGTGCAGCTCGACAAGCCGAATGCAGACGGCTCATTCGTCGTCACCGGCGGACATTGTGAAGAAAACGGTATTCATTGCACGGTCGGCTCCTCCTTCAGTTACCTGCCTTCTAACGTTCTCGACGGTTCGCGTTGGGATGGCGGAGTGCTTGTCGATAAGGGGCCTGAATTCGTCGGGGGCGGACCGGTCTGGTTCTTCCGCGGCTCGGCCGGCTTCGGCGTACTGCGTGACGCGAACCATCGCCATCATGGCGAGATGGATAACGGCGAGGATACGCCGGGCGAGGTGGGGATGGACATGACCCGACTGTATCGGGACACGAGCCATTACCTGCCGTCCTGGGTGTATATCTATGATCCATACGATCCGGATTCCGGCGGTCGTCCCGTCATCTTCACCGCAGGCAAAACCCTGAGGTTCATCTCACCGGCCGCGCGTACAGCTGCGCGGGAGAGCATGTCCCGGCACAGCTGATGCCCGGAATTCTAGTGTGCTGACGATAGGTGCCCCCGCTGCTAGCATCGCTGCCCGCTATGACGATGCCCATTGATCAGAACCGGCTGGCAGGCTCCAGTAGCCCCTACCTGATCCAGCACAAGGACAACCCGGTGCACTGGCAGCCTTGGGACGATGCCGCGTTGGCCGCAGCCAAGGAGTTGAACCGGCCGATCCTGCTTTCCATCGGCTATGCCACCTGCCACTGGTGCCATGTGATGGCGCGCGAATGCTTCGAGGATCCGCGCATCGCATCCCAGATGAACGCCGATTTCGTCTGCATCAAGGTCGACCGCGAACAACGCCCGGACCTGGATGCCATCTACCAGGGTGCGGTGCAGGCCCTGGCCGGCCATGGTGGCTGGCCGCTGACGGTGTTTTTGACCCCGGATCTGGAACCGTTCTATGCAGGCACCTATTTCCCACCGACCGACCGCTACGAACTGCCGGCCTTCCCGCACCTGTTGACCGCGCTGACGCATGCCTGGACGGCTGGCCAACATGGGATTCGCCAAAATGCCGAGAAGCTGACGGAGGCCATCCGTGACCGCCATGTGGCCGAGCCGGCCAGCGAGCTACCACCGCCGGAACCGGTCGGCGCCCTGGCCATGTGGATGCACGAATATGACGCCGAACACGGTGGTTTCGGTCCTGTGCCGAAGTTCCCGCAACCGCCGGTGCTGTCCATGATACTGGATCTGGCCCTGCTGACCGGCCGCGCCAAGGCCCTGGATGCCATCCATCACACCCTTGCCGCCATGGCGGCCGGCGGCATCTTTGACCAAATCGGTGGCGGTTTCCATCGCTACAGTACCGATGCCGAATGGCTGGTGCCGCACTTCGAGAAAATGCTTTACGACAATGCCCAGATGCTGGGGCTGTATGCCAGGGCCCAGCTCTCCCGCCCGCATCCGGTCTACCTCCGGGTTATCCGCGACACTGTATCCTGGCTGCGGGAGGAGATGCGCGATCCGGATACCGGCCTGTTCTACGCGGCCCAGGACGCCGATGCCGACCATCAGGAGGGCGTCTTCCATACATGGACGCTGGACGAGCTGAAGCAGGTGCTTTCCCCGGAGGATCTGGAACTGTTCGCACACAGCTACGGCATCAGTGAAGACGGCAATTTCGAGGGACGCAATATCCCGCACCGCCAGGCCGGCGATGAGCCGGGAACCGATGAACAGCGCCTGGCCGCCATCCGCAAGACCCTGAACGAGGCCCGCAACCAGCGGGTGCGCCCGGAAACGGACACCAAGCTTCTGACGGACTGGAATGCCCTAACCATTGCAGGCCTGGCCGAGGCCGGGCGGCGCCTGGCCATGCCGGAGCTGCTCGCCATGGCCTGTGACAACGCCAAGGTGCTGCTGGACGGCATGGTCGATGCCGACGGACGCGTGCTGCATTGCCAGCATCAGGGCCGACGGGAAAAGGAGCGCTTTGCCGGCGATGCGACCGAACTGGCCTGGGCCCTGCTGCTGCTGTACCAGACGACCGGAGAGGCGCACTGGCTCGCAGATGCTGTGCGCATTGCCGACCGCCTGTTCGATGATTTCGTCCTCGAAGGCGGAGCGCTGGCCATGACCCCGGCCGACGAAAAGGTGCCGCTGCAACGGCCGGTGCCGGTGTTCGACAACGTGGCACCGTCCGCCAATGGCATGGCCGCCCGCCTGTGTGTGGCCCTGTACGGCCTGAGTTCGGAAGAGCGCTGGCGGCAGCGGGCCGAGGGTATCTGCCGCGCCCTGGCCCCGAATTTGGTGCAGGCCCCAGGATCGGTGCCGATGTTGACCTTGGCGAGGCTGGCACTCGCCACCGGCACACCTCATTTGCAGCTCAAGGATGATGACGACGGGCAACTGGCACACATCTTCTGGTCCGGATTGTATCCACTGCTGACGTTGGATTTCCCGGATTCAGGGCCGGCCGGCGCCTCGCTATGCACCGGTACCACCTGCGAGCCAGCGGTCACCGATGCCTCGTCGCTGCTCGCCACCCTGTCCGGATGGCGCGACACACTGGTATCCTCCGATCCGGAGCCGGTGCGCATCGCCTGACATCAGCCCGTTCGCCTTTTGTGCCCGCAGGCCCTAGATTCCCGCCATGCCAGAAAATGCTCCGATTGGCGTATTTGATTCCGGTGTCGGCGGCCTGTCCGTATTGCGTGAAATCCGCGCCCAGTTGCCGCATGAACGCCTGATCTACATCGCCGATTCCCGGCATGTGCCGTACGGCAACAAGTCGCAGGCATTCATTCGAGAAAGGGCGCTCGCTCTCGCCGAGTTCCTGTGCCGGCAACAGGCCAAGGCTATCGTCGTGGCCTGCAATACCGCTACCGCCGCCGCCGCCGAGTTGCTGCGCAGACGCTTATCCCTACCGGTCATCGGCATGGAGCCGGCCGTCAAACCGGCGGCGGCTGCCAGCCACAACCGCAAGATCGGGATACTGGCCACCGAGGGAACGCTGAAAAGCGCCCGCTTCGCAGCCCTGCTCAGCCGGTTCGCCGACGGTATGGAGGTGCATACCCAGTCCTGTCATGGCCTGGTGGAGCAGGTCGAACGGGGTGAAACCGACAGCCAGGCCACCCGCGACCTGCTAAAGCGTTACCTCGCGCCACTCACACATGCCGGAGTGGACACCATCATCCTCGGCTGCACGCATTACCCCTTCCTGAAAGTGCTGATCGCCGACATCGTCGGGCCACAGATCGCCCTGATCGATACCGGCGCTGCCGTGGCTCGCCACCTCAGCCATCGTCTGGAACAGGGCGGGCTTCTGGCCACTCCCACCCAGGTCGGCCTTACCGATTTCTGGACCAGCGGTGACCGGGAAAAACTGCAGGTAGTGATCAGCCGCCTGTGGCCGGAACCGGCCCGGATGCAGCAGCTGTCAGCAGCCGTGAGTGCCGCCCCGGTTAGCGAAGCGCGGCAAGCCAGCTGATGCGCGTTCAGTAGGGAATCGGTTTGCCGTCGAAGGCGACAAAGGCCCCCGGCTCGTAATCATCGACGTGCGCCAGAACCCGGGCCATGCCCCTGACCGAATCGGACACCTCGATCAGGGCGGACTGGCCGCCCATGTCCGTCTTCACCCAGCCCGGATGCAGCGTAATCACGCGTACCCCAGCCGTCGCCAGGTCGATGGCCATCGATCGCGATACCATCACCAGTGCCGCCTTGGCCGCCCGATAGGCATAGTAGCCGCCGCTGGTGTTGTCGCCGATCGAACCCATTTTGGAGCTGATGTTGGCGATCACGCCCCTGGCGGCACCCACCCGCTCCCGCAAGGCCTGCACCACGCGCAAGGGACCGATGCAATTCACCTCGAACACCTGGCGCATGCTCTCCGGGGTCACCGCCTGCAGCGACTGCGCACCCGAACCATAAATGCCGGCATTGTTGATCAACAGATCGATACTGTCCGGCAGCTCGGACAGGGCGGCATCGAGATTCCCGGTTACATCCAGGCATACCGGATGCAATCGCGGATCATCGATGCCGGACAGGCCGCCGTCATCGCGGCGATATCCCGCCCATACCTCGTCTCCCTGCTCCAGGTAATGCTGCACAAAGCCGAGGCCGATGCCCCGATTCGCTCCCGTAATGACCACACGCATCGCTTCCTCCTGGGCCTCGCCGGGCATGGCGCCCGCGGGCCGTCTGCTGTTACACTGCGACTATGCCCAGCCTAGCCACTGCAGCACCCGCACGCCAAGACCTGCGCCGACTGCTGACCGGCAACCGCATCGACCGCCTGCTGCTGGTCGCCGGTCTGGCATGCATCATCGCTCTGTGGCTGTGGCTGCACCAGGATGCCGTAGCCGGACCGCCGATGGTGATGATCTATCACAGCAAGCATCTGCTCGCCGAATACCCCATTCCGACCCAGGGAGCGCCGATCCACGTGCTCGCGAAGGGTGATCTCGGAATTTCGGACATCGTCATCGATACACACGGCGTGCATTTCGAAAGCAGCCCGTGTACGGGCAAGCAATGCATCCTGGCCGGTACCAAACATCAACCGGGCGATATCATCGCCTGCGTGCCCAACCGCATCCTGGTCAGCATTCGTGGCGGAGGTCCGAACACGAAGGGCTATGACGGCATCGTGCAGTAATCCGATGAAGGAACTTACCCTCGAGCGCCCGATCCTCGACGACCTGCATGCGCAGGCCCGCTGGCTGTCGCTGCTGCTGGCAGCCATCGCTCTGCACGTGTTCGAATCGGCCCTGCCCAACCTTGGCCCGTGGTTCAAGCCCGGACTGGCCAACATCGTCACCCTGGTGACGTTGGTCATGCTCGGTCCCCGGGCAGCCATCTCACTGGCCCTCGGACGCGTATTGCTGGGCAGCATGTTCATCGGCACCCTGCTGACGCCAACCTTTTTCCTCAGCCTCAGCGGCACCATCGCCGCAACCTCCGTGATCCTTGCCGCCTGGCGTTGGCTGCCGGGCGTCAGCCTGGTCGGCATCAGCCTGCTCGGGGCCATGGCACACATGGTGGCGCAATTCGTGGTGGTGGAGCATTTCTATATCCAGCAGCCTGCGCTGTATCACTTGCTTCCGCCCATGCTGCTGCTGTCCACCATCACCGGCTGGATCAACGGGGCGCTGGCCGCTTACCTTTGCGCTAGGATGCGCCCGTGATCGACGAGAATCCCGCTCTGGAACGCCGACGCCTCGGCATGGCGCTGGGCGCCAGCATCGCCATGCATGCGCTGCTGGTGCTGCTGATCGCCTTTACCCATCATGACAAGCCGTTGCCTAAGAAGGCACCTCCGCAGGTGATGGATGTGGTGATGCTGCCGAACACGCTCAGCCTCAAGGCCCCGCCGAAGAACGCGCGTGCGATCTCCAACCGCAATGCCATCGGCTCCAGCCGCAATGCCAAGGACAACCTGAGCCGCGCCGCCCGCAGCCCGATCATCGGCAACCGGCAGCCGGGGCCAAGGCCGGCACCACCGACCGCACCACACACGCCTCCTCCGCTGCCCGAGCCAATACCACAGAAGCGCACGCGCACACTGACCCGTCGCGATCTGGCACTCAACAATACGACACCCAAGAACAGGCTGGTCCCAAAGAAACCGGAGCCGAAGCATCCGCCGGTGCCAAAAATCCCCATATCCAACCTGATGCCGTCGAGCATGGCCCTGGCTGAACTGTCGCGCGATTTTGAACGCGAGCGGCGCCTGAAGGATATGCTGAACAAGTCGGCGGATATCCCGATCAACACGCGTCAGGTCAAATATGCGCCATACGCCCATTCCCTGGTGCAGGCGCTGGAAAACCAATGGCAGCCGGGCCAGGCCAATTATGGCGCCTATTCGGCAGACGACCGCAAGGTGCTGATGAAGGTGACCATCGAAGACAACGGTGATCTCGGTGGCCTGGAGATCCTGAGGCCGAGTCCGATCCCGCAGCTTAACGATAGCGCCGTGGCCGCCGTGCATGCCGCTGCGCCCTTCAAACCGCTGCCCAGTTCCTGGGGACTGGACCAGGTCAGTTTCTACCTGACCTTTGAGATCGTGAATGACCGCTTTGTGTTCCATGCCTCCTACTAGGGCCAGGGCCGAAGCGTTGATCGCCTGGTATGCACGGCATGCCCGCGATCTTCCCTGGCGGCACCACCACGATCCCTATGCCATATGGATATCCGAGATCATGCTGCAACAGACCCAGGTGGGAACGGTGCTGCCGCGCTATATCGCCTGGATGCGGCACTTCCCCGATATCGCCACCCTGGCCTCAGCCACGAGCGATGAGGTGATGAAGGCGTGGGAAGGGCTCGGCTATTATCGCCGCGCCCACATGCTGCACCAAGCTGCGCATATCATGGCCGACCAATATCAGGGCCGATTCCCTAGGGCATGCGCGGACATCCAGGCGCTGCCCGGCATCGGCCGCTCCACCGCCGGCGCTATTGCGTCATTCTGCTTCGGGACCGCCGCCCCTGTTCTGGATGGCAATGTCAGACGGGTGCTGTGCCGCTGGTACGGCCAGCCGACTGCCACGGATAAACAGCTGTGGGCATGGGCGGCAGCGGAAATCGCCGTGCAGGCCGACCCGGCGATGTGGAACCAGGCCATGATGGAGATCGGGGCCCTGGTCTGCCAGCCGCGCCAGCCGGACTGCGCCGCCTGTCCCGTACGGGATTTCTGTGCCTCGGCCTTCCGCCAGGCCGATGCCGCCGACAAACCGCGGCCGGCGGTTCGCTCGGTGCACTGGCGGGTACATCTGCATCTGGATGGGCATAAGGGCATCTGGCTGACGCAGCGTCCAACACCCGGCATCTGGGCCGGACTGTGGTCTCCGCCCATCAGCGAGCTTGATGCCGCTCCGGCGGAGGAACCGGCGCATATCCACCAGCTGACCCACCGGCGCCTGCATCTGTATGCGTCTGCGCCCCGGATTCCTCCCGAGGGCGAGGGGCAATGGTTCCGCCATCTCGGCGAGGTGGCGCTGCCGACCGGCATCCGCCGCCTGCTCACCAAACAGGGGGTCTGTTTATGAAGCCCGCATGGCTATCTGTACCATGGCTGCGGCCACTGGTCTTGATCCCGGCGCTGATGGTCTCCATCCCCGTAGCCGTTTACGCACGCGGACCGGATTCCGGCATGGTGGTGGCCGCCGAGCCGCAGGCCGCCGCCGCAGGCAAGGCGATCCTCGATGCCGGCGGCAACGCCTTCGATGCCGCTGCGGCCACAGCCCTGGCCATCGGCGTCGTCGAACCCGAATCATCCGGCATCGGTGGCGGCGGTTTCTTCCTGCTGTACATCGCCAAGCAGAAACGCTACGTGATGATCGACGCACGCGAGACCTCACCACGGCTGGCAGGCCATGGCGAAATCTATCAAACACAGTCGAGTATTGACGGCCCGCAAGCCGCCGGCGTGCCGGGCCTGCTGGCCGGCATCGACCACCTGATCTCTCGCTACGGCCGCCTTGGACGTCGGAAGGATGCGGCGGCCGCCATCCGCCTGGCCAAGGACGGCTTCCCCGTCACCGCGCGTTACCACCGCCTGGCCACTTGGCGGCGCGATGTGTTGCGCCGCTCCGCCGCCGCCCGCATCTATCTCGATCATGGGCAGGTACCGGCACTGGGAAGCCTGATCCGCCAGCCGTCCCTGGCCTACACCCTGTCGCGATTCGCCCGGCTGGGATCGCGGGATTTCTACCGCGGCCAGACCGCGGGACGGCTGGTTGCCGACATGAAGCGCGACGGCGGCCTGATTCGTCTCTCCGATCTCGCCGCCTACCGGGCCATCGAGCGACGACCCATGCAGTTCAACTGGCACGGCTACCATATCGTCGCCGCCTCACTGCCCTCTTCGGGCGGACAGGTTCTGGCGGAGATCTTCGGCATGCTGCGGCACGACGATCTGAAAACGATGGATACCGTGGATCGCGACCATCTGCTGATCGAGACCATGAAACGCGCCTATCGCGACCGCAATGCTGATCTCGGCGATCCCGCCTTCGTGCATATTCCGAACCTGTTGAACCCGGCCCGCCTGCGCAGGCTGCGCGCCTCGATCCGCATGGACCGCGCCACCCCAGTCGCCGCCCTGGGAGGGCCGGCTTCGGCCCACGGTGATGGCCATAACACCACGCACTTCAGCATCATTGACCGTCAGGGCAACATGGTGTCGGCCACCCTGTCGATCAACTACGGATTCGGTTCGGGCTATGTATCCCCCGCCACCGGCATCCTGCTGAATGACGAGATGGACGATTTCGCCACCCGTCCGGGCAAGCCCAACGTCTACGGCCTGGTACAGGGCAAGGCCAATGCCGTCGCCCCCGGCAAGCGCATGCTGTCCTCGATGACGCCGAGCATTGTCATCGGCCCGCATCGCACCTTCATCGTCGGCACCCCCGGCGGCTCACGCATCATCTCGATGGTGCTGCTGGCCTCCCTTCACTTCATGCTCGACGAGACCCCGCCGACCGAGTGGGTCGCGGCGCCACGTTTCCATGACCAGTTCCTGCCGGCCGAAGTGCAATACGAAAAGGGCGCGTTTACTCCTGCGGTGGAGGCCGCCCTGAAGAGGCGCGGACATCATTTGAAGCAGATCCACCCCTACGGCAACATGCAGGCCATCCTGTGGAATCGCCGAACGGGACGGCTGACCGGCCTGCCCGATCCGCGCGGAGAGGGACAGGCGGCGATCAGCCATTAACGCCTTATGGCCCGCCGGAACAGTATTTGCGCGGCCCGTCTACTGGACAATGCCGGCTGACCGCCCATCCTTGGGCTGGCGCGGGCCTGTAAGGCGCCGCGCTAGCAGTGAATGACAGGCGGCATGGCGATGATCGAGAAGCTGAAAAGACTGTGGCAACAATCCCCGAAGGGCAGGGACGGAGCTCCGGAAAAGGACCTGGCGCTGGATCTGGCCGTGCTGATGGTCGAGGTCATGCGCCGGGACGGCCGCCTGGACCCGGCTGAAAAACAGGCCATTCTGCAGGCGTTGATGCAACGCTTCGAATTGAGCCGGGAACAGGCCATGACCCTGCTCGATCGGGCCAGGGATGAGGATGACCGGGCCTATGACCTGCACCGGTTCACATCCCCTATCGTCAAGAATTTTTCTACTGCCGAACGCATCGGCATGGTGCGGGATCTGTGGCAGGTGGCGATGGCCGACGGCCATATCGACCCGTATGAGGAGCAGCTGATCCGGCGCATTGCCGAACTCATCGGCGTCTACCACCACGAGTTCATCGATGCCAAGATCGCCGCCCGAGACGGCCTCAACCCTGCTGCAGAGGACTGAATCCCTTCCCGCCTGTATTCACGCCTCTCCACGTTTAAGCGACAGCAGGTGGGCAATGCGCACCGGAGCCGGCGGATGCGAATCGTGCCAGGCCGAATAGAGCGGATCGGGCGTCAGCGTGGCCGCATTATCCTCGTACATGCCGACCAGGGCCGAGATCAGCTTGTCGCCGCTGGCATGCTCGGCGGCATAGGCATCGGCCTCGAACTCATGCCGGCGTGAAAACCAGCTGGAGATCGGACCGACCCAGAACATGAACACCGGCATCACCAGCATGAACAGCAGCAGCGCCGCGTGATGCGAGGGCTCGGAAACGCCCAGGCCCCGATAGAACCACTCCTGCCGTGCCAGCCAGCCGAGCAGGGCAAAGCCGGCCAGCGACAGCCCTGTCATCACCACTAGGCGCTTCTTGACGTGCCCGTGACGGAAATGCCCCAGCTCGTGCGCCAGCACCGCCTCCGCCTCATCGACATCCAGCGAATGGATCAGCGTATCGAAGAACACGATGCGCTTGGCATTGCCTAGCCCGGTGAAGTAGGCGTTGCCATGGGCCGAGCGTTTCGAGCCGTCCATCACAAACAGCCCCTTGCTGGTGAAGCCGCAGCGCGCAAGCAAGGCCTCGATGCGCTGCTTGAACTCCCCTTCCGCGAGCGGGGTGAATTTATTGAACATCGGCGCAATGACGGTCGGGAAGGCCCAGATCATCAGAAAGCTGAACGCCGTCCACACCAGCCAGGCGTAAAACCACCACAGCCCACCCATGCCCTGCATCAGCCACAGGATCACGAAAACCAGCGGTGTGCCGATGGCCAGCAGCAGCGCCAGCTGTTTCAGCTGGTCGCTGATGTAAAGCCCGGCTGTCATCTTGTTGAAGCCGAAGCGTGATTCGATGCCGAAGGTACGCCACAGATCGAATGGCATCTCCAGCAGATGCCCGATGACGAAAAATCCGAGCATGACGATCACGCCGGTCGCCAGAGGGCCGAAACCGAGCCCGAGTACGCCCCGGTCCAGCCAGTTCAGGCCACCACCCAACGTCCATGCCAGCAGCACCATCACGGACCACAGCCCCGACCAGCGTTCCACACCAAGCTTGGCCAGCGTGTAGTCGGCAGACTTCTGGTGTGCGGCCAGCGAGATCGAGGCGGCAAACCGGGCCGGTACGGCACCGCGGTGTGCACGCACATGCCGCCGCTGGCGCGCCAACAGCCAGAACTCCGTGGCCGTAGCCAGCACGACGAAGATGATGAACAACAGGCTGAACATCGGCATGCCCATATCCTACGTCTGGATAGGCAAGGATGCCTCCCTTGCGTTTGTATGGTCGATCCCCGCCTCGCCTGAGGCAGGCGCCACCGGCAGCGTAACCACCACCTGCAGGCCGCCACCGGCGGCGTTCTCAGCATTGATCGTGCCCCCATGCAGGGTGACGGCACGGGCGGCGATGGCCAGCCCCAGCCCGAAGCCGCCGGAATCCCGGTCACGGGCCTCGGAAACGCGATAAAAGGGATCGAACAACCGTCCCAGATCGCCCGCCGGTACCCCCGGGCCATGATCACGCACCCGCAGGCGATTCGAGGCTCCCCCGCATGTCAGCTCCACCTCGACGCCAGCACCGGAGGTGTAGCGCAGGGCGTTGCGCAACACGTTCTCGAAGGCACTGCGCATCAGGGCCTCGTGACCGTACATACGGCAGCTTGCCGGAAGACCGGAGGCACTGACCGTGCGCCCACTGCCGGCGAATTCGAATTCGGCGTCGTGGATCACCTCCCTGACCATGGCCGCCAGATCGAAGGGCTGGTCGAGCTCTGACACCTCTCCCGCCTCCAGGCGGGACAACATCAGCAATTCGGCGATCATCTCCTCCAGGCGATCGGCCTCCGTCTCGATGCGCGCCAGTTCAGTCCCCCCATGCCCGCGGCTGCGAGCCAACTCCACCGCCACCTTTAGCCTGGCCAGCGGCGATCGTAATTCGTGCGACACGTCGGACACCAGCCGCCGATGGGCGAACAGCAGCTGCTGGATGCGATCGGCCGCCTCGTCCAGCGCCTGCCCCAGCCGGCCGATCTCGTCCCGGCGTCTCGCCAGCCCGGAGCGGGCTGAAAGATCGCCATCGCCCAGACGGCGAGCCACCGTGGTCAGCCGCCGGATCGGCCGTGTCAGCCACCAGGCCAGGATCAGACACAACAGGGCCGACACCCCGAGCGCCGCCACAGGCCAGATCGCCGGCAACGCCCCGGGATGCAGCGGACGGGACGGTGCGAACAGCACCAGCCGCAGGCCACTGCCGCCGCCCAGGGGGGCCGAAGCCAGTCGCCCCCGCCGGAACCGGGTGACCACCGGCCCCGGGGCACGCCGCGCCAGTCGCAGGTGCGCCCGCATCGCCGGTCCCAGCCGGTGAGCCAACCGACCGCCATCCACCGGCACCACCAGGATCCAGTCCGGCCGGCCACCGTTCATCTGATGTAGCCACTGATGCACCGCCCGCCGGCCGCCCTGTTGCCAGACGCCTTCCGCCGCCCGTGCCAATTGCACGGCCTGTGCCTCCAGATCCCCGCTGCTCCGGTGCTCGTAGTGCCAGCGCACAAGCCCGAAGGTCGCTACGCCGGTCATGATGATCATCACCCAGAACCAGATGAACAGCTTCCAGTACAGGCCGCGCATGCCGCTCAGCCCCGCACCAGGATATAGCCCCGTCCGCGAACGGTCTTGATGCGGTCACCGCCATCCAGCCGCGCCCCGAGTTTGCGGCGCAGATGGCTGACATGCATGTCCACTGCCCGGTCGAACACGCCCAGTTTGCGCCCCAGCGCATGCACGGACAGCGTCTCCTTGTCCACCACCTCACCGGCATGGCGCATCAATAACTCGAGCAGATCGAATTCGGTACCGGTCAACTCCAGATCCCGCCCTTCCAGCTCGCAGTGCCTGCGGGCCGGGAACAGCGTCAGATCCCCCACGCGCAGTGTTTCGTCGCTCGCCTGCGTCTGCCCCCGGCGCATGACGGCGCGGATGCGCGCCACCAGTTCACGTGGATTGCACGGCTTCGGCATATAATCGTCGGCCCCGATCTCAAGGCCGACGATGCGGTCCACCGGATCACCGCGCGCCGTCAGCATGATCACCGGCAACGCCGTGTGCTGGCGCAACTCCCGCAGCACCTCCATGCCGTTGCGCCGTGGCATCATCACGTCCAGCACCACCAGGTCGATGTCTCCGTGCCGAACGGCCTGCAGGGCCTCTTCCCCGTCGTAGGCACTGGTCACCCGGTAGCCCTCCATGGTCAGGAATTCGGCCAGCAGACCGTTGAGCTCTCGATCATCGTCGGCAAGCAGGATGCGAACGGGTTCGTGCATATGACAGACTGTGCCAAAGCCGGGCCGCTGACGGAATGCCCCTTTACACTCCTTTACACCGTTCATACAAACATTTGCCCGAAATGCGCCCTTTTTCGCACCGCGGGCGCTACACTGTTCCTTCAAGGACGACCGTCCTCAAGGAGGCTACATGATCAGGAATACAAGGACCCTGTTGCTGGCTGCCGCCGTGGCGCTGGCCATGCCGCCGATGGCTGCCATGGCCGATGGCGGCATGGGTGGCGGCATGGGTTATGGCGGACATTCGATGGGCGGCATGCACCATCACGGCATGCACGGATGCTCGGACAAGCATGGCCGGATGGACCGGCATGAGCGCATGGAGCGCATGGCCAAGAAACTCGGCCTGACCGATGCCCAGAAGAAACAGATGCAGGCCCTGCATGAGGAGACGCGCAAGACCATGCGCCCGCTGTGGAAAGAGAAGCGCGCCAACATGCGCCAGATGTGGAAGCTGGATCCGGACAGCAGGGACTACATGGCCCAGGTGAAGAAGCTGGCGGAAAAACAGGGCGATCTGACGGAGCAGATGGTCATCGCCGGTGCCCAGGCGCGCGCCAAGTTCCGCGCTATCCTGACCAGTGAGCAGAAGCAAAAGCTGAAGCAGATGCGTGAAAAGCGCCGCAAGGCCTACGAGGAGCATCGCCGGGACGGCGGCGGCCGGATGCGTGATATGTAAGACGATGCCGGTTTCCGGCTCAGGAGGGCGCGGCGGTTGCCGCGCCCTTTTTTCGTCCAGTGTCGGCCCTAGTGCAAACTGCCGGGCACGGCCAGTGTGAAGACCGGAATCTCGACATCGAACGCCTGGCCATCCTCGCCGATCATCCGGTAGTGGCCGTGCATGGCACCCACCGGCGTTTCGAGCACGCAGAAACTACCGTAACGATGTTCGTCATCGGGCGCGATGGCCGGCTGTTCTCCAACGACACCCATGCCATCCACCTCCTCGACCTTGCCGTTCCCATCCACGATCACCCAATGCCGGCTGCGTAGCTGGGCGGTGTACTGGCCGCGATTGCGGATCGCCACATGATAGGCGAACACAAAGCGCTGTACCTCCGGCTGCGATTGCGCCTCGACATACTCGGCACGGACGGACACCTCGATACGATAGGGCTGGCTCATGATCCTCCTCGACTTTACGGATCAGTGTACAGGCCATGATGCCCGATCTCCACCGCACGCACCGGCCGGACCATGCACAGCAAGCCGGCGCCAACCCGTCAGGAGGATTTGGACACACGGCCCATGCCGATCAGGCCCACCCCGGACAGCACCAACAGCAAGCCGGCCAGCTGCAGCAGGGTTATCGGTTCACCCAGAATCAGCGCTGCCAGCACGATGGTGGAAACGGGGCCGACCGAGGCCGCCATCGCCGCCGTACCTGCACCGATGCGGCGAATGCCCGCCGACATCAGAAAGGCAGGCAGCACCGTGGAGATCACGGCCATGGCCAGAGCCAGGGCATATACCGGCAGCGGCTGCGCCAGCAGGGCCGTATCGCGCGTCAGCAGGAACTGCACGATCACGGCCAGGGCGGAAACCACCATCGCGTGCGCCGTGAACCGCGCGGTACCGAGCTGCCCGATCATGTGACCGCTGCCGACTAGGTACAGGGCATAGGCCATGGCGCTGGCAAATACCAGCGCCGTTCCCAGCGCCACATGGCCCTCGGACAGGCGCACCTCGTGCGCCACCGCCAGGGCGATGCCGGCATAGCTCAGTAGCAGCGCCAGCGGCGCATGCCTGGGGGGCTTTTGTCCGAACAGCAGCAAGCCAAGCATGACCGTCAGCGTCGGATAGGCGAACAGCACCATGCGCTCCAGTCCCGCCGAGATGTATTGCAGGCCAATGAAGTCGAGCATGGCGGCCAGGTAGTAACCACTCAGGCCCAACCCGATCAACACCGCGATCTGCCGCCCGGATAACCGCATGGCGGCGCGCTTCTCCTCGCGCCAGGCGATGGCGATGAAGAAGGGCAGTGCGAAGGCCATGCGCAGCATCAGCAACGTCACCGCATCCACATGGTAGCGATAGGCCAGCTTGACGAAGATGGCCTTGGCCGAGAACGCCACGGCGGCGATCACGGTCAGCAGCAGCCCGACCCCGGCCTCATAGCCATGCATGTGGGATCGAATCCTTGTCATCATAACGCTCTCCCTTGTGGCGGCGCGGGAGTCGTAGAATTGTACAGGCGGATCAGGAAAGTGCCGGACAACCACGGATCTCCCGTGGCCGCCCTGTCGCAATCAGATGTTCAGTGAACGGACCGCAAAGGGCATGCCACGGCCGACCGAAGCCATACCCGGCGTGCTTTGAAAATATGGGTACACACGTTCATCACGGGTGCAATGATCGCCGGATGCCGTGCCCTGTCCACCGTTTGCTACCCGATTGCGTCGATTCGCCACACAGCCATCATGGCGTGATCATCGCGGACAGCACCGCACACCAGGCCGCCGCCAGGTTCTGCCGGTTGTACCCGCCGCCGCCCAGCGCCACGAGCCGCCCGGCGCAACATTCGTCGGCCAGGGCGCACAGGCTGGCTGCAGCCATGCCGTGCGTGGCCGGCTGCAGACGCAGATGCGTGATCGGATCGCCGGCGAGCGAGTCGGCACCGCATTGCAGGATGATGAACTGCGGATCGGCCCGGCGCACATGCGCCTCGATCTGGGGCCACACGGACAATACGGCCGATCCGTCTGCCCCTGGAGGCAACGGCAGGTTCAGCTTGCTGCCGGCCGCAACACCGCGGCCGGTTTCCTCGGCAAAGCCGCTGCCGGGATAGAGGTAGAGCCCATCCTCGTGGATGTCGGCGATCCACAGCTCCGGGTCGTCCTCGAAGGCGTAGAACACACCGTCACCGTGGTGCGCGTCGATGTCCACGTAGGCGATACGCCGCACGCCGTGTACGGCGCGCAGATGCTCGATGGCGATGCCGATATCGTTGAACACGCAGAAGCCCGCTGCCGCATCCCGGCGTGCATGGTGCAGTCCGGCGATCGGCACGAAGGCGCGCGGCGCCTCGCCGCCCATCGCAGCATCGACGGCCGCCAGCACCGAGCCGGCGACGGTGGCCGCCGCCTCGTATACCCCGCGAAAGGCCGGTGTGTCGCCCACGTCGAGATAACCCTCGCCGGTTTCCGACTGGTGCTTGACCCGTGCCAGGTACGCAGGCGTATGGAAGCGCAGGATCGCCTCGTCGGTGGCCTGCACCGGCTCCCGGATGCGCACCCTGCCGTCCAGGCCCTGATGCACCGCCTGCTGCCAGAAGGCGGCCATGCGGTCCGGACCGAAGGGATGACCGCCGCCGAAGCCATAGGCCGCCAGGGCATCGCCCAGATAAACGTCCGGCACGATCCGAGACCGGCTCACATGCTGTGGGTGCATATCTCCACCATAGCCGACCGCGCTGCGTTGATCGATTTTCAGACGTCGCTCATGGCCTGGGGTTGAACATCCTTTCGCCGGGGCCGCCGAGGAAACGCTCATCCTTGCGCAGCTCGCGATTGACGCCGAAACGCTCGATCATCAGGTCGATATAGCCGACCAGCCACTCCCGGAAGCGATACCAGCGTGGACGCCGTTGCCAGGCCTCCAGCGTGATCTCACGCGAATGCGCGAAGGCCTCGGTGAAAAACGTCTCCACCTCCGCGCACAGAATGGGTCCATCGCTGTTCAGGTTGGCCTCGAGGTTCCAGCGCAGGCCCCAGCGGTCCATATTGCACGAACCGATGGAGCACCAGTCATCGCACAGGTAGAGCTTGGCGTGCATGAAGGCGGGCTGGTATTCGAAGATGCGGATGCCGCTGCGCAATAGCATGCCATAGTAGCGTCGGCCGGCGTAATAGACTGTCGGGTGGTCGTTGATCGGCCCCGGCAGCAGCAGGCGCACATCCACGCCTCGCCTCTTGGCCGCTCGCATGGCGCGCAGCATGACGCGTCCCGGCAGGAAATACGCCGTCCCCAGCCAGACGCGTTCGGTGGATCCCCGGATCCGTTTGAGCAGCGCCTTGCGTACGAATTTTTTGAGGCCGCGCAAGCTGGGCGACAGGCGCCCCCGCTCTGTGCCGGCTGCGGCGAGCGTCGGCTGCGGCAGATCGATCTCACCGTTCCAGTGACGCCAGGAATGCACGAACATCTGTTGCCAGTCGGCGATGATCGGACCGCGCATTTCCACAACCACATCATGCCATGGCGGCCTGTTCTGGTGCGCCACATAGTCGTCGGTAATGCCGGCGCCGCCAATGTAGGCGAGCTCGCCGTCGATCAGCAGCAGCTTGCAATGGTTGCGCGGCAATCCACGGAAAAAATGGCTCAGGTAAGCGGGATTGTAGAAGATCAGGGAGATGCCGGCGTCGACGATGCGCTGGCGGTCGGCCACAGACAGGCCACGGGATCCGAAATGATCGACCAGCATATACACCCGAACCCCACGCTGCGCACAGGCGACCAGGGCATCGATGAAGCGCGTCGCCACCTCTCCCGACCCGACCAGGTATTGCTCGAGCAGCACATGGTGGCCGGCCTTATGGATAGCCAGTTCCATGGCAGGCAGGAACGCATCGGCTCCCGGCAACAGTCTGAAGGCATTGCCCTCGCGTTCGGGATAGGGGGGTCGCATCGCCATGGCACAAGTGTAGGCCTTTTCGCCTTCAAATCATCTCAAAGGAGGAGGCTCGCCCAGCGAATCTTTGACAACCTGCGAGCGGGGGTGCGCAGCGGCCTTCACTACGGTTAGACTGTGGCAGGGACACATGCATGAATCGGATGTTTCACGGTCTCGGGCAACGGCTGGCGGATTTCCTTGACCGCCCACTAAGCCATTACGAATCCTTCGACGTGGTCGGCGAGGTAAAGCTCGCAACCGCGTTGAAACCGGGAGATGTGTTGCTGGTGGAAGGAGACACGCGTATCGGCAGCGTGATCCGCTACGTGACCCAATCCAACTGGTCGCATTCCACGCTTTATATCGGCGATGCCCTGGCGACTGATAAGCCGCACATGTTGGTCGAGGCGACGATCACCAAGGGCGTCATCGCCTCACCGCTATCTAAGTATGCGCAACTGAATACCCGTATCTGCCGTCCGGTCGGCATGCACGATGAGGATCTGGGCACGCTGCTCCGTTTTATGATGGACAAGATTGGTTATACCTACGATCTGAAGAACATGTTCGACCTGCTGCGTTACTATGCGCCGTTTCCGATGCCGGCGCGCTTCCGTCGGCGCATGCTGGCATTCGGCAGCAGTGATCCGACGCAGGCGATATGCTCGACGATGATCGCTCAGGCCTTCCAGACTGTCGGCTACCCGATCCTGCCACGGCACATAGCCGGCAGCAGTGAGGAGGAATGCCTGCGGTTCCGCCATTACAGCCATTTCGCGCCGTGCGATTTCGATCGCTCGCCGTATTTCGAGATCATCAAACCGACCCTGGTGCAGGGATTCGATTACCGGCGACTGCACTGGGAAGAGCGGCCGCGGTCAGGCACGGACTCGCATATGGATTCCCGACCGGCGCATGCCGCCAGCCATCCCCGTCATTCCGAAAGCCAGTAAAAGGACAGTGGAGGAATAACGATTTGCCCCTCCGGCATGGGGGGATGCTTGCCTGAATAGAGATCCGTGATGCCTTCATCATGGGAAAAGCCCGCGGCATGCAAAGCATCGAGGCTCAGGCCCTGCGTTGATTCATCAAAGTTCGTCATCACCATGACCTTCGACTGGCTGTTCTGCGGATGGTAACGCACGAAGCAAAGCAGGTGCGGATTCTCCACCTCCAACACCTCGCGATTGTTGAAGTCGGCAAAGGCAGGAATCTCCTTGCGCAGGGCGATCATCTTCTTCAGGGCGCTGAAGATGCGGTATTCGACCGTCCCCGGCTGGTTGCGCAGCTCCGCCTTGTTCCAGTCGATCACGGGGCGATGCATCCAGCGGCTGTCGCCGCGCCTCTGCTCGTC
This sequence comes from uncultured Zetaproteobacteria bacterium, assembly GCA_964422615.1. Lineage (GTDB taxonomy): Bacteria > Pseudomonadota > Zetaproteobacteria > Mariprofundales > Mariprofundaceae > DATLWN01. The sequence continues at coordinate 15,142 of CAYRBJ010000013.1, read as the reverse complement.
CTCGAGATAGCCGTAGTCATTGAGGGTACCGATCGCGTCCCCGTAATAAAGCAGCGGAATGCCGCCGAAGGCCATGATCAGGCTGTGCAGCAGCAGGATCCTGTTGATGGCGGCATCGACAGCCTCGGGATCGCCCTTTTCCAGAGCCATTTCCAGCCCCACCAGCGAGGCGAGCATGCCGGAGATGCGGGCATCGCCGTTCTTCTTGTTCTGCCCGAACGGTTTTCCCCTGGCCGGGGAGGTGTCATAGTTGCCGGTATAGTAATCGACCAGGAAGCGCCGGTGGGAGACGGGGTCGTAGCCGGCAAGCTGGATATCGGTATCGCTGAAGCCCAGGCCGATGTCGTCATGGCAGCGGATATAATTCAGCCAGGTAGCCCGCTCCAGCTTGGTGGGCAGGTTCTTGACACCGATACTCAGCAAATTCGTCTGTTTGGTGGCCACGGCATCCCACATCAGGGCCATGAAGGTGGCATTGTAGGCGATCTCGCATTCCTTGGCGTTGATAGCATCCTCGCCGAAGTACTTGGCGATCTCCGCCGGCGCTACGATGGCCTCGGCGATGAACAGCACCCCGGGTGCCGTGACCTGGCAGCAATCCTTCATCAGCTGCAGTAGCAGGTGCGCCTCGCGCTCGTTCTGGCAACTGCTGCCGATCTTCTTCCACAGGAAAGCGACGGCATCCAGGCGCAGGATGTCAGCGCCGTGATTGGCCCAGAACAGGATGATATCCACCATCTCGATGAGCACGGCCGGGTTCTTGTAGTTCAGGTCCCACTGGAAGGAGTTGAACACCGTCATCACCCATTTGCCCATCTCCTCATCCCAGGTGAAATTGCCGGGTGCGTTCTCCGGGAAGATCTCCGGCATGCTCTCCTCGTACATGTCCGGCACTTCCCGATCATCGAAAACGTAGTAATAGTCTTGGTACTTTTTGTCGCCCTGGCGGGCCAGCCTCGCCCATTCGTGCTCGTCGGAGGTGTGGTTCACCACCACGTCCAGGGTGATCAGCATGTCGCGCTTCTTCATGGCGGCCGCCAGGGCATCCAGATCCCCGAGCGTACCGATGCGCGGATCCACCTTGCGGAAATCGCGTACCGCATAGCCGCCGTCGCTGTTGCCGGGCGGGCAGTCGAGCACCGGCATCACGTGCACCATGTTGATGCCAAGATCCTGAAAGTAATGCAACTTGGACTGCAGCCCCTGCAGATTTCCGGCGAAGCGGTCGCTATATAGGGCCATGCCGGTCCAGTTCTGGCTCAGAAACCAGTTATGGTCCTTCTCGCGCGCCAGGTCCGTTTTCTTCAGGGAGGCCGGGCGCTTGATGTATTGGCGCGCCAGGGTTTCGACCAGGCGTTGCATCTGCTGCTTGAAATCCGGCCTGTCCCCGTAAAGCGAGGAAAACAGGGAATGGATGGCATAGAAGTTGGCACCAAGACGGGTATAGAAATGCTGCAGCTTCTGGTTTTTGATCTCGGGCTTCAGCGCGATCAGAATATCGTTCAGCAGTGAGTGGGAAACCTGTTCGTACATATCAGACCTTCCTAGTCACACCATGCATCGGCGAAAGGGCGGTAAAAATCCCGATCGCGGCTCGTGGCACCGCGGATGCCCACGATGGCACTTGCAAACTGCTGCGCCCGCTCGAGCATCACCGGTATCGGCCAGTGCCGAATGATACCGGCCAACAGCACGCTGCAGAAGGCATCACCGGCACCGACGGCATCGACCACCGACAGCGCCGCCGACGGTTGCACGTCATGCCGGCCTTCGGCGGAGATGATCGAGGCCCCGGCCTCGCCTCGGGTCAGGGCGACAAATCTGATCCGGTCCGCCAGCAAGCCCTGAAGCGCCTGGTCATCACCGACACCCGTGGGGGCGATCAGCTTGAGTTCATCCTCGTTGAGCTTGGTCCAGCGGGCACCCGCCAGCATCTGCTGCACACTCTCGCCATCCCACCAGGGCGAACGCAGATTGATATCGACGAAACGGGGGGCCGATGTCCGCCGCTTGAGCTCCGCCAGGGCTCGGGCAGAAACATCGTGGCGCAAAGCCAGCGAGCCGTGATAGAGGATGCCATGCTCCGGGAGATCGGGAAGTTCATCCGCGTCGATGAAATCATATGCCCGTGGATAGATGATCTCGTAGTGCGGTTCACCCGCCGCGAAGCCGACCTCCACGCTACCGGTGGCATGCTCGGGATCGCTCTGCAAACCGCCGAGGTCCATGCCCCAGGCCTGCATGGCGGCGCGAATCTCCCCGCCCTCAGCATCCGTGCCGACGCGCGATACAAATAGCGGTGCCAGGCCGAAGGCCTGCAAATGCCAGGCGACGTTGAACGGCGCCCCGCCGAGTACGCTGGAGCCATCGGGGAAATGGTCGAACAACACCTCCCCGAAAATCAGCGGTCGTATCTCGTGCCCAGGCTTCATGCGCACCCCCTGAGCCAACGGTCTACGTCCGGCAGGAAATGCGCAACCCCTTCCAGAATGCCGGCACTGTAATTGCCGTTCATGCCCAGGTACCCGCCCTTGGCCATGAACAGGGTGGCTCCGGGATCTGCGCGCAAGGCTTGGGCACGCACATCATCGCCGGCATTGGCCACCAGCACGGCGTGGATGGGACTCAACAATACGTCCAGGTCGTTGCCGCTGTCACCGGCAAACACGGTATTCCCGTAATCAAAGCCATGCTTTTGCATCAGAAACTCGATGGCGTGCCGCTTGTTGGCGCTGACCGGCAGCACATCGAGCAGCCCCGCCTGTGCCTGCTCATCCACGCTCCAGATCAGGTTGGCCCGGATGCCAGCCTCTTTCAGCCGCGCATCCACCTTCGCCATGATACCCGGCGCATCCGCCGTCAGCGGCAGATAGTAGCTGAGCTTATGCCGATTCTGTTTTTCGGGCTCCTGCAGTGTCAATTCCGGCATTTGAGACAACAGCCCGTGCAGATCATCCGAGCCCATCCCCCGCCAGTCCGGATCGATCTCGCGGCTCCATTCGTCCCACTGCCGCCAGGCCCCCTGCTTCGGTTCGTAAATGGTCGATCCGACATCGGCAATGGCGTAATCCGGTTCGGGCAAGCGGTACTGGCGAATGGCCTCTTCGATCAGAGCACGATGCCGGCCTGTCACATAGGCGACGGTGGCCTCGGGCCGGGCCGCCAGCCGGGCGAACAGCGGCAGGGCTGCGGATGATTCCGGCGCACTGCCATTCGGGATCAGGGTCCGATCCATGTCGGTGCACAGCAGAAAGCGCTGCACGGCCTACGTCGCCTTCTCCGTATTGAAGAAATCGTAGTGGTGGATGGCTTCGATGATGCCGCCGGCGTAGCCGTGCTCGGCAAAGTAGATGCGCTCGATATCGGCCACGGACAGCTCCTCATGATGACGATTGGCAACAACCACCGCCATGGTGTTGCCGCGCATCATGTCCTCGTCGGCACCGGATCCGCCGGCGGCCAGGATGTTCTCCAGTGGAATGCCCAGTTGCTCGGCACACCAGCGCAGGGCCAGTCCCTTGGAGGCGCGGATGGGAATGATGTCCAGGAACTGCCCGAAGGAAAAGAATACATTCACCGTCTGATCATGCTGCAGCAGGTACTGCTTGATGGCCTGGATATCCGGGGCAATCCCAGGATCGATGTAATAGCTGATCTTGAATGTCCCCTGGTGCACCTTCTCCTGCCGCTGCAATCCCGGCAACTCGTCCAGAATCTCGCGCACGGCCCGGGGGCTCCACGCATGGTCGATATGCCTGGCCCAGGCCCTGTCCCGGGTCAGGTTCGGGGCGTAATGAATCTCCGTGCCGAGACCGGTGATCAACACATCCGGTTGGGGAATCTGGTACTGGCGCAGTATCGACAGGGCGGAATCGATGCGCCGTCCAGTGGCGATGCCGAAGCTGACCTGCCTCTGATGCTGGCGCAGCAATTGCAGCAGTTCCTCCAGCGCCTGCTTGTCTCCCAGCAGATTCTGGTCGAGATCGGTGAACAGCGCCCGGCTGCGATAAAGACCGGGACGGCGCGGCAGCGTCATGCGCTGCAGGGGTTCGGTCTGTTCGATGACTGGGCGGATAACATCCAGGTATTTCTCGGCATGCGCCTGCCACGAATAGTGCCGGCGCACGCCTTTGATGCCGCTGTCGGCCAGCTTCCGCCAAGCCTTTTTGTCGGCCAGCGAGCGCAACAGCGTATCGGCCATCGCCTCCCGGTCCAGAGGATCGATCAGGTAGCCATTGTGGCAGTTGCCGATGATATCGATCGGGCCACCGTCTTCGGTGGCTACGACCGGTAGGCCGCACGCGGCCGCCTCGATCAGGGTCAGCCCGAACGGTTCGGTCAGAGCGGGGTTGATGAACACGCCCCCCGACAAGGCAGCCAGGCGGTAAAGCAGGGATACCTCGTCCGGCTGGTGGTGCTTGGGATAGGCCACCTTACCGTACAGATCGAACTGGTCGATGGTCAGCAGCACGGTGGTCAGCACATCCTGTGCCCCACCCTCCAAGTCACGGATATCGTCCCGGTTGCCGGCCACGATCACCAGATTGGCCGCCCGCTGCAGGCGAGGTGACTGCCCATAGGCCTCGATCAGGGCGATGATGTTCTTGCGTGGATCGGGGCGGGACAGGGCCAGGATCATCGGCTTGTCCGGTTCGTGCAGGAAGCGTCCGAGCTGCTCGGCAATGGCAGTCGTTTTCTCGTCGCCCTCGGGTGGATAAAACTTGTCGAGATCGGTACCGGGAGGAATCACGCGCATCTTGTCCGGCTGGTAGCAGTCGTAGAGCCCGTACTGTTCCTCGATCTCCTGGTGCGTGCTGGTGATTACGCGCGCCGCCACGGCCAGAGTGGACTCCTCGGCCTCGATGCGGCGGGACATGTTGTAGGTGGTTTCGATCTCGTCGCGCTTGACGCCGCTGGCCAGCAACTGCTTGCGCTTGCTGCGCCCGAGTGAATGCCCGGTATGCACCAGGGGGATGCCGAGCTGGTGGGACAGGCGCGTGCCGACATAGCCGGCATCGGCGTAATGGCTGTGGATGATCTGCGGCAAGCGAGGTTCACCGTGCAGGAAGCCCAGGGCATTGTCCGAGAAGCTCTCCAGATAATCCCAGAGCCCCTCCTTCGGAAGGTAACCCTCGCCGCACTCGATGCGCACGATGCGTGCATTTTGCGACAGCTGCTCGGTGGGCCGGGCGTAGTCGCTGCTGACGCGCGGATCGATCACCTTGCGCGTCAGCAAATCCACCTGTGCAATCTCGGGACGCTCGCCCAGGGCCCTGGCCAGCTCCACCACGTATTTGGTCTGCCCGCCGGTATCGGCATCCCGTCCCAGTTCGAGATCATCGCCACGGATCAGACCGTGAACGCTGATCAATACAATGTAGTAGCCGGTCGGGCTGTCACCCATCGTCATCAGCCATGGCGCCAGCATCCCTCCGATTCCGGTTCAACATAGCCATGGCCTTGTTATACCCGTTTTCGCCCTGCAATTCAAAGGTTGCAGCCGGCAGGGCGGCGGCTTCAGGCCGATTCGACCTCGATGGCCGCGCGCCAGAAGAGCAGCAACGATGGCATCAGCAACAGGTGATAGACGGTGTTGTGCGTCAGCCACACGGCCTGCAGATCTGGCCCCCATTGCTGGTAAGCCGAGGCGACGAATACCAGCAGCAGTCCGGTGATTCCCACCCCGTTGCGCCGGAGAATGAAGCCGACCAGGGTCAGCAGCACGGCAGGCAGATACAATGCCATGGCGAGCCGGAAATCGGCGCTGAACAGCAGGGCCAGTGCATAGCCGCCCAGAATCAGACGGAACATGACCGGCCAGACCCGCGCCTTCAACCCCAGCAGACTGACGGCGAACATGGCGAAACCGTAAGCCGTGAATCCGGCCGCCAGCATGGTCAACCGCCAGACCATGGCGGAAAACGAACCGGCGGCGGCCGACAGGAAGCCATGCCAGATGGCACCCAGCCAGGTGCCGGCGGCAATGGAGTACATCACCAGGCGCACGGATGAACGCCTGCCTGCAGCATCGGTTCCTTTGGTGCGCCAGCCCAACCACAGGGCCAGCGCCCCGAGCAGGGCATCACTGACGGCCACATCGACTTCGTGCATGCCCGGACGCTAGCCGGGGCCAGGGACATTTTCGACCCGGCGCCGTGCATGCCCAATTCCGGTGTTGGTACTTAAGGCCGATGCTTCCTTAACGCGGCGATGCCCACGCAAGCTTCAGGCAAACAGCGAAGGAAAATCCTGCGGTTGGGCGCGCAGATACTGTCGGGGCGGTTGCACCTGGGCGCCCAGGACGGCGGCGGCGTGCCACGGCCAGCGCGGGTCATAGAGCATGCCGCGGGCCAGGGCGACCATATCAGCCTGCCCGGAGGCGATGACGGCCTCGGCCTGCGCCGGTTCGGTGATCAGGCCGACGGCCATGGTCGGTAATCCCGTCTCCCGGCGGATGCGCTCGGCGAACGCCACCTGGAACCCCGGTATCGCGGGGATATGCTGCGCCGGGGACAGGCCACCGCTGGACACATGGATATAGTCGCAGCCCCGCCGCTTCAGCTCACGGGCCAGTGCCACGCTCTGTTCGATATCCCAGCCCCCGTCGACCCAGTCGCTGGCCGAGATGCGGATACCGACCGGGCGGTCGGACGGAAAGGCCTCGCGTACGGCCTCGAACACCTCCAGCGGAAAGCGCAGCCGGTTGGAAAGCTCCCCACCGTAGGCATCCGCGCGCCGGTTGGAAAGAGGCGACAGGAACTGGTGCAGCAGATAGCCATGGGCTGCATGTACCTCGACGGCCTCGAACCCCAGCGCCCCGGCCCTGGCTGCGGCCGCGGCAAAGGACCGACGGATACGCGTCATCTCTGCCGGCGTCAGTGCATGCGGGATCGTGTCACCTTCGGAAAACGGCAGGTCGGAGGGCGCCACGCTCTGCCAGCCGCCATCGGCCAACGGGATGCAGCCGCCGCCATGCCAGGGCACACGCGTCGAGGCCTTGCGCCCGGCATGCGCGAGCTGGATCGCCAGCGGCATGGGCGAATAGCGGCGCACGCTCTCCAGCACCCGGGCCAGGGCCTTCGCCGTCGCCTCTGACCAGAGCCCGAGATCGTCCGGCGAGATACGCCCTTCCGGCTCCACCGCCGTCGCCTCCAGGATCAGCAGGCCGGCACCGGACAGCGCCAGGTGCCCAAGATGGATTAAATGCCAGTCCGTCGCCTGCCCATCGGTGGCCGAATACTGGCACATGGGCGCGATGACGATGCGATTCGGCAACGTCAGCCCTTTCAGCGAGATCGGAGAAAACAATGCGCTGTCCACCAAGCCTCTACCCTCCCTCTCATCGAACTGCGATACGAAAACCCCGGTTTTGTGGACGGGCGTCAGACCGCCGCCGGTACGGCTGGCTTGCCCAGGCTCTTGGTTACCAGGCCGAATTCGATCGAATCGGCGGTCGGATCGACGGGCACCTCGATGCGCACCCGGTGGCCGCTGCCCGGTGCCTCGCCCGTCTCCGCCCCCGAACGCACATCCCACATGCGCGTCACCGTCAGCGCGCGGTTACCGGCAGGCGTCATCAGTTCGATGGCATCTCCGACACCGAACTTGTTCTTGACCTCGATCTCGGCCATGCCGGTTGCAGCATCAAAGCCGATGACTTCACCGACGAAACGCTGCGCGGTGAAGCGCGAGCTTCCCTCCAGATAGTTCTGGTGCTCGGCGGTATGCAGCCGCTGGTAGAAGCCGTCCGTGTAGCCACGGCTGGCCAGGGCATCGAGGCTGGCCATCAGCGACCAGTCGAACGGGCGTCCGGCCACGGCATCGTCGATGGCCTGGCGGTAGACCTGCGCCGTGCGTGCCGCGTAGTAATGCGATTTCGTGCGCCCCTCGATTTTCAGCGAATCGATGCCGATATTCACCAGGCGCTCGACATGCTGCACCGCACGCAAATCCTTCGAGTTCATGATGTAGGTGCCGTGCTCGTCCTCGAACACCGGCATCAGCTCGCCGGGACGGCTCTGCTCCTCGATCAGGTAGGTTTTGTCGGCCATCGGATGGCGCTCGAGATCGCCGCAGTCGGAGAACGGCTCCACCCCCATGGTGTTCAAACCGGCGTTCAGATCGGCGATGGGGATGATGTCGCCGGAGATGTCCTCGTCCGCCTCCGCCACGCCGTACTTCCAGCGGCAGGTGTTGGTGCAGGTGCCCTGGTTGGCATCGCGATGCGTGAAGTAGCCGGACAGCAAACATCTTCCCGAGTAGGCGATGCACAGCGCACCGTGCACGAACACCTCCAGCTCCATGTCCGGGCAGCGCTGGCGGATCTCCTCCACTTCATCAAGGGAAAGTTCGCGTGACAGGATGATGCGGCTCACCCCGATCGACTGCCAGAACTTCACCGCCGCCCAGTTCATCGTGTTGGCCTGCACCGACAGATGCACCGGAATCTCCGGCCAGGTCTCCCGCACCAGCATGATCAGGCCCGGATCGGCCATGATCAGCGCATCCGGACGCATGTCGATGATCGCCTGCATGTCGCGCAGGTAGGTTTTGACCTTGTTGTTGTGCGGCAGCAGGTTGCTCACCACGTAGAACTTTTTGCCCTGGGCGTGCGCCTCGTCGATGCCGGTCTTCAGGTTCTCCAGCAGGAAATCATTGTTGCGCACGCGAAGGCTGTAGCGCGGCTGGCCGGCGTAGACGGCATCGGCGCCATAGGCGTAGGCATAGCGCATATTGCGCAGGGTGCCGGCCGGTGCCAGCAATTCGACGGAGCGATTCATTCCATGCTCAACGATGGTAGCGCACCGATTCCTCACGCACGGCCTTGAAGAATTCGATGGCGTGCTCGGGTGGTACGTCCGGGGTAATGCCGTGGCCGAGGTTGAATACGTGGCCGGAGCCGTGACCGAAGCGGGCCAGGATGTCCTTGACCTCCTCGCGGATGCGTTCGGGTCTGGCGTAGAGCATCGTCGGGTCCATGTTGCCCTGCAGCGCCACCTTGTGGCCGATGCGGGCCTTGGCCACGTCGATGTCGATCGACCAGTCGAGCCCTACGACATCGCAGCCGGTATCGGCGATCGCCTCCAGCCAGCCCATGCCGCCCTTGGTGTACAGGATCACCGGCACTGGCCTGCCCTCGCTCTCGCGCGCCAGTTGGCCGACGATGCGCTGCATGTAGTTCAGCGAGAATTCCCTGTAATCGCGGGTGGTCAGGATGCCGCCCCAGGTATCGAAGATCTGCACCGCCTGCGCGCCGTTGGCGATCTGGGCATTCAGGTAGGCGGCGACGGCATCGGCCAGCTTTTCGAGCAACAGATGCATCGTCGCCGGCTCATTGAAGGCCATGGCCTTGACCTTCGAGAAGTTCTTCGAGCCGCCGCCCTCGACCATATAGGTGGCCAGCGTCCAGGGGCTGCCGGTGAAACCGATCAGCGGCACCCGGCCGGCAAGTCCCCGGCGGATGGTGCGCACCGCCGCCATCACGTAGTCGAGCTTATCCTCCGGATCGGGGATGGGGAGCCGCTCGACATCGGCACGCGTGAGGATCGGCTGCGGAAACTTCGGGCCCTCGCCGGTGCCGAACGTCAGTTCCATACCCATGGCCTCGGGCACGACCAGGATATCGGAGAACAGGATCGCGGCATCGGCGCCCAGGATGTCGATCGGCTGCAGCGTCACCTCGCAGGCCAGCTCCGGGTTCTTGCACAGGTCGAGAAAACCGCCGGCCCGGGCGCGCGTGGCGCGGTATTCCGGCAGGTAGCGCCCGGCCTGCCGCATCATCCATACCGGCGTACGCTCCACCGGCTGCCTCAGGCAGGCGCGCAGGAACAGGTCGTTTTTCAGTTCACTCATGTCATTCCCTTTGTTTTCCACCGCAAAGGACGCAAAGGTACGCAGAGCGGGTGTGAATACAATTCAATATATGCGCTGGCCGATACACCATTTCTCCGCACATCGATCCACAATCTATTCCACCGCGCTGTTGTCTTACTTTGCGGCCCTCTGCGTACTCTGCGGTGAATTTCTCAATCCCAAATATACCCTTCAGTTGGAGACGAGGCACTGGCAAACGCCCTTTTCGGCATGCGCCCGGCGAGATAAGCCTGACGGCCGGCGCGCACGGCATCGCGCATGGCCCTGGCCATCATGCACTCATCCTTCGCCTCGGCAATGGCCGTGTTGATCAGCACCGCATCCGCCCCTAGTTCCATGGCCCTGGCAGCGTCGCTGGCGGTGCCGATGCCGGCATCGACGACGATCGGCACCGAAGCACGCTGTTTGATCACGCGGATGTTGAACGGGTTGGCCAACCCCCTCCCCGAACCGATCGGGTTGCCGAGCGGCATCACCGCCGCGCATCCGATCTCCTCCAGTCTCTTGGCCACGATCGGATCATCATTGGTGTACACCATCACCTGGAAGCCCTCGGCCACCAGGGTCTCCGCCGCCTTGATCGTCTCGACGACGTTCGGGTACAGCGTCTGCTGGTCACCCAACACCTCCAGCTTGACTAGGTCCCAGCCGCCGGCCTCGCGCGCCAGCAGCAGCGTGCGCACCGCGTCCTCGGCCGTGTAGCAGCCGGCCGTATTGGGCAGGATCGTGTATGTTTTCGGATCGATGTAGTCGAGCAGGTTCTCCTGGCCCGGATCGATGATGTTCACGCGGCGCACGGCCACCGTGATCATCTCGGCCTCGGCGGCCTCGGTGGCGGCCTTCGTGGTGGCGAAATCCTTGTACTTGCCCGAACCCACAATAAGGCGCGACGTGAACGTGTAAGAACCTACCCTCAAAAGATCGTCACTCATTGTTGCACTTCCCTATGTCCTTCAATTTGTACGACGGGGTTTGATGCCGCTACCATCCACCCATGGATGGGCGGCTTTAGCGAGCAACGGGAAAACCGCGCTTTTTCCGTTGCGTCCAAGGCCGAGGGCAGGATGCTCCGAGGCCGTATCAAACAATCCCGCCCTCACCCGCCGCCGATCATGTGCACGAGTTCGATGCGGTCGCCCTCGGTCAACAGGGTATCGGCATAGCGGCTTTTCGGCACCACCTCCAGATTGCGCTCGATGGCGATCATGCGCCGCTCCAGCCCCAGTTCGTTGACCAGTTCGGCCAGCGTGCGCGCAGCCACGCGTCGTTGCTCGCCGTTGAGTTGGATGCTGCGCAGCTCGGACATGGGGCATCCTCTTTCGCCGGCCATTTTTGGCCGTTATTGTCATTTTTTGGCCGATTTTTTTAAAAAAACAGCCATAAATTGTCATAAACCCGTGAAAATCACGTTGACCGGCCATGCGGCGGGGCATAGCGTGCCTGCATGCTAGCAGCATCGAATGATGGGCCCAAGTCGGAGAATAATCCGTCCGGGGCGGCGTCCGCTCCAACGCCGACAAACTGGAAGGGCGTTCGCCACGGTCTCAGCCATGCGGAAGAGTGCCTGAAGGCCCAGAAACTTCAGCAGGCCGAGACGCTGATCCGCGAGGTGTTGGAGTTCGCGCCGCGCGAGCCGCGTGCCTGGGATATGCTTTCCCTCCTGCACCAGATGCAGGGTCGTCATGACAAGGCAGCGGAGTGTCGCAACAAGGCTGCGAGGCTGCTTACGTGGGAAACCGATTCGTACAAGCAGCCCCCGGCCTCTCTGCAACTCGCCAAGCTGCTGTGGAAGCAGGGTGACCGGGAAACGGCACGCGCCATGCTGGCCGTGCTGTTGATGCGCCGCCCCGGAGACACCCGTTTGCAGGCCCAGCGCGATTCATGGGATGACGAGGACTGAGACGATGAAACCCCGCCGAATCCTGGTCCTACACGGGCCGAACCTGAACATGCTCGGCAGCCGCGAGCCCGGGCATTACGGACATCGCACCCTGGCGGAAATCGACCAGGAGCTGATCGCGCTCGGCGACGAGCTCGGCGCCGAGATCACCACCTTCCAGAGCAACCATGAGGGGGAGCTCGTCGAGCATATCCAGCAGGCGGGCATGGCCGGTTCGGAAGGCCGCGTGGACGGCATCGTCATCAATCCCGCCGCCTATACCCATACCAGTGTCGCCCTGCGCGATGCCCTGCTGGCCGCCAAGATCCCCTTTGTCGAGGTGCATCTGTCGAACATCCACCGCCGCGAGTCGTTCCGCCACCAGTCCATGCTGGCCGATGTGGCGCTGGCCGTGATCGCGGGCTTCGGCCCCGCCTCCTACACCTTGGCCCTGCGCGGCCTGATCGAATTACTTTCATCCCAACAAGGAGCCTGATGTGGATATTTCAGAGATTCGCAAGCTGATCCGTCTGATCCAGGATACCGACGTCACCGAGATCGAGGTGTCGGACGGCTCGCAAACCGTCCGCCTGTCCAGGCAATCGACAAGCGCCCCGGTGCAATTGGTACAGCAGCCGCAGGCCGCCCCGGCGGCTCCAATGACGGGCGCTGCCGGAGGCGCTCCCACTGCGGCACCCGCCCACAACGAGGCGCACCTACTGAAATCGCCGATGGTCGGCACCTTCTATCGCGCCGCCTCGCCCGACGCCGAGGCGTTCGCCAGCGAGGGCAAGAAGGTCAAGAAGGGCGAGACCCTGTGCATCATCGAGGCGATGAAGCTGATGAACGAGATCGAGGCCGAATACGACGGCGTCGTGGAGGAAATCCTCGTCGAGAACGCCTCGCCGGTCGAATACGGCCAGCCGCTGTTCGTCATCCGCCCGCTGTAACTCGAGGCGCCGATGATCCGCAAAATCCTGATCGCTAACCGCGGCGAGATCGCCGTCCGTATCATCCGCGCCTGCAAGGAGCTTGGCATCGAGACGGTGGCCGTCTACTCCGAAGCCGACCGCGATGCCATGCACACCCGGCTGGCCGACCATGCCATCTGCATCGGCCCGGCCGCCAGCAGCCATTCCTACCGCAGCATCCCGGCCATCATGTCGGCAGCCGAGGTCGGCGATGCCGATGCCATCCATCCGGGGTACGGCTTTTTGGCCGAGAACCCGGACTTCGCCGAAATCGTCATCGAGTCCGGCATCACCTGGATCGGCCCGTCGCCGGAATCGATGCGCATCATGGGCGACAAGGTGGCGGCGAAGGAAAAAATGAAAGGGGCCGGCGTACCGCTGGTTCCCGGCTCCGACGGCGCCATCACGGATATCGAGGAGGCCAAGCGCATCGCCCGGGCCGCCGGCTTTCCGGTCATCGTCAAGGCGGCGGCCGGCGGCGGCGGTCGCGGCATGAAGGTGGTGCATTCTGAACAGGCGCTGGCCGGGGCGGTGATGATGGCCCAGAGCGAGGCGGCCACAGCCTTCGGCGACGACACCGTTTATATCGAGAAATTTCTCGAGGAGCCGCGCCACATCGAGGTGCAGGTGCTGGGCGACAAGCATGGCAACGTCGTGCACCTGTTCGAGCGGGAATGCTCGATGCAGCGCAAGCACCAGAAGGTGCTGGAGGAGGCACCGAGCCCGTTCCTCGATCCGGAGACGCGCGAAAAGATATGCGCGGCTGGTGTCGCGGCGGCCAAGGCCGTCGACTACGTCGGCGCCGGCACCATCGAATTTCTGATGAATCCGGACAAGAGCTTCTACTTCATCGAGATGAACACGCGCATCCAGGTCGAGCATCCGGTCACCGAGATGATCACCGGCATCGATCTGATCGAGTGGCAGATCCGCGTGGCCCAGGGCGAGCCGCTCGAGTTCACGCAGAGCGACCTGAAGATGAAGGGTCATGCCATCGAGTGCCGCATCAATGCCGAGCACCCGTTCAAGTTCACGCCGAGCCCGGGCAAGGTCGAGTTGTTCCATGCCCCGGGCGGCCGCAACGTGCGCGTCGACTCGGCGGTGTACACCGGCTACAACATCCCGCCGTACTACGACTCGATGATCGCCAAGGTCATCACGCATGCGCGCACCCGCGAGCGCTGCATCCGCACCATGCAGCGCGCCATCGACGAGATGGCGGTGATAGGGGTGGAGACGAACCGCGAGTTGCACCAGCGCCTGCTGGCCAATCCAGGTTTTCAGTCCGGCAACTTCAACATCCATTTCCTGGAGCGCTGGCTGAAACAGATGCAGCTGTAGCGCGGACGCCGTGCCCGGCGTGCCGTTCGGTTTGATTTCAGTCAGCCGGCCTACGGTCACGCCACTCCACCCGATGGAGGATGCGATGAAGCAAGCGACAACGATCAAAGTCTGGGATATCGGCGTACGCCTGTTCCACTGGAGCCTGGTGGCGTTCTTCGTCATCGCCTACCTGACCGGTGACGACGACGAGGGCGGCCTGGCCACGGTACATGCCTGGGCCGGGTACGTGATCATCGGCCTGCTGGCCTTCCGCATCCTGTGGGGCCTGTTCGGCAGCCGCTACGCCCGTTTCTCCGATTTCATCTATTCCCCTTCCACCATCATCGCCTATGTCAGGGATCTTCTGCGCCGGCGCCCGAAGCGCTACCTTGGCCACAACCCGCTCGGCGGCCTGATGGTCGTCGTGATGATTCTGTCGCTGATCGCGGTCAGCTGGACGGGGCTGAAGGCCTACCAGGCCGAGGGCAAGGGGCCGCTGGCAGCCGTGGACGGCCGCATCGTCTCCCTGGCCATACCGCTGGCACAGGCCGATGACGATGACGGCAACGCACGCGGCGGGCATGGCGAAAGGAAGGGGGACGAGTTCTGGGAGGAGGCACACGAGGCCAGCGTCAACATCATGCTGTTTTTGATCGTGCTGCACCTGGGCGGGGTGGCCGCCGCCAGCGTGATGCACCGCGAGAACCTGGCGCGCGCCATGGTCACCGGCCACAAGCCGAGACTGAAGGAGGAGTAAGCCTCCCCCTTGTCCAGTCTAGCGGCGGCCTCTGGGGCCGCCGCGCCTGTTTCCTGGCCTGGCCTTGTGCCCCGCATCCCTGTGCCGGGCGTGGGCCGGAACCGGCGGCCGGCCGGCGCGCGGCCTGCCTCCGCGGTCGGCCGGCGGCACCAGGCACTGATCCCCGTAGCCGATCAGATCGGCCCGACCCATGCGCTTCAGCGCCTGCCTCAGCTCCGGCCAGTTGTGCGGGTCGTGGTAGCGCAGGAATGCCTTGTGCAGGCGGCGCTGGCGGATGCCCTGGATCACCTCGACCTTCTCGCCCTTCGTGCGCGAGATCTTCTTCAAGGGATTCAGGCC
>CAYRBJ010000012.1:0-51854 GCA_964422615.1 uncultured Zetaproteobacteria bacterium | reverse complement strand
GTGTGCGCATGCTGTTCACGCGTCGAGGCCTGATGCTCTGGCAACTGCCATCCTATGCGCGCCGCAATGCGCGCCGCACAGCGCCCGGATTTATGCGGGAGATGTGGATCGCTCCGCTTGTGGCATGCGCTCTGGGATTTGTGTTGTGGCGGAACCATCCGGCGGAGTGGCCCTTATGGGGAATCCTCTGGGCCCCGATCCTGCTGCTCTGGCTGGTGTCGCCGCTGATCGCCTGGTGGATCAGCATTCCCCTCTCCTCCCCCGAACCGGAACTGAGCCGTGAGCAGAGAATCTTCCTGCGCACATCAGCACGGCGGACATGGCGCTATTTCGCCGACTTTGTCGGGCCGGATGACAACTGGTTGCCGCCCGACAATGTTCAGGAATATCCGGCGCGGGCCATCGCCTCGCGCACCTCGCCCACGAACATCGGCATGTCGTTGCTGGCGCATCTCTCGGCCTGCGATTTCGGCTACATCAATGCCGGGGAACTCCTGCAACGTGCAGGCAATACGATATCCACGATGGAGAGGCTGGAGCGCTACCATGGCCATTTTTACAACTGGTACGACACCCGCACACTCAAACCGCTCGGATCGCAATACGTCTCTTCGGTGGACAGCGGCAACCTGGCCGGCTGCCTTCTCACCCTGCAGGCGGGATTGCGCGAACTGAAAGATCAGCCGGTACTTTCATCCAACACCTTTGCCGGGCTGCAGGACACGTTGCAGGTGATGGCTGAGCAGCTCTCCTTGTCACCCATTCCAGAGCTTGAGAACAAGATCGCCTCGCTTCGCAAAATGCTTTTGAGCGCGCAGCCAAAGACAGTAGCTGAGGCTTCCGCTTTACTGGATGAGATTCACCGCATCAGCGCAGAACAGCTCGCATGGCTGCCGGCAGATATCAATCTCGACGGCGAACTCCATTACTGGGTGCAGACATTCGAGCGGCAGTGCTGTGCATTTGTCGATGAGCTTGGGTTTCTGGCATTGGATCCGGAGCGGTCGGACAACATCCCGACACTGGTGGAACTGGCCAGCGCGGGTCACAAGGCGGCAGGGTCACCATACACAGGTGCTGTAGCACGCCTCAGAATCATCGACGACCTGGTGGATCGTTGCGGTGAACTGGCGACGATGGATTTTGAATTTCTCTACGACAAGTCGCGCGGCTTGCTGGCCATTGGCTACGACGTCAGTGAACGGCAACGCGACCCGTCCTGCTATGACCTGCTGGCCTCGGAAGCGCGGCTGGCCAGTTTCCTGCTCATTGCAGAGGGACAGGTGCCACAGAAGCACTGGTTTTCGCTCGGGCGTTTGCTGACAAGTCATGGCGGTCACGTGAGCCTGATTTCGTGGAGCGGCTCGATGTTCGAATATCTCATGCCGCAGCTGATGATGCCGAGTTTCGACAACACCCTGCTGGCGCAGACCTGCAAGGCTGCGGTGTCGCGCCAGATCGAATACGGCCGCCAACGCGCCGTGCCGTGGGGGATTTCCGAGTCCTGCTATAACGCCACCGACATGCATCAGGTCTATCAATACCGGGCGTTCGGCGTGCCCGGGATGGGCCTGAAACGCGGACTGGGAGACGATCTGGTCATCGCCCCGTACGCCAGTGTTCTGGCACTGATGGTGATGCCGAAGGATGCGTGCCTGAATTTGCAGACACTTGCCAAAAAAGGTTTCCTCGGCACTTACGGTTTCTACGAGGCGATCGATTACACGCCATCGCGTCTGCCGCGCGGCAAGGATCGCGCCATTGTGCATGCTTTCATGGCACATCATCAGGGCATGAGCCTGTTGGCCTTCGAGCACCTGTTGCTGGGTCAACCGATGCAGCGCCGGTTCATGTCCGACCCGCTGGCCCGTGCCACGGAGTTGCTGCTACAGGAGCGCGTTCCGAAGATGGGCACGACCCTGCATCCGCACGCGGCTGAAGTCAGTGCCGCCGCTCGTCCACCGGCCGCAGAAGCTGGCGCCATCATGCGCGTGTTCATCGATCCGAACACGCCGACACCCGAAGTTCACCTGTTGTCCAACGGCAACTACCACGTGATGGCGACGCATGCCGGTGGTGGTTACAGCCGCTGGCGCGATCTGGCCGTCACCCGTTGGCGCGAAGACGCCACAGCCGATGATTGGGGAACCTTTATCTACCTGCGCGATCAGGATACGGGGCGTTACTGGTCGACCGCGTACCAGCCCACAGGGATAAAAGCCGATCACTACGAGGCGATTTTCGTGCAGGCGCGGGCCGAGTACCGGCGCCGCGATCAGGCGATCGAGACGCATACCGATATCAGCGTTTCACCGGAAGACGATGTCGAGATTCGCCGGGTCAAGCTCGCCAACCTCTCCTCCCGTAGCCGCCGTATCGAGGTGACGAGTTACGCCGAGGTTGTGCTGGCGCCACTCAATGCCGACCTCGCGCATCGCGGCTTCAGCAACCTGTTCGTGCAAACCGAAATCCTGCCGGAGCGACAGGGAATCCTCTGCACGCGCCGTCAACGCACACCGGGTGAAGCGGTACCATGGATGTTCCATCTGCTGGCGGCACCCGGCACCCAAGCCGACGAACCCTCATTCGAGACGGATCGCGCCCGATTCATCGGTCGGGGACGGACGACGGCCAATCCAGTGATGCTGGATGGCGATGAAGGCACATCAACGCTGTCGAACACGGATGGTTCGGTGCTCGATCCCATCGTGGCGATCCGCCGCGCCATCACCCTGGCACCCGACGAATCGGCCACCGTGCAGATCATCTCCGGCGTCGCCGATACACGCGAGGACGCATTGGCGTTGCTTGAGAAGTATTGTGACCGCCACTTCGTGGATCGCGCCTTTGAAATGGCGTGGTTCCAGAGCCAGGAGGTATTGCGCCACCTGGGTGCCAGCGAAGCCGATGCCCAGATCTATGGTCGACTTGCCTCCTCGCTGATTTATGCCAATGCCCAGCGTCGCGCAGCTGCCAGCGTGATTGCCCGCAATCAATCGGGGCAATCCGGACTCTGGCGCTTTGGCATCTCTGGTGATCTGCCGATCGTACTGCTGCGCATCGGCGACATAGGCCGCACCGCTCTGGTCAGGCAGATATTGCAGGCTCACGCCTACTGGCGCATGAAGGGCCTGGCGGTGGACCTTGTCATCCTGAACGATGATTTCTCCGGCTACCGCGCCGAGCTGCAGGATCTGATCACCGGGATGATCAATGCCGGCTCCGAAGCACAGATGATCGACAAGCCGGGCGGCATCTTCTTACGGCGCGCCGAAGAACTTTCCGAGGAGGATCGCGTTCTGTTTCAGGCCGTCGCACGGGTCGTCTTTTCCGACAGTGCCGAAACGCTGACCGAGCAGGTGCGGCGTCGCGTGGCGGTAGAACGGATGCCGGAACGACTGAAGCCGCTCATGCAACCGGCGGATGAACCGGCCGGAGAACTGCCGGTGCGCGAACGCATATTCTGCAACGGTACGGGTGGCTTCACGCCCGACGGGCACGAATATGTCATCACCCTCGAACCGGGGCAGCACACCCCCGCGCCGTGGGCCAATGTCATCGCCAGCCCACACATCGGTACGGTCGTCAGCGAGAGCGGCAGTGCCTATACATGGGTTGATAATGCGCACGAATATCGCCTGACCCCCTGGCACAACGATCCGCTTGGCGACAGCAGCGGCGAGGCGCTGTACATCCGGGATGAAGAGACCGGACAATTCTGGTCGCCGACGCCGTTGCCCGCCTGCGGCCGCACGGGCTATGTGTGCAGGCACGGCTTCGGCTACAGCGTGTTCGAGCATGTTGAGGCCGGTATCTCCTCGGAGCTGTATACCTATGTGGCCATGGATGCACCGGTGAAGTTCCTGGTGGTCAAGCTGCGCAATCATTCGGGGGCCACGCGTCAATTGTCACTGACCGGCTATTGGGAGCTGGTGCTCGGCGAGTGGCGGCATGCCAATCATATGCACATCGTGAGCGAAACGGATGCGCACAGCGGCGCGCTGTTTGCCCGCAATGCTTACAGCCGCGAGCATGCCGATCGGGTCGTTTTTGTGCAGGTCAGCGAGCAAGAGTGCACGCTCACCGGAAACCGGACCGAGTTCATCGGCCGCAACGGCACGCTGGCAAGCCCGGCGGCGCTGCGCCGCCGGCATTTGTCGGGCAGGACAGGCGCGGGCCTTGATCCGTGCGCCGCGATGCAGAGCCAGGTCGAACTGGCCGAAGGACAGGAGCGCGAAATCGTGTTTGTGTTCGGCGCAGCCCGCGACAGCGACGAGGCGCACCATTTCATTCAGCGATTTGGCGGACCGTCCGGCGCACGGCAGGCGCTGGAATCGGTGTGGGAGTACTGGAACCACACGCTGGGCGCCGTGCACGTCGAAACGCCGGACCCCGCGCTGGATGTGTTGAGCAACGGCTGGCTTCTCTACCAGACCCTCTCCTGCAGGATGTGGGGGCGCAGCGGCTATTACCAGTCCGGCGGGGCATACGGTTTCCGCGATCAATTGCAGGACAGCATGGCCTTGTTGCACGCGACACCGTGGCTTACCCGCGAACAGTTGATCCGTTGCGCCGGCCGCCAGTTTCCGCAGGGCGATGTACAGCACTGGTGGCATCCGCCCGGCGGCCAGGGTGTGCGCACGCATTTTTCCGATGACTATCTGTGGCTGGCCTATGCCACCTGTCGTTATGTGCAGGCGACCGGCGATACGGGGGTGCTCGACGAATCGGTGCCTTTTCTCGAGGGCCGTGAGCTGGGTCCGCAAGAGGAGGCTTACTACGATCAGCCGCGGCGTTCGACCGAATCGGCAAGCCTGTATGAACACTGCGTACGCGCCATCAAGCACGGCCTGCGTTTCGGCGAACATCAGTTGCCGCTGATGGGATGCGGCGACTGGAACGACGGCATGAATCTCGTCGGCC
Source organism: uncultured Zetaproteobacteria bacterium (assembly GCA_964422615.1). GTDB lineage: Bacteria > Pseudomonadota > Zetaproteobacteria > Mariprofundales > Mariprofundaceae > DATLWN01. The sequence goes on along the minus strand of CAYRBJ010000012.1, from coordinate 46,931 downwards.
ATGAAGGCCGGGGCGAGAGCGTCTGGCTGGCGTGGTTTCTATTTGAGAATCTGCAACGCTTTGCAGGCTTGGCGCGTCAACGCGGCGACGATGCCTTTGCCGAACTCTGTACCGGGCAGGCGCTGCGGCTACAGGGCAACATCGAAACCAGCGGCTGGGATGGCGACTGGTATCGGCGTGCCTATTTCGATGACGGCACACCGCTGGGCTCATCCACCAATGACGAATGCAAGATCGATTCGATCAGCCAGAGCTGGGCGGTGATCTCGGGCGGCGGCGATCCCAAGCGAGCCCGTAAGGCCATGAATGAGGTGAACAAGCGGCTGGTGCAACGCGATACGAACATCATTCAGCTGTTCGCACCGCCGTTTGACAAATCCATTCTTGAGCCCGGTTATATCAAGGGCTACGTCCCCGGTGTGCGCGAAAACGGCGGCCAATACACCCATGCAGCGATCTGGGCCACGATGGCGTTTGCCATGATGGGTGACAAACAACGCACATGGGAACTGTTCGCCATGCTCAACCCCATCCATCGCAGCAGCGAGCCGGAGGATATCGAGCGCTACAAGGTCGAACCATATGTCATGAGTGCGGATATTTACGCTGCCGCGCCGCACACGGGCCGGGGCGGTTGGACCTGGTACACCGGAGCGGCCGGCTGGATGTACCGCTTGAGCATCGAGACGCTGCTGGGCTTGCACCTCGAAGCAGAACACCTGCGCATCGCACCCTGCGTCCCGGCCGATTGGGAATCGTACAGGGTTCACTACCGCTTTCGTGAAACGGTCTACCACATCACCGTCAAACGGGCCGGCAAAACCTCGGAGCGCGTAAGCCGCGTAACGATGGATGGAACCATGCTTGATGAAGCCTGCCAGGATGGAGCGGCACGGATTCCTCTGCTGGATGATCATATGGAGCATCAGGTTGAGGTGGATTTGGGCTAGGTTCTGCGAAAGATTCGCGCGGGACGCCAGATATCAGCGGCGGAAAGGCGCGAGCATCGTTGGCCGAGTGGCTGATTGCATGAGTGAACAACCAATCCAAGAAACATCTGAACCGTCCCATCAAGCATGCATTCGATGCGCCTGTTTCAAACATGGCATGATTGATGTGCATGGGCCCAGAAATCAAAAAACCCGAAGGTCGTCGCTTCAAATCCGGCCCCCGCAACCAAATAAAAATAAGGGCTTGTGGCTAAATGCCGTAAGCCATTTTTTATTGCCTGTGACAGATTCGTGCAATTTTAGACAACATTAGCCGGCTAATCGAGGAGCCCAATGCTGCCATCAACAATGACGCCTCCAGTTGCGGTCATGAGATGATCCGATTCGTGCTCTCCGAACATATTACCGAGATGTGTCATGAGATTGCGGAACCGTTCCTTAGCCTGAAGTACCCAATCCTTTGTTATCTTCCGATACCACTCGGGCTGTAGTTCAAGAGGATTTATCTCAACTGGATTCGCGTCATCAATGACCGGGCCGAGCACCCTTTCAGGTTTACCATGTGCGAGTTTGTCTCTGATCTTGAATACTTCAGCTGCAAATTGTAGCGGCTCGTTTCCCCAGTCGGGTTTGTACCCAGCAGTCTTATATAGGATCGTTACCTTATCCTTCCATCGTAGCCTCTCAATTTCATCCCAAATAGCCAGATGACGAGCACCGAGCGAATTCAGATACGACTCGATGGAGAACGCAAGAAAGACTACAAAAGGGGTCAACTCAATACGTATACCTTTCTCATCCTCATTTTCGAGCAAAGCATAAAGGCTCATCAACGCACGAACGTTTGGGCCCTGAGCCGTAAAATCACTATATGCTTGAAATGTGGACATAACAGATTACCTCTAATTCATAGATAGATACGGATATCTGACGTTGGCGGTTCCTGCCGTTCTGCGATCATCATAGACGTGTCTAACCAAATCGCGATTCTTGCAGATTCCTTGCGCATATGGTGCCGAGTGATCGGTGGCAAGATGAGCATAACGTCTAACCATCTCAGCACTCTCCCAGCCGTACCACAGGACTTGGAATGGCCCGCCCCCTCTCTTAGGCTCTCTCCATGCTGCTGATCCTTTTTATGCTGCTGTCGGTGCCGATCGGAGGCTTTTGCGGCTGGGTCGCCTACCGGGCGTTCAAGGTCGGCAAACGTGACACCGCCATCGCCTTCTCCGGCCTGGCCGTGGCCTGTTTTGCCGTGGCCGGCGTGGTCGGCGCATGGGCGCTGCTGGTGTTGCAGCGCCTGTAACTGCCTGTGCACAAACGCGATCAGCGCCAGTGCGCTGCCGTTTATGACACGGATAACCCCGTGTCATCATCATGTCATACACCCTCCCCAACATGGTCGCCGCTATCTTATGGAAGGCAGGGAAAGCGAGGCCGTGGGAGCAATGATCCACTTCGACCATGGCCTGGCTTGCAGGCTGAGACGACCCTGACGACGACTCTGTAAGGACGCATATATGCAAAGGAGATACTGATGAAAAAGATGATGCTTAGCCTCACTGCCATGGCAATCATGTTGACCGCCGGCCTTGCCCAGGCGAGTGACGTGTCCATTACCGGTGCGGGCTCGACGTTCGTGACCCCCATCCTTTCCAAGTGGGCCTACACCTATCACAAGAAGACCGGCGTCAAGCTGAACTACCAGTCCATCGGTTCCGGTGGCGGTATCAAGCAGATCGAGGCCAAGACCGTGGACTTCGGCGCCTCCGACGCCCCGCTGACCGCGAAGCAGCTGGAAGACAAGGGCCTGTCGCAGTTCCCCGACATCGTCGGCGGCGTGGTGCCGGTCGTGAACATCCACGGCATCAAGGCCGGCCAGCTGAAGCTGGACGGTGAGACCCTGGCCGACATCTACCTGGGCAAGATCACCAAGTGGAACGATCCGGCCATCGCCAAGCTGAACCCGGGCCTGAACCTGCCGGACGCCGACATCGGCACCGTGCATCGCGCCGACGGTTCGGGCACCACCTGGATCTACACCAACTACCTGACCAAGGTCAGCAAGGACTGGGCCTCCAAGGTCGGCAACGACAAGGCCGTGGACTGGCCGGGCTCCAACAGCATGGGCGGCAAGGGCAACGAGGGTGTGGCCGCGTTCGTGAACAAGGTTCCGAACTCGATCGGCTACGTCGAGTATGCCTATGCCCTGCAGAACCACATGGCCTACGTGCTGATGAAGAACCGTGACGGCCACTATGTCGCCCCGACCGCCAAGAACTTCCAGGCTGCCGCTGCCGGCGCCGACTGGAAGCATGCTCCGGGCTTCTACATGGTGCTGACCAACCAGCCGGGCAAGCATTCCTGGCCGATCACCGGCGCCAGCTTCATCCTGGTGCACAAGAAGGCCGACAATGCCGAGCAGACCAAGGAAGTGCTGAAGTTCCTGATCTGGGGCTTCCGCCATGGCGGCAAGGCCGCGATGAAGCTCGATTACGTGCCGCTGCCGCAGAGCGTGGTGGACCTGATCGAGGCCTCCTGGCGCGCCGATATCACTGACGCCAACGGCAACCAGCTCTGGAAGTAAGCATCAGCCCAAGCTGACGATGCGGGGCCGGGATTTCCCGGCCCCGTTTTTCGCAGGCCCTGCCCCACCGCAGTGCTTGTGAAAAACGAGTTGACACGAACGCCGGGAGGATGTCGGCCACCGCATCCCGTCCCGCCCGAAGCACGATGCTCAGGACCATGCCCCTCGCAAGGAGTGCCATTGAAACCACTGGAACCCCAAAATACGGAAGCTTGGACGCCGCCGGCCGCCGTGGTTAGAGTTGCTGAGGGACAGGCTCAGGCCATGCACTGTGCACAAGAGGGAAGGTCACTGATTACGGCTATGCGTTCACCATCGAACAAACGCTTTCCGGACTGGATGGATGGTGCCTTCAAGGTTCTGACCCAAAGCTTTGCCATCGGCATCCTGGTGCTGCTGGCCGCCATCTTCATCGTGTTGTGGGTGCAATCAGAGCCGTCGATCCACAAATTCGGCTTCGGATTTTTGACCAGCGCCGCCTGGAACCCGCCCAAGGAGAATTTCGGGGCCCTGTCAGCCATCGTCGGCACCCTGATGTCCACGGGGGTGGCCCTGGTCATCGCCATTCCCTTAAGCATCGGCATCGCCCTGTTCCTGGTCGAGATCGCCCCGGAATTCCTGCGCACGCCGCTGGCCGTCGCCATCGAACTGCTGGCGGCCATCCCCAGCATCGTCTACGGCATGTGGGGCATGTTCGTGCTGCCGCCGCTGATGAGCAGTTACGTGCAACCCTGGCTGCAGAAGTACTTTGGCTTTTTACCGCTGTTCAAGGGAGCGCCGCTGGGCATCGGCATCCTGACCGCCGGCTTCGTGCTGGCCCTGATGGTCATCCCCTTCATCTCCTCGGTGACGCGCGAGGTGTTCCGCATGGTGCCGCAGACGCTGAAGGAGGCTGCCTACGGCGTCGGCTGCACCACCTGGGAGGTGGTACGCAACATCATGATCCCGTATGGACGCAAGGGTATCGCCGGTGCCATCTTCCTCGGCCTAGGGCGAGCGCTGGGCGAGACCATGGCCGTGACCTTCGTGATCGGCAACTCGCACAAACTGTCGCTGTCCCTGTTCGCGATGGGCAACTCGATCGCCTCGACGCTGGCCAACGAATTCACCGAGGCCGATACCGCCATCTACATGTCCTCCTTGATCGAGCTCGGCCTGGTGCTGTTCTTGATCACCTTCATCATCCTGGGCCTGGCACAGTGGTGGCTGCAGCGCTCCCAGTCGTCCGGGAGCCGCCGATGAATCTGATGCGCCGGCGTATCCTGATGAACAGGCTGGTGATGGCCCTGTCCGGGCTGGCCGCCGCCATCGGCCTGTTCTTCCTGATCTGGATACTCGGCTACGTGACCGTCAAGGGCGTCGGGGCCATCAATTGGGCCTTCTTCACCCAGCTGCCATCCCCGCCCGGCGTCGAAGGCGGTGGCCTGTCCAGCGCCATCGTCGGCACCCTGATCATGACCGTCCTGGCGGCGCTGATGGCGGTGCCGATCGGCATCATCGCCGGCACCTACCTGTCCGAATTCGGGCGCGATTCGCGCCTCGGGCACACGGTGCGCTTTTTGTCGGACATCCTGGTCAGTGCCCCGTCGATCGTCATCGGCGTCTTCGTCTACCTGGTGATGGTCAAGCCGCTGGGTGGTTTCTCCGGACTGGCGGGCGCCGTATCGTTGGCCATCATCATGCTGCCGGTCGTCACCCGCACCACCGAGGAGATGCTGCGTCTGGTACCGGGCGAGATGCGCGAAGCGGCCCTGGCGCTCGGCGCCCCCTACTGGCACACGATGGTGCGCGTGGTATTCCGCGCGGCCACGGCGGGCCTATTGACCGGCGTGCTGCTGGCCGTGGCGCGCGTGTCCGGCGAAACGGCCCCGCTGCTGTTCACGGCCCTGAACAGCCCCTACTGGGGCAACCTGAACCAGCCGATGTCCAACCTGACGGTGACCCTGTTCAACTACGCCATGTCGCCCTACGACGACTGGCATGCCAAGGCATGGGGAGCGGCCTTTTTGATCACCGCCTCGGTGCTTATCGTCACCATCCTGACCCGTTTCATCTTGCGCGATAGGAGCAAACGTTGAATCCCGAAGCCCCATCCCCGCACACACCCAAGGTCTCCGTACGCAACCTCAATTTCTATTACGGCGACAAACAGGTGCTTTTCGACAACAACCTGGATATCGCCGACGGCAAGGTCACGGCCTTCATCGGCCCCTCCGGCTGCGGCAAGTCCACGCACATCCGCACCTACAACCGCATGTTCGACCTGTACCGTGGCCAGCGCGCCGACGGCGAGATCATCGTCGACGGCACCAACATTCTCGATCCGAAGATCCCGGCCCTGCAGCTTCGGCACAAGATCGGCATGATCTTCCAGAAGCCGACGCCGTTTCCGATGTCGATCTTCGACAACGTCGCCTACGGCCTACGCCTGCATAGCAAGACGAGCAAAAGCGAACTGGAGGGACGGGTGGAGACGGCGCTGCGCTCGGCGGCGCTGCTCGACGAGGTCAAGGACATCATGCACCAGCACGGCACCGCCCTTTCCGGCGGCCAGCAGCAGCGCCTGTGTATCGCCCGCGCCATCGCCGTGGAGCCGGAGATCATCCTGATGGACGAGCCGTGTTCGGCGCTCGATCCGATCTCCACGGCCAAGATCGAGGAGCTGATCGACCAGCTCAAGGGAGAGTTCACGATCGTCATCGTCACACACAACATGCAGCAGGCGGCACGCGTATCCGATTACACGGCCTTCTTCTACATGGGCAAGCTGATCGAGTTCGATGATACGGAGGCGATCTTCACATCCCCCAAGAACAGCCAGACCGAAGACTACATCACCGGTCGCTTCGGCTGATCCGGGGGAAACAACACCATGGCCCTGCATACCACCACCCGCTACGACGAGGAGCTCAACGATCTGAGAAGCCATGTGCTGTCGATGGGCGAGCGCGTGCAGGCCGCCCTCGACCTGGCCGCCAGCGCCGTGAACGAACGGGACCAAGGGCTGGCCCAGAAAATCATCGAGCAGGACAAGGCGATCAACGACCTCGAGATGACCTGCGATGAAATGACCTGCACGCTGCTGGTCCGCCGCCAGCCGGCTGGCGGCGACCTGCGCTTCGTCATCGCCTGCAACAAGATCGTCACGGATCTGGAGCGCATGGGGGACCTGGTGGCCGGCATCGGCCGAGGATCGCTGCGCATCGGCGAGCATCCGATGCCGGATCCGGACGGGCTGCCGCAGATGATCGACAAGGTGCGCCAGCAGGTCAGCCTCGTGCTCAACGCCTTCGGGAGGGACGACATGCAGACCGCCATGCAGGTCATCGCCGATGACGACGTGATCGACGAGATGAATGCCAGCATCTACCAGCATCTGCTGGACCAGATGTCCAAGGATCCGGCCCTGATCAGCGCCACCATCCCGATGACCAACATCGTCAAGAACCTGGAACGCATCGGCGATCTGGCCGCCAGCGTGGCCGAGATGGTGGTGTTCATGGTCAGCGGCAAGGACATCCGTCACATCTCCTCGCTCAGCGCGGCCAACCGTCTGCTCGAGCCGGGAGAGGGCCGCGAATAGCGGACAGGCCGGCCGCGCTGGCTTGGCCGCAGCGGAGCGTCTACAGTAATCCCGGCGTCCGAGGCGCCGGGAGGTCAACAGCGCGATGCCACAGCAATCCAAGCAACTGAGCCTGAAACGGCTGGCCATCGACACCTACAAGGAAAACGTCGCCTACCTGCACCGCGATTGTGCGCTGTACCGCACCGAGGGCTTCCAGGCTCTGGCCAAGCTGGAGGTCAAGACCGGCGGCAGGCGCAAGATCCTCGCCGTGCTCAACGTCGTCGACGACGACACCATCGTCGGCACCGACGAGATCGGCCTGTCCGAACAGGCCTTCGCCCAGATGGGCAAGAAGGAAGGAACACTGGTATCCATCGCCCATGCCGAGCCGCCGGAGTCGATGGAGGCGGTACGGCGCAAGCTCAGGGGCGAGCGCCTCTCCGCCGACGACTACATCGCCATCACCCGCGACATCGCCGACAACCGCTACTCGAAGGTGGAGATGGCCGCCTTCGTCGTCACCTCCGGGCAGACGGGGCTCGACCGCGACGAGATCATGTACCTGACGCATGCGATGGCGAAGACCGGCGAACGCGCCGTCTGGGAGGAACCGCTGGTGGCCGACAAGCACTGCATCGGCGGCATCCCCGGCAACCGCACGTCGATGATCGTCGTGCCCATCGTCGCCGCCCACGGCCTGTTGATCCCCAAGACCTCCAGCCGCGCCATCACCTCGCCGGCCGGCACCGCCGACACCATGGAGGTGCTGGCCAAGGTCGAGATCGGCCCGAAGCGCATCCGCGAGATCGTGCACGCGCTGCGCGGCTGCATGGTCTGGGGCGGCACCGCCAAGCTGGCGCCGGTCGACGACATCCTGATCTCGGTGGAGCGGCCGCTGGGCATGGATTCGCTGGGGCAGATGGTGGCCTCGATCCTGTCGAAGAAGATCGCCGCCGGCTCCACGCACCTGCTCGTCGACATCCCGGTCGGCCCCAGCGCCAAGGTGCGCCAGATGCGCGAGGCGCTGCAGCTGCGCAAGCTGTTCGAATACGTCGGCGACCGCAGCGGCCTGCACATCGAGGTCATCATCACCGACGGCCGCCAGCCCATCGGCCGCGGCATCGGCCCGGTGCTGGAGGCGCGCGATGTGATGCAGGTGCTGGGCAACGATCCCGATGCCCCGAACGACCTCAGGCAGAAAGCACTGCGCCTGGCCGGGCGCGTCATCGAGTTCGATCCGGACGTGCGCGGCGGCGAGGGCTTCGCCATCGCCCGCGACATCCTCGATTCCGGACGCGCCATGGCCAAGATGGGCGCCATCATCGACAGCCAGGGCCGGCAAGCCGAAACCATCCCGCCCGGCTCCCTGACCTTCGACATCCATGCCGAGCGTGACGGCGTGGTCACCGCCATCCACAACCAGACGATGGCACGCATCGCGCGCCTGGCCGGGGCCCCGATGGACAAGGGAGCCGGTGTCGATCTGATGAAAAAGCTCGGCGATCCCGTGAGCAAGGGAGAGGTGCTGTACCGGGTGCATGCCGAGTTCCCGCCGGATCTGCAGTTCGCCAAGGATCAGTGCCGGCGTGATGCCGGCTACACCATCGGCAGCCCGGAAGATATCACGCCCTACTCGTTCGGCCTGTAATGCTCATCGTAGGTTTCAGCGAATACCGCGAAGCCGGTGAGCGCCTGGCCGCCACTCTGGGCTGCCCGTTCCGGCAGGCCGACGTGCACGTGTTCCCGGACGGCGAGCACAAGCTGACGCTGCCGCTGCCGCTGCCCGAGTACCTGATCATCTGCCGCAGCCTGTTCGACCCGAACGACAAGCTCATCGACCTGCTGCTCGCCGCTGAGACCGCACGCGACAACGGCGTGCAGAAGCTGACGCTGGTCGCCCCCTACCTGTGCTACATGCGCCAGGACATCGCCTTCCACCCGGGCGAGGCGGTCAGCCAGCGCATCATCGGCCGCCTGCTGGCCCGGCTGTTCGACACCGTCATCACCGTCGATCCGCACCTGCACCGTACCCCCGATTTCTCCGAGGCGGTGCCGGCCCGTCGGGCCGTGAGCCTGACCGCCACCGGTCCGATGGCCGCGTTCCTCAGCGATCCTGAGCACGCAGATTCCGTGCTGCTGGGGCCGGACGGCGAATCGGCGCAATGGGTGTCGGCCATCGCTGCCGCCACCGGCCAGCCCTACGGGGTGGCCAGCAAAGAGCGCAAAGGGGATCGCGACATCCGCATCACACTGCCCAAGCTCGATGTGGCGGGCCGGCGTGTGGTCGTCGTCGACGACGTCATCAGCACCGGTCGCACCGTGGCCATGGCCGCGGGGCTGCTTTACGACGCCGGGGCGGCCGACGTCACCTGCCTGGTCACGCACGTGCTGCCGGAGGCGGAGATGCAGGCCACATTGCACAAGGCCGGCGTGACGGCGTTGGTAAGCTGCGACAGCATCCCGCACGCCAGCAACCGCATCGAACTGGCGCAGCTCTTGGCCTCCGCGATCATCGATGGGCCGGATCGGATGAGCTGGGCCTGACGCCTGTCGACAGCGGCGATTGACGCCGCGGCGGCGCCATACCATCGTTCGCGCTATGCATCCGCATCTGCCGTCCCGGCCATGATCCGCGAAGCGACGCTGGGGGACATCCCGGCCCTGGTGGAGCTCGAGAACCGCTGTTTCGAGAGCGACCGCCTGTCCGAACGCAGCTTCCGCCACCTGCTGAAGAAGGGAAATGCCACGCTGCTGGTCGACGACACGCACGCCAGGTTGCGCGCCTACATCCTGGTGCTGTTCCACCGAAACACCTCGATGGCGCGCATGTACTCGTTCGCCGTCGATCCCGAGTGGCGCGGCCTGGGGCTGGCCAAGGCGCTGGTGCGCGAGGCGGAAAAGGCAGCGCTGGCACGCGGCGTGGTGTCGATGCGCCTGGAGGTGCGCGCGGACAACACCGCGGCACAAAAGCTGTACGCATCGATGGGCTACCGCGAATTCGCAATCGCCCCGGACTACTACGAGGATCACATGGAGGCCCTGCGCATGGAGAAGGCGCTGGCCCCGCATCTGGCCCCGCACCGCACGCCGGTGCCGTTCTATGCGCAGACGCTGGAATTCACCTGCGGGTCGGCCTGCCTGATGATGGCGATGAAGGCACTGGAACCGGCGCTGAAGCTCGACCGTATGCTGGAGCTCAGGCTGTGGCGCGAGGCCACGACGATCTTCATGACCTCCGGCCACGGCGGCTGCGGCCCGTTCGGGCTGGCGCTGTCCGCCTACCACCGCGGCTTCGCGGTCGAGATGTACGCGCGCTACGACATCGACATGTTCACCGATTCGGTGCGCAATGAAGAGAAGCGCCAGGTGATCCGCATCGTGCACGAGGACTTCATGCACGAGGTCGATGCCGCCCCCGGCATCACGGTGTTTGAGCGTCCGATCACCCTGGACGAGACCGAGCAGGGCTTCCGCCGGGGAGCGATCCCGGTGGTGCTGATCAGCTCCTACCGGCTGACCGGCGACAAGTCGCCGCACTGGGTGGTGATCAACGGCTTCGACGAGCGCTTCGTCTACTTCAACGAGCCGTATGTCGATGTCGAGGAGGGGCAGAGCGAGACCACCTGCATCGGCATCCCGGTGCCGCGCGCGGAGTTCGAGCGCATGACCCGCTACGGCAAGAGCCGCCAGTACGCCACCCTGCTGATCTCCAGGCGCAAAAAGGCATGACCGTTCGCCATACCGTCATCGTCGACCGCCTGGGCGACTGGAAATGGGACATCGAGGGCCTGAACCCCGTCACCGCCAACGACTACCTGGCGCACCGCGACAAGACGCCGAAACGGCCGACGCGCGTCATCAACCTGTGCCGCCGTTACAGCTATCTCAGTGGAGGATATTACTGCTCGCTGCTGGCCGAGGCGCGCGGCGACCTGCCGATGCCGACGGTGGCCGATATCCTCGATCTGTCGCGCCAGAGCCTGTATGCCTTCGCGCTGCCCGAGCTCGACACGCTGCTGGCCCGGACGCTGACGCGCCTGGCCGAGCCGCCGGAGGGCGACTTCGACCTGCATATCTTCTTCGGCCATGCCGACGACCGGCGCTTTCACCGCCTGGCGGCCGAGCTGTTCGACGTGTTCCGCTATCCCTTGCTGAAGCTGCGCGTGGTGAGCGGGAAACGCTGGCGGATCAAGGCCATCCGGCCGATGGGCCTGCACCAGGTCACCGCGGCGCTTGCCCCCTACTTCGAGTCCAGCCTGCGCAGCTATGCGCGCGTGCCACGCAGGCGCCGGGCGGAGCGGAAGCCGGCGCTGTATGATATGGCCATCCTGGTCAACCCGAACGAGAAGCTGCCGCCATCCAACGAGACGGCGCTGCGCCGCTTCGTGCGCACCGGCCAGGAGCTGCGCATGGACGTGGAGCTGATCACGGCGCGCGACTACCACCGCATCGCCGAGTACGACGCGCTGTTCATCCGCGAGACTACGGCCCTGGACCACCACACCTTCCGTTTCGCGCGCAAGGCCGAGGCCGAGGGCATGCCGGTCATCGACGACGCGAAATCGATCCTGCGCTGCACCAACAAGGTCTACATGTGGGAGCTTCTGCACGGCCGCTCGCTGCCCACACCCAAGACCTTCTCGCTGGACCGCGCCACCCTCAGCGATACGGAGTTGGCGGCCATCGAGGGCATCCTCGGCTACCCGATGGTGCTGAAGGTCCCGGACGGTTCGTTCTCGCGCGGCATGTTCAAGGCGGAAAACCGCCAGCAGGTGCGCGAGGCGGCGGCGAAGCTGTTCGCGCGCTCGCGCCTGATCCTGGCCCAGGAGTTCATGTACACGCACTTCGACTGGCGCATCGGCATCCTGAACGGCGCGCCGCTGTACGCCTGCCAGTACACGATGCCCAGAGGCCACTGGCAGATCGTCAACCACCGCGAGGACGGCCGCATCATCGCCGGCGGCTTCGAGACCTTCGCCATCGAGGACGCCCCGACCGAGGTGGTGGAGCTGGCCACCCAGGCGGCCTCGCTGATCGGCAACGGCCTGTACGGCGTGGACCTGAAGCAGAACGAGAAAGGCGTGTTCATTATCGAGATCAACGACAACCCGAACATCGATGGCGGCATCGAGGACAAGGTGCTGAAAGGGGAGCTGTACGCGACGATCATGCGCGAGTTCATCCGCCGCATCGAGGCCTCGCGCTCCGCCTAGGGCGATACGGGCATTTTTCCGTCTTGCGGCGTTATCGCTCGCTTATGTGCAGTTAGCACACGGCGCTCGCCATGCCTTGCAGGACCGAAAAAATGACCGCATCGACACTATCGGGACCGAAGACGCCTGGTCGGTAGACAACCCCCGGAGCAACGCAGGTATGATTTCTTGATCCCCCGCCTGCCGGAACCCCGCAAAAACCATTTTCTGTCCTTCTTTGTTCGCCCAAAGAAGAACGAAGAAAGGGCGCCCGCAGGGCCGGCGCGTCTCCCGCCTGGCCGGGCTGCGAACGGGCGTAAAACAGAGCACGAATTTTACGCTGTTCCGTTCGCTCCCCCGTCCATGCGGCGCTGCGGCAGGCGGGAATGCCCCACTCCCGCTGCAGAGCAGCCGATCATGCAGGGCAGGCAAAGGATAAAGCGCAGTAACACGCGCCCTTTGCATGCGCTGCAGGATCGGGAACCCGCAGGGCGCGCTGCCTCGGGGCGGCCTTCTTTGGTTCTTTCTTGGCGCGCAAGAAAGAACAAAGGCCGGCATTTTATTCGCAGGGCAAGCGCATCGTACCCGATGCGGCACGGACCGGCGGCTAGTCGTGCGCCAGGCCTTCCAGCGCCTGGGTGATGACCTGTCGCGAACGGAACAGCACCATCTGCTGCCAGTCGGGCGTGCCCGGGTAGAAATGGCGGCGCATCGCCGCCTTGACCACCTGCGTGTCGTCGGCATGCCAGTCAATGGAATCTGCCGCATGCAGGCGGTGGTCGGCGCGCAGCACGTGGATCATCGAGGAGAAATCGTAGGTGCCGAACTCCAGGGCCACGAACACCAGCGGCTGGCCGATCAGCGCTTGCCAGCCATAGTCCGACAGCCCTAACTTGGCCACCGAGCTCGAGGTGCCGTGCGCAGGCTCCGTCAGCGCCTGGCCGTACCAGTGCCGCGCCAGTCCCGCCCCCGAACTGCCCGGGGCATGGTCGCAGATCGGTTCGCCATAGCCGAACGGCCCCAGGCCGGTATGGAAATCGATAACGGCCACCCGCTGCCGCTGCGCCAGCCGATAGTCGGCAATGATGGCCTCGGTGGTGAGGCGCGACCAGGCCGGGGCGCTGCCGCCGTAGAACAGCCCGTGGCGATAACGGTACTGGCCACCCGACAGAGCCTGCTCGAAGGCGATGCGCCCGTGTTCCTTCTCATAGGCGGCAAGCCTGTCGTTGCAGGCCTTGACGGTGGCAGGTGTCAGATCCTCGGGCACGATGGCGTCATGCAGCTCGTCGTAGCCGGGGTTGACCGGCAGCGGTGCTGCGAAATCGACGAAGTTGCGGTTCAAATCCACCCCGTCCTCGGTGACGCGCCTGAGCCAGGCGAAGCCGTGCGGGTTGATGGCGTGAATCACGAGCACTGCCGTGCCGGCGGGAAGCGGCGGCGCATGGCGCAGGAAATCGGTCTGGGCACCGGAGCCGCAGAAGCCTTCCACCCCGTGCATCGCCGATTGCAGCACCAGCACGCATGGAGCGTCCCTCGGGCCCAGCCAGGAGGTATCGGTGGCCAGCGCCTCGCCCCGCGGGCCGCTCAACGGATGCGCATACGCCCTTAGCTCGGCGCCGGCAGCGCGCGCCGCCTCGTCGCACAGCTCCCGCGCCGCGGCATAGCCGCCGGCGAAAACAGTGCCGTCCAGATCGTCCAGCCAGTCATCGGTGTGCATCGGTATATCTTCCGCCTATTGATCGATGCTTGGCAAGCGTCCGCCGCTTGCTGCTATGCTCCGCTGACATGGGACGGAAACAAACGCACCGATGAGCGAGCACGAGGCCGGAATGCTGCAGCCGCGAGCCTTCGATGTGCCGGGCATGCGCCAGCTCTCCTGGCAGAAGGCACCGGAGGCGCCACAGGCGGTGATACAGTTCTTCGCACCCGAGGCGGAGCAGATCGAGCTGCTGCGCCGCCGTTTCTCCCTGCACGACCTGCAGCTGATCGATATCCGTAATCCCCAGCATCCGGCCCGGCTGATCCGGCTCGCCAAGGGCCATCTGCTGATCCTGCGCCTGCCGCGCCTGGTTGACGACGGGCGCCTTGATCTGACCAGCGTGTCGCTACTGTTCGATACCAAGCTGTGCGCCATCGTGTGGCCCGACCCCGCCGCCGGCGATGCGCTGGAGCGCCGTCATCTGGGCGGGGTGGATATCCACGACACGGTGTGCCGGGCCGTGCATGCCCTGACCGAGCGCCTGTTCACCCAGCTCGCACCGATGCTGGATACGGCCGACGAGCTCGAGGACGCATGCTTTTCCGACATCGGGCGTGCCGACATGGCCAGCCTGCTGACGGTGCGTCAGAACCTGGTCATGCTGTCCCGGGCCGCCCGCAACAGCTTCATCGCCCTGGACCCGCTGCTGGGCACCGGCAGCCTGGCCGGCAACCAGTATCTGGTCGATGCCTGCGAGCACATGCAACGCGCGGCCGCCCGCGCCGAGGCTGCCGCCGAGCACCTGCTGGCGGTGATGCAGGCGATCCAGTCGCTGCTGGGCCAGCGCATGAATGAGACGGTCAAGCTGTTGACCATCATCACCGTGATCCTGAGCCCGCTGGCCGTGATCACCGGCATCTTCGGCATGAACTTCGTACACATGGACATCCTGAAACAGCCGTGGGGCTTCGCGACCTCGCTGCTGCTGATGGTGGCCATCGCCGGGGCGCTGGCGGCCGTGTTTAAATGGAAACGCTGGTGGTGAAATGCGGCCCCCGGTGATTGCAGCCGCCGGGCCCCGCCTCTAACATCACCGGGCATTCGCAATCGCCGGGGGTGGGCATGTCCAGGATCCTGATCATCGGCGCCGGCGGCGTCGGCCGCGTCGTGGCGCACAAGTGCGCGCAGATTCCCGAGGTGTTCTCCGGGATCACGCTGGCCAGCCGCACGCAGGCCAAGTGCGATGTCATCGCCGGCGAGATCAAGGACAAGCACGGGCGTTCCATCGATACCGCCCAGGTCGATGCCGATTCGGTAGCGCAGCTGACGGCGCTGATCAAGCGTGTGAAGCCGGCAATGGTCATCAACGTCGCCCTGCCATACCAGGACCTGACGATCATGGACGCCTGCCTGGAAACGAACGTGCATTACCTGGACACCGCCAACTACGAGCCTTTGGACACCGCCAAGTTCGAGTACAGCTGGCAGTGGGCCTACCGCGACCGTTTTCGTGATGCAGGGCTGATGGCGCTGCTCGGCTCCGGCTTCGATCCAGGGGTGACGAACGTGTTCTGCGCCCACGCGCTAAAGCACGATTTCGACGAGATCGACACCATCGACATCCTGGACTGCAACGGCGGCGATCATGGCTATGCCTTCGCCACGAATTTCAACCCCGAGATCAACATCCGCGAGGTCACCAGCAACGGCCGCTACTTCGAGAATGGCAAATGGAACGAGACCAAGCCGATGGAAATCTCGCAGGTGTTCGATTTCGCCGAGATCGGCCCGCGCAAGATGTACCTGCTTTACCACGAGGAGCTGGAGTCGCTGGCCGTACATATCCCCGGGGTCAAGCGGCTGCGCTTCTGGATGACCTTCGGCGACAGCTATCTGAAGCATCTGGAGGTGTTCCGCAACATCGGCCTGGACTCGATCGAGCCGATCGACTTCCAGGGCCAGAAGATCGTGCCGATCCAGTTTCTGAAGGCGCTGCTGCCGGACCCGGCGTCCCTGGGACCGCGCACCAAGGGCAAGACCAACATCGGCTGCATCATCACCGGCACCAGGGACGGCCAGCCGGTATCGCGCTACATCTACAACATCTGCGACCACCAGGAGGCGTACCGCGAGACCTACGCCCAGGCCGTGTCCTACACCACCGGCGTGCCGGCGATGATCGGGGCGATGATGATGCTGAGCGGCAAGTGGATGAAGCCGGGGGTGTGGAACATGGAGCAGTTCGATCCCGATCCGTTCATGGAAGCGCTGAACGAGAACGGCCTGCCGTGGGTGGATGTACCATTCGCCGGCCGCCTGTCGGTCTGATCGTAATTAGCATGATCCGGCCTCGGAGCCTCCTGCCCTCGGCCTTGGCCGCTACGCAAGAGCGCGGGCTTCCTCTTCACCCCGCCTGCCGGTGCGCAGCGCCGTCTAGAATCATAACATGACCGATACCCCTGACTGGATCCGCAGCTGCCCCTCCCCGGCCTATGTGCTCGAAGAGGCGAAGCTTCGCGCCAACCTCGAGCTGATGAAGCGCGTACAGGACGAGGCCGGCTGCACCATCATCCTGGCCCTGAAGGGCTTCGCCATGTGGTCGGCCTTCCCGATGATCCGTCAGTACCTGCCCGGCTGCACCGCCAGCTCCCTGTACGAATTGCATCTGTCCTTTGAAGAGTTCAAGGGTGACAGCCACATCTATTCGGTGGCCTACCGGGAGGACGAGTTCGACGAGATCCTTTCCATGGCCGGGCATGTGGTGTTCAACTCCGAGCACCAGTGGCAGAAGTTCGGGCCGAAAGCCATGGCCGCCGGCAAATCCTGCGGCATCCGCGTCAATCCCGGCATCAACGAGGTGGCCACCGATCTGTACAACCCCTGCTACTCGGGCTCGCGTCTGGGCGTGCGCCCGGAGCATCTGGCCGACGAGGATCTGACGGGTCTGGAGGGGCTGCACATGCACGCGCTGTGCGAGAACCTGGCCGCCTCCTCGGTGAAGCTGATCGACGCCTTCGAACAGAAGTTCGCCGACTACATCCCCGCCCTCAAATGGGTCAACTTCGGCGGCGGGCACCTGATGACCAAAGAGGGCTATGACGTCGAGTTGCTGATCGATCGCATCCGCTCCTTCCGCCAGCGCTGGGGCGTGGACGTCTTTCTGGAGCCGGGCGGGGCCGTGGCCTGGCGCACCGGGCCCCTGGTCGCCTCGGTGCTCGACGTGGTGCTGACCGATCGGATGCCCGTGGCCATCCTCGATATCTCGGCCACCGCGCACATGCCGGACGTGCTGGAGATGCCCTACCGCCCCGCCGTCTCCGGCGCCGGCGATCCGGGCGACAAGCCCCACACTTACAGGCTGGGCGGCGTGTCGTGCCTGGCCGGCGACGTCATCGGCGATTACTCGTTCGACCGCCCGCTGCGCGTCGGCTCACGCGTGGTGTTCGAGGACATGATCCATTACACGATGGTCAAGACGACGATGTTCAACGGCGTGCGCCATCCGGACATCGCCATCCTGCGCGAGAACCGCCAACTCGATGTCGTCCGCCGCTTCACCTACGAGGATTTCAAGAACCGCCTGTCCTGATTCCCGCCGCCGCTGTGGCAATCCGTCAACCCGGGGTGCATAGAACGCACTGCGCATTCCCCGAAACCGGGCCTAACATGATCGCATACCGCACGGGCGGACATGGCCGATCGCACTGCCATTCTGCGGCGAAGCACGAGAGGTGCCTATGCATACGCATACGATGGTTCGCAACCGGCCGGCGACGGCGCTTGGCCACGCGCTGGCACTCTGCCTAACCTTGATGGTCGGCCCCCCCGCCCTGTGGGCGGCCGGCATGAACAGCTATACCCAGCATAATCTGGTATCGGACGGATACGTGCGGGCGGATCATACCGATCCCAATCTGGTCAACGCCTGGGGACTTGCTTTCAATCCGCACAGTGACATCTGGGTCACAGACACTGGCAGCGGCCTGTCGACCCTGTACGACAGCGCCGGCAACCCCGTATCGCTGGTGGTCAAGATCCCGGGCGGCAGTCCGACCGGCATCGTCTATAACACCTCACCCGGCTTCGTTATCCACAAGGGCGTCACCTTCGGGGCCAGCACCTTCATCTTTGCCAGCGAAAGCGGGCGTATCTCCGGCTGGAATTACAACGTCGATTCCACGCACGCCATCACCATGGTCGACAACGGGACGAGCGGGGTCATCTATAAGGGGCTTGCCATCATCGATGCCGGCGGTTCGGTACCCAGGATTTATGCCACAGACTTCCATCACGGTCGTATCGACGTTTTCGATCTGCACTTCGGTCAGGCTTATCTGCAGCCTGGCGCCTTCACCGACCATCACCTGCCGAAAGGCTTTGCCCCCTTCGGCATCCAGGCTATCGACGGCAAGTTGTACGTCACCTATGCCAAGCAGGATCGTGCCAGGCAAGACGAAATCGATGGCGCCGGTTTGGGCTATGTGGATGTTTATAACGCCAATGGCCGGCTGCTGCGGCGGCTCGTCAGCCGCGGCCACCTGAATGCTCCGTGGGGACTGGCCAAGGCCCCGGCGGACTTCGGCAGATTCAGCCACAGCCTGCTCGTCGCCAATTTCGGCGATGGCACCATCGACGCCTACTCCATCACCAGCGGTAGATTCGAGGGGCAGCTGAAGCGTCCGGATCATCGGCCGTTGAAAATCGATGGCCTGTGGGGCATCCGCTTTGGCAACGGCCAGCGCCATCAGCCCATCAACGCCCTGTTCTTCGCCGCCGGACCGGATCATGAGAAGCACGGCCTGTACGGCAGGATCGATGCGAAGGTCTCACAGGGTAAGGCTACTGGCGGGAATACCGCCTGGCCGATGGGATCGGGTGGATATGGCGGTGGATATTGATCCAGACATCGGCCCTACCGCGGTGACGCATGTGTCGCCAACCGCCTGTCCTGATTCCCGCCGCCGCTGTGGCAATCCGTCACCCTGGGGTGCATAGAACGCACTGCGCATTCCCCGAAACCGGGCCTAACATGATCGCATACCGCACGGGCGGACATGGCCGATCGCACTGCCATTCTGCGGCGAAGCACGAGAGGTGCCTATGCATACGCATACGATGGTTCGCAACCGGCCGGCGACGGCGCTTGGCCACGCGCTGGCACTCTGCCTAACCTTGATGGTCGGCCCCCCCGCCCTGTGGGCGGCCGGCATGAACAGCTATACCCAGCATAATCTGGTATCGGACGGATACGTGCGGGCGGATCATACCGATCCCAATCTGGTCAACGCCTGGGGACTTGCTTTCAATCCGCACAGTGACATCTGGGTCACAGACACTGGCAGCGGCCTGTCGACCCTGTACGACAGCGCCGGCAACCCCGTATCGCTGGTGGTCAAGATCCCGGGCGGCAGTCCGACCGGCATCGTCTATAACACCTCACCCGGCTTCGTTATCCACAAGGGCGTCACCTTCGGGGCCAGCACCTTCATCTTTGCCAGCGAAAGCGGGCGTATCTCCGGCTGGAATTACAACGTCGATTCCACGCACGCCATCACCATGGTCGACAACGGGACGAGCGGGGTCATCTATAAGGGGCTTGCCATCATCGATGCCGGCGGTTCGGTACCCAGGATTTATGCCACAGACTTCCATCACGGTCGTATCGACGTTTTCGATCTGCACTTCGGTCAGGCTTATCTGCAGCCTGGCGCCTTCACCGACCATCACCTGCCGAAAGGCTTTGCCCCCTTCGGCATCCAGGCTATCGACGGCAAGTTGTACGTCACCTATGCCAAGCAGGATCGTGCCAGGCAAGACGAAATCGATGGCGCCGGTTTGGGCTATGTGGATGTTTATAACGCCAATGGCCGGCTGCTGCGGCGGCTCGTCAGCCGCGGCCACCTGAATGCTCCGTGGGGACTGGCCAAGGCCCCGGCGGACTTCGGCAGATTCAGCCACAGCCTGCTCGTCGCCAATTTCGGCGATGGCACCATCGACGCCTACTCCATCACCAGCGGTAGATTCGAGGGGCAGCTGAAGCGTCCGGATCATCGGCCGTTGAAAATCGATGGCCTGTGGGGCATCCGCTTTGGCAACGGCCAGCGCCATCAGCCCATCAACGCCCTGTTCTTCGCCGCCGGACCGGATCATGAGAAGCACGGCCTGTACGGCAGGATCGATGCGAAGGTCTCACAGGGTAAGGCTACTGGCGGGAATACCGCCTGGCCGATGGGATCGGGTGGATATGGCGGTGGATATTGATCCAGACATCGGCCCTACCGCGGTGACGCATGTGTCGCCAACCGCCTGTCCTGATTCCCGCCGCCGCTGTGGCAATCCGTCACCCTGGGGTGCATAGAACGCACTGCGCATTCCCCGCAACCGTACTTACCATCAAGCCCACTGCACGGATGCCGGGGGAGACATATGGCCAAGATGAAAAATTGCAAGAGCTGCCAGGCCGAGATTCCGGCCGATGCATCGAAGTGCCAGTACTGCGGCAGCTTCCAGCGCGCGGGCTGCCTCATGGCGGTGGTGCTGATCCTTTGCGCCTTCCTGGTGATTGTCTGGTACGTCCTGCACAGGGAGTCCCCCAAGAAACCCGGCCCGCAGTCGGCGGCCTCACGGGCTGAGAGCATGTGCGAGCAGGCGGTGCGCAAGGCGGCGTCCCACCCAGCTTCGATCGACTTCAGTGAGTTCGGCAGGCAGCCCCCCACGAAAATGCGTGGCGGCGGCTATCTGGTACGCCTGGACTTCGCGGAGAAAGATTCCTTGGGAGACAAAATTGCCAAGGATGCGATCTGCACGGTCAAGGACGGGAAGCTGCTGTCATTCAAGAAACCCAAACCCTGACCGGGAAGCGGTGCCCGCCTGTGACCACCGTCCGCCGCTTCGCCTACGAGGGTTTCAGGGTCCGCCTGTTGTGCGCTCCAAGCTAAACGGTCTGTTCCTCGGGTTGTTTTTTCAAGGATGCTGGGGCGGTCACGTAGAAATTCAGGAACTTCCATTTCCCCGCCTGCAGGATCAGGCGCAGCTTGATATCGACCGTGCCGTTGGCGAACGCGGCCTTGGCCACGTAGGCGGCGGTGGCGACTTTGCCGTGCGGGAAATTGTAGGTGACCTTGGACTCGCCCTGCACATGGCCGAAGCTCAGCATCACGCCCAGTGCCGACAGTTTGCGGAACATCATGCCGAGCTGCCCCGGATGCCTGTGGATTTCAGTCAGCAGCTGGGGCGAAGCCCGCTTCAGCAGCTCCTGCGTCGACCAGGTGGACACGATGGCCGGCACGTTCGCCTGGACATAAGCCTTGCTCGTGGCATCGAGCGCCCTGCCCTGATATGTGGCATACGCCACGAATCCGCCGGCCGCCAGGATGACGACCAGGAACAGCATGCCGACAACCGAAAGAACCCTTCTCATGCGACCCTCCTGAAAGCGGCAGCCCCGCGCGGCGCGTCATCGCGCCGGCACGTCATACCGCGCTCTCTTTTCCGGTTTATATAGATCACATCTGAGAATGCAAAAAACCGCTGACGGCGACCGCGTCAGCGTGCTGCGAAAAGCGCTGACTGAATTAAGTATTAATGAGGACAGGAGTGCGCGTATTTCCATCGGGGCCGGAGGCATTGCCTCAACAACAGGCCGGATACATGTGTGCAACTTTCCCTTTGTTAGCGACTCAATTCATCCTTGCAAGATGGAGCGGACCATACATGTCCCCAGAATTACCGGCATGATGGCGCAAACGGGAAGGGCGCAGTCTATTCGCATGCGGTGAACAGCGGGTATTTGAAGCGCAGCGATCCCGGCTTGCGCTTGTCCTGCGTCGCAGCCTTGGCCGAGGCCATGGCATGGTGACCGAAGCGGCGGGCGCAGCAGCCTGGATTTTATTCGAGCAGCATTTAGGCTGCATGTTCAGCCAACTATGTTAGCGAAGGAAGAAGTCATGATGAGAAAAATGCTTTTTTTGATGTTCATGATCCTCATGATATCCGGTTGTTCCAAGGGAAGTCACAACATGAAGCCCACAAATGCTGAAAGACTTATGAAGGGGCAATGGGTTCCATTGCATAAACCATCCTGAAAATGCATCCGCTCTCCGGACCCTTGGTGCAACATTCGCTCTTGAGATGCTTCCCTTGGCTATTACCTTTCTGACAGACTTACGGTTTCTGGGAGAACTTCTATGAGTGGAAACGTAGGCAATCTTGGGGCGGCCAATCTTCTTGGGAACAAGAACGATGCGGTTGAGGCCCAGTACGAACGTTTGGAGGGGTGGATGAAGCATGCCAAGGGTTTGCTAATGATATTGGTTCTTGGCTTGATGCTGGCGTGTGGTACTACTTATGCGTCAGAGCCAACATCCCCGGCTCCGGTCACAATCACTAAGAACAAGGCGAATCACATCGATCCTACCTACGAAAATGCAATGAGGAGGCCTCGTGTGATTGTTGACTCTTCTCCTGCCTTGGGCGACTCGTTCTTCGATTGGAGTATTGGTATTTTCCTCGTGATAATGGCGGCGCTTTTTTCGATTGGTTTCTTGGATTCTAAAGAAAAGGACAGCGATTAATTATCGGCCGAACCCGGCCATTCATCACTTACGGTATCTTCCTGGCGGCGTTCCTCAGGATGAATCAGGGCAACGGCTAGAGGTCATTGCGATCGCTTGAAATGCTCCCATTGTCACGCGTAATTACTCCCCTTGACACACGTAATTATTCACGATGGGATGCGCCCTATCGGGGCCACCACTAGCTGGTGGTTATAGGAGGTTAAAATGGGATTGTTAGGTTGTTTTTACTTTGCTCTGGTGATCATTGGAATTATCTTTGCCTTCGGTGTCCTCTCGAAAATCACAGCGTAAAGCAAAGCCATACGCTAAATAGTTCATAAGCGAGCACCATAAGACCAGCAGACGCCTGCAATTGGCCGATCACTGCTCTTCTTCCGTCGCCGGGTGCCAAACCGATCCGGCCCCCCGTTTCAGTAACACGGGGGGCCTACGGTTGCATGTCCCGGCCTCTCCAAAGTAACGAATAGATTGTAGCTGAGCGTTGTGCGTTTCTGAGCACAATGACGGTGTCATTGTGCCCGTTACCGTACCTGCGTGCCGTGTCTTTGCGTTAACACTAGGACGTTTGTCCTAGTGTTTAACCCCGCGTGAGTTTGGCACAAGATTGCCCTTCACATATGAACAGGGACGTACAGGGATGCCGATATCCCTCTTCGTCTCTGGTGTATTCGACGCGCCATCGGGCGGTAATGAAATCGTCTATCATTATCGCTGGACTCCATCGCACGATGGGATCACTGGAGGAAGACCAATGAAAAGAATCAACCTGTTCATGCTTGTCATGTGCTCAGCCTTGCTGCTGGCCGTCAGCGGCTGCAGCAACGGTGGGTATGGCAACAAGACGTCGGCCCCGGCCGCATCATCCGGCACCGCCGAGACCGGTTCCGTGACCATCCTGGCGCCCAAGGACGGCGCCGTGCTCGCCAGCGGCACCGGGATCAAGCTGACCTACAAGGTACACCTGAGTCCCAACGGCAATCACCTGCACATCTATGTCGACAACAACTCGCCGATCATCGATCGCGACGTCAGCGGCTGCCCGTGCAGCATCACCTTGCCGAACCTGACGGCTGGTGCGCATCAGGTGGCGGTGAAGGAGGCCACGGTCATCCATCACCTGACCGGAGTGCAAAGCACGGTGAAGTTCACCGTCAAGTAGCCCCGCCCGCTACCCTCGCATGACATGACCCCGGCCGGGCATCCCGTGGGATGCCCGGCCGGACATCGTCAATTGACTCGCGCCATCGGCTATGAAGAGTAGCTGGCACGGAGGAGAGGGCCTCTGGGGAGGAACCACTTGATCAAACGCATCACCCGGATTGTGGCAGCACTGACGCTCTGCCTTGCTGCCACCACAGCGGCTCATGCAGCCAACTACATCGGCGTATCGGCCGTTCAGTTCGATCAAAGGGTCTCGGTGCCGGGCGCCAGCGATCACGGCAACAGCACCGGCGTTATGGTCGAGGTCGGATCCTACCTCAACCAATTCCTATCCTTGGAGGTCCGTTTCGGCGGCACGCACACCGCCCACTTTTCCAGGATCGCCGCCACCCAGAAAGTCACTCTCTATTCATATCTGCTTAGAGCCAGGCTACCGATCAGCAATTCTTTCTGGATATACGGCCTATGGGGCATGACCACGGGCCAGGCGTCGCCGACCGGCAGCCTGTCGGGCTATGCCAACCGGAACGGCACGAGCTATGGCGGAGGGCTGCAATTGCAAGGCATGAACTGGGGCGCCGGTGTCGAGTGGATGCGTTACTGGGACAAGGTCAATGTCGGGCCAGGCATGAACGTCACCATCGACGGCATTGCCGGCACCCTGAGCTACGCCTTTTAATCTTCGTCCCTGTGCTGCCTATCGGGGCAGCCAAGACCCCACAACTGTTGGCCTTGAGAGAGCCGCCCGGAATGGGCTATGGTCTCGATACACGGTAACGCCGGGAGATGCCGATGGACGACAAGGCCTCCACGCCGCATGGCGAAACGGGATCGAAGATCAGCTGCAAGGTTCGCTGCGCGGACCCCGCGATCGTGGAGGCGGCGATGACGCGGCTCGATCCCGAGGGCACGGTGCGGGTGCCGTACACGTGCCAGATATCCGGCAAGCAGGAGAAGATCCTGCTGCTCGGAAGCCATCTGGCCGCGCGACTGGCCGAGGCCATGCCGGAGGCCAGAGATGCCGCCGGCGCTAGGATCCTGGCAGGACTTTATGACGCGGAGCTATGCGAATGCGATGTAGCGACCCTGACGAGGCTTCCGGATGACGAAGCGGCCGATCGTCTGCGGGCATTCGAAGCCAAGGGGCTACTGACGCATCGCATGCTTCACGGCATGCATTACTTTCGTTTGGCATCCGGGCGCGTACGGCGCGAGATCAGGGAGCTCATCCACTAGCGCCTTACCCCGCGCCGGTCAGACGACTCCATGGTCTACCACTTCTTGTAGGGCAGGAATTTTCCGCACATCGTCACCTTGACCCGATCACCCTTGGGATCGGCTTCCTTGTCCACATGCAGGGTGAAATCGATGGCGCTCATGATGCCGTCGCCGAACTTCTCGTGGATCACCGACTTCAGCGGCATGCCGTAGACCTGCATGATTTCATAAAGACGATAGATCAGCGGGTCGGTGGGCACCACGGGGCCCAGGCCCTTGGTGGGAAACTCGCTCAGCGCCCTGGCCGCCTCCGCCTCCAGGCCCAGGATTGACGCCAGCTTGCCAGCCTCCTCGTTTGAGGCCCTGGCCTGGCCATAGAACAGGGCCGCGACCCACACCTCATCGCGCGCGAGCGCTTGCCCGAGATCGGCAAAACTCAGCCCTAGTTTCTGCTTGGCAGCAAAAAGCTTGTCGGTGATGTCCATGTGCGACCTCCTTACATAAGGGTGGAATCAGGAACATAGACCGATGACGGGCCAGGACAACTAAGTATTGACCCCTAGTACATATTTCCCGATTGTCCGGGCAGGCATACGCCCTAGATTCGCTCCGTCATGCAAAAGGTGGAAAAGCAGCGCCATTACATCCACGGCGATCGCCACGAGCTCGATCCCGAGCTGTATTACTGCTCGGCCTGCGCCATGTTCTTCGACAAGGTCCACTTCTGGAAATACCATGTCGAGGCCAACGATTCTCTGTATGAGTCGGAAGTCGAGTACCTCGACCGGGTGATCGGCGATGACAGATGCCGGCCGGATGATCCCGAGAACCTGTTTTCGTAAGCCCGACGACACTCCTGTTTATTCCTGAACAACGGCCGGATGCGGCCCCGGCATCTATCCGAGCGTTTTGCCCGAGGGCCTGAGGTTCTTGAAGCTGCGCCGGGGCGCGTCGGCCGGATCGAAGCGGAACACGTTCTCATCGACGAAGCGGTGCAGCGTGATGTCCACATAGATCGTCTGGTTCGCCCTGAGCATGCTGTCGTCACCGTGGTACTCGGCCACGCAGTAGTACGAGAAGCCGGCCGATGGCCGGGCTACCACCCTTAAGCCGAACTTGCCGTCCCTGATCGCCGCCATCCTGTCGGCATCGAGGTAGTACACCAGCCGCCCGGTCTGCCTGTTCATCTGCCTGTCCTGGAAGAAGCCCGCCGGAAGCAGGTTTGGCTGGTAATTGTCGCCGGCCAGCAGCAGCAGGTCGTAATCGTTCTCGCCCAGCTGCCCGCCCTGGTCGTCGTGCACGCTGAACACCAGCATGCAGTAGCGATCCGCCCCCTGTTGCTGCGCCGCCGTTTCGGCTGCCAGCTGGCTGGCGCGCTCGAGATAGGCATCGGGGCTCTGCACCTGCAGGCACTTGACGATGTCCTGCACCACCGGCCCCTCGACGGCAACTTCTTTGATGCTGGCTTTGATGCTGGCCATGATGCCCATGCGGGTGCCGGAATGGCTGTAGTCCTTGTAGACGCCGAGCGGCACCGAGGGCGAGGCACGCTCGCCGCCCACCGCCTCCAGCACGAAGGTGGGCGGACGCTGGCCCAGCAGCTGGCGCGGATTCTGCCACAGCGACAGGTAATGGTAGTTCATGTTGGCCCCGGCCACGCGCACCACCCCGTCGGAACCCGGCTCCACCAGGTAGCTGTTCAAAAAATCGTAGAGCTTGCTGTCGATGCCCTGCCCTGTCAGCACGAAGGGATAGAAGCCGTGGGCGGCGTAATCGTACTTCAGATTGCGCTCGTTCAGCTGCCACTGGCCGGCGCTGCCCAGGCACAGCCAGTCCAGCACCCTTTGCCCCGGCTCCACACCGTTGAACCAGGCCTTGATGCGCCCAACCCTCCCCTTGCCAAGCACAGCCAGCGCCGAGCCATGGTTGGCCGGGGCCAGCATCACCAGATGCGTCAGCGGCAAACCATTGAGCTCGTCATCACCGTAGAAGCGGTCAATCCAGCAGCGCACCAACGGGCCGCCGGTGGAATGGGTGACGCATGAGAACGGGGCGATGTGTTCGGCACTGTTGCCCGGCAGCTCGCGCAGTGCCTGATCCATGGCGCGGGCGATGTCGTCGACGGTGACCTCGTCATGGAAGCTGATGTAGCGCCCGAGCTGGATGTGCCGGATTCCCAGCTTCATACCGGCCGCCGCGGAGGCCGCGGCCAGCGCCTCGGGCAAGCCGCCGTAGGTGTTGGTGTTGGTCACACTCCAGCCGTGTACGAAAACCAGTTGCATATCGTTCCCCCGAATATGACCATAGACCGGCGAAAGCCGGGTATCCAATACGGGTCAGTGCCTGGATGGGTGCAATGTTTGCACATCGATGCTCGCTATGTTGAACTGACTCATCAGCCGGGAAGGTGTGTCAGGCAGCGGATTTCGCAGGCCCTCGGCCGCGCAGAGAGTAATTCATCTGTATCGGGGCATTTTCTGCACTCCGAATCTCGACACGAGACATTAGACTGGCCTGACTGTACAGGTTCGGGAGAAATTGCATGCGTACTGGTTATTGCGAGAGGTGTGACAAAGAGACGGTATGGAAGCGGGAATTCGGATTCGGGTTCTGGGCCGGGGTGCTGCTGACGGGCGGCCTGTGGCTGCTGACCATTCCTATCAAGCCGCTGCGCTGCACCGAATGCGGCACCGAGATGCTGAGAAAGAGCGAGCGTTTTCACCGCAAAAACTACAAGGCCGTCTGATTCCCCGCACAGGCACCGCGCCCGTCTTTGAGAGCCGGCGGCGCCGGTGTCATTGTCAGAGAGCGATCACCTGCGCGGACATCGCCCATCATCACAACCCATCATCACAAAAAGAAAGCGCGCCGGGTGGGGGCGCGCTTTCCTATCACCGCTTCATCAAACACATCGACTAATCGTCATTTGCCGAATCCAATTCCTCGATACGCTTGATCGCCGGTGACAAGGTGATTTGCATCAAAATGATGCCAATGATGAAAATTACCGCCGCAAACAGGAATGCGAACAACTGAGAGTTGTAAAAACTGTCCGGTGCCATGCCGCCCATAGGTCCCCTCCTTCGGGTAGATCAGACTAAAGAAGTCAACCATACATGTGTTATGTGTTTAATGCAATACCCATGAAAAATTATATGATTTCAATATATTGTGCTTGTACGACTCCGATGGCTAAGCCAGCGAAGACGATCGGTGAACATTGGCGCGTCCGTCAGGCCGCGCGCATCTGACTGTGTTCGATGTGCGTGCTGAACAGTTGTATCAGCCGCGGTTCGAACTTCGTCCCTGTCTCCTCTTGCATGATTTCCATAATCTCGCCGTGTCCCCTGGCCGCATGATAGGCACGCGTCACCGACATCGCGTCGTAGCTGTCGGCAATGGCGATGATGCGCGATGGCAAAGGGATGGCATCGCCGGCCAGCCCGTCGGGATAACCGCTGCCATCGAAATGCTCGTGGTGGTGGCGGATGGCGAGCGCCGCGCCATCGATCGGATGGCCGGTGAACCCGGAGGAAGCCAGAATCTGCTCACCGATCTGTGAATGCTGCTTGATCACCACCCATTCGATATTGTCGAGGCGGTCGGGCTTGAGCAGAATCTGGTCGGGGATACCGATCTTGCCGATGTCGTGGAACGCCGAGGCCAGCTTCAGCACCGCCAGCGCCCGCGCATCCATGCCGCACGCCCGCCCGAGCATCAGCGCCAGCCCGCTCACCCGCTCGGAATGGGTGCGCGTCATCATATCGCGGTAGCCGAGCGTCACATTCAGAGCCTTCTCATACCCACTCAGTGCTATCCCTCTTTCCTGCGCATTCATGTGTCCTCCGTGCTGCGGGATGACTGTAAAACACATAGCAGAGATCAGCCTTTTGCAAAACTAGGGGAAATACGTATACGCCGCATGTGACAGCTACCGATCGACTATAATCCTGGTGTGAGCTGCCGCGAACACGCGGCATCCTGATGGAGGTCTGACATGCAAGTCGCACCCCGGATTACCTTCCGCAACATGGAATCCTCCGCCGCCCTGGACGCGGCAGTACACGACAAGATGGACAAGCTCGAACAGTTCTACGATCGCATCACCGCCTGCCACGTGGTGATCGAGGCGCCGCACCGCCGTCATCACCAGGGCAAGCTGTACAGCGTGGGCATCGACATCTCACTGCCGCAGGGCAAGGTGGTGGTCAGCCGAGACCGGCAGCGCGACCATGCGCACGAGGATGTGTATGTGGCGCTGCGCGACGCCTTCAACGCCGCCTACCGCCAGCTGGAGGATTACCAGCGCCAGCAGCAGGGAAAGATCAAGGAGCACTCGCTGCCCAAGGCGGACGAATCGCCATTGTCCTGAGGGTCCGCAGCCGGGCAAAGCTTACGATTGCATCTTCGGAACATCGGTATATACATGGCGGGGTCCCCGCGGCGCACAAAACATCTCCACAGGACTGACGATGCTGGAACACGCCTTTGACATGCCGGCGACACACGAAGCGCCGTCCGATCCCTGCCTGATGGTGATCTTCGGGGCCTCGGGCGATCTGACCAAGCGCCTGCTCGTGCCCTCGCTGTTCAGCCTGTACTGCGATGGCCTGCTACCGCAGGCCTTCGCCATCCTCGGCATGGCCATGGACGATTTCGACGAAGACGGCTTCCGCGACAAGATCAGCGCCGACGTGCGTGCCTATATGCGCCGCGACGATGCCTTCGACGAAGCGGCGTGGGAGCGCTTTGTCGTCAATATCCATTACCTGCAGGGGAATTTCGACGATGCGGACGCCTTCAAGCACCTGCAGCAGAAACTTCAGGCGCTTGATGAGCACCAAGGCACGGGCGGCAATATCCTGTTCTACCTGGCCACGCCGCCGTCGGTGTTCGGGATGATCTCCACCGGCCTGCACGGCGTAGACCTGCAGGATGGCAAGGGTTGGCGGCGCATCATCGTCGAGAAGCCTTTCGGCTCCGATCTGGCTTCGGCCCAGGCCCTGAACCGCGAGGTGCTGTCCTTCTGGCGCGAGGAGCAGATCTACCGCATCGACCATTACCTGGGCAAGGAACCGGTGCAGAACCTGCTGGCCTTCCGCTTCGGCAACGGCATGTTCGAGCCGCTGTGGAACCGCACCCACATCGACCACATCCAGATCTCCTCGACCGAGCAGGTGGGTGTGGAATGGCGTGGCAACTACTATGACAAGTCGGGCGTGGTGCGCGACATGCTGCAGAACCACCTGTTCCAGATGATGGCCTATCTGTGCATGGAGCCACCCACCACCTTCGCACCCGAGGCCATCCGCAACGAGAAGTACAAGCTGCTGAACGCCGTGCGCATCATGAGCCCGGACGAGGTGCTGCTGAACGCGGTACGCGGCCAGTACGGAGAGGGTGTCAACGCCGACGGCACGCCGGCCAAGAGCTACCGTCAGGAGCTGCATGTCGATCCGAACTCGAACACCGAGACCTACGCCGCCGTCAAGCTGCGCATCGACAACTGGCGCTGGCACGGCGTGCCCGTGTTCCTGCGTTCGGGCAAGGGCCTGAAAACCCGCTCCACCGAGATCGTCGTGCAGTTCAGGCGGGCGCCGGAATTCACCTTCCGCGGCACCCCGGCCGCAGAACAGCTGGAGGCCAACCAGCTGATCTTCCGCATCCAGCCGCACCAGGGCATCGAACTGCGCTTTCTGGCCAAGCGGCCGGGGCCATCGATGCATATGCGCAAGGTCAACATGCACTTCGCGTACGGGGAGGCCTTCGAGGCCCAACCCGGCAGCGGCTACGAGACCATGCTGTACGACTGCATGCGCGGCGACGCCTCGCTGTTCTCGCGCAGCGACCTGGTCGAGACCTCGTGGCGCATCGTGCAGCCGATTCTCGATGTATGGGGGGCACAAGCGGCCGCCGATTTCCCCAACTACCCATTCGGCACCTGGGGACCGAAGGCGGCCTTCGAACTGTTGAAGCCCGGACACCGGCGCTGGCTGGCCCGCTCCCAACTGCAGGCGATCGAGCGCGTGCCGATGTTCCAGGGCTTTGGCCCGGCCATGCTCAACGCCCTGGCCATGATGCTGAAACCGAGGGTGTTCAACGCCGGCGACGAGATCGCCCGCTATGGCTCGCTGGCCGACGAGTTGTTCATCATCGACGGCGGCCAGGTGGAGATCATCGACCGCCAGGGCCGCGTCAAGGCCGAGCTTAGCGCCGGCAAGGTGTTCGGCGAGCTGAGCCTGCTGGTCACCAAGCAGCGCCGGGCCACGGTGCGTGCCGTCAGCTACTGCTGCATATACACGCTGGACAAGGGTGACTTCGCCAAGATATTGAAGGACAGGCCCGAATTCGCCGAGCGGGTGATGCAGGTGGCGCGCGAGCGCTACCACACGATCATCAGCGCCGATGCGCTGCTCGACGGCGGCGAGGAGCCCTTGCCGGCAGCAACCGACCACAGACAAAGCAACATGGAGGAATTATGAAACTGGCAATGATCGGACTGGGCCGCATGGGCGGCAACATGGTGAAGCGGTTGGTCGAAGGCGGACACGAGGTGGTGGCCTACGATGTGAACCCTGAGCCGGCAAAGGTGCTGGCAGCCGAGCTACCGGCGGTCAGTGCCGCCTCCGACCTTCAGGATGTCATCGCCCAATTGCCGGCGCCGCGCGCCATCTGGGTGATGGTGCCCTACCAGTTCGTCGACAACACCATCGGCGGCCTGCGTGCCGCGGGGCTTGCCGCCGGCGATCTGATCATCGACGGCGGCAACTCGAACTACAAGGATGGACAGCGGCGCGGGGCAGAGCTGGCGGCGGACGGCATGCTGTTCGCCGACTGCGGCACCTCAGGCGGCGTCTGGGGCCTGAAGAATGGCTATTCGCTGATGATCGGCGGCGAAACGCAGGGCATTGCCATGATCGCGCCGGCCCTGACCACGCTGGCCTCCAACGACGGCAAGGGCTGGGGCCATGTCGGGCCCGTCGGCGCCGGCCACTTCGTCAAGATGGTCCACAACGGCATCGAGTACGGCATGATGCAGGCCTTCGCCGAGGGCTTCGAGTTGATGAAGGCCAAGGACGAGTTCGGCCTCGACATGCACCAGATCTCGCGCGTCTGGCAGTACGGCGCGGTGGTCAGTTCGTGGCTGCTCGACCTGATCGGCGATGCCCTGGAACAGGACGGTGAGCTGTCCTCCCTGTCCGACTGGATGGACGATTCCGGCGAGGGGCGCTGGACGGTGTCTGAGGGCATCGATCTCGGCATCCCGACGCCGGTGCTGGCGCTGGCGCTTCAGATGCGCTTCCGCAGCCGCGAGCACGAGACTTTCGCGGGCAAGGTCGTCAACGCCATGCGCGCCGGCTTCGGCGGCCACGCCATCCGCCCGGCCGAGGACGGGGAATAGCCCGGCCGATGTCCCAGCAGGTCTTCGCCGATACCGAGGCGCTGGCCCGCCACGCCGCGGCGCGGGTGGCCACCCTGTGCCGCGAAGCCGTCGAGAATCATGGCAGCTGCCATCTGGTGCTGGCCGGCGGCCACACCCCCAGGCGCTGCTACGAGTTGCTGCGTGCGATGGACCTGCCGTGGGCGGCGCTGCACATCTGGTTCGGCGACGAGCGCTGCCTGCCGCCCGGCGATGCCGGGCGCAACGATGCGATGGCCGATGGCGCCCTGCTGGCCCATGTGCCGATCCCGCCCGCGCAGGTGCACCGCATCCCGGCCGAGCAGGGCCCGGAGGCGGCGGCCGCCGCCTACGCGGCGCTGCTGGCCAGTGCACCGGCGATGGACATCGTGTTGCTTGGCATGGGCGAGGACGGGCACACCGCCAGCCTGTTTCCGGGCAACCCTGCCCTGGACGACACCCGCCTGGCGGTGCCGGTCCATGACGCCCCGAAGCCGCCGCCGGTGCGCGTCAGCATGGGACTGAGCGTGCTCAACGCCGCCCACCACCGCCTGATCCTGGTCATGGGCAATGCCAAGGCCGGGGCCCTGGCCCGGGTGCGCCGCGGGGATCCGCTGCCGGCGGCACGCCTGGCCGAAGGCGAATGGCTGATCGACCAGGATGCCGCCTCCCCGCCCGCGTAAGCGGCATTTCCACTGACTGTCGGCATCGGTTATGCTGGTGACCATGTCCGCCCGATGGACATCAAGGACGGAACATGAACGACAAGAATACCACCCACAGCATGGCGCTGTTCTGCGACTTCGAGAACGTGGCGCTGGGCGTGCGCGACGCCAAGCTCGCCGCCTTCGACATCAAAAAGGTGCTGGAGCGGCTGCTGCTGAAGGGCAATATCGTGGTCAAGAAGGCCTACTGCGACTGGGCGCGCTACAAGGATTTCAAGGCGCCGATGCACGAGGCGGCCTTCGAGCTGATCGAGATCCCGCATGTGCGCCAATCCGGCAAGAATTCGGCCGACATCCGCATGGTCGTCGACGCGCTGGACCTGTGCTATACCAAGGCGCACGTCGACACCTTCGTCATCATCTCCGGCGACTCGGATTTCTCGCCGCTGGTATCCAAGCTCAGGGAGAACGACAAGGTGGTGATCGGTGTGGGCGTCAAGAAATCGACGTCGGATTTGTTGACCGCCAACTGCGACGAGTTCATCTACTACGACGATCTGGTGCGTGAATCGGAGAAGCAGGGCACAGCCCGACGCCGGCGCTCATCGGCCAAGACCAAGCCCAAAGCCGTCGATGCTCCGGAAAACGAGGAGGCGCTGAAACAGGAGGGCATCGAGCTGGTGTTGGAAACGGTGGAGGACCTGTTCAAGGAACGCGGCGAGGAAGAGAAGGTATGGGGCTCGATGGTCAAGCAAACCATTAAGCGGCGTCAACCGGGCTTTTCCGAAAGCTACCACGGCTTCCGCAGCTTCGGCCAGTTGCTGGAGGAGGCGCAGGGACGTGGATTCTTGCAATTGGAACTCGACGAAAAATCCGGTGGCTATATCATCAAGGGTTTCTCACACGAGTCATGACATGCGCGCCGACACGCATGCCGGCCGCCCTACATGCGGCTTTTCTTTTCATTGGCGATGATCCGCCAACCCAAAAAGACCAGAACCAGAAGTCCGCCGATGCCTGCAATGCTCCACATAAGGTCCGTCATGGATGATACGCTCCAGGGCATAGTTTCGCTTACCGCAACGCCAGGTCATCGCGCACGGTATCGTTTCCGGCAAGCCCCTTGCCGAAGGCTGGAACCATAGACCGGAAACCAGGCTTTTGCCACCCCGCGCGGAAGGCTGCACAGACCGGTTCGCATTTTGTCAGCACAGACCCTAGTCTGTGC
This sequence comes from uncultured Zetaproteobacteria bacterium, assembly GCA_964422615.1. Classification (GTDB taxonomy): domain Bacteria; phylum Pseudomonadota; class Zetaproteobacteria; order Mariprofundales; family Mariprofundaceae; genus DATLWN01. The sequence goes on along the minus strand of CAYRBJ010000012.1, from coordinate 12,691 downwards.
CCGGGTCGCCCGGCCCCAATCCATGCCAAGGATACGCCATGAACCGCATCCCCGCCGCCTCCACCTCCGCCAACGCCGCCTATCAGCTTGTCTGCAGCCTGCAGCGACGTTTCGTCGACGGCTTGGAGGCGCTGGCGCGCAGCCGAAGCAGCGCGCAGGGCTTCGCGCCGGTCGAATGGTTCCGTGACGATGGCCGCCATGGCGGCGGCGTGCGCTACGAGACAGCCGACGGCGAGATATTCGGGCGCGGTTCGGTGAACGTATCGCAGGTACACTACGACGATTTACCGGAAAAAAGACTGGGATCGGCCAATGCCATCTCGACCATCATCCACCCGGCGCACCCGCTGGTACCGTCGGTGCATATCCACATCAGCTGGACGGAGATGAAGGGGGGCGAGGGCTACTGGCGCATGATGGCCGATTTGAATCCGTCGCATGCCGATGACGAAGACACGGCCGCCTTTTTCGCCGCCCTGGAGGCGACGGCGCCTCTCCAGTTCGCCGAAGCGAAAGCGCAGGGCGAACGCTACTTCTATATCCCGGCCCTGGACCGGCATCGCGGCGTGGCACACTTCTATCTGGAGAACTTCCACAGCAGCGATGCGGCGGCCGATATGCGCCTGGCACAATCGGTCGGCGAGACGGCCATCGACACCTATCTTGCCATCCTGGGGCGGGCGCTTGCCCGGGTACCGGATGCGACCGACGCCCAGCGCGCCGTACAGCTCGCCTACCACACCCTGTATTTCTTCCAGGTGCTGACGCTGGACCGCGGCACGACCACCGGCCTGTTGGTGCATGACCAGAACGATGTCGGCATCATGGGCTCGCTGCCGCCCTATGTGGACCGCGCGCTGCTCACATCGTGGCTACCACGCCTTCAGCCACCGCAGGATCAGTTGCTTGCGGCCCTGATCGCCACCCTGCCGGAGCAAGACCCCGCCCCCGTCGACGAGGGTACCAAACGTCAACTGGCCGACACCGTGCGCCATCATTATGCCACCCATCCGTCGGCACTTGCCCTGCAGGCTTCCGCTGACGTACCGCCACCGACGGTGCAGAACCACGTCTAACGCGCCGCGGCGATTTTGGCACTATCCATGCTTATATGAGCATGTGTTGTACCGGCACACGGCCCACAGGCCCGAACCGATACCAACCAGCGCAGCGGCGCCTTCTTTGGCCTGTTCCATCCTCCCCTCCAGGGATTGCGCCAGATATGCCGCCTCAGCGCCCGGGTATGGGTCCGGTGTACCGATGATGACTGTGCTGCTGGTGCAACGCATCTCCCCAGCAAAGGCCTGCCGACTCCCCCGGCAGGCCTTTTTCTGGGCAGTCGGTGACCAAAAGATAGGCAGCGGATAGCCTTCGCCGCCGCCGATCGGGTAATATCAGCGCATGCACAAACTGAGCACGAAATACGGTTTCGCCCGCCGCATCATCGTCGCCGTCATCGGCGGCACCGTGCTGCTGCTCGGCGTGGTCATGCTGGTCGCACCCGGGCCGGGCATCCCGGTCATCATCGCCGGTCTCGGCATCCTGGCATTGGAATTCTACTGGGCCCGGCGTTGGCTGGAGCACCTGCGCCAGCAGATGCGACGATTCGGCGTACACATTCCCGACAGGGACCCGCAGGACATTAATCGCCCGAACTGAAGCCGTTCCGCTTGTGTGCTGTCTCCAAAGGGCTTCGCAATGGCGACGTCCACCACCATTACGGCGTATCCCCCTTGACCGCCAGCACCTGCACCACGGCGCTACGCCCGTTGTGGTAACGGCCCTCGTGCACCTCCCGCTCCATCTCTTCCGCGTGCAACAGGTTCAGCCCGGTGAGTTCCTGGCGCAGTGAGTCCAGGGTCATCGTCAGATCGGCGGTGGGCGGCCCACCGGTGCCGAAGGCGATCTGTTCCGGCGTATAGGCCTCGAGCACGAACATGCCGCCAGGCCTGAGTCCGGCCACGGCATCGCGGAGTACCCGTTTACGCAAAGGCGGCGGCAGATGGCAGAAGATCGACACGATGATGTCCCAGCGCGCGCGCCCGATATCGAAATCGGCCAAATCCGCATGCACGGTGGCAATGGACACGCCATGTCGAAACGCCAGATCCCGAGCCTTCTCGAGACCGACAGCGGAGGCATCGACCGAGGTCACGGCCAGGCCCTGCTCTGCCAGCCATACGCCGTTTCGCCCTTCGCCGTCGCCGATACTCAGTGCCTTTCCATCCGGCAACTGCGGCAGCAGCGAGCGCAGAAAGTCGTTCGGCTCGGTGCCAAAGGCATATTCCTCTTCGCTGTAGCGTTGGTCCCACATCGGCATACCTCCTTGTCGCTGATGTATCGTCTCATGTTAGCACACCCGATCCATGGCGGCGGGCAGATGCGGAACCCGTAGCTTGCGAAAAGCCGACTAGAGCGAGAGGGTAAGCGCCGCCGCCGCGGCATTGGCCTTGTGCCGGGCCTTATCGATCGTGTCCTCGCGCGCCAGCGTCACCGCCATGCGCCTCTTGCCGGAAACGGACGGCTTGCCGAACAGCCTGAGCTGAGTGTCCGGCTCGGCCAGCGCCCGTTCCAGGCCACCGAACACGACTTGCGAGGACTGTCCCTCGACGACGACGGCGGTGCTGGCCGCCGGCCCGTACTGGCGGATGGAGGGAACCGGAAGACCGAGGATCGCACGGGCGTGCAGCGCGAATTCGGAAAGATCCTGCGAGATCAACGTCACCATGCCGGTATCGTGCGGACGCGGCGACACCTCGCTGAACCACACCGCATCGCCCTTGACGAACAGTTCGACGCCGAACACCCCAAAGCCACCGAGTGCGGCGGTGACGGCGGCTGCGACGCGCTCGCTCTCGGCCTGCGCCTTGGCATGCATCGGCTGGGGCTGCCAGGATTCGCGGTAGTCGCCGTCGACCTGCCTGTGCCCGATCGGGGCGCAGAACGACGTGCCACCGGCGTGGCGCACGGTAAGCAGCGTAATCTCGTAGTCGAAATTGACGAGGCCCTCGACGATGACCTTACCGGCGCCGACGCGCCCACCCTCCTGCGCATAGTCCCAGGCCGCATCGATATCCGCCTCGGCTTTCACCACGCTCTGGCCCTTGCCGGAGGAGCTCATGATCGGCTTGACGACGCACGGCAGTCCGATGTCCCGCACGGCGTCGAGGAACTCACCGTGGGTGGCGGCAAAGCGGTACGGCGAGGTGACGAGCCCCAGCTGTTCGGCGGCGAGCCGGCGGATGCCCTCGCGATTCATCGTCAGCCGGGTGGCACGGGCGGTCGGAATCACCGTGAAACCCTCGCCCTCCAGTTCCAGCAGGGTGTCGGTGGCGATGGCCTCGACCTCCGGCACGATCAGCCGCGGCCGCTCGGACTCGACGACCGCGCGCAATGCCGTGCCGTCGAGCATGTCGATAACGTGAGACCGGTGCGCCACCTGCATCGCCGGGGCATCGGCATAGCGGTCGACGGCGATGGTCTCCACACCCAGGCGCTGCAGCTCGATGACGAGCTCCTTGCCCAACTCCCCTGCCCCGAGCAGAAGGACGCGCGTGGCGGCAGGCGTCAGCGGCGTGCCGATGGCCACACTGCTCATTCCAGCCCCGGCGGCACGTTCTCTTCCAGATAGGTGTAGCCCTTCAGGCCGAGACGGTAGTAGTTCAAAAAGGCCGTGGCCTCACGTGCGGACAGCAGGCCCTTGCTTCTCGCCTCCTGCACCTGCCGGCGCATGCGGTCCATCAGCACCGTCTCGTGAAACTGCACGTATTCAAGCACCTCGGACACCGATTCACCCTCGACCACCTGCTCCAGCTCGTAGATATCGCCATCCATGCGGATATGCACCGCGTGCGTGTCGCCGAACAGGTTGTGCAGATCACCGAGGATCTCCTGGTAGGCACCGGTCAGGAAGATGCCGATCAGGTAGGCATCGCCGGCCGTCACCGGATGCAGCGGCAGCGTCGGCGAGATACCGGAGGCCAGCGGGAAATGCGCCAGCTTGCCGTCGGAATCGCAGGTGATGTCGACCAGGATACCCTGACGTGTCGGCTCCTCGTTCAGCCTGTGGATCGGCATCACCGGAAACACCTGCTTGATGGCCCAGGCATCGGGCAGCGACTGGAACAGCGAGAAGTTGCAGAAATAGCGGTCGGCCATCTGCGTCTCGAGGTCCGGCAGTTCCTGGGACAGGGTGTCGGACTCCATCACCCGCATCATGTGCGAGGCGATGGTCCAGTAGATGGCATCGCCGAGCGCCCGTTCGGTCAGCGAGCAGTGGCCGAGGGTAAACAGCTTGTTGATGTCCTCCCTGAGAGCCACGGCATCGTGCAGCGCCTCGCGCGCATCCATCGTGTCGATATCGCACAGCGTCGACCACAGCTGCCTGAGCGGCAACGGCGACTCGTCATGCGGCTGCGCCGGCGAGGTGTCGCGCTTGCGCTGCGAGATGCCGAGCAGATCGATGATCAGTACCGAGTGGTGTGCCACCAGGGCACGCCCCGATTCGGAGATGATGTGCGGATGCGGCAGTGCTTCCTCATCGCAGATGGCCTTCATCGTCCACACGATGTCGTTGGCGTATTCCTGCAGCGTATAGTCCACCGAGGATGAGGATCCGGACACCGAGCCGTCGTAGTTGACGCCGAGGCCACCGCCGACGTCCATGAATTCGATCGTGGCGCCGAGCTTGAATATCTCGGCATAGAAGCGGGCCACTTCCTGCATCGCCTGCTTGATGTGGCGGATCTGCGGCACCTGGCTGCCGATATGGAAGTGCAGCAGGCGCAGTGATTCGAGCATGTCGGCATCCTTCAGCGTATTCACCGCATCCAGCAGATCCTCGGCCCCCAGGCCGAATTTCGAATTGTCGCCGCCGGAATCCTCCCATTTGCCGCTGCCCGACGAGGCCAGTCGGCAGCGCAGGCCGATCAGCGGCGTCACGCGCAACCGCTTCGCCGCCTCGAGGATCAGCTGCAGCTCGTTGAGCTTCTCGACGACGATGAACACGCGTTTGCCCATTTTCACGCCCATCAGCGCCAGTTCGATGAACTCGCGGTCCTTGTAGCCGTTGCAGATGATCAGTCCCTCGACATCCTCGAGCATGGCCAGCGTGGCGTGCAGCTCCGGCTTCGATCCGGCCTCCAGCCCCCAGTTGAATTCGGCACCGAACTCGATGATCTCCTCGATGACCTGCCGCTGCTGGTTGACCTTGATCGGATAGACGCCGTAATAGCGCCCTTCGTAAGCGGCTTCCTCGCGGGCGATGGTGAAGCGCTGGCGAATCTGTTCCATACGCCGCCTGAGCATGTCGGAGAAGCGCAACAGCAGCGGCGGATACAGGTCGCGGCTGGCCAGATCGTCGCACAAGGCCTTCAGATCGATGCTGTGCACACCGTCCGGAATGGCCTCGGCATTGCCGGCGGCATTGATGCCGAAATAGCCGTGTCCCCAGCCGTCAACCTGATACAGGCGGGCGGAATCCCCGATGGTCCATGCCGACATCATGGCCTCCCGTGCGTTGAGCATGGCGGCGGGCATCGCCCGCAGCACCGCCGCACGGCAAAACCGTACGGCAACGCCGACCCTATCGCCGCGAGACGACTGGCGCATCATCCTGATGGTAGCGACGGGCAGGCGCCTCGCCTATACAGGCATCGTCGCCCGGCTAGCGTTTGCGGGTGGGGAAATCAATCGTCCCATTCGACCCATTCATCGTCGTCCTCGTCCCAGTCGTCCGCCAGCGGCCGCCCTCGCCGTGCCGGTCTCTTTGCCTTGCCTTCGTCGGAAGGAATCTCGAATCGATCCTCGTCTTCATCGAACCACTCATCCTGGTCCATACCATGCTCCTGTCAGGGTTTGTCAGTGCAATCGAGGCCGGCAACGGGGACCGGCATGGGTCCAAGTTCGATACGGAATCCGGGCCTTGTCAAGGCGCGATGATGCCCCTACCTTCGGCGCATCTGCACACCGCCGATCACCGGAGGATGGCGGGGACGGAGGTCTTATGGATAAGCCCGAATACGCCACGGTCACCCTCGGCGAGGCCACCGGCACCATGCCGGTGATCGAGGGCACCGACGGCCCCAAGGCCATTGACGTGCGAAACCTGTACGCCGAGCAGGGGCTGCTGACCTTCGACCCGGGTTTCCGTTCCACCGCATCGTGTCAGAGTGCCATCACCTATATCGACGGCGAGGCCGGTATTCTGCGCTACCGCGGCTACCCGATCGAGGAGTTGGCGGAGCGTTGCACCTTCAACGAGGTCGCCCATCTGCTGATGGTCGGCGAGTTGCCGGACACTCAGCAGAAGGCGGCCTTCGAGCGCGAGGTGGATTTCCACAACCTGTTGCACGATCAGGTGATCAATTTCTTCCGAGGTTTCCGCCGCGACGCGCATCCGATGGCGGTGATGGTCGGCGTCGTCGGCGCCCTGTCGGCATTCTATCAGGAACATCAGGACTACAACGATCCGGCGCAGCGCTGGAAAGCGGCAATCCGTCTGTTCGCCAAGATGCCGGTCATCGCCGCCAACAGCTACACCTACAGCATCGGCCGGCCGCTACGCCATCCCGACAACACGCTGGATTACGCCAGCAATTTCCTGCAGATGCTGTTCGGCAAGCCAAGTGAGGTCTACCTTGTCGATCCGGTGCTGTCCCGCGCCCTGGACCGCATCCTGTTGCTGCATGCCGACCACGAGCAGAATGCCTCCACCTCGACCGTGCGCATGGCCGCCTCCTCCGGCGCCAATCCGTTCGCCTGCATGGCCTCCGGCATCGCCGCCCTGTGGGGCCCTGCCCACGGCGGCGCCAACGAGGCGGTGCTGAACATGCTCGAGGAGATCGCCGCGCCGGAGAACATCCCGGCCGCCATCAAGCGCGCCAAGAACAAAAAGGATCCATTCCGGCTGATGGGCTTCGGACATCGTGTCTACAAGAACTTCGATCCGCGGGCGCACCTGATCCGCGATACTGCCAAAAAGGTGCTGGCGCATCTGGGGCTGGAGAACGATCCGCTGATGGCGGTAGCGCTGGAGCTCGAACGCATCGCCCTGTCCGACGAATACTTCATCGAGCGCAAGCTGTATCCGAATGTCGATTTCTATTCCGGTATCCTGCTGAAGGCCATGGGTTTCCCGAGTCGCATGTTCACGGCCGTGTTCGCCGTCGCCCGCACCGCAGGCTGGGTCAGCCACTGGCTGGAACTGAAACATGACGACGGCCACGGCATCGACCGTCCGCGTCAGGTTTATATCGGCAAGACGCTACGCCACCTGCCGTAGACGCGCCGGAAGGATACCTATCGGTCGTCCTCCTTGAGCGGAGGTTGCGGGGATGAGTCCTCTTCCTCCCTGTTATCCGCAGCCTTGTCGTCCTCGGCGACACCCTTGCGGAAGCCCTTGATGGCCCCGGCGAGGCCGGAGCCGATGTCCGGCAGACGCCTGGCGCCGAACAGCACGATGACGATGGCCAGGATGACCAGCAATTCGGGCATACCGATGTGCATGAGCTAGAACCTCCGCTTTTCCGTTACATTAGCGGAAATCCGGGCATTGCTCCACAGGTCGCGTTTGTGAAGCATCAGGCCTGCGGCTAGCATATGCGACAAGGCTTGCCCTGAAGGAGAAAACCTTTTGTTCAAACGCATATTGATCGCCAACCGCGGTGAATGCGCCATCCGCATCATCCGTGCCTGCAACGAACTGGGCATCAAGACCGTCGCCATCTATTCGAGCGCGGACAAGAACGCCTTGCACGTGAAAAAGGCGGACCAGGCGATCCTGATCGGGCCGGACCCGGTCAAGAGCTATCTGAACATTCACCGCATCGTCGAGATCGCCCGCCAGACGGGGTGCGACGCCGTGCACCCGGGCTACGGCTTTCTGTCCGAGAACCCCGAGTTCGCCCAGCGGCTGCAGGATGCCGGCATCACCTATATCGGGCCATCGCCGCAAGCTATCCGCGACATGGGCAGCAAGACGCAGGCACGCGCCACGATGATCGCGGCCGGCATCCCGGTCATCCCCGGCACCGACAGTGCGCTGGCCGACGTCGAACAGGCCGTGCGCGAGGCGAAACCCATGGGCTATCCGGTGATGCTGAAAGCCGCGGCGGGCGGCGGCGGACGCGGCATCCGTCGCTGCAACGATGAGACCGAGTTGCGCCAGAACTACGACATCACCCAGCGCGAAGCCACGGCCGCCTTCGGCAACGGCGAGCTGTTCATGGAGAAGTGCATTATCGAGCCGCACCACATCGAATTCCAGGTGCTGGCAGACCAGCACGGCCACTGCGTGCACCTGTTCGAGCGTGACTGCTCCATCCAGCGCCGCAACCAGAAACTGATCGAGATCGCGCCGTCCAACTACCTCGATGAAGACCTGCGCGCGAAGATGGGCGAGATGGCCGTGAAGGCCGCCCGCGCCGTCGACTACGTCAACGCCGGTACCGTCGAGTTCCTCGTCGACAAGAACCACGACTTCTATTTCATGGAGATGAACACCCGCCTGCAGGTGGAGCATCCGATCACCGAGTCGATCACCGGTATGGACATCGTCTCCGAGCAGATCCGCATCGCCGACGGCCAGCCGCTGAGCGTTCGACAGGAAGATCTGCATATCAATGGCTATGCCATCGAATTCCGCATCAATGCCGAAGACCCGAAGAACAACTTCCTGCCCACCCCGGGCACCATCACCCGCTATTTCTCGCCGGGCGGGCCGGGCGTGCGCGTCGACGGCTGCGTCTACCCCAGCTACATCATCCCCCCCTACTACGATTCGATGTGCGCCAAGCTGACGATCTGGGGGCCGACCTGGGAGCAGGTCGTGCACCGGGCGATGCGCGCCCTGAACGAATATGACATCCGCGGCGTGAAGACGACGCTGCCGTTCTACCGGCAGATCGCCGCATCGGCCGCCTTCCGCTCCGGCCAGTTCCACACCGGCTTCCTCGAGGAACATCCGGAACTGCTGGAATTCAAGCCCTACGAATCGCGCGAGGACATCGCCGCCGCCGTGGCGGTGGCCATTGCCGTGCATGCCGGACTCTGATAGCTAGGACGCCAAGATGCCCAAGAAGAACAAGACCCCACACAAACTCAGCATCAGCGAGCTGGGCCTGCGTGACGGCCACCAGTCGCTGCTGGCCACGCGCATGCGCCTGGAGGACATGCTGCCGATCTGTGCCAAGCTCGATAAGGTCGGCTTCTGGTCCCTCGAGGCCTGGGGCGGCGCCACCTTTGACACCTGCCTGCGCTTTCTGAAGGAAGATCCGTGGGAACGCCTGCGCCAGCTGAGCCGGGCGCTGCCGAATACCCCGATCCAGATGCTGCTCAGGGGCCAGAATCTGCTTGGCTACCGCCACTATGCCGACGACGTGGTCAAGAAGTTCGTCGACATGGCCACCGCCAACGGTGTGGACGTGTTCCGCGTGTTCGATGCCATGAACGACCCGCGCAACGTGCGCGTGGCTATCCAGCAGGTGAAGAAGAACGGCAAGCATGCCGAGGGCGCGATCTGTTACACCACCAGCCCGGTGCACACGCTGGCGCACTTCGTCGAACTGGCCAAGGGCTTCGAGGACATGGGCTGCGACACCGTCGCTATCAAGGACATGGCCAGCCTGCTGACGCCGACGGCGGTGCGCGAGCTGGTGCCGGCGATCAAGCAAGCGATCTCAGTGCCACTGCACCTGCATACACATGCCACCTCCGGGCTGGCCGAGATGGTACAGTGGGAAGCCGTCCATGCCGGCTGCGACATCATCGATACCTGCATCAGCCCGCTGGCCGGCGGCACCTCGCACCCACCGACCGAGGCCATGGTCACCGCCTTCGAGGGCACCGAGTACGACACCGGCCTTGATCTGGAGCTGCTGCAGGATATCGCCGCCTATTTCCGCGAGGTGCGCAAGAAGTACAAGCGCTTCGAATCGAGCTTCACCGGCGTGGATTCGCGCGTGCACCTGAACCAGATCCCGGGCGGCATGATCTCGAACCTGGCCAATCAGCTGAAGGACCAGGGGGCGCTTGACCGCATGGACGAGGTCATGGAGGAACTGCCGCGCGTGCGCGCCGACTTCGGCTACCCGCCGCTGGTGACACCGACCAGTCAGATCGTCGGCACCCAGGCGGTGCTGAACGTGGTGTCCGGCAAGAAATACAAGGTGATCACCAACGAGACCCGCGACTACCTGGCCGGCAAGTACGGCCGTCCGCTCGGCGAGGTCAACCCGGAGGTACGGGCGCTGGCCCTCGGCAACGAGGAGCCGATCACGGTGCGCCCGGCCGATCTGTTGGATCCGGAGATGGACAAGCTGACCCGCGAGCTGGGCGACAAGGCACGCTCGGTCGAGGATGTGCTGTCCTACGCCCTGTTCCCGGCCATCTCCCGGGAATTCTTCGAGGAACGTGAGTCCGGCAATCTCAAGCCGGAACCGCTGGAAAGCCCGGAGGCGGTACCGGCCGCCAGCGTTCCACCGCAGATGCTGGCTCCAACCGAGTTCAACATCACCATCCACGGCGAGGAATACCACATCCGCGTCGAGGGCATGGGCCACAAGAGCGAGGATATCCGCCCGTTCTACGTCAAGGTCGACGACGTGCTGGAGGAGGTCATGGTCGAGACCCTGACCGAGGTGGTGCCGACCGAATCCGGCAAGATCGATACCGCACGCGTGTCCAAGGGCTCGCGCCGGCCCAAGGCTAAGAGCGACAATGACGTGACGACGGCCATGCCCGGCCGCATCGTCGCCATCAACGTCAAGGAGGGCGATGAGGTACAGGCTGGTCAGGTGGTGCTAACCGTCGAGGCCATGAAGATGGAGAACCCGGTGCATGCGCCGGTGTCCGGCTCCGTCAAGGCGATCCACATCGCTGTCGGCGACAACGTCAACCCGGACGAATGCCTGATGGAGATCGCCTGAGGCTTAGGGGCGCAACAGCTCCTTGACGACAAAGCCGCCGAGCATGACGCCGAACAGCGCCGGCAGGTAGGAGATGGTGCCGTTGACCGAACGGGGCCGTCCCGGATGTGTATCCGAACCGACCGGGCGATGTTCGCTGCCCTTGACCGGCCGTTCACGTGAATATACCACCGGATAGTCGAGCGAACCGCCGAGACGACGCAGGCGACGGCGCAACTCGCGCGCCAGCGGACAGGTATCGGTATCGGCAAGCATGCCGATGCGTGCCTTCGTCACGTCCAAGCGCCCACCGGCCCCCATGCTCGAGGCCACGGGGATACCCAGACGCTGGCAGCCGTCCACCAGAGCCGCCTTGCAGGCGATGGAATCGATGCAGTCGATGACGTAGTCGTAGCCGCCGGACAGCTGCGTGGCCACGTCTTCCGGGTCGAGGAAATCCGGCTGCATGCGCACATCGATGGCCGGGTTGATGTCGGAGATGCGATGTTTGAGTACCGCGGTTTTGGGCATACCGACCGTCGAGCGTAGTGCCGCCAGCTGCCGGTTCATGTTCGATTCACCGACCACGTCGTGGTCGAGCAGTGTCATATGCCCGATGTTGGCGCGCGCCACCACCTCGGCCGCAAAGCCTCCGACCCCGCCGAGCCCTGCGATCAGTACGTGCTTACCGGCCAGATGGTCGAGCCCATCCGCACCGATCAGGATCTCTGTGCGCTCATGCATCTGGCTCACCGTATCTTCTCCCATTGGAACAGTCTTTTCGCATTATTGGACGTCGCCTCGGACAGCTCCACGGAGCCAATCGACTTGATTGCACACACCACCTCCGCAATGGCCACGACATCGGCTGGCTCACCGCGCTCTCCGGCCAGCGGTCTATCCGGCGCGTCCGTTTCCAGCAGCAGGCATTCCGTCGGCATGGTGCGCACGAGTGCGCGCAGGCGGGAGGAGCGTGTCACCATGGGGCCGATGCCGAGCATGAATCCGGCTGCCACACAGCGCTCGGCCTGCTGCCGGCTGCCGGCGAAGCCGTGGATGACGCCGGTAAGCTCCGGAAAAGGCTGCAGCGCGGAAAGTACGGCATCGAGCGCACGCACCGCGTGCACGATCACCGGTAAACCGTGATCCACGGCCATGCGCAATTGAGCCTCAAACCAGTACCGCTGCAGGTTCCGGTCGATATCACGCGCGAAATCCAGACCGCACTCGCCAACGGCCACCGCCCGCCCCGCGCCGAGATACTCCTTGAGCCCATCGAGGTGTTCGGGGCGGTGCTCGCCGGTCCACCACGGATGCAGGCCGTAGGCCACATGCACGCCCGGTTCCGCTTCAAGCTCCGCCAGGCGCTGCCAGCACTCCGTACGGATGCCGGGCACCACGAAATCCGTGACCCCGGCGGCACGGGCGCGGGCCATCACCGCCGCACGGTCGGCATCGAATGCCGGAAAATCAAGATGGCAGTGGCTATCGATCCACAAAGTGGCCATGCCCTACATCAGCACCCGCTCGATGCCACCATGCTTGACGCGCTCGACGAACTTCGCCTGCCAGTCCTCGCCCATCAGGCGCCTGGCCAGTTCCACCACGATGTAGTCGGCCTCAACCCCGCTCTCGCCTTCCAGCCGCGACAGGCCCTGCAGACAGGACGGGCAGCTGGTCAGCACCTTCTGCACCCCGCCAGCATCGTCGCGGGCATCGAGCACGGCCTTGGCCTTGGCGATCTCCTCCTCCTTGCGGGCGCGGATCTTGCCGGCGATGGCCGGCGT
>CAYRBJ010000011.1:0-52145 GCA_964422615.1 uncultured Zetaproteobacteria bacterium | reverse complement strand
GCTGATTGGATCAGACCTCAGCAACCCATGGGCCGCCCTTATCACAGGGCGGCCCATGGGCATTTGTATCAGCTGTAATTCGCGTCTTGGGGGTGAGCGTCGGTCAATTCCGCCGCCATGCCTTGACGGGGATCAATCTGTAGCGTGCCCTTGATCAGATAGAAATAGCCATCGCAGCCTCCGGCATCGCGGGCCATCCTTTTGCCGTACTCATTTTCGGTTTGGGCAATGGCGTAGGTGGTAATGGCCGGGTAACGGCGATGGCAGAAAGCCAACACGGCCAGGCCGCCCAGGTCGACGGCATCGATGTCCGCGACAACGGCATCGATATGATCTGCATTGATGCAGTCGTATGCCTCATGATCGCTGTGCACAACATGCGTTTGCCATCCGTGGTTTTCAAGCAGCGATGCGGCCTGGTATCCGATGCTGACATTCCCGGACAAAACCAGGCATTTGCCGGAAGCCTTCATCTTTCTGCCCATCAGTGCCTGACCACGCTCATGACGCGCAAATGGCTGGTACAGACAGCGGAGAAGGGGCAGTCATCGACCCTACAGGGGGCGCTCCACGGCTCGGAGTAGCAAGGCATGCGGCCTTGCTGGAATTGGATGGAGCGGATCAGCTCATGCAGGTCCATCTGTGCCATGCCGTCGTTGCGCAGCGTTTCCGCCAGGAGCTGGATATCATCCGGCAGCATCATATGCTTCGGTCGATCTCTTTTTCGGCTTCCAGCCAGTCCTGTACGGTGTCGCCGGAAACAAAACCGCGCCTTTCAGCACGATAGTAGGCCGCTTCGGCAATCATTCGCTGACGCATTCCCGGGTTGGCTTTCTTGGCCTGCCTCGTTGACGATTTTTTGGGCGTCGCCGGTTCTGTGCGGGCTGTCTTGGCCATGGTTCCCTCCTTGTTGCTGGACCTGCGTGATCGTCAACGATGTGCGATCCTCGTTCGGTTATCGAAGGGTAAAGGCCGGCAGACGGCGCCGGTATCCGAATAATTCTGAATATTAAGAACGTATTTGTCGGAGGAGCTCTAGCAGACGTGCTGGATACCCAGAGCCGTGACGAGCTTCGTCAGCTCCACCACGCTGGCCACACCGAGTTTGCGTAGGATGCGTTCCCTATGGGTGTATACCGTTTTCTTGCTTAGATGCATTTGCTCGGCGATGCTGGAAACGGATCGGCCATCTGCCAGATGCATGCATATTTCCAGCTCGCGATTGGAGAGCGGGGATGGTAAGGACTTATTCCATTTCGATGATAATTGCGCCTCGGTTTCGGTGTCGATATAACGCTCGCCTGCCTTGATCCTGCGGATTGCCGTAACCAGTTCGCGTGCCGCGGTTCTTTTGCTGATAAAGCCACAGGCTCCCTGATGCAGGGTCCGTTCTGCCACCACACCCGAATGCATGCTCAGCACAAGGATACGGGCCTCGGGATGATGGATCAGGATGCGACGAATGGCTTCCAGGCCGTGCATATCGGGCATGGAGATATCCATCACCAGCACATCCGGCAGGTATCGGCCGTAATGCCGGCAGGCCTCGATACCATTGACCGATTCGCTCACCACCTCCATGTCGTGTTCATTGTCCAGCAGATAACGAAAGCCGGTACGCACGATCTCGTGGTCTTCGGCGAGCTGGACGCGAATGGGGTTTCCGGTCATGAGCTACCCCCCCCCTTCCTGGGTCAAGGGGATCGTGGCCTCGATACGTACGCCATCATGGGGCATGTCCGTGATCAGGAAAACACCACCAAGGGCATGCACCCGTTCGCGCATGCCGATCGTCCCCATGCCGGTCGCAACGTTTTCCACGTGGATCCCCTTGCCATTATCCTCGATCTCGATTTGCAACGAGCGTAGCCGGGATTCGCTTTGTGGCAAGTTCTGGATGACGATATCTACGCGATCCGCCTGACCGTGGCGGTAGGCGTTGGTCAGCCCCTCCTGTACCAGGCGGTAAATGGCAATAGCATGCAGCTCATCCAGATGATCGATATTTTCATCGATGCGCAGGGTACATGCGGCACCGGTCTGCTTATTCCAATTTCCGATCAGTTCCTCCAGGGCGGCGGATAGGCCCAAGGTATCGAGGGAAGCTGGCCTGAGCCTTTTCAGGATGTCATGGCTGAGACGAAACAAGGTATCGGTCTCATGGACGATCTCGTCGGCCTTGGATGAGATATCGGAATCAGCGTTTTTTCTGCTGATATACTCGGCGCGGGCACTGATGCCCGTCAGTAATTGCCCCAATTCATCGTGCAATTCACGGGCCAGTTGGTGACGTTCATCCTCCTGCACCTGCATCAGCTGCAGCATCAGGCTTCGATTCTCCTGCAATAGCGTGTCCACCCGTTCTCGGTCATGATGGCGCTCGGTGACGTTGCGCAGGATGCCTTCGACGCCGACCGGCTGGCCGTTCTCGCGATCACGTATGAGATGGCTGGTGACGGATGCATACCGAATCGAACCATCCTTGGCCACAAGCTTGACCTCGTAATCATTCACCGCTTCTTTTTCGCGCAATACCCCGAGCAGAACCTCTCTCTCGGCAGGGTCCGCATAGAAATCCGTCACTGGCCTACCGATCACCTCTTCGAGCGTGTAGCCCGTCTGCGTCAGGCAGGAAGGGCTGATAAGTTGCAGTCGTCCATCCAAGTCCGTTCTGTAATAAATATCGACAATGTTTTCGAAGAGTGTCCGATATCGGTCGTAGTATTTAATAAGCTCTTCCATGGCCTTCTTGCGTATGGAGATATCACGCCATGCCCCCACGATCTGCATTGGGTTGCCTGCCTGGTCCCGCACCAGGGCTACATCATCCTGCACCCACAGATAATCGCCTTCACTGCGCTGGAATCGATAGGTATGGGTTAGGCTCCCCTGCGCAAACAGGGTCTCCTCGTTTGCCATGGCGCGCGATCTGTCGTCCGGATGCAGATGATCCATCCACCAGCGGGCATGGCCGAGAACCTCGGACGGATCGTAGCCGAAGACATCCCTGATGTTTGGGCTGACAAAGATGGGGGGGGACTGGTTTTTATTTTCAGATGTGGCCCCGATACGGACGTCACAGATATAGAGGATTGACGAAATATGTTTCGTTATTGTTTCGGGTTTTCTCAGAAGCTCGATGAACTCCTGATTGTCGGGTTCACGGTCATCGAACATCGACACCTCCCTCCGGCGAGACACCGAACATCTGGCAGTAAATGCAACTGGACGGACGATGGCCTGCGCGGATGTAAGTATATCTCTGCCGTTCCTCCTTTGGGATAGGAAGCGGGTGATTTCAGAATTTTTCCCATTACATTTACGGGCGTGCTGGCCTCCAATACTTGAACAACAATCTGGATGCCGACCGAACAGGTCGTTCATTTCGTTGGAGGATTGCATGCTTTTGGAAGAAATCCGTCGCAGGGCCAGGAAGCTGAATATCAAGAATACGGAGCACATGGAGAAGGACGAACTGATTCGGGCCATTCAGGCCGCGGAGGGGAAGAGCCCATGCTTTGATCAGCCTTGGTGTCGACCGAGCCTGCATCTCAGGTGTTCCTGGCGGCACGATTGCCATGCCCGTCTTCAGCCGGTTCGAGGGTTGATCCTGTCCGACGATGTCATCATGGGGCACCAGATTGCCACGCTGCTTTCCTCATACGGGTGGAAAATGAATATCGTCCATAAGGACAGGCAGGCATATGCCCTGATTCACCAGGGGGACATCGATGTCGTCGTCGCCGATATCGAGAAAGCCGATCTTGGCGGACTGGCGGCGTTGTCCTATGCCAAGCATCACTGGCCATTGATCATGACCTATGCGATCGCCCAAAAAGATGACCTTTTGCTCAAGAATCTGGCACGGGATTTGGGCGGCTGTCTGGGAGTCTTCCGTCGGGTCAAGGGAAGGATTGAACTGGAGACTCACGCCAAACCGAAATCCCATCTGATGGGTCAGATCGCAAACAGCGTTTCTCCGGATGTTTTCCGTATTTCCACCACAGGGTAGGCACGCGGCAAACACGTTCACCAGAATTCATGCACGGGCCCGAGACGGACATTGGTGATCGGCATCAAGAAATAAAAAAAGAAAAGGGCGCCCAACGGCGCCCCATTCATGGAATCAATGAAGGGATCAGGCGGCCTTCTCGACCTTGCCGGAGCGTAGGCAGCGGGTGCAGATGCGGATCTGGCGCGTCTGGCCGTTCACCATGGCGCGGATCCGCTGCAGATTCGGCAGGAAACGCCGGCGGGTGACGTTGTGCGCGTGACTGACGTTATTGCCGCTTGCCGGGCCCTTGCCGCAGACTTCGCAACGCTTTGCCATGGGAAACCTCCTGAAAGGGCGCGCACTGTAGGCCAAAGCACCTTCGCTTTCAAGCCTTTTCAGCGTTCAGGCGCAGTTGAGCCAGCTCCCTGCATCAGCCAAGATAAAGCCCATGTATACGCATCTGTTGCAGCCCGTGGATACGCTGCCGGGCATCGGTGAGGCCCTCAGCCGGCGCTTGGCGGCGCGCGGCGTCCGCTTTGTCGGCGATCTGCTGCTGCACCTGCCGCGCGATTATGTCGACGACCGGCAGGTCAGGCTGGTGCGGGAATTGCGTGAAGGCGAGGTGGCGCGCATCAGCGGACGTGTCGTGAGCCGTGAAGCCCGCGGCATCGGCCGCCGGGCTCAGGTGCTGTTGACCCTCGAGGATAAGGGGCTGCAGACGCTACGCCTGAGCTTCTTCCATTCCCCCTACATGCTGAGGGATGCGCGTCTGACGGAGGGATCGCGCATCTCGGTGCGCGGCCGTGCCGAGCGCTGGCGTGGGCAGTGGCAGATGACGCACCCGGAATGGGTGCCTGCCACCCGCTTCGTGCCGGGTTGGCGTCCGGTCTATGGCAGCATTGCCGGCATCGCCAGCGTCCGCATCGGCCAGTGGATCGAGGGTGCCCTGGTCCGTCTGCCGGATGTCGCCAGTCCGCTGGACGCCCATCTCGCAACCCATCCGCCGCTGGGGCGGGCCTTGCGACAGGTGCATCGGCCCGGCGACCAGGGCATCCATGATCCCGACTTGCATCGGGCCATCGCCCGCCTGCGACTGGAGGAGCTGCAGGTGTATCTGGTCCTGATGGAGCGCAAGAAACGCCAGGCCGGGGTGCCGGCGCCGCGGCTTCCTGCCACCGACCTGGTGCATCAGCTGCACGATCGCTTACCCTGGTCGCTGACCGAGGCCCAGAAGATGGCATGCCACGACATCGCGGGCGATCTCGATTCGGGACGGCGTATGCACCGGCTGCTGCAGGGCGATGTCGGGGCCGGCAAGACGGCGGTGGCGGCGTTGGCGGCCATGCATGCCGTTGGCCACGGCTACCAGGCGGCGCTGATGGCGCCGACCGAGGTGCTGGCGCGCCAGCATGCCGAGACGCTGGCCGAGCTACTGAGGCCCGTGGACGTTGAGGTTGGGCTGTTGACCGCCGGCATCGGCGCAAAGAACCGCAAGGCGGTGATCCGGGCCTTGGGCGAAGGGGAGCTGCCCGTCATCGTCGGCACACACGCGCTGATCTCCGAGGACGTGCGCTTCGCCAGGCTCGGCCTGGCCATGGTCGACGAGCAGCACCGCTTCGGCGTGCGCCAGCGCTGGGAGCTGGCCGAGCGCGGTGAAGCGGTGCATCTGCTGGCCATGACAGCCACGCCGATCCCGCGCACGCTGGCGCTGGCGCTGTACGGCGACATGGACCTGAGCGTCATGCGCGGCCTTCCGCCCGGGCGCAAGCCGGTACAGACGCGGGTGCTCTCCGCCAAATCGCTGGCGAAGCTGTATCAGGGCATGCGCCGCCTGCTGGATCAGGGTGCGCGCATCTACTGGATCGTGCCGCGCATCGACGAGGACGAGGATGGCGCCTCGGTGGTACAGCGGGCCGAGGAGCTGGCGGTGGCCTTCCCGCGCGACGGGGTGCAGGGACTGCACGGGCGCATGAAATCCGCCGACAAGCATGCGGTGCTCGATGCCTTCGCCGGTGGTGATTGCCGCATCCTGGTGTCGACGACGGTGGTCGAGGTCGGTGTCAACGTGCCCGAGGCCAGATTGATCGTCATCGAGCAGGCCGATCGTTACGGCCTGGCGCAGCTGCACCAGCTCAGGGGCCGCGTCGGACGCTCCGATGCGCAGGGCTACTGCATGCTGCTGGCGTCATCCGAGGCTTCGCCAACGGCGATCCAGCGCCTCGGGCGCATGGTCTCACTGCACGACGGTTTGGCATTGGCGGAAGCGGATATGCAGCTGCGCGGTTCCGGTGACATCGTCGGCGTGCGCCAGAGTGGTGAGGCGGGGTTCCGCCTGCTGGACGTCGTACGCGATGCCGCCTTGATCCGGCAGGGCCAGCTGGGCGGCTGCGGTGATGCCGTCAGTGAGCGCATGATCGAGTTCTGGCGCCCGGTGGCCGAGGCCGTCGACTGACTACTGCGCTTTGGCGGAAGAAGTCATGCCCTGGAACGGCCATAAGCAGTCGATCAACCAGAATATTTACCATGGTGGTGTATAATATATATCAGCTGTAATTCTAAAGAGATTTCATCTCTTTCAGCTGTAGGAGTTCGACATGGCAATGGGTTCAGGAACTGCAATGAAAATTATCGGAATTGTCCTGGTAGTTATAGGAATTGGCCTTGCAATATGGGGGTATCAATTATCTGGTTCTGTCGGATCGCAAATATCACAAGCTGTTACAGGTTCAGATACAGATCAGGTGATGACTTTCTACATTACTGGCGCTGTCAGTTTTGTTGTCGGCATATTCCTTTTTATTAAAAATTAAACGGGACACATCATGGATATCAACAGCTTGATAATATTTTTGGCAATTGGCGCGCTAGCCGGCTGGCTTGCCGGCAACGTAATGAAAGGAAGAGGATTTGGCGTCATAGGTAATATCATTGTTGGCGTAGTTGGTGCTGTATTGGGTGGTTTTGTATTCAGCTTGCTAGGCTTAACGGCAGGCGGGTTAATCGGCTCTATCATTACAGCCACTGTTGGCGCCATTCTTTTGCTGTTTATCATTGGTTTGGTTAAGAAGGCCTAGCGCAATAGCAGCTAACAAGAAAATTAGCCCGACAAATATTTTGGGAACAGGGGATGCGGCCCTTTTCCTTAGTGTAGGAATAAAGGGCGCTGAGTCCTTTTACCCGGACAGGCAGAGATACTGACGTCGCGGATCCCCGTGGCCCTACTTGGACGGCTTGAGTATCGCCGATACGCTCTTGGCCTGCTGCATCTGGTGCATCAGCCTTTTCGCCCTGGCGCGGTTGGCCCTGGTGATGTGGGCGCGCAGAAGATTGCGGTAAAACACCGCGTCCTTGGAGGCGCCGTGGGCGACCGCCAGCATGTACAGCGCATAGGCGGTGATATGGCTTCGCGGCACACCAAGGCCAAGTTCGTACAGGATACCGAGGCTGGACATGCCATTGGCATTGCCCTGGTCCGCGGCCTTCAGCAGCCACTGCTCAGCCTGATGATAATCCCTTCTCACGCCTCGGCCGTCGGAATAGAGGATACCCAGGTTGACCTGCGCCCGGGATTCGTTCTGCTCGGCGGCTTTGCGGTACCATCGGGCGGCCCTGGCATAGCTCTGCCTCACACCCTGACCCTTGGCGTAGAGCAGCCCCAGGTTGTATTGCGCCTCCGCTTGCCCCTGTTCGGCGGCCTTGCGGTACCACTGGACAGCCAGGCGATGGTCCTTCTTCACGCCTTGGCCGGTGGCATAGAGCAGTCCAAGGCTGTACTCGGCGCTCACATTTCCCTGTTGGGCGGCCTTGGTGTACCAGTCGACCGCTTGGGTATAGTCCTGCTTCACGCCCTGACCACTGGCATAGCGCAGCCCCAGCTTGTACTGGGCGGTGGCATCGCCGTTCTGCGCCGCCTGGCTGAGTGCATCCAGCGCCTTTTGGTTTGCCTTCTGATCCGTAGTCTGAATCGCCGCCTGCTGCTCGTCGCTCGCAGCCTGGCTCGTCGCGGCCATGGCGGGGGAGGCCGCCGCACACAGGCTCAATAAGGCAACCATCCATGGCATCAGCCTTTTCATCGTTCCGGACCTCCTCTTCAAGCCCTGCTTTCGAGCAATTCCGTTTCCTTTCCGCCATGCACAACGCACGCCCTGTCGCGTCTGAAGGTATACGCTCTGTCATGGCCGGACAAGAGCATTTGCCGCGTCGTCCGATCATCGAGAAACACTTGCATCGGCGGATTGCGCGAGTAGAAACGGGGTTCTTTTTGATTGATGGATATCCGCATAGGGAGGAAGCATCGTGGCCAGAAGGATTGCAGTGATTGTTGGCAGCCTGCGGGCGCAGTCGTTTAACCTGAAGATGGCGAAGGCGCTGATGTCCCTCGCACCCTCCAACCTCGATTGCGAAATTGTGGAGATCGGTCAACTCCCGCTGTACAACCAGGATGGCGACGAGGGTAACCCGCCCGCGGAATGGACGGCGTTTCGCGAGCGCATGCAGGGGTTCGATGGCGTATTGTTCGTCACGCCCGAGTACAACCGCTCCGTGCCGGCGGTGCTGAAGAACGCCATCGATGTGGGTTCGCGTCCGTATGGCAAGAGTATCTGGAACGGCAAGCCTGCCGCGGTGATGACCGTAACGCCGGGTGCCATCGGCGGTTTCGGCGCCAACCATCACCTGCGCCAGTCGCTGGTGTTTCTGAATATGCCGACGATGCAGCAGCCAGAGGCCTACGTTGGCGGTGCGGCCAACCTGTTTGACGATGCGGGGAATCTGGCGAGCGACAACACCCGCGACTTCATCGCCAAGTTCATGGAGGCGTTCGCCCGTTGGGTCGAAACCCATGTATCGCACTAAAGCATGACGCCAGGGCACGGTCATCTCCGGGCCTGGCTGCCTAGCCAATGTATGATGGCCGGTAAGGCTACGGACGTTTTATTCACGGATAAGTTCGCATCCTGTATGGCGTCCCAAACGGGATGAATCTGGGCAGGTAGCCTAAACGTCTGCCTTCGGCCACTTTCGGACCATAATCAGCGGCCGGTTTCAACAGTAAGGGTTGGCTAGGTTAGTCCTTTAAACCCATAGATAGTATGAGTTTTGTCCTTTAAACACACAGCTAGAAAGGTGTAATTTTTTTCATATCAGACTAAATTCAACGCCTGCTAATACTGATCAAGAGGAGGCATTCATGTTGTATTTTGAAGCAGCTTTATTCTTTTTTGCGCTCGCTGTCCCGTTTGTATTCTTTCTCAAGTGTGCGGCCAGGGATACCAAGAGAAAAGCATAAGAAAATATCTGCGATTTTACACAGCCTCGCTGCCGACTGTATTGCGCGTCCGGCTGTTGTAGTTTCCCCGTGGATCGAGGTGGGTGGCATCGCCTACCCGGGCATAGCAACAAGAACGTGAAAGTGCCCTTGGGCTCGGTGTAGGACGTATGCCACCCGTTGGGGCCAGCACGGCGAAGATCGAGGATGAGCCCTGGTCAAAGAGTCGACCGATCGACTTTACCGAGTCTTCCCGCTTCCAGTGCTCCCAGATCTCGGCCCTTTGCTCTGCTGAATCATAAATCCGACGCCTTTGCTTCATGGCCAACACTCCATCCAGTCAGTCTAGATAAAGTGTTGCGTCGATCGGTTGAGATCACCGTCGGAATTAGTATCTCACTGTCGTCAGGAAAATGCTGATCGCCACGCCGATGAAGGCGACGAACAGCGTGAAGAACACACCGAGTGGCAGGCCATGCCCCGGCGCACCGCAGCCATCGCGCTTGAAGCGCCGCTCCAGTCCGGTGTAGCGGATGGCGGCGACGATGGCCGTGACCGAGCCGCCGAGCACCAGCACGGTGCCGGTCCAGAACGAATAGGTGGTGGGGGAGTGGATCGCATGCCCGGATTGGGCCGCCTGCGGCATCAGGCGCAGTACCAGCCCGAAGCGGTCGATGACGAAGCCCAGCGCCATCATCCCCAGCGCCACGCGTATCCAGGCCATCAGCGTGCGCTCGGCCGCGTAGTACACCATGGCGCAGGATGCTTCCTCGACGTAGCTCTTGGTTCGTGGTGCGTCGTCTTCCCTGGTGCTCATACCATCCCTTCCAGCATGCGGGGATCGCCCGGACTATACACGGCACATGTCGGGCATGGCCACCTCGGCACTGGCATGCTCAGCAGTTGTCGTGCAGCCAGCCCTCGACCAGCGCACGCATCTCGGCCAGGCGCACCTCGCTCGGGGCCTCAAAGCGAAGCACCAGGCTGGGCTGGGTGTTGGAGGCGCGCAGCAGGCCCCAGCCGTCGGCAAACTTCAGGCGCATGCCGTCCACGTCGATGATCTCGTAGCCCAGTTCCCGGAAATGCGCCTTGGCCTCCTCGACCAGCGCGAACTTGCGGGCATCGGGGCAGTCGACGCGAATCTCGGGGGTGGTCACGGACTGCGGCACCTCGGCCAGCAGCGCGGATAGCGGGCGCTCCTGGGCGGCCAGCATCTCCATGATGCGGGCGCCGGCGTACACGGCGTCGTCGAAACCATAGTAGCGGTCGGCGAAGAAGATATGGCCGCTCATCTCGCCCGCGAGCAGGGCGCCGGTCTCCCGCATCTTGGCCTTGATCGGCGAGTGGCCGGTGCGCCACATGATGCCGTTGCCACCGTGGGTGGCGATGTCGTCGTACATGTGCTGCGAGCACTTGACCTCTGAGATGATGGTCGCGCCCGGATGCGCGCGCAAAAGGTGGCGGGATAGCAGCAGCAACAGCATGTCGCCCCAGATGATGCGCCCGTGCTCGTCGACGATACCGAGGCGGTCGCCATCGCCATCGAAGCCCATGCCGAGATCGGCGCCTTGTTCACGCACGGTCGCCGCCAGCTCTTGCATGTTCTCCTCCACCGTCGGGTCCGGATGATGGTTCGGGAAACGGCCATCCGGTTCACAGTGCAGCTCCGTGACCTCGCAGCCCAGATCTCGGAACAGCGGGGCTGCGACGATGCCGGACGGACCGTTGCCGGCGTCGATGACGACCTTTAGCGGCCGGGCCAGAGTGATGTCGTGGGCCAACTGTTCGTGATAGGCGGGCAGCAGGTTCATCTCGACATGGGTGCCTGCCGTGATCGCAGGCTGGATATGCGTATGCATGCGCTCGTACAGGGTACGGATCTGCTCGCCGTGCATGCTTTCGCGCCCGAGCATCATCTTGAAGCCGTTGTATTCACCCGGGTTGTGGCTGGCGGTGACCATAATGCAGCCGGCGGCATCGAGATGGAACACGCCGAAGTAACACAAGGGTGTCGGCACCATGCCGATGTCGATGACATCGATGCCGGCGGCGTTTAGTCCGTTGATCAGTGCATGCTGCAACTCGGGGCCGGTCAGACGCACGTCACGCCCGACGACGACCGGCTGTCCGTTGGCCTCCGGCAGCATCGTGGCATAGGCCATGCCGAGGCTATGGGCGAGCTCGGCCGTGATGTCGTCGCCGGCGATGCCCCGGACATCGTATTCGCGGAAGGCATGGGCTGGATAGCTGGTCATCGGTATTCCCTCCGGATACGCATGGCAGTTCAATGTAGCAACTCGCCGCGGCCGGCTCAATGCCCGCCTGTCCGGGATTGCCTGTTGCCTGTGCCGGGGCTGAGGCTAGCCTTAGCCACCCCAATGAGCACCTCTTCCCTGAACGAAGCCCAGTACGCCGCCGTGTTTCACCGCAAGGGCCCGCTGCTGGTGCTGGCCGGCGCCGGCAGCGGCAAGACGCGCGTGATCACCGAGCGCATCGCCGCGCTGATTGAGCGCGACGTGCCGGCCGATGCGGTGACGGCGGTGACATTTACCAACAAGGCGGCGCGCGAGATGCGCGAGCGCCTGAAAAAGCGGCTCAGCGAGCGCGCTGAGGGACTGCGCATCTGCACCTTCCATGCCTTGGGTCTGCAGATGATCCGGCACCATGCCGATCGCGTCGGCCGGCGGACGAACCTGTCGGTGTTCGCCGAGAACGAGCAGGCGTCGGCGCTGCGCAGCGTGCTACAGGACATGGCCCTGCCGAACGATGGCGAACAGGTCAAGATCATGTTGCGCCGGATCTCGGCGGCCAAGAGCGGCATGGATAGCGGCGATGCGGCGCTCGCCGCCGTACGCGAGCGCTACGATGCCCTGCTTGCACGCATGAACGCGGTGGACTTCGATGATCTGATGGTGCTGCCGATCCGTTTGCTGTCCGAGCACGACGATGT
The DNA here is from genome assembly GCA_964422615.1 of uncultured Zetaproteobacteria bacterium. Classification (GTDB taxonomy): domain Bacteria; phylum Pseudomonadota; class Zetaproteobacteria; order Mariprofundales; family Mariprofundaceae; genus DATLWN01. The sequence continues at coordinate 39,935 of CAYRBJ010000011.1, read as the reverse complement.
GCTGAGTTTCTGGCGCGAGCGGGCCCGGCATTTCCTCATCGACGAATACCAGGACAGCAGCCGCGTGCAGTACGAGCTGGTACGCCTGTTGGTGCCGTCCGACGGAAACCTGACCGTGGTCGGCGACGACGACCAGTCGATCTACGGATGGCGCGGGGCGGAGGTGCGCAACCTGTTCATGCTCGACCAGGACTACCCGGGGCTGACGGTGATCCGCATGGAGGAGAACTACCGCTCCACCGGCCATGTGCTGGGGGCAGCCAACAGCCTGATTGCCCACAACAGCGGCCGGTTGGGAAAGCAGTTGCGTTCCAATATCGGCCAAGGCAAGCCGGTGCGCATCTGGGAATCCGCGAACCCCGAGGACGAGGGCGAGCGGGTGGCCGCCGATATCCGTGCCTGCCATGCCGCCGGCTCCGAGCACTGGGGGGATTTCTGCGTGTTGTACCGCGCTTCGCACCAGGCGCGGCCGCTGGAGCTGGCGTTGCGCGAGGCCGGCATTCCCTATCACGTCAGCGGCGGTTTGTCGTTCTTCGATCGGGCGGAGATCCAGGACGTGCTGGCCTATCTGCGCCTGATTGCCAACTTTGGCGACGACATGGCCTTCATGCGCGCCATCTCCCGGCCGCGGCGCGGCATCGGCGACAAGGCGCTGGGCGAGCTCGGCGAGTTCGCGCATTCCCGGCGCTGTTCACTTTTGGAGGCCTGCCTCGACGACGAGTTGCCGGGGGGGCGCGTCGAGACATTGCGTGCCTTCGGGAGGCTGATTGTCGATCTGGAGCACCGTTTCCTGCACGGCAATGCCGACGAGGTCTTCGGAGAGTTGCTGGCGATGACGGGTCTGAAGGCGGCGATCGAGGCCGCGGCTAACGATGAGAAGGAGCGCGAGCGGCGGCTCGGCAACGTGGCGGAGCTCGAGCGCTGGTGGCTCAGGCATGCCGGGGCCGGCGGCAGGTTGGATGCCTTCCTGCAGGGCCTGCAGCTGTGGTCGGACAAGGACGAGGATCCGGGCAACCAGGTTCGGCTGATGACCGTGCATGCGGCCAAGGGCCTGGAATTCGCGCATGTCTATGTCGTGGGCATGGAGGACGGCAGTTTTCCGCACCGCATGGCGCTGGAGGAACAGCGCATGGAGGAGGAGCGTCGGCTGATGTACGTGGCGATGACGCGGGCCCGCTTCCGTCTGACCCTGAGCGTCTGCCGTACGCGCCGCCGTTTCGGCACAGGCGAGTCGTGCAGCCCGTCGCCGTTTCTGCACGAGATCGATCCCATGCACCTGAGCTGGGTGGACCGGGACAGCGAATCGGACGATGCCAGGGAAGAGGCGGCTACGCATATGGATGCCATGCGCCAGATGCTTACACGCCTGTCGTCCTAGGCCACCTTGCCGGAGCCCCCGGAGAAATCCATCTGCTTGGTGGGTGCGAGGCTGGCCGGCACCACCTTGCACAGGCTGTAGTTGGGACCGGTCTCGACCACCTCGATCACCTTGAAATAGCTACTCTTTCCCTCCTGGCTCAGCGCGAACGTCATGGTGCGGAAGATCTTGTTGTCCGGGAAGTACACCGTATGAAATTTTTTGCCCGGCTTGACCAGCACCGGCCAGGATCGGTTCTCGATCATGTCCTCATCCTCGGGGCCGCCACCGAGCATATTGCCCTTGAACAGCCGGAACTCCCTGCCGAAGAACTCGATGCCCAGACGCTGCTCACCCGGCTTGGGCTCCTTGATCCAGCGGATGAAGCCGAGCATCGGTTCGTTGCGGTGCGGGATCCAGTTCAGGCCGATGATCGAGCCGACGCCGAGCGGCAGCGTCCTGCCCTCGGGGCGCTCCAGGCCGACGCCATGGGTGCTGATATTGGCGACCATCCAGGCATCCTCGACGGCCTGTGACGTCGGCGCGTACTCATAGTCGCTGGCGATCAGGTTGGTAAAGGCCTCGACGATGGATTTGCGCGGGTTCCACTCGAGCACGACGCGTGTGCCTGCATAGTCCTTCCGTTCCGGGCCGCGCGGCTTGGTGCGCACGGCATCCAGGATGGCGTTGCCTCCGGTAATGGTGGTGTGCAGGGCCTCTTCGGTAAACAGGTCGGTCTTCTTGGAAGCGGTTCCTTGCATGACGCTCTCGACCCGGTTGATGGCGGTCACCAGTCGGTCGATGAACGTGTCCATCGGGATGGCGATGCAGTCCGCGTTCAAAGGTGACGGAATCTTCGAAACCACCTTGGCCGGCTCATTGGGCCGGGAGAAGGATGTGATCATTACCGTGTGATCCGGGATCTCCGGCACCGGATCATCCTTGCGGCACAGCATCGGTTTCAGCACGACAATATGATGCTGCAGTTCCTTCCAGGTCATCTTCTGGTCCGCTTGGGACTTGCCGAAAAAATCGAGCATGCGCAGCAGTTCGTGCGCGCAGATACTGCGGTACAGTCGATCGCGCTCCGCCAGCGCATCGTCCGTCAGCAGGGGCACAATGCCGAGTCCGAGGCGCATCAGATCGAACACCTGACGGGTGGCGATGACTGCCGGCGCCTGATACTTCTCGAGAGAAAGGCGCAACAGCTTGACCGCCAGATCGATGGCGCTGGACACCATGTCGACGAGGATACGGTAGTAGGTGGGCTGGCTGCGGGCCGCCTTCTGCACCATGTCGACGCCGATTTTGTGCGCATTGAGCACGGAAGCGGTCATCTCCGCATCGAACAGATCCAGCTCCTTCTCGAAGCGGTTCAGAACCTTCAGCCGGAAATGCAGCGGAATCAAGGGGTTGGAATTCAGACGCGCCAGGTAGGACTTCATGCTGCGCCGTAGCGAGTCCTTTTCGATCGTGTCCACACCCGTGGCGTATTTCGACAACCGGTTCTCGATATCGACGAAGGGCAGGGTCAGCGCATCGGTCAGCAATTCCGCCTTGCCCAGTTCCAGTTTCTGGACGTGCAGGCGCAGGTCGGTGTCCAGTTCGAGCGAGCCCGCGGATTCGAACAGCTTCTGCATCTCTGAGGATATGGGTTTATCCGCCATCGCTTGCTAGTCCGCTCTCAGGGCATCCATGACCGTTCCTCCCATACGTACGTGCACTTACTCTTAGCCGTGGGCCTGCCGTCTGTCAAAATTTATTCACCCGTACGGATGTGTTCGACCAACTGGCGCACCGTCGGGACGAAGCCGTCGGCATAGAACGGATCCTCAGCGAAGCGGTAGGCAGCATGCCCGGCGAACATCAGGTGCTGGTCCGGATCCGCGCCATGCGCGATCTCCTGCAGGGTCTTCTGAATGCAGAAGCTGCGCGGGTCGGCCTTGCGGCCGGTCGTGCCCCGCTCGTTGGTGGCCCAGTTGCTGAACAGGCACTGGGACAGGCAGCCCATGCAGTCCAGCTGGTCCTTGCGGATCTCCTGGGCCTTTTCGGGCGTGACGAAGATCAGGGTGGAATCCGGTGTCGGCAGCGCCTTGGAGAATCCGTCGGATACCCAGCTCTCGGCGCTCCGCCTGTCGTGTTTGGTGACATAGACGGTGCGCTGGCGTACCCCATAGGCGAACGGCACGACGTGGTCGCCGGCCGGGTGGTCGACGAAGGCGATCTCGCGATCGGAACGTTCGTACAACTCGTGCAGGAAATGGTTGTAGACGGCCGATGAGTAGAAGCCGGTAGGGGAGAAACGGTGCAGTTTGATGTCGCCTTGCTTGAGCTTCATCAGCCGCTTCTTCCATGCATCGGAAATCGGGCTTTCCTTGGTCAGAAGCGGGCGCGTGCCGAACTGGAAGGCGACGGGGCCGATTTCGGGATTGTCGATCCAGTCGCTCCATTCCTTCAGTGCCCAGACGCCGCCGGCCATGATCACAGGTACCTGCGTGAGCCCGAATTCGTTCATCGTCCGCCGTAGCTCAGCCACGCGCGGATAGGGGCTCTCGGGCACTTTCGGGTTTTCGGCGTTGGACAGGCCGTTGTGTCCTCCGGCCAGCCACGGGTCCTCGTAGACAACGCCACCCAGCAGCTCCGGGTACTTGCGGTAGGAGCGCAGCCACAGGGCGCGGAAGGCGCGGGCCGAGGAAACGATGGGGTAGTAATAGACGCCGTATTCGGCGGCCAGCGGTGCCAGGCGGAACGGCATGCCCGCACCGCAGGTGACGCCGTGGATCAGGCCCTTGGCACCCTGCAGTACACCGTGAAGCACCTGTTCCGACGAGGCCATTTCCCACAGCACGTTCATGTGGATGCGCCCGTGGCCGCCGGCCAGATCATGGGCGATCTTCGCCTGGCTGATACCACCCTCGATGGAATAGGCGATCAACTCCTCGTGGCGGGTCTTGCGACTCTTGCCGTGGTAGACGAGGGGTACGATCTCACCGTGTTCGTTGACCTTGTCCGCATTGACGGCCGAAAAGGTGCCGACACCGCCGGCGGCGGCCCAGGCTCCGGAGCTTTCTCCGGTGGACACGGCCACGCCCTTGCCGCCCTCGACCAGCGGCAACACCTCCTTGCCCGAGATGTTCAGCATTGGCAAATGAAACGACATGAATCTCCTTTATGCGGGCCGGTGCGGCCAAGGCCGGAATCGTACAACACATACCGGATGTGCGACAGGGCCCGTCAGAAGCTCAGTTCGAAATGCAGGATGCCGACGCGCACCATGTGGTTTCCGGTTACGGCTCCAGGGTTGGCGATCCACTGGAATGACGGCTGTACAACCAGCCACGGCGTCAGCGGCATGCGGTAAGTCAGCTCGATGGTGTTCTCCGTGCCCGTGTGTGTCGTGGCCTCGGCCAGGCCCAGGCCGAAAATGTCCTTGGTGCGCCACGGCAGCAGCGCCAGAATGTGCAGGCCGAGACCCAGGTAACGCGTAACCAGGTTGCGTCCCGGCGGTACCCAGCCGTATTGCACGAAGGCGCCGATCTTCGTGGCGCCGATGGCGGCCAGTTGCTGGTCGATGAGTGCGTAGCCGCCGTAATCGCCGGCATAACTGTGTCCGGCGTAGACATGGGTGGCCGTGTGCGTCCAAGCGCCCAGCTTGTAGCGTCCCTTCGGCAGGATCAGGCCAGCCTCGGCGATCAGCATCTGTCCATCGTGCGCTGCCAGCGTCCGCCTCTGGGGATTACCGCCGAAGCTGGCCAGTTGCACGTACCAGTGGCGGGACGGCTTGATGCGGATGCGCGCACCCCATCCCGCCCGCGGAAAGGTCGAGGTCGGTACGTTGGTGGTGATCTCCGGGCCGATGCCGAAGGACGAGTTGATGAACAGGGTGCCGTAATCGGAGATGTAGAACTCGTTGTTGACGTCACGCAGGCCGGCGAGCAGCGAAAGCTTGCCGTGCATCAGCTTCTGCTCGTACCAGGCCTCCTCGACGATGAACTGCTGGGGCGCTTCGATGTTGCTCGCCACCTGCAGATCGCCGATGACGTTCTGCGACGGCTGGCCGCCGTGATTGCGCAGGCCGTAGATGAACAGGGTGCCGCCCGGCCACAGCCCGGCTTTTTCGGTATCCACGGTCAGCATCAGGTCGAGGTTGTCGTGGTAGATGGTTTCAAGCTTCGGCTTGACCAGGCCGGGGTCGTAGTTGCGCTCGGACTCACCGGTGTACAGGGCCGCCACCGTTATGCCCTGATCCTCCAGCCGGTTGCGCAGCCCGCCCCAGTCACCGGTGATGCCGGCGTGGCGCTGGGTGCTTTGGGACAGGCCGAAGATTTCTCCCCCGGTATGCGGAATGATCGGGAACGCACTGCCCGCTGCTGCGGCCAGTGCGGAGGAGGGCAGCAGGTACAGCATGGCGAGCAGGGCGTGGCGCCACCATCGCGGCATGTACCGGCCTTTCCCCAGATGTCCCGCAAATCTTCCCATGCTAGATCCGTGCGTCCGTGGCCACGGTCAGGGCCCTAGAGAAACAGGTGGTAGGCCGAATTCTGCGACTCGTCCACATAGGGGTAGTCGAGGTCGTCGAGGAAGCTCTGGTAGGCCTTGCGGTCGTCCTCGGGCACCTCCATGCCGACCAGCACCCGCCCATAGGCGGCACCCTGGTTGCGGTAATGGAACAGGGAGATGTTCCAGCGTCCGGCCGCCTTGGTCAGAAAATCCAGCAGGGCTCCGGGGCGTTCCGGAAATTCGAAGCGGTACAGCTGTTCGTGGCGCACCATGTTGCTGCGTCCGCCGACCATATGGCGGACATGCAGCTTTGCCAATTCGTTGCTCCTCAGATTCAGTACCGCGTACCCGTGGCTTTCCAGCATGGCCTGGATCTCATCCCCCTCGCTGGGGCCGGCGGTTCGGATGCCGACGAAGATATGGGCCTCGTCTCGCCCGGACAGGCGGTAATTGAACTCGGTGATGCCACGCCGTCCGATCTGCCTGCAGAAGTCGAAGAAGGCTCCGGGGCGCTCCGGGATGGTGACGGCGAACAACGCTTCGCGCTGTTCGCCGATCTCGGTGCGTTCGGCCACATGCCTGAGCCGGTCGAAATTCATGTTGGCGCCGCTGTTGACGCAGGCCAGCGTCTGGCCACGGGTGCCATGCCGGGCGATGTGGTTCTTCATACCCGCCAGGGCCAGGGCGCCGGCCGGTTCGACGATGGAGCGGGTCTCCTCGTAGATGTCCTTGATGGCCGCACAGATCTCGTCGGTGTCGACGAGCATCACCTCGTCCACGTAGCGGCGGACCAGATCGAAGGTGATCTCACCGACCTGCTTGACCGCTACACCGTCGGCAAAGATGCCGACCTGATCGAGGATGATCCTGCGCCCGGCCTGCAGCGAATCGTACATGGCCGTCGAATCGGCCGGTTCGACGCCGATCACCCGCGTGTGCGGCGATTTCTGTTTCAGGTAAACGGCCATGCCGGCAATCAGGCCGCCGCCGCCGATCGGCACGAACACGGCATCGAGATCGCGCGGGGTCTGGCGCAGCATCTCCTCGGCGATGGTACCCTGACCGGCGATGACCAGCGGATCGTCATAGGGATGTACGAAGCTCAGCCCCTGTTCCTGTTGCAAAAGTTGGGCATGGGCACTGGCATCCGAGTAGCTGTCGCCGTGCAGCACCACCTCACCGCCCAGCCTTTTTACCGACTGTACCTTGATATCCGGTGTCGTACTCGGCATGACGATGACGGCGCGGATGCCACGTTTCCTGGCGCTCAGGGCCACCCCCTGGGCGTGGTTGCCGGCCGAGGCGCAGATGACGCCGCGGGCGCAATCGGCATCGTCCATGTGGGCGATCTTGTTGTAGGCCCCGCGCAGCTTGAAGGAGAATACCGGCTGCAGATCCTCGCGCTTGAAAAGGATCTCGTTGTGCAGCCGTCCTGACAGTGCCGGAGCCAGCTCCAGCGGCGTCTCGCGCGCCACGTCGTAGACGCGTGCGTGTTCGATGGCTTCAAGGTATAAATTGGGCATGCGCGTTCATCACCTGGGTCAATCGTATATGCAAACCGGGCGAGCCTATCAAAACCACCGGTCCGGAGACAGTTCCGGCCGCGCCTGCCGTATGCAGGCACCGCAAGTTGGGGCACAGGTGCTTGCATGAGACGCATGGGGGAATTCCTGGCCCTGGTCGTGGTACTGGCTGCGGTGGGGTATCTGGGCTGGATCTACAGCCGCACCGTATCGCCGCCGGCGCCGGTGGTGGTGGTGATCGATCACGGCGCCAGCAGCGCCCACATCGCTTCCCAACTGAAGCGGGCCGGTGTCATCGATCATGCCTGGGCCTTTAAGGCACTGGTACGCCTGACGGGCGAGGGGGAAAGCCTGCGCAGCGGCTATTACCATTTCGAGGGCCCCAGCAGCATCCCGCACGTGTTTGAGCGCATGCTGCGCGGCGATGTCATGCGTTTTTCCGTCACCATCCCGGAGGGCCTGCGCACCGATGAGGTGCTGGCGCTGCTGGCAGCCCGGACAGGCACGCCGTTGTCCGTCTGGCAGCGGGCGATGGACAGCCTGATCCCCAAGGGCCAGCAGGAGGGCAGGCTGCTGCCGCAAACCTACGATTACGAAAAGCCGGTGGAACCCAAGGCGATGCTGGTACGCATGATCCAGGCCCAGAACAGGGTGCTGGCCTCGGCCGTTGCCAGCGAGCCCGGCACCGACACCGCCAACCAGATCCGCATCATCGCTTCGATCATCGAGAAGGAAACGCACCTGGACAAGGAGCGGCCGCTGGTATCAGCGGTGATCTACAACCGGCTGCAGCGGCATATGCCGCTGCAGATGGACCCGACGGTCATCTACGGTATCTGGGCCACCCAAGGCGCTTTCTCCGGCAACCTGCACAAACAGGATATGGAGCATGACACGCCGTGGAACACCTATACCCGCCGGGGGCTGCCGCCGACGCCGATCTGTAATCCCGGCAAGGCCAGCATCGAGGCCGCCGCCAATCCGGCGGACGTTGATTATCTGTATTTCGTGGCCAACGGCACGGGCGGGCACGCCTTCGCCTCGACGATGGCCCAGCATGAGGCCAACGTGCTGCGCTGGATACGCATCTATCATCAGCAGGAGCGCCAGCGGGAGCAGCAGAATGCCAAGGGTAAGTAGCGGTGATGCGGTCATCGTGACGGTGCGCTTGCCTTCGGCGCAGGCGGTGCTTTTCCAGGGCATCCTGAACGGAGAGGATGGTTTGGCGGTGATGCGCAGCCTCGATGCCAATGATCGCAGCCTGCACGAGCTGTGGACGGTGCCCGACCAGTTGCCGGAGCTGTACGGCTGGCTGGCAACCCTGCCGTCGGCACTTAAGGTACGCATCGTCGATGAAAGGCCGTATCGGTAGGGAGTCGTGAACATGGGGCATTTCATTTCATTCGAGGGTGTGGATGGCTGCGGCAAAAGCACGCAGCTGCGTCTGCTGGGCGACTGGCTGCAACGGCAGGGTCAGGCCGTATGCACCACCTTCGAACCGGGGGATACGATGCTCGGGCAGCATATCCGCCAGTTGCTGATGCATGGCGATGCGCCGGCACCGGAGTCCGAGCTGTTCCTGTTCCTGGCCGACCGGGCCGAGCACGTGGCCAAGGTGATCCGGCCGGCACTGGCGCACGGCGACTGGGTGCTGTGTGACCGCTACAGTGATTCGACGCGCGCCTATCAGCTGGCCGGGCGCGGTCTGGGCGAGGCCGAGGATCTTGAGTCACTACTGGCGGCGGCAGAGGCAGGCGTGCGTCCCGAATGTACCGTATGGCTGGACCTGCCGGCCGAACAGGCGCTGGCGCGCCTGGCCGGGCGAACCGCGGCCGGCGGCAGCAGTACGCGCATGGATGAGGAATCGTTGGACTTTCACCGGCGCGTGCAGGCGGCATTCGAGGCCATCTGGCAGCGGGAACCCGACAGGGTGCTGCGCGTGGCCGCGGACCAGGATATCGGGGCCGTCCAGCAGCAGGTGCAGCGGGCACTGGCTGAACATCTGAGGCAGCAATGGCCGGGATGATGCCGGAGGTCGTCGGCCACGAGGCGGTGACGGCGCGTTTCGTCCGCGCCATGGGGGAAGGCCGCCTGCACCATGCCTGGCTGCTGCATGGCATGCGCGGTGTGGGCAAGTCCATGCTGGCGGTCCGCATGGCTGCAACCTATCTGTGCGCTTCGCCGTCGGAGAACGGCCCGTGCGGCAATTGCCACGGCTGCCACGTCATCGCCGCCGGAGCCCATCCGGACATGCGGCTGGTGTCTCTGGAGGACGGCAAACGGGACATCAGCATCGGCCAGGTGCGGGAACTTCTGTCCTTCCTGTCGCTTTCCGGCAGCGAGAGCGTGCGCCGCGTCGTCGTGCTGCAGGATGCCGAACTGCTGAACGTGCAGGCGGCCAATGCCCTGCTGAAGGGCCTGGAGGAACCGGCCGCCGGCAGCCTGCTGCTGATTGTCTGCAATGATCTGGCCCGCCTGCCGGCGACGATTCGTTCGCGCTGCATGCTGCAGCATTGTGCGCCGCTGAATGATGGTCAGATGCACCGGGTGCTGGCCGGCATGGACATCGACGCCGGTTTCTCGGAGCTGGTGCTGAGCCTGGCCCACGGCTGTCCGGGAAGGGTGCAAAGCCTGCAGCACCGGCAGACAGGAGAGGCGCTGCTGGCCTGGCAGCGGCTGACGTCCGATCTTGCAGCGGCGGATATCGGGGATCTGCAGGACTGGCTGGCCAGCCACCTCGATGCCGTGCCACATACGCTGGTGTCGGACATCGTACTGGAGCATGTACAGCACCGGCTGCTGGCGCGGATGTCCGATGGCTTTCCGTCCGCCGTGCTCGATGCCGCGGACGAGCTGGCCCGTTGGCCGCAGGCGGTGCGGCGCCATACGCTGCGTCCGGCATTGTCACTGTTTGCGCACATGATGCGCTTGCGCGCGGCCCTGAAATCGGCGGCCTGAGAGCCGGCCATGGCCATTGGCGGGGCTGCCGCCTACAATGCCCCGCCGATGGGAGGAGACAGCCCCGAACATGACCTATTACGTGACCACCCCGATCTATTATGTGAACGACGAGCCGCACCTTGGCCATATCTACACGACCATCGCTGCCGATGTGCTGGCCCGCCAGGCGCGGCTGGCCGGCGAGGACGTATTCTTCCTGACCGGGGTCGACGAGCATGGCCAGAAGGTCCAGCAGGCGGCCCAAGCCCGTGACATGACGCCGCTGGCGCTGGCGGACAGCGTGGTCGAGCGTTACCGCGATCTGTGGCCGCAGCTGTCGATCAGCAACGACGATTTCATTCGCACCAGTTCCGAACGGCACAAGCGCGGCGTGCAGGCGATGTGGCGGCTGCTGCAGGATTCCGGCCACCTGTACAAGGGCATGTACGAGGACTGGTATTGCGTGCCTTGCGAAACCTACTGGACCGAGACCCAGCTCAAGGATGCCGGCACAGGGCAGGACAAGCTGTGCCCGGACTGCGGTCGGCCGGTGCAGAAGGTGCAGGAGGAGTCGTACTTCTTCCGTCTGAGCGCCTTCCAGGACAAGCTGTTGGCCCATATCCACGCCCATCCGGAGTTCATCGCCCCCGAATCCCGGCGTAACGAGGTGCTGCGCTTCGTCGAATCCGGGTTGAACGACCTGTCCGTATCGCGCACCACCTTCTCCTGGGGGGTGCCGGTGCCGGATGATGAGCGGCATGTGGTCTACGTGTGGATCGACGCGCTGACGAACTACCTGAGCGCCCTCGGCTTTCCGGATGCGCCGGTGCCGAAGTACTGGCCGGCCGATGTGCACCTGATCGGCAAGGACATCCTGCGCTTCCATGCCGTGTACTGGCCGTGCATGCTGATGGCGGCAGGGCTGCCGCTGCCGAAACGTATATTCGCGCACGGCTGGTGGACGGTCGAGGGCGAGAAGATGAGCAAGTCCAAGGGCAATGCCCTGAGGCCCGCCGATCTGCTGCGCGACTACGAGGCCGACGTGCTGCGCTACTTTCTGCTGCGCGAGGTGCCGTTCGGCCAGGATGGAGATTTTTCGCACGCGGCGTTGAGGCAGCGCTACAACACGGAACTGGCCAACGACATCGGCAACCTGCTGAACCGTTCACTGGCCATGCTGCACAAGTATCGCGATGGCCGTCTGGGGCGGGCAGCGACCGGGCATGATGCGGACCGGGCTCTGATCGCCGATGTCGAGGCCATGCAGCGTGATGTCGGGGAGGCGCTACGGGTGCAGGCTTTCCACACGGCGCTGGAGCGCATCAGTGCCGTGGTGCGCCATGGCAACCGCTATGTCGAGGATAACGCGCCCTGGCAGCTGGCCAAGTCCAATGATGCCGAGCGGCTGGACACGGTACTGTACAATCTGGTGGAGACGCTGCGGCTCGTGGCCCTGCAGTTGCTGCCGTTCATGCCGGGCAAGGCCGGGGCGATGCTGGCCCAGATCATGGGCGAACAGGTCATGGGCACGGTCGGTCTGCATGACCAGGGCGGTTGGGGTCTGCTGCAGGCCGGACATGCCTGTGCCAGGCCCAGTCCGGTGTTCCCGCGCCTCGAATAGCCTCGCCTTGTTTGTGATTGGGACCACGCTCATAATGGAGCGATGCCGCGGCGACTGCTCAAACGCTATATGCCCGATCCGGAGACGATCCGCAGGCACAAGAGTCTGCAGTGCCTGGGGGCGCTGCTCGACAAGTCCTGCCTGTGGCGCCTGAACCGGCATTCGGTGGCACTCGCCTGCCTGACCGGCCTGTTCGTCGCCTTCATCCCGTTGCCGTTCCAGATGCTGATTGCCGCCGCCATCGCCATCGGCATCCAGGCCAACCTGCCGATCTCCGTTGCCCTGGTATGGGTGACCAATCCGCTGACGATACCGCCGATCTTCTTCTTCGCCTACAAGGTCGGCACCTGGATCCTCGGCGTGCCCACCAAGGTGCTTACATTCCATCACTTCACCGTTTCATGGCTGCTGCACGATATGGCCGCCATCTGGAAGCCGTTCCTGCTGGGCTGCCTGGTATCGGGCCTGATCGTGGGTTTGATCGGCTATATCGGCTCGCACCTGTTGTGGCGTGGCTATGTGGTTCATCGTTACCGCCGCCGCAAGGAAGGTCGCCTCGTCCAATCGTCCTGAATTCTGCACTGCCGCTGTGGGGCGGCCGTGATCCCCGATGATGTGCTGCGCAGCATCGCCGATGCTGTTTCCGAAGCCGGGCATGGGGTGATGTCCCATGCACGCGCCACGCCGGTCGGAGGGGGCAGCATCAATGCCTGCTATCGCCTCGAGGGAGGTGACAGCATCTATTTCGCCAAGCTGAACGACGGTTCGGGGCTGACCATGTTCGAGGCCGAACGGAACGGCCTGGCGGCGCTGGCTGCCGCCGGCTGCATCCGAGTGCCCGTGCCCGTGTGCTGCGGGCAGGCCGGCGGCATGGCCTTCCTGGTCATGGAGCATGTCCGCTTTGGGCGTACGTCGCCCGGAAGCGCTGCCCGCCTCGGCCGGGAACTGGCCGCACTGCACCGGGTCACCGGTGAAGCATTCGGTTGGTGGCGGGACAACACGATCGGTTCCAGCCCGCAGCCGAATGCCCGTGATGATGATTGGGTGTGCTTCTTGCGCGACCAGCGCCTGGGATTCCAGCTGCGCCTGGCGGCAAAGCACGGTTACGGGGGATCGCTGCAGCGCAAGGGCGAACGCCTGCTGGAGGCCATGCCGGCATTTTTCACCACGTACCAGCCCTTGCCTTCACTGCTGCATGGTGATCTGTGGGGCGGCAATTACGCCACGGATGAGGATGGAGCGCCGGTGATCTTCGATCCGGCCGTGTATTATGGCGACCGGGAGACGGATCTGGCCATGACCGAGCTTTTCGGTGGGTTTCCACAGGAATTTTATGACACCTATCGGGAAACATGGCCGCTGGATGCGGGATACAGCCGGCGCAAAATACTGTACAAGCTGTACCATGTGTTGAACCATATGAATATCTTTGGCGGCGGTTACGCCCCTCAGGCCGAACAGATGATGGATCAATTGCTGAGTGAAGTCGCATAGGAGGTAGGCATGAGAACTGAAAAGCGGGCAGCGAGCATGCATCGATTCGGGTGGCTGGCGGTGCTGCTGGCCGCCATGGTGTTGCTGGGCGGTTGCGACGAGGTGCGATCGACCCATGCGCAGAATGCCGAGCCCTTGGCAAACAAGCTGCTCACGGCCATCGAGCATCAGGACTGGAATACGGCTCTGTCGTGTTACGGGCACGCGTTCTACCGCAATATCGACAAGGCCTCCTGGCGTGCCAACCTGCTGCACATCTACCATGTGCTGGGTCCGCTGAAGTCGTACACGCTCGTGAGCAAGGCCGCCGATACGCGCTTCTCCGGCGACTTCTACATCTTCCAGTATCACACCGTGTACGCGCATGGCGATGCGCATGAGATCATCACCATCCGCGAGCCCAGTGACAAGGATACCTTCCATGTCATCGGCCATCACATCACGTCCCCGAAGCTATCCGCCGGCGGTTAATCGGGATTCTGTGCCAGCAGGATAGCCCGCACCGGCGCCGGATATCCCTCGACGGTACGCCCGGGATCGGCAGGGTCGAGAAAATCGGCTAGGGATTCAAAGCGCATCCAGTCGGTGCGCCGCTGCTCCTCGACGGTGGTCGGCGAAACGTCAACGAGTCGGATGCATCGAAAGCCGGCCCGGTGCAGCCATGTCTCGAGCATGGCGACGGACGGGATGAACCAGACATTGCGCATCTTGGCATAGCGCCCCGCCGGCAGCAGGCAGGATTGTGCATCGCCGGCAACGACCAGGGTTTCCAGCACAAGTTCGCCGCCGGGGTGCAGCAGCCGCTGCAGCTGCAGCAGATGATCGATCGGTGAGCGGCGATGGTAGAGCACGCCCATCGAGAAAACCGTATCGAAGCGGTGCATGTCCGGCGGCAGGTCGTCGATGCCGAGCGGCCAGAACCGGACTCGCTCGTCGCGGATGAAATGCCGGATGGCGGTGAACTGCATCGCATACAGGGGCATGGGATCGATGCCGGTGACGCACGCGGCACCGGCCCCCAGCATGCGCCACAGGTGGTAGCCCGAGCCGCAGCCGATATCGAGCACGCTCTTCCCAGCCAGCGGCACGATGGCATCCTTCAGCCGCTGCCATTTCAGGTGCGAACGCCATTCGCTGTCGATATGGATGCCGAAGACGTCGAACGGGCCCTTGCGCCACGGGTGAAGACCGCGCAGTGCATGCTCGACGTGCTGCCGCTCCCGGATGTCGATGTCATCAACTCTCCCGATGGTCACGGCATCCGCATTCAGCTCGATGGATGACGGCACCCGATCGGGCAGGGCGGCAAGGCACGCCTGCCAGCGCCCGTAATCGCCATGCCGCCGGATAGCCGTCCAGGCCTGTTCGATGCCCCGGCACAGCGCCTCCGGGACCTCGTTCGGTTCGGCACCGGCCGTTATTTGCATGCGATCAGCGAGGTGAAGTTGAAACACTGGAACCACGGAAAGGCGTGGGAGAATCCGGCATGGCGCAGCCGCTGCAGATGTGCATCGAGGGTTTCCGGGATCATCACGTTTTCCAGGGCCGCGCGCTTCTGGCTGATCTCAAGCTGGGAGTAGCCATGGGCACGCTTGAATCCGTGGTGCAGCTCCGTCATTTCCTCCTGCATACGGTCATCGGCAAAGCGGATCTTTTCGGACAACAGCAGCACGCCGCCCTTACGCAGGCCGGCATGGATGCGGGCGAGCAGTTCCTGGCGGCGTTCGGCCGGAATGAATTGCAGCGTGAAATTCAGCACCACCACCGAGGCATCGGCGATGTCGATGTCGGCGATATCGGCGCAGATCAGATCGACCGGGCATGTGGCCGTGTCCTTGTCCAGGATCTCGCGGCAGCGCGCCAGCATGGCCGGGGAGTTGTCGATGCCGAGGATACGGCAGCCCCTGCCCTCGACGGCATGGCGCATGGCCAGCGTCGCCGCTCCCAGTGAACAGCCGAGATCGTACAGATTGCTGTGCGGCTGCGCATGGCGACCGGCGATCAGACCGGTCATGGCCAACGACAGCCCGTAACCCGGCACCGAACGGCGGATCATGTCGTCGAACACCGTCGCCACCGCATCGTTGAAAGCGAAGTCGGCGGTGGGCAGATGTGCCGAATACAGCGTGTCCTTCATCGCCGGCAATCCTGCAGCATGCCCCGGCATGGCGCCACCGGCCGTGCCGGCCTGGGCTAGGGGTTTGCTTCCCCCGCCGGGTCGTGGGAAGGCCGGTCGGCCGGTACATCCCCGATGTCCACATGCACAGAAACCTCGAGTTGCTGCTCCACATCGTCGTGGGCGGAGAACACCCCGCGTAGCGGTTGCACGTCGAAATAGTCGCGGCCGACGGCCGTACGCACATATTGCCAGTCCACCAGCTTGTCGTTGGTGGGATCGATGCCCATCCAGCCGTAGCTCTCATGCCACACCTGCACCCAGGCATGGGTGGCGGCGGCACCGCGCACATGCTTGCCGATCTGGCCTTGCTGGGGATCGAAGATGTAGCCGCTGACATAGCGGGCCGGGATGCTGGTTTGGCGCAACACACCGATCATCGCATGGGCCATGTCCTGGCATACGCCGCCACCATGCTGGAAAAGCTCTTTCGGGCTGGAGTGAACATGGGTGACATCCGGATCGTAGCGGAAGTTCTTATAGAAGTAGCGGCCCAGTTCATACAGGGCCTGGCCGAATTCGATCTCATCCATGTCCATGTCGATACCAGAGCCCAGAGGTACGCTTTTGTATTCCTTCAGCGCCGGCACCCCCGGTGACCAGCACAAAAATTCGCTCCAGCGTTCGTCATAGGGGCGGGGGTCGGGGGCCGATTCCGGGCCGCAGCTGACGGCATTGGTGGTCTCGACCACGGAGTGGACGACAACATCGAGGGATTCGTGCGGTTCGAGGATGTTGAAGTGGCACACCCGGTTGCGGAAATGGTCGTGGTGCCAGGACATGGGGACGTGCGGGGACATGTCAATCCGGTGCTCCAGCACCCGCTGCAGGCCGGTGTCGACCGGGGTCATGCGCAATTCGTTCTGAGACAAGGATACCGGTCCGCTGTAAAAAAAACGGGTGCGATGCTCGATCTCGAGCATCACGTGATCGCCTTCGGACAGGGTACGTACGGTGCTCATTTGTTTTTTTGCTGCTGCTGGGGGATCTGCATGATCAGCCGCTCCTTGTCCTGACCAGCCAGGGTCACTGTCACCGAGTTGAAGAATGCCTTGTCGATCATGTCGGAGATCATGTCGCAGCGCTGCTGCACCTGTTCGAGATAGTCCATCAGGCCCATCGACATCAGGTCGTTGCGCGAAGCTCCACCACGCAGATCGTCGAGAAAATATTCGGTTTCCCGCAGCAGCTGGTACTGCTCGCTATTGGCGGTGCCGATGCCGCGCAGGGCCTCCGATACCCGCCGGATGCTGAAGTGCACGGAGCGCGGGAAACGGGGGTCCAGGTTCAGCAGTCTGAGCACCTTGGCCGGCTCGATACGCGCCTTGTACTGGCGGCGGTAGGCCTCATATCCGGACACGGAGCGCAGCAGAGCCTGCCACTGATGCAGGTCCAGCGGTTTGCCGATTTCGTCGGCGCTGGGCAACAGCAGGTGATACTTGATTTCCAGGATGCGCGTGGTCATCTGAGCGCGTTCCAGGGACACGCCGAGGCACAGGAAATCCCATGACTCATTGTGGCTCATGGTGTTGTCCGCCAGGCCGTGAAAGGCGCTGCAGAACTGGCGAAAATCGCTCAGAAAGACAGTGAGTTTTCCGATCTTTCCGGTGCGCTCGATGTCATTGTAGGTCTTGTTCAGGTACAGCCACATCTCCTCGCTGATGTGTTCGCGCACGGTACGCGCCATCTCGCGCGCATGCCTGAGACAGCTGCGGATGGAAAAGGGATGGGAGGTGTCGGAGATCAGAAATTCCAGGACGTGCCGCTGGGTGACGTCGTCGTATTTTTCGTCGAAGGCCTCGCGCGAACGGGTGATCGCCAGCATCGGCGACCACACATCCAGCTCCGAGAAATAGACCTGTTCGAGGCTCATGCGCTGGTTCACGTCGAGAATGCGGGCGATGTTCTCGGCACGCTCGATCTGCTGGCCGAGCGTGTAGATGTTGCGGGCGATGCGGCTAAGCAAGGCGTTGACCCGTCCCGTTCGGGTGCAGTACCCAGGTATCCTTGCTGCCGCCGCCCTGCGACGAGTTGACGACCAGCGTGCCGCGCCTCAGCGCCACGCGCGTCAGGCCGCCGGGAAGCACCCTGACGTTGCCGTTCACATCACAGACGGCATAGGGACGCAGATCCACGTGGCGGGGGAAGAATCCCTTGCCTCCATCCTGCTCCACCCAGGTCGGGTGCGTGGATAGCTGCTGGATGGGCTGGGCGATGTAATGGGCAGGATTGGCGGCCAGCATGGCGCGGAATTCCTTGATCTCCTTTTTGCTGGCCTGGCTGCCCACCAGCAGCCCATAGCCGCCGGAGGCGTCGGTCGGCTTGATGACCAGCTCGGGTATGTGATCGAGCATGTAGCGCAGATCCTCGTCGCGAGCGCCGAGATAGGTGGGCACGATGGGCAGGATCGGCTCCTCGTCCAGGTAATAGCGGATGATCTCCGGGGTATAGGCATACATCGCCTTGTCGTCGGCCACGCCGTTGCCCGGGGCGTTGGCCAGCGCCACATTACCGGCGCGGTAGGCATTCATCAGGCCGGAGACGCCGAGCATCGAGTCGGGGCGGAACACCAGCGGGTCGAGAAAATCGGTGTCCAGGCGCAGATAGAGCACATCCACCTTCTGCAGGCCGCGCGTCGTCTTCATGTACAGCACATCGCGGTCGACCAGCAGGTCCTGGCCTTCGACCAGTTCGGCGCCCATCTGGTTGGCCAGGAAGGAGTGTTCGAAATAGGCGGAGTTGAAGATGCCGGGTGTGAGCACCGCCACCGTCGGATTGTCGTTCGGCGACAATGAGGCCAAGCTGTCGAACAGCATGTTCGGATAATGGTCGACCGGCCGCACCCGGTATTCGTTGAGCAATTCGGGTTGTACCCGCGCCATCACCCAGCGGTTCTCGATGACATACGAGACACCGGATGGTACGCGCAGGTTGTCCTCGAGCACATAAAAGGCACCGCTTTGGTTGCGGATCAGGTCAATGCCGCCGATATGCACATGGATGCCGCCCGGCGGATTCAGCCCCGACATCTCGCGGCAGAACAGCGAGGACATCATCACCTGGCGGGTGGGGACGATGCCGTCCCTGAGGATCTTCTGGCCGTGGTAGATGTCCTCGAGGAACAGGTTCAGTGCCGTCATGCGCTGGACCACACCCGCCTCGATCACCGACCATTCGGTATCGGTGATGATGCGTGGCATCAGATCGAAGGGGAATATCTTCTCGGTGCCGCGCGCATCGGAATAGACCGTGAAGGTGACCCCCTGGTTGAGCATGGACAGATCGGCGGAGTGCTGCAGGTTCTCCACCCCTTCCGGGCCAAGGCCCTGAAAGTGCTCAAACGCCTGTCGGTACAACGCCCGGCTGTCGCCGGATGTCTCGAAGGCCTCGTCGTAGGGAGCGGCACCGGAGCTGCTGAAGATGGCGTAACTGTCCATGGTTTTCAAACTATCGAATGGGTTTCAACTGAACAAGACAACGAGGACCTTAAATGGCGCATGTGAAGTGAAGGCTACCTTGGTGGCTGTCTGCCGGAAAAAAACGCCGCCCGGTGAGGCGGCGTTTGTCGGATGTTCCGGTAGGAACGGATTGGGGCAGAGCCGGTTATTTTCCTTTTGATATCAGGCGATCCACGCTCCAAGCCCCGCCGCCGGCGGCAGCCATGTAAAGATAGACGAAGCAGTAGAACACCGCCGCCTCGCCATGGTTCAGCAGCGGCCAGAAGCCGTGCGGCGCATGCATCATAAAATAGGCGATCGCCATCTCTCCCGACAGGAGGAAGGCGACCGGGCGGGTGAACAGGCCGATCAGGATCAGGAAGCCGCCGAACACCTCCAGCACGCCGGCGAACCAGATCAACGAGAAAGTCGGAATGTGGAACATAAACGGCGCCGGAAAGCTGAACAGCTTCTCGCCGCCGTGCTCCATGAACAGGAAGGCGACGATGATGCGCAGCACGCTCAGCAGTTGCGGCGCCAAACCAGTGAACCATCTACTTATCTGGAACATATCATGACCTCCGGTTTCACGGCGAGCAGGTAACGCAACTTGCGCACCGTTGTGGTTTGAGTTGTATTGTAGGCCAATTTTCGGGGCTGTGGTTCACGTCACTCCAGTTGCTGCAGGCAATCCAGCGCCGCCAGTCGGTAGCACTCGGCCAGCGTCGGGTAGTTGAATACATTGGCCACCAGATCGCGCACCGTGCCGTGGTAGTGCATCACCAGTTGGCCGATGTGGATCAACTCGCTGGCCTGCTCGCCGACGATATGCACGCCGATCAGCCTGCCTGTTCTGGCCTCGGCGACCAGTTTCAGCAGTCCATTGGCCTCGCCGATGATCTGGCCTCGGGCGCTATCGTTGAAGTGGCCCCGCCCCACGACATAGTCGAGACCATCCCGCTGGGCCTCGCGTTCGGTCTTCCCGACCCACGAAATTTCCGGGATGGTGTAGATGGCCATCGGCAGGTGGTCAGAGATGGCGTGGGATTCGCCGGAAAAGGCATGGATCACGGCGGCACGCCCTTGCGCCATGCCGGTGGAGGCCAGTGCCGGCCGCCCGATCAGATCACCGACGGCATAAATGTTCGGTACGCTGGTCTGGAAGTTCTCATCGACCGTGATCCAGCCCTGATCGAGTTCCAGCCCCACCTTGGCGATATTGAGGCTGGCGGAGTTCGGTTCCCGGCCCAGGGCGTAGAGCACCGCTTCCGCCTGCAGGCGCTTGCCGCTCTCCAGCAGTGCCTCGGTGCCGCTATCCTCCCTGCGGATGGAAACAAGACGCTCCTTCATGTGGAAGCTAACCCCCATGCCGGCGAAGGCATCGGCAAGCACGCCGACCACATCCTTGCTCAGGTAGGCCAGCAGCTGCTCGTGGGAATCGACGACGGTCACGTCGACACCGAGCGAGGCGAAGATGGAGACGAATTCGCAGGCGATAACGCCGCCTCCGACCACCAGCAGGCTGTTCGGCAGTCTTTTCAGCTTCAGGATCGAGGTGGAATCGAGCACCGTTTCCTTGTCGAAAGGTACGTCCGAGGGACGGCGGGGGCGGGAGCCGGTGGCCAGCACGATGATGTCGGCGGAAAGGAGCCTGGACTGACCCGATGTATCGACCACTTCCAGGGTATGGGCGTCGACCAGCGAGGCCTCACCGGGAATCAAGGCCACGCCTGAACTGAGCAGCCTCTTGAGGATCACCGACTCCTGCATGGCGATCACCGCATTCTTGCGCCGCATTGCATCGGCCAGCAGGCCGTGACGCGACAGGCCGTTCTGAATGAAGGCGCCACGCATGCCGTGCGCTCCGGAGCGCGATACCAGGTAGGCCGCCTCACGCACCGCCTTGCTGGGTATGGTGCCGGTCTGCAGGCCGGCACCGCCGATGGCCGGCTTGCGTTCGATGATGGCCGCCTTCTTGCCCATGCGTGCCGCCTGCCAGGCCGCATGCTGGCCGGCAGGGCCGGAGCCGACGATCAGGATGTCGTAGTCCATAGACGCACCCCCGTGCGCCTATTAAGCCGCATTTACCCGGTTCTGTCATCGGGGATGGCTTATGCGTTCCTGGCCGCCTCCCAGGCATGGATCGCATGTTTTCTTATTTCTCCCCAGCGATAGCCGCCGATGCGGCCGCTGCCCTGAATCACGCGATGGCAGGGAATAAGAAATGCCACCGAATTTCTGGCTACGGCCCGGCCCACGGCGCGGGCGGCGCATGGATGACCGATTGCTGCCGCTACCTGGGCATAGCTCGCCACCTTGCCAGGCGGGATTCGCAACAGGGCTTTCCATACGCTGACCTGGAAATTCGTACCGCTCACGTGCAGGGACAGCGGGCGGTCGGGCGGGGTGTCGTCGTCGAACATGGCACGAATCAGGGCACCGGTCGTTTTCGAATCCTTGCGCAACCGCGCATAAGGCCATTGACCGGACAAACGGGTGGGCTGTTGGTCGTTGTCCGCATCGTCCACAAAGGAGAGATGACAGACACCGCGGGGGGTGACAGCGATAAATGCCTTGCCGAACGGCGTGTCGTGCACCGCGTATGCGATCGTCAGGCCGGAGCCTCCGGTCTTGTATTCACCCGGCGTCATCGCCTCCAGCCGGACGAAATGGTCGTGCAGGCGCGAACCGCTACTCAGTCCCAGGGCGTGGGATATCTCCAGCAGTGGCCTCGATTCGGCCAACAGTAGCTTGGCGCGTTCCAGTGTCAGTACCTGCAGGAATCTTTTGGGGCTGATGCCGGCCCACCGGCTGAACAGGCGCTGGAAATGGAAGGGGCTCAGATGGACGTGCGCGGCGACCTCGTCCAGGGTCGGCTGATGATCTGTCCGGTCGACAATGAAAGAAATGGCTTCGGCGATGCGCTCATAGTCCGACATGGCGCTTTTCTGAACGCCAGCGGGCGGCATCGGCGAGATGGACGTTGTCATGCGGATATGATGGCACCTCGTGCGCCCAATCTCGACCCGGATCTTGCGGTGTTGCGTAAGGGGCGCGTGTCCGGTTAGGGCGGCGGTGAGCTCATCTAACGTGCCAACCGCCAAACCAGGCAGCGGTTGTTCGCCGGCATGGCGTGATCGGCCTCGAGGGCCAGGCCCGCCTTCTGCGCCAGGGCGTCGACGGCCTCGAAGTCGCGGATGCCGCTGCGCGCATCGCGCTGTTTCAGCCACTGGTCGAAGCGGGCGTTGCTGTCGCTGGTGAAGCGGCCGCCGTAGTTGTAGGGGCCGTAGAAGCAGACGATGCCGGGATCGCGCAGATGGTGGGCGATGCCTTGGAACAGCAGCTCGACCTCGGGCCAGCTGATGATATGGATGACGTTGGCGCAAAAAATCGCCGGCGTACTGGTGATCGGCCATGGTTCGCCCACGTCGAGCGCCAGCGGTACCGGGACATTGGGTAGCTTCGCCCACTGACGCCAGGCATCGATGCCGGGATGGTTTGCGGGGCGGTCGCTGGTCTGCCAGCGCAGGTGTGGCATCTCCGCACCGAAGTGCGCCGCGTGCTGGCCGGTGCCGCTGCCGATTTCCAGCACCTCGGCGACCTCGGCGAACAGCGGCCGGATGATTTCCAGGATCGGCTGCTGGTTGTTGGCGCAGGCCTGCGAGAAAGGGCGTGCATTCATCGGCTGCCGACCGGGGCCGCTGATCAGCGCAGGTGCTTGTCGAAGAATGCCAGGGTGCGCTGCCAGGCAAGCTCGGCGGCTTCCGGATTGTAACCGAGCACCGGCAGATTCTTCGAGTCCGCCTCCTCGTTCGCGAAGGCGTGCTTGGCATCATAACGGTGGAACTCGAAACCCACGTTTGCTTCCTTGAGTTTCTGCTCCAGGGCGTCCACACC
Source organism: uncultured Zetaproteobacteria bacterium (assembly GCA_964422615.1). GTDB lineage: Bacteria > Pseudomonadota > Zetaproteobacteria > Mariprofundales > Mariprofundaceae > DATLWN01. The sequence goes on along the minus strand of CAYRBJ010000011.1, from coordinate 16,990 downwards.
GCTGATGGCGAAGAACTGGTCCCTGAGGCCCCAATGACCCAGCAGCGGCGCCTTGATCTTGTCGGCATCGACATATTCGAGCGGCGGATAGCCGTACCAGGTCGCATTGGCGTCGCTCTCGGGCACGAACACCGCCGCCAGCACCGTCAGCGCTCCGCCCATGCAGAAGCCGGTCACGCCCACCCTGGCGCTGCCCGAGCCCTTCAGATACTGCACGGCACCACGGATGTCCTGCCCGGCAGCGTCGCCGAAGTTCAGGTCGTTCATCAGGTGTTCGGCCTCGTTCGCCTCCAGCGCCAGCTTGCCGCGATACAGATCAGGCACCAGCGCCCGGTAGCCGGCCGCCGCCAGCTTCTCGGCCACACCCTTGATCTGGTCGTTCAGGCCCCACCACTCCTGGATCACCACGATCCCCGGGGCGTTGCTGCCCCCGGCCGGTTCGACCAGATAGGCCTTCGCGCTCTGGCCGTCCGGCCGTTTGAAATCGATCATTTCACCCATGGTTTCCTCCCGAATTAGCGGTTGAACGACGTGCGCGGTAAATCTACGTATGAGGCTAGCATACATAAGCGTTGATCTTGCGCCCTGCGAAGGGGTAAGAACGAATGATACATTGCTACGTTACTTCAACAGTTTGCGCAATAATTTGAGCTTGCCTTTATAGGGCGGATAAGCCAATGGAGGGTCTACCCATGTGGCCGATTTCAAAACACTTTTCCTGTGCGAAAAGCGCTCGAATCCATTAAATCCATGATAACTGCCGATACCACTCTCGCCGATGCCGCCAAACGGCAGATGGGGATTGACCAAGTGCACGGCACAATGATTGATGCATCCTCCGCCGAACTGGATTTTGGCAATCAGCTCGTCCTGCACCGTCTTGTCTTCGCTGAATACATAACAGGCAAGGGGGTGTTCAGGAAGCCTTGCAATCGTATCCAGGGCTTCATCGAAACTGCTGTATTCCAGTACCGGTAGAATAGGCCCGAATATCTCTTCTCCCATCACCTTGTCATCCGGGGTGACATCCGCCATGACCGTGGGTGAAATGTAACGCGCGGCTCTGTCGACCTGCCCTCCGATGATCACCTTGTCCTGATCGATGAGCTTGATAAGCCTGTCGACATGCGGCTCATTGACGATGCGACCGAAGTCTGGCGACAGAGAGGCATCGTCACCATACCAATCCGCGATGCGCTGTTTTGTCTTTTCAAGAAATGCCTGCTTGACGCTTTGGTGAACAAGCACGAAATCCGGCGCGACACAGGATTGGCCCGCATTAAGAAACTTACCGAAAACAATACGGTTTACGGCAATCTCCAGATTGGCATCCGCATGCACGATACAGGGACTTTTAGCCCCCAGCTCCAATGTAACGGGGGTTAAGTGTTTGGCCGCGGCCTTCATCACGATGGAGCCGACCCTGGTGCTTCCCGTAAAGAAGATGTGATCGAACTTCTGCTGTAGTAACCGCGTCGTTTCAGGGATGCCGCCGGGGATATATGCAATATATTCCGGATCAAAGCTTTCATGGATCATCCCTTCAATCACCCCGCTGGTATGGGGCGTGTCTTCGGATGTCTTGATGACAGCGGTGTTACCGGCAGCGATGGCCGCGATCAATGGCGTGAAGGTAAGGGTAAACGGGTAGTTGAAAGGGGAAATAATCAGGTTCACGCCAAGCGGGGTGTAGTAAATCCGGCTGGAGCCGGGCTGATTGAGCAACGGGGTTCTTACCCTCTTGGGTTTCATCCATTTTTTTAGATGTTTTATCGTGTTGGTTAGCTCATATAAGGTAAATCCCACCTCCGACGCGTAGGATTCAAATGCGGATTTCCCCAGGTCCTTTTTTAGGGCCGCATGGATTCGGTCTTCAAATGCCAGGATCGCCTTTTTTAACTTCTGCAGCTCATTGAGCCGATAGTCATAAGAATGCGTCGCTGTGGTATGAAAAAATTCACGCTGTTTACGGATTAAGAGATCAACAGGGTCGGGTCCTGTTTCGTGCATTCCCATTCCCCCTCGTAGCGACTGCTTAGCACAGCATGGAATGAAACCGGTGGGTGTGCAAATTCGTGTCGCCTGCCGGTCAGGGCGTGGTGGCATTCGCGGACGCTTTGCACCATATTGGTCCATGATGAGCAAACAGCCGTATATTCTGGCGATCGATCAGGGGACGACCAGCAGCCGCGCCATCGTGTTCGATACGCAGGGCCATGTCATCAGTCGTGCGCAAATGGAATTCCCGCAAATCTATCCCCGGGACGGCTGGGTCGAGCATGATCCCGAGTCGATCTGGTCGACGACACTGGATGTTTCCCGTCAGGCCTTCGATCAGGCCGAGGCCAAGGGTGGGCAGGTGGTCGCCATCGGCATCACGAACCAGCGGGAGACCACCGTGCTGTGGGACCGGGAAACCGGCAGGCCGATCTACAACGCCATCGTCTGGCAGGATCGGCGCACCGCGGATTTTTGCAGACGTCTGGAGCGGGAGGATCTGTCGGCACAGGTGCAGCAGAAAACAGGGCTGCTTCTGGACCCGTATTTCTCCGCCTCGAAGATCGCCTGGATCCTGGACAACGTCGAGGGGGCCAGGGACAAGGCACGAGCCGGCAGGCTGGCCTTCGGCACCATCGATGCGTTCCTGATCGCCCGGCTGACCGGCCACAAAATCCACGCCACCGACGCCACCAACGCCTGCCGCACCTGCCTGTTCAACATCACCCACCAAACCTGGGACGGAGAGATGCTGAATCTGTTCGGCATCCCGGAATCCGTGCTGCCTGCGATCAAGGACTGTGCGGACGATTTCGGAGAGACGCTGCCTGCGCTGTTTGGCCGTTCCATCCCCATTGCCGGGGTGGCGGGGGATCAGCAGGCCGCGGCCTTCGGCCAGTGCTGTTTTACGCCCGGCAGCATCAAAAGTACCTACGGCACCGGTTGTTTCGTGCTGATGAATATCGGCGATCGGCCGATTCTGTCCGGCAATCATTTGCTGACGACCGTGGCTTGCCGGCTGCACGGCCGGCCGACCTATGCCCTGGAAGGTTCGATCTTCATCGCCGGTGCCGCGGTGCAATGGCTGCGCGACGGCCTTGGCATCATCGATGATGCCAAACAGACGGAAGCCCTGGTCAGGCAGACCCAGGGAAATGATGGGGTGTATATGGTTCCTGCCTTCACGGGGCTGGGCGCCCCCTGGTGGGATCCCGATGCCCGTGGCGCGATCTTCGGCATCAGCCGCGCCACCGGGCCGGCACAGTTTGTGCGGGCGGCACTGGAGTCGGTGGGCTATCAGACCTGGGATCTGTTTCATGCCATGGCCGAGGATGGTGTCAGTCCTTCGAGCTTGCGCATCGACGGAGGCATGGTCGCCAATGACTGGTTCGCCCAGTTCCTGGCCGACATCCTGAACCTTCCCGTCGATCGGCCGCAGGTGCTCGAAACAACGGCGCTGGGCGCGGCCTACCTGGCCGGGATGCAGGCCGGTGTCATCGGCAGCCTGGATGAGATCGCCGCCACCTGGCGATCGGAGCGGACTTTCGATCCCCGCATGGACGAAGCCTCCAGAAATCAACTTTTAAAGGGCTGGCATGACGCCGTCAGGCACACGCTGTCGCCCTCGGCGCGCAAGGTCCCAGGAAAGCTTTAGCTTTAGGGCATAAAAAAACCGGTGGCCCGCCTGGGAGCGGTACCGCCGGTTTCTTGACGATCCATTCGCCTGTTTAGCGGGGCAGGGTCGTGGCGCCCATCAGGTATTCGTCGACGGCTGCCGCGCACTGCCGGCCCTCGCGGATGGCCCACACCACCAGCGACTGGCCGCGGCGCATGTCGCCGGCCGCGAACACCTTGTCGATGCTGGTGCGGTAGTCGTGGGTGTTGGCCTGCACGTTGCCGCGCGGATCCCTGGCCACGTCCAGTGCCTCGACCATGCCCTCGTGCACCGGGTGCATGAAGCCCATGGCCAGCAGCACCAGATCTGCCTTCAGGGTGAATTCAGAGCCTTCGAGTTCCTGCATCTTCCACTGGCCGTTCTCCTGGGTCCATTCGACACGCACGCATTCGATACCGGTGACGTGGCCCGCATCGTCACCGATGAAGCGGCGGGTGTTGACGGAGAAGTCGCGCTCGCAGCCCTCCTTCTGCGAGGTCGAGGTGCGCAGCTTCATCGGCCAGTTGGGCCAGGTCAGCAGCTTGTTCGGCACCTCCGGCGGCTTCGGCAGGATCTCCAGTTGCGTCACGGATGCCGCCCCGTGGCGGTTCGAGGTGCCGATGCAGTCGGAGCCGGTATCGCCACCGCCGATGACAATCACGTGCTTGTCCGTGGCAGAGATCCATTGATCCTCGGGGACGGCATCGCCGAGCACGCGCTTGGTGTTCTTGGTCAGAAACTCCATGGCGAAATGAATGCCGGCCAGCTCGCGCCCCGGCACCGGCAGGTCCCGCGGTTTCTCGGCGCCGCCGGCCAGCACCACGGCATCGAAGCCATCGATCAGTTCCTTGACCGGGATATCGACGCCGATGTGGGAGTTGACGCGGAAGTCCACGCCCTCGGCCTCCATCTGCGCCATCCGGCGATCGATGAAACGCTTCTCGAACTTGAAGTTCGGGATACCGTAGCGCATCAGGCCGCCGATGCGGTCCGCCTTCTCGAATACCACGACATCGTGGCCGGCGCGAGCCAACTGCTGGGCGCAGGCGAGCCCCGAGGGACCCGAGCCGACGACGGCCACGCGCCTGCCGGTCTTGTGCCGGGCGATCTGCGGCTGGATCCAGCCCTCTTCCCAGGCCTTCTCGGCGATGGCCAGCTCGATGTTCTTGATGGACACGGCATCGCCGATCAGGTTGACCGTGCAGGCCTCCTCGCACGGGGCGGGGCAGATGCGGCCCGTGAACTCGGGGAAGTTGTTGGTCGAGTGCAGCACGTCGATCGCTTCCTTCCACTGTCCGCGGTACACCAGATCGTTCCAGTCCGGGATGATGTTGTTGATCGGGCAGCCGTTGTGGCAGAAGGGGATGCCGCAGTCCATGCAGCGGGCCCCCTGCGTGGCGATGTCCTCCGGCAGGCGTGCGAATTCCCTGAAGTGGGTGACACGGTCGGACACCGGATCGTAGCGCATCTCCTCGCGCGCATATTCCATGAATCCCGTTGGCTTACCCATGCACCAGCTCCTTCCTCTCGTCGCCGCCGGCACGCATCTCGGCCTCCATCTCCTGCAGGGCCCGACGGTATTCGACCGGCATCACCTTGACGAATTTCGGCAGGTAGTGATCCCAGCGTTCCAGGATGCGCCGCCCGACCTCCGAGTTCGTGTAGTGGGTATGCCGGTGGATCAGCTCACGCAGGATGCGCTTGTCGTCCTGGTCCAGCGCGTGGCGGATATCCACCCGCCCGTGCGTTTCCATATCCGGGCCCTGATGATCCAATGCCTCCAGCGCATCGGCCTCCGAGGCCACCGGCTCCAGTTCCACCTGCGCCATGTTGCAGCGCTTCTCGAAGCCGCCGTCCTCGTCCAGCACGTAGGCGATGCCGCCCGACATGCCTGCTGCGAAGTTCCGCCCGGTGGAACCGAGCACGACGATGGTACCGCCGGTCATGTACTCGCAGCCGTGGTCGCCGACACCCTCGACGACCGCCACGGCGCCGGAGTTACGCACGGCGAAGCGCTCGCCGCCGATGCCGCGGAAATAGCACTCGCCCTCGATGGCACCGAACAGCACCGTGTTGCCGACGATGATGTTCTCCTCGGCCACGATGCCCGATTCCTCCGGCGGGTAGATGACGAGGCGGCCGCCGGACAGGCCCTTGCCCACGTAATCGTTGCCCTCACCAGCCAGTTCGATGGTGACGCCGCGTGCCAGCCAGGCGCCGAGCGATTGCCCGGAGGTGCCCTTGGCCTTGATGACGATGGTGTCCTCGGGCAGCCCCGCATGGCCGTAACGCTTGGCGACCTCGCCGGAGAGCATGGTGCCGAAGCTGCGGTCCTTGTTGCGGATGGCGGCATCGATGATCACCGGCGTACGTTCTTCCAGCGCCGGCTTGGCCTTGTCGATCAGCATGCGGTCGAGGATGGTGTCGATGCCGTGGTTCTGGGACTCGCAGTGATGCACGGCCGCACCCGGCACCTGTATCTGGTGGAAGATCGGGGAGAGATCCAGGCCCTTCGATTTCCAGTGGCGGATGGCCTCGTTGGTATCCAGCATGTCGCTGCGCCCGATCATGTCAGCAAAGCTTCTGAAGCCAAGCTCAGCCATGATCTCGCGCGCCTCCTCGGCCACGTACATGAAGTAATTGACGACATCCTCCGGCTTGCCGACGAACTTGTCGCGCAGAGTCGGGTCCTGGGTAGCCACACCGACCGGACAGGTGTTCAGGTGGCACTTGCGCATCATGATGCAGCCGGTGGCGACCAGGGCGATGGTGCCGAAGGCCACCTCGTCGGCACCCAAGAGGGCGGCGATGACGACATCCCGGCCGGTGCGCATCTGACCGTCGGCCTGCACGCGCGTGCGGCCCCTGAGTCGATTCAGTACCAGCGTCTGTTGGGTCTCGGCCAGGCCCAGCTCCCACGGGGTGCCGGCGTGCTTGATTGAGGTCAGGGGGCTGGCACCGGTACCGCCGTCATGACCGGCAATCACCACATGATCGGCATGCGCCTTGACCACGCCGGCCGCCACGGTGCCGACGCCGATCTCCGACACCAGCTTGACCGAGATGGCGGCGGCGGGGTTGGTGTTCTTCAGATCGAAGATCAGTTGTGCCAGGTCCTCGATCGAGTAGATGTCGTGGTGCGGCGGCGGTGAGATCAGGCCGACTCCCGGGGTGGAATGGCGTACCTTGGCGATACGCTGGTCGACCTTGTGGCCGGGCAGCTGGCCGCCCTCGCCGGGCTTGGCGCCCTGAGCGATCTTGATCTGGATCTGGTCGGCATTGGCCAGGTACTCGGTGGTGACGCCGAAGCGGCCGGAGGCCACCTGCTTGATGGCCGAGCGCATCGAGTCGCCATTCGGCAATGGCACAAAGCGCTCCGGCTCCTCGCCGCCTTCGCCGGTGTTCGATTTGCCGCCGAGGCGGTTCATGGCGATGGCCAGCGTCGAATGCGCCTCGTGCGAGATCGAGCCGAAGCTCATCGCCCCGGTGGCGAAGCGCTTGACGATCTCGGAGGCAGGCTCGACCTCATTCAGCGGTACGGGCTTGCCGGGCCTGAACCTGAACAGGCCGCGCAGCGTTTTCAGGTTGCCGTCCTGTTCGTTGATCATCATCGCGTATTGCCTGTACATGCCGTTATCGCCGCTGCGGATGGCATGGTGGAGCTTGGCGATGGTGTCTGGCGTCAGCGTGTGCGCATCGCCGCGTACGCGCCAGGCGTACTCGCCGCCGACATCGAGCGCCTGTCGGTAGATCATGGCATTTCCATAGGCGTCGCGATGCCAGCGTACCGCTTCCTCGGCTATCTCGGCGAGATTCGCACCCTCGATTTGGGTGGCGGTGCCGGTGAAGTAGCGCTCGACGAAATCGGAGGCCAGCCCGACGGCCTCGAAGATCTGGGAGCCGCAGTAGGACTGGTAGGTGGAGATGCCCATCTTGGACATCACCTTCAGGATGCCCTTGTCGATGGCCTTGATGTAGCGCTTTTCCATGTCCTCGACCGACATCTCGTCCGGCAGCCAGCCCAGGCGCTGCATGTCGACCAGGGTCTCGAAGGCCAGATAGGGGTTGATGGCCTCGGCCCCGTAGCCGGCCAGGGTGCAGAATTGGTGCACCTCGCGGGCGCTGCCGGTTTCGACGACGAGTCCTGCCTCGGTGCGCAGCCCCTCACGGATCAGGTGCTGGTGCACGGCACTGGTGGCCAGAAGCGCCGGGATGGCGATGCGGTCGGCGTCCATGGCACGGTCGGACAGGATCAGGATGTTGTGGTGCTCGCGCACCGCAGCTTCGGCGTCGGCGCACAGGGCTTCGAGCGCCGCGGCCATGCCGGCGGCACCCTCGGCGGCCGCATAACATACCGATAGTGTGATGGTGCGGAAGCTGCCGCCGGTCAGCTGGTGGATATGACGGATCTTCTCCAGATCGGTATTGGTCAGGATCGGCTGGTGCACCTCCAGGCGCGTCAAGGGCTCGGCATCGAAGCCGAGCAGGTTCGGGCGCGGGCCGATGATCGAGGTCAGGCTCATCACCATCTCCTCGCGGATCGGATCGATCGCCGGGTTGGTCACCTGCGCGAACAGCTGGCGGAAATAGTTGTCGATCGGCTTGGCACGGTTCGAAAGCACGGCCAGGGGGCTGTCGTTGCCCATCGAGCCGGTGGCCTCCTGACCGGTGATGGCCATCGGCACCATCAGGAACTTCAGGGCCTCCTGCGTATAGCCGAAGGCCTGCTGGCGGTCGAGCAGCGTGGCGTGATCCGGCGTCTGCGGGGCGACCTCGTCCGGCAGCTCCTCGAGCTGGATCTGGGCCTTGGCCAGCCATTCCCGGTACGGATGGGCGGTGGCCAGGTCGCGCTTGAGCTCCTCGTCGTCGACGATGCAGCCCTTTTCGAGATCGATCAGGAACATCTTGCCCGGCTGCAGCCGCCATTTCTTGATGATCTTCTCCTCCGGGATGTCCAGCACGCCCATCTCCGAGGCCATGACCACGAGATCATCGCTGGTGATCAGGTAGCGCGCCGGCCTCAGGCCGTTGCGGTCGAGGGTGGCGCCGATCTGACGGCCGTCGGTGAAGGCCACGGCCGCCGGACCGTCCCATGGCTCCATCAGTGCCGCGTTGTGCTCGTAGAAGGCGCGCCGCTCGTCGTCCATCAGCGTATTGCCGGCCCAGGCCTCGGGGATCAGCAGCATGGCAGCATGGGCCAGCGAATAGCCGCCCATGGTCAGAAGCTCGATGGCATTGTCGAAACAGGCGGTATCGCTTTGTCCCTCGGCACTGATCGGCCAGATCTTGTCGAGATCCCCGCCCAGCAGTTCCGATTTCATCGAATGGCGGCGGGCGTTCATCCAGTTCAGGTTGCCGCGCACGGTGTTGATCTCACCGTTGTGCGCGACCATGCGGAACGGATGGGCCAGCTCCCAGGCCGGAAAGGTGTTCGTCGAGAAACGCTGGTGCACCAGGGCCAGGGCCGAGGTCAGGCGGGCATCGTTCAAATCATCGTAGTAAGCGCCGACCTGATGGGACAGGAACATACCCTTGTAGACGATGGTGCGGCTCGAGAACGAGGCGAAATAACAGTTGGCATCGTCCTGGATGTTCAGGGCATCGATGCGGTTCTTGGCCACGCGCCGGAGCACGAACAGCTTGCGCTCGAAGGTATCCTGGTTATCCGGGCCGGAACCCCTGCCGATGAACACCTGGCGAATCACGGGTTCGCAACGGGTGACGCTCTCCGGCAGGTCAGCGCTGACCGCATCGGTCGGTACATCGCGCCAGCCGAGGAACAACTGTCCCTCCTCGGTGATCGCCTGTTCGATGATCGCCTCGCACTGCCGGCGGAACTCGGCGCCCTTGGGCAGGAACACCATGCCGACGCCGTAGTCGCCCTCGGCCGGCAGCGTAAAGCCGAGATCGGGGGTGACGGCACGGAAGAAGGCATCCGGGATCTGCAGCAGCATGCCGGCGCCATCACCCTCGCGAGGATCGGCGCCCACGGCACCGCGATGGGTCAGGCGTTGCAGGATCTCCAGGCCCTGTTCGACGATCTGGTGGCTTTTCCGGTTCTTGATATGGGCAACGAAGCCGACGCCGCAGGCATCGTGTTCATGCCTCGGATCATACAATCCTTGCCGTTCGGGAAGCCTTGCCATGCTGTAACCTCATCCTATCCAATGCATTTGCGCCTTTGTCATGCGCCTGGGAAGCCCGCTGGGAGCCGACTGTCCGCGATCGGGACAAAGGGCACAGAATATAACCAAACGCCCATGCTATCGCTAGCCTCGAAAAAGTAAGGTCTCGTCAGGCCACGCATGGCCATTTAGGCTGCGTTGCATGGACAGCACCAGCCTTACGGAAACGGTCGCGGCATTGCTGGACCAGGCCGCCTATCCCAAAAACATGCACTATGCCCTGGCCGCCCTGCAGGATGTGCGGGCGCAGTTCGGGCATGTGCCGACCGAGGCGGTACCGCTTATCGCTGACAGGATGGGCATGGAGCCTGCTGCCGTCACCGCCTTGATGCGGGATTCGGCGCAGTTTCCCGAAAAGCCCACGGCGACGCACCAATTGCGCATCTGCCAGGGGGCCGTGTGCATCGGCAAGGGTGGCGGCGAGCTTCTGAAGCAGGCACGCCGGTTGTACGGGGATCGTCCGGGACTGCAGGTGGTTGCCGGCTACTGCCTGGGCCACTGTGCGCAGGCGCCTTCGGTGAGTCTGGACGGGAGGACCGTGGCCCCGGCCGATGCCGAATCCTTGCGCCATATGGTGGGGGGATTGACGGACTAGCTGGTCTCGAGCCAGGTCGGCATGTGCAGCCAGGCCGCGCGCAGCGCCGCGTGATGGCGATCCGTGTGCGGATCGAGCTGGCGCAACAGCGCCCAGAACGGACGGGAATGGTTCAGATGCTGCAGGTGCGCCAGTTCGTGCAGCATCACGTGCCGCGCCAGCTCGGCGGGCAGGCACAGCAGCTTGGCGTTCAGGGTGATATGACGGCGTGAGGAGCAGCTGCCCCAGCGGCTTTTCTGCAGGCGCACCGCTGTCTGCTGCAGCGGAAGGCCATGCTTGGCCGCCAGCCGGTTCAGCGGTGGCAGCAGCTCTGCGCGGGCGACGGTAAGCAGCCAGCGCTTCAGCGCCGCCTGTACCCTGTGCGGATCATCCACGGGGCCGGACAGGGTCAGTACCGCATCCCGCTCGCTGGCCCGCACGCCGGCGGCGGCGGTCGGCCGGTATTCGACGCGCAGCCGGCGGCCGATCGCCGCCAGGTGGATGTGTTCCGGATGCGTCGGTGTCGCGCCGCTGTCCGGTCCGGCATGCGAGGCTTTCAGTTCGGCGAACTGCGCGAGCTTGTGCCGGATCCAGCCACGTTTGGCGGCGACCAGCGAGGCGGCCAGCGAGGCGGGAGCGCCGGTGGGGAGCACCACCTCGATGCCATCCGGCGGCAGCATGCGGATTTGCGGGTGCCTGGCCCGGGCGGATATGCGCACGCTGTAGGGCGGCAACTCGTCGCTCACGGGCGCATGTACCTCTCCATGATCGGCAGCGCCAGCGCCCTGGGGGCCATTTTCTGCAACAGCCACAGCATGCGGTGGCGTATGCCCGGTACGCAGTAGCCGCCGCCTTTGGCCAGCGTGCGCAGCGCGGCGCGCACCACCAGTTCGGCCGGGGCGCGAAAGACGTTGCCCTTGCTCTGCGGCCTGCCGGTTACGTCGCGGAAGCCGGTGGGTGAAGGCCCTGATGCCAGGGTGACGACGCGCACGCGACCGTCCAGTTCCGAGCGCAAGGCCTCGCTCCAGTAGGTCAGGCCCGCCTTGGCGGCAGCATAGGTGCTCATATGGGGCAGCGGGATCTCTCCGGCCAGCGACGAGACATTGATGATGAAACCGTGGTTGCGGATCAGGTGCGGCAATAACGCATGCGTCAGCTCCACCGGCGCCACCAGGTCGGTGCGCAGCACATCGATCTGCGGTACGGATTCGGTACGCTCGAAGGCACCCCAGATGCCGAAGCCGGCATTGTTGACCAGCCCCGTCAATTCCTCGTCCTTGATGGCCTGGTGCAGCTGCTCGACGCCGTCTGTCCGGGACAGATCGCCCTGCAGGCAGCGGTGGCGCTTCGGATGGGACAGACGTCCCAGCGTCAGCTTCAGGCGCGCGGTGTCACGGCCGTGCAGCAGCAGACGATGGCCCTCGCCCTCCAGTTGGCGGGCGAATTCGCAGCCGAAGCCTCCGGAGGCACCGGTGATCAGGATGCTTTTCATGGCACCAGTTCGCGGATGGCCACCGGGAAGCGCTGCCGCTGGTCGAAGCGGACCACCTCGGTGATGCCGCAGGCGGCGAGCATGCCCAGGCAGGTGCCCATGGCATGACCCACCTCGCCGGGCGCATGGGCGTCGGAGCCGAAGGCGAAGGGGATGCCGCGCTCGGCGGCCAGTGCCAGCATCTGTCCGTGCGGGTAGACCTCAGCCACCGGCTTGCGCAGCCCGGCCGAGCTGATCTCCAGCGCTGTCCCGGCTTGCTGCACCGCATCGAGCATCGCTTCCTCGGCCGCGCGTACGCGGCGGCTGCCGGGGGCGGGGCGGTGACCGAATTTCTTGATCAGGTCAGGGTGACCGATGATGTCGAACATGCCGGTGGCGGCCGAGGCGGCCACGGTGGCGTAGTAGTCGCAGTAGGCCTGCTCGACATCGCGGCCGTTCCAGTCGTCCAGGTTGTCCGGGTTGTCAAAGCCCCAGTCCCCGAGGTAGTGCACGGAGCCGATGACATAATCCCAGGGGTAAGCCCCGGTCATGTCGCGCACGTAGGATTCGCTACCCGGATGGAAGTCCGCCTCCAGGCCGATGCGCACGGTCAGGCGGCCGGCGAATTCATCGCGCACAGCCTCCACCTCGGCCAAATAGTCCGTCAGTTCGGAGCGGTCCATACGCCATGCTGCATCGAAGCCGCCGGGCATCGGCGAGTGGTCGGACATGCCGATTTCGTTCAGGCCGATGCGCAACGCCGCCTCGGCGTATTCGCGCACGCTGCCGATGGCATGATGGCAGCGCGGGGTGTGCATGTGGTAGTCGGGGACCGGTGCGAAACGCATAGGAGGAGTCTACCATCCTGGGGTGGCGGGGGTGAAGACGGCAGGCGGGATTTATGCCAAAATGGTTTGACACCCCGGGGCAAATGCTCAAACTTCGCCGCCGTTAGCGGGCCGTTAGCTCAGTTGGTAGAGCAGCAGACTTTTAATCTGCGGGTCGCTGGTTCGAGCCCAGCACGGCTCACCATATCGAGGGGGATGGGCGATTGACGCCCCCCTTTTTTCTTTGTCCAGGCAAGAATCAGAGGGGCTTGCGCCCCTCCTTGTTGTCTCTGTCGCAATCAGTCTCTGCCGCCATCAGCTGGCGGTGGCATGCTCGCCGGAATGCTCGGCGATGCCGAAGACATAGCCAAGCACGGCGCCGAAGACGATGTGCAGCATCAACGTGGCCAATGGCACCATCATGCCGCTGGGCATCGATAGGCCGAACAGTCCGGCACCCATCATCGGCATCACCGCCACCATCATCACCAGCCAGCCTGTGATACCCATGGCGATGCCGCGCGTGGTGTGGTTGCCGAAAGGCAGTTCGCTGAAGATCAGCGCATAGACGAGTCCGTAGCCAATGACCCCGATCATGAAATGGGCTGCCCAGCCCATGGCGATACTGCCGCCCATTTTTCCTGCCAGCATGGCGATGACGTTGACATCCGGCATCAGCCCCATCTTCCCCTTCATCACCATCAGCACGGACAACACCACGGTGGCGACCAGCCCGGCCAGCATGCCTTTGATCCATTTGTTCATCATCGTTTGTCTCCCTTGGTTTTGGTGTGTGAACGCCTGTAGGTCGTATCCGTCCGCCGATCCTTACGGCCGTCTTTTCAGGCCATGCCGTCGCTGACATGTGCAGAGCACCCGCGCATGGTCTAGGCTCCTTCGCCGGGTAGGGGAGCAGACACGATCGAAAGGAGCATGGAATGCGTAACACAGTATGGTTGGCAGCCGCCTGTACCCTGGCCATGGCGGCCTCGGCATGCACATTCGTCAAACCCAGTGTCCAGGGGCAGGAGGTGCGCGTCGTCGGCACCAAGAGCGTGCTGGCAGGCTGCAAGCGGATTGGGAACACCACGGTGACCGTGCCCTACAAGTTCGGCTTCATTCCCCGCTCTGATGCCTCGGTGGCCTCGGACCTCAAGGCCATGGGTAAGAACAGCGCTGCCGACATGCATGGCGACACCATCATCCCCACCAGCCAGCCGCATGACGGCAACCAGTCCTTCGACGTCTACCGTTGCCGCCAGTAACGGCATCGGATGGGGGGGCGCCATGCGGCGCCCCCAATAATGGATTGACGGCAGCCCAGGTATCCATAACCTTCGCCGCTCCTCGAGTCCCCATCGTCTAGAGGCCTAGGACACCGCCCTTTCACGGCGGCAACACCGGTTCGAATCCGGTTGGGGACGCCAATTAAATCAATAGCTTACGAAAAACAAAAGCTTACATAATGTTTTCGTCACTCATTTGTCACTGAGATAGAGCATAAAAATCGGTCCAAAAGGGGCCGATTGATCTTCGCTATCGAACCCCCAGGCCGACAAAAATGTCCCGCTCTACTAGCCGTACATGGGCGTACAAGGATACATATATGGTAAATCACATGTAAAAGCTTGTGTTGGGCTTGTATTCATTACGGAAAATCAGCGAATGATGGACTGATCTGAGACTCATATCAGGACTGATCTAGGGCTGAGGGTGTAGACGTTTATACAAGGTCGGGACACCATGTCTCGTCATCGTCTGCAAATGCACATAAAGGAGGTAAAACATGGCAAACAAAGTATCGAAACCTCGCACATCAACGAAAAAATCAGTAACCAGCAAATCCGGTACAATCTCTTCGGAAGATCGCTCCCGCATGATTGCTGAAGCGGCCTATTATCTGGCCGAACAGCGCGGGTTTTCCGGCGGTGATCCGATGCAGGACTGGCTGGATGCGGAGGAAATGGTCGATCACGTGTTGATTGATCCGAAGGGCAAGAACATAGCCGAATAGCTCGGCCATCGTTTTAACATCCCATGCTTGTGGCAAAAACTTCGAAACGAGGAATTTATCGGGTGGACGCTATATAGCCTAGGACGTATGTCCTAGAATCTGGGCGCAGATTTAAATCAACTAGGGTCTGAGTAATCAAGATGCCAAAACGCAGATTGTAATTCGAAACGACACCATGCTGAACGAATCGACTGGCTGGGTTCGACCAAAAGCAGACGTTAACTACCGAACATAATCATTCGGTACCAGATTTGAAATTTGCAACTGGCCGGATTCCGGCAAGCGAGACACCAAGTCGGGACCTACAAGCTTCGATGGTGTGTAGGCACCTCCAGGAGGCTTGTTGTCCGTCAGGTAATCGACGACCGCGAGTGAGCCGGTAATAGTTAGGTTGTAACCGTTCGCTGTACGGATGCGTGCCGTTATCTTTTGTCCTCGCGCGTTGCTCACTTCGCCCCAGACGAATGTGGGCATCCTTGCCCGCATCTCTTCATCGGGCCCCCTGACTGTCTTGGTGATTCGGGCCTTGATCAGTCGCTGGACGAAAGGCAGCCCAAGTAGAGGGCGAATCCAATTTGCACGTTTGGCGTTAGCAATCATTGCCGACGATCCGGGAATGAATACCTCGATATTTGGAATGCCCGTCGAGTGGAAAGCCGTGGAGATGTCTCCCCAGGGAATCGTCATTGCGTCTTTTTCGCCGTCACCGAAGTCGATTCGGCGCACTTTGTAAGCCAACGGCACTGTGATGATTTTACCGTCGCGGCGCACCTTCCCTCCCTGCGCCAACCCCTCGACAGAAGTCTTCGCCGTCCCCGGTGATATGCCGGAGCGTGAGTCAAAGCCTAGAGCCAAATGGGTTGCATCTGGTAATGCGGCCTTCAAAGTCGCGGCGACGCAGTCTGTGGGGATAACATCGAAGCCAACACCAGGACAGAGAACGATGCCGGCTTGTCGAGCACGCTCGTCCAGCGATTGCGCAAGCTCGAACACCGCAATCTCGCCAGTAATGTCGAGGTAGTGTGCTCGCGATCGAAGGCACGCCTCTATCATCGGCGCTGCAGTCGCCGAGAACGGCCCTGCACAGTTCAGAACCAGTTCGTGGCCGTCAATTTGACATGTGGCTTCTGCCACATCATCGAGTCCGAAGCAACGCGCCTCCAATCCCAGTTCGCGGGCCAGAACTTCGACCTTTTCGGGACGACGTCCTGCCAGCACCGGTTTAAGTCCGCGATGAACTGCTTCACGCGCGATTAGCTCGCCGGTGTACCCATTCGCGCCGTAAATGATCCAGTTCATATGTTCAGCATACTCGTTGTTTTTATCAGCGTGTACGTCTTCAGTCGGTAATAGGCCCCATTGCAATTGAAAACGGCAGGTGATTGCAATCCAAAACAACACCCTGCTGCACTATGCTGAATGACCGCTTTCGGCGGTAACGGACATGAATAATCAAGCGAGCGTAGCTCTATTGATTCAAGCTTTATTCTGCGGATGTCTCGGGGTTACCAAGCTTCTCGAATTCCTCATTATCGTTTGGGTAATCGCACCAACGACACCGTACATTACTGATTGATATTTGCTGAATAGCATTTGTGGCAATCTTTCCACATCTTGGGCAGCACACTCTTGATGAGCGAATAGCCAATATAAATACACCTATTGCCCAACCATAATCTATATAAGTTTCAAGCCTTTCTAGAGACGATTTAAAAGCAACAACGAAGAGCAGGTGAATTACAATCATCCCTAGAAACCACATTGCAATCAAAAACAACCAAAACCTATTTCTGCGATATCGTACCTCATTCAAGAAACGCTCTTTAGAATCCATGGCCCCCTCATTTCACACATCCATATCGCCAATAGATGAGAGTGTAGACAAACTGAACTGATGGCAAAGACACAGACACATCTAAGCCACAGCAATGACCTCTAACCAGTGCCCAGATTCATCTCGTTTGGGACGCCATCTTCTGATGACTCAATCAACTTCAGGAATGAAAAGCCCCGGGATACATGAAGCCTGCAGCAACATGTATGCTGGCTTCATTCCTAATCGGTGATGGAATTGGCGGGGTGGGATTGACTCGGCACATCCTGTGCCTCGCCGCAAGGGTGCCATAAATGGCGTCCGAATCAGCACTCCTGCCGATGCGTCGAACCCACGTGGCGGAATGACCCGCCCAACCGATTTCGAGTCGGTGCCGTGATGACCGCTTCGAGTACCTCTCCGTAGGGGGCTGGCATTCAGGGAGGCCGGCTGC
>CAYRBJ010000010.1:0-57562 GCA_964422615.1 uncultured Zetaproteobacteria bacterium | reverse complement strand
CGGTAAAAAAGGCCTCGTCGGCGATATACACCTCGTCGCGGGTAATGCGCTTCTCATGCACCGATAGCCCCGCCTCCTCGGCCAGCTGTATCACCGTGGCACGCGTGATGCCATCAAGAGCAGCGGTCAGCTCCGGCGTGTAAATCACGCCATCGCGCACGATGAAGAAGTTCTCCCCGCTACCCTCGGCGACAAAGCCATCGACATCGAGAAACAGTGCCTCGTCGTAGCCGTCACGCAGCGCATCGGACAGCCCCAGCATCGAGCTGATGTAGTTGCCGTTGGCCTTGGCCTTACACATGGCGATGTTCACATGATGGCGCGCGAACGACGAAGTGCGGATACGGATACCCCGCTCCAGTGCTTCGGCCCCGAGGTAGGCGCCCCAGTTCCAGGCAGCGACGATCACGTGCACCTTCAGGTTGTCGGCCCTGAGCCCCATGCCCTCCGAACCGTAAAAGCACATCGGCCGGATGTAGGCCGAATCCAGGCTATTGTCGCGCACGGCGGCGATTTGGGCCGCATTCAGCTTGTCCCTGGAGAACGGCATCGGCATGCCCATGATCTTGGCCGAGCGGAACAGGCGTTCGGTATGCGCGGCCAGGCGGAAGATCGCCGTACCCTGATCGGCATCGTAGGCGCGTACGCCCTCGAACACGCCCATGCCGTAATGCAGGGTGTGCGTCAGCACATGCACCTTGGCCTCCCGCCACGGCACCATCTCGCCGTCGAACCAGATCACTCCATCCATGTCGGCAAAATTCGGCATTGTCCTATCCTTCTCCATCCGTATTCAGCAACGCCTCGAAGGCATCACGCACCTGACGCATGCGCTCGCGCAGTTCGTCCACGCTCTTGATCGGCGCATGGCGCCTGAGTGTCTCCCAGGCAGGGGCATCGTCGTCAGCAGGTAATCGGCCGACCGATGCCCACAGCTGTACCCGCAACACGTTCTCCATCTGGCGGTAATCGACAAAGGTCTGTGCCAGAAAGCCCGCCCGCTGATGCCAAGCCGGCGGGGCCGCCGCCCGCATGGCTCGCAGGGTGGCCGCCGTGCCGGTCAGCTGTCCACCGAACGCAAGCCTCGCATACTGGGCAAGGAACTCGATGTCGACAAGACCGCCGGCATCCTGCTTCAGATTGATCATATCCTTATGCTTGCTACCCAGATGCGTGGACATCTTGCGGCGCATGGCCACGACCTCGGAGGCCAGGCCCACCGGATCGCGCGGCTGGGCCAGCACCTCATCGACGACACCCATCACCGCTTGCCGGGCCGGCTCGGGACCGGCCACGGCACGCGCCCGGCACAAGGCCTGATGCTCCCAGCTCTGGGCCTCGTGCAACTGGTAGTCGCGAAATCCAGACAACATCGTCACCAGCACTCCGGAGATGCCGGATGGGCGCAGCCGGGCATCGAAGGCGAACCCCAGACCGAACGGCGGCTCCATGGTCAGATGCTGGATCACGCGCCGGCCGAGCCGCTGCGCCCATTCGCGCTGGTTGCGCCCCTTCGGACCGGGCCGTTCCGGATTGTCGGCTACCAGCACGAACACCAGATCCAGATCAGAGACCAGGCCCATTTCGCGGCTGCCATGCTTGCCCATGGCCAGCGCCACCAGCGGAAAATCCGCCGGCAGTTCGAACTGCCTGACGGCGATGGCAATAGCCGCTGCCACGGCGGCATCGGCGATATCGGCCAGCCAGCCCCCCACCGCCTCAGGCTCAGCCGGCGGGCTGTCGACCACAGCCATCGCCGCCGTGATGCGCCCCTGGTCGACCAGACGCCCCAGATCGGCCAGGGCCTCATCGATGGCCAGGTGTTCGACATCCAGCGTCGCGATCTGTTGGCCGATGAGTTGAACACGTGTTGCCCCTTGCTGAGACTCCAACGGCCATTCCAGCCAGGACGGATCATGTGCGACATGTGCGGCGATATAACGACTGGCCGACAGCACCGACACCAGCCAGCTGCGTACGCCCTCGTGCGTGGCCAGAAGATCGACCCAGGTGGCGCGGCCGGCGATGCCCTGCAGCAGCTCCGCAAACATCTCCACGGCCTGAACCCCGTTGGCATCCTGCATCCAGGAGGGCATGGCATCCGAAAGTATCGCATCAATGCTGGCATGGCAGCGCTCCGGCAGCAGGCCACGTTTCAGCTGGGTGGAGATGCGCCCCAGGGCGTCGAGGATGCGCTGCTGGTCTGCGGCATCGAACATCACCGTTTGCGGACGTAATGCCGAAGGGCTGGCGTGCAGCCAGGAAATGGCACCGGGTTCGGCCGGCGCAACATCGGCAAACTGGCTGGCAAATAGCCGATGCACCGCCTCGGCATGCGTACGCATGCGGGCAGCCACCTCATCGGTATCCAGAACCCTCGACAGGTATGCCTCGAATCCGTCGTGCAGGCGGTGGGTGTGCTCGCCCAGCCTCGCCTGCAGGGCATGTTCGACACGCCGCCAGAACCAGTAGGCGTCGGCGAGTACTGCCGCATCCGCCTGTGGCAAATGGCCAGCGGCCGTCAACGCCTCCAGCGCCTGCTGGGTGGAGGACAGGCGCAGCGCCGGTTCCCGCCCCCCACGCAACAGCTGCATGGACTGGATGATGAATTCGACCTCGCGGATACCGCCGCGACCACGCTTGACGTCAAAACCGGGACCGATGTCATGTTCCGCCGCCTGTACATCGATGCGCCGTTTCATCTCGGCCAGCGCCTGCACCGTGGTGTAATCCAGGTAGCGCTTGAATACAAAGGGACGGATGCCAGCGACAAAGGCATCACCGAGCGCAGCATCACCGGCTACCGGCCTGGCCTTCAGCAGCATGGCGCGCTCCCAGGTCTGGCCATAGTCCTGATAGTGGGAAAGGGTGGCATCGAGACTAAGGCAGATCGGGGCGCCATCACCGCCCGGACGCAGTCGCATATCCACAAGCCAGCATTCGCCGTCGCCGGAGCGTTCGCCCATCAGTCGGATCAGCATTCTCGACAGCTGCTGGAAATACTCGCCGGCGGAGATTTGCCGGCGCCCATCGGATGTGGCCTCGGCCGGCGCCTGCCAGATAAACAGCAGATCGATATCCGAGCCGAGGTTCAGCTCCATACCACCAAGCTTGCCCAGGCCGATAATGGCAAAGCGGCCGCTGGGCAAGGTGCCAAAGCGCATGGCGCAAAGACGAACAGCCATCGCCAAAGCGCTTTCCAGCAGGCCCGCCGCCCACTGGGCAAGATGCCGGGCTGAGACCTCGATATCGCCGCCCAGACCAAGCTCCCACCAGGCGAAGCGGCGCATCCCCGTGCGCTTGGCCAGGCGCAACGCCTGCTGGCAGCTGGCCATATCCATATCGCCTTCCCCTGCCGGGGGCAACCAGGCAGGGGATTCATCCGGCAACACCGCCTTCCTTGCCGGACGCAGCACATCGGCGGCCTCGTCCCCACCGGTATCCTGCATCAGATTCAGGAAATACGGCGATGCCTCGGCCAGCATCTTTAGACGTTTGGCGAAGCCAGGGGCTTCCGAGATCAGACGCTGCAGGGTTTTTTCATACATCGCAACGAGTATAGCGGTACACACCAGACGCGAAAGCCACGTGCAAATCCGGTTGGCAGCCGCTACATTCCGGCCATGATCCGCGGTGAGAAGCTGACCAGACGTTTTGGCACGACCACTGCCCTGGATGCGGTGGACATCGACATCCGCGAGCATGCCACGACGGTGATCATGGGTGGCTCGGGCTCCGGCAAAACCACGCTGCTGCGCCTGCTGGCCGCACTCGACCCCCCGAGCGAAGGCCATGTCTGGTTTGACGGCGAGGATTTGGCCGTGATCCGCCGCAAGCGCCTTTACGAGCTCAGGGCCCGCATGGGCATGGTATTCCAGTATTCGGCGCTGCTGAACTCGCTGAATGTCTACGAGAATATCGCCTTTCCACTACATGAGCACACCAAACTCGATGAATCGGTGATCCACACCATGGTGACGATGAAGCTGGAACAGGTGGGCCTGCGCGGCTTCGAGTACCTGATGCCCTCCGAGCTGTCTGGCGGCATGGCCAAGCGTGTGGCCTTCGCCCGCGCCCTGGCCATGGATCCGGATGTGGTGTTTTTCGACGAACCGACCTCGGGCCTGGACCCGATCTCCGCCGGTGTCATCGCCACCCTGATCCGCGACATGACGCAGAAGACGAAGATGACCTCGGTCGTCGTCACCCATGACGTACAGGCGGGATTGGCTATCGCTGACCATGTGGTGCTGCTGTGGCAGGGGACCATCATCGCCGAGGGTTCGCCGGACGATATCCGCCGTTCGGACGATGAGCGCGTACGCCAGTTCATCGAAGGGCGACCGGACGGTCCCATCCCGTTCTCGCGCAGCAGCACCTCCTACATCGATGACCTGCTGCACAGCCCCGGCACCGTGAGGATGACATGACGGCGGTCCTTTCGATGTTCGGCTATCTGGGCCGGCGGTTCCTGAACATGCTGCAGTGGCTGGGTGACGCCACCACGCTGTGCTTATCGTCCCTGGCCCTGCTTTTCGCCCGCCCCTGGCAGGGAAAGCATTTCGTGCTGCAGATGTATGCCTTGGGCGTCGGCTCGCTGGTCATCATCGCCATCACCGGCGCCTTCACCGGCATGGTGCTGAGCCTGCAGGGCTACTACACGCTAACCAAGTTCGGCTCAGAATCGCTGCTCGGCTCGGCGGTGGCGCTGTCGATCATCCGCGAGCTGGGACCAGTACTCGGCGCCCTGATGGTGGTCGGGCGCGCCGGCTCCAGCATCACGGCCGAGATCGGCATCATGCGCGTCACCGAACAGGTCGATGCCCTGGAGATGATGGCGGTCAATCCGCGTGCGCGCATCCTGCTTCCGCGCATTGTCGCCACGACACTGTCCGTACCGCTGCTGGTAGCCTTCTTCGACATGATCGGCATTGCTGCCGCCTACGTGCTGGCGGTCCATCTGCTCGGGGTCAACAGCGGCAACTTTATCGATGAGATGGTGGCCAAGGTCACCACGCACGACATGAATACCGGTTGGATCAAGGCCGTCGCCTTCGGCTTTATCATCGGCGTGATCTGCACCTATATCGGCTACCGCGCCACGCCGACCACCGAAGGCGTGGCCAAAGCCACGACGCAAGCCGTGGTTATCGCCTCGGTCAGCGTACTGATCCTCGATTACATTTTGACATCCTTCTTCCTGTGAGCGTGAATCATGAATACGTATAGACGCATTGAAATTACGGTCGGTATTTTCGTGTTCCTTGGCATCCTGAGCATGGGCTACATGGCACTGAAGCTCGGTGAGGTCGGCGGCCTCGGCACCACCGGCTACATCGTGGACGCCTCGTTCGGCGATGCCGGCGGTATTCGTCCCGGCGCCGACGTGATGATGGCCGGCGTGGTCATCGGCCGTGTGGAAACCGTCGGCCTGAAAAAAAACAGGGCATTTCTGACCATGCGTATCGACAACGGCGTGCGCATCAGCGATGACGCCATTGCCTTGGTGCGTACGAAAGGCATCATCGGAGACCGCTACATCCGCATCTCCCAGGGGGCTGATACCACCTATCTGAAGAATGGCGGCGAGATCGAGGACACCCAGTCGGCGATCAACATCGAAGATCTGATCAGCAAATACATTTTTTCCCCCGGCGGGAAGTAATGCTTCCGCTTACCATCAACCCGGCTCGGCGTTACAATCGATCAGAGACGCCCTGCTGCCGCCCGAAAGGAGAATACATGTCACGCACCCTGAAACCCATTCGCATCGTCCTGGTCAGCGCTGCGCTGCTCGTCGCCATGGCGATGCCGGCACAGGCGGTCCAGGCCAACACCCCTGTTACGGTGATCCGGGAGACGGTGGACGGCGTCATTCATGTGCTGAACCAGCGGGCCGACAAAAGCCGGATCAGCGAGGCCGATCGTGCCGCCATCCTCAAGATCAGCAGTGAGCATTTCGATTTCACGGCCATGGCGCGACTATCCGTGGGCGCCCCATGGAACGATGCCACGCCCGAGCAGCAAGCCCGCTTCACGACGCTGTTCCGCAATCTGCTCGTACACTCATACGGCAACCGCCTGAATGCCTACCATGGCCAGAAAGTCACCTACGGACAGGCGGAGTTCCGTGGCAACCGCGCCCAGGTCAAGACCATGATCATCGACACCAACAAGCAGACCCCGGTCGAGTACCGGCTACTCAAGGACGGTAACGACTGGAAGGTATACGACATCCGCATTGAGGGCGTCAGCCTGATTGCCACCTTCCGCACCGAGTTCCAGGACGAAATCGACAGCTCGGGCTTCGACGGACTGTTGAAATCCCTGGCAAAGAAGGTGAATGAACTCAAAGCCAAGGATCAAGAACAGCAACAGGGCTGATCCGCCCCGGTGAACCTGCTTCCGCCGCTACGCCGCTGGGCCGTTGTCGCCCGCCGCATGATCGTGCTGACCCTGTTCGGCCTGACTTTGCTGGGCAGTTGGATCTACTGGCACGCCCCCAGCCTCAATGAGCTTCGGCCTGAGATCCAGCATTACCTGCAAAAACGGTTCGATCTGTCATCACTGCATATGGGCGATCTGTCCTGGTACTGGGCAGGCTATCTGTGGCTGCACGCCGATGACCTAAGCTTCGCCACTCGAGATGGACGCATGCGTCTGCAAGGAGGGCGGCTGGCGATCCGGGTATCCATATGGCGGCTGGCACTCGGGGAATGGCAACCCGATCGCGTTAATCTCAGCTACGGCAACCTGACGATCACACTTCCGGCAGGAACGGACGGGCATCAGGGTATGATGGCACTGATCCCCCAACTCTTCGAGCAGGATCTGGACATCCATGACACGGCGTTGCACTGGCGATACGGAAAGATGCAAGGGCGGATATCGCACCTGAGCCTGCACATCGATGCCGATGCACGCCGTATCAAACTGGCATGGCCAGGCCTGCGACTGAACGCCCGCATGGATACGCGCATGCTGCCAAAAAAACTCAATCTTACTCTCAGCAGCCTGCAGTGGCTGCCACCGGCACTCAGACGGCCGATCCACGGTGCCATCACTACGACCGTGCAGCTGCGCGAGACCGATAGCGGACGTTGGTCGTGCAACGTCACCGCCCACTCCGATACCGGCGCTACCATCGTGCTGGAACCCCATGCCATGGAACTGAATTTCCAGCAACTGCAAATGCGCGCGGTACTGGTTGCCGAACACCAGACATCCGCTCCGGGCATTCGAGAAATCCGCATCGATCCCCTGCAATGGTCGCAAGGGAAAAACAGCGCCCGCCTGACAGCCGTCTGGAATGCCGGCGTGCTGGAAATCAAAGGCTCCTCTCCCCATCTTGATATGCCGACATTGTGGCGTTGGCTGTGGCCGCTGGGTGGTGCGGGATGGCACCATTGGCTGGCCAGCATGCATCACGGTACGGCTACGCAGGTCAAGGCCGTACTGGCCGTGCCATGGGCCGACCCGGGCAATGGCCTTCCCACCGATAAGGAATGGCAGCATCGGCAATATCGCGTCACCGCTGACGTGGCCGGTGCGGACATCGCCCTCGGCCATAGCGGGGATGCGCTGACCAACACCAACGCCAAGGTCGAGTTGGATGCGACCGGCCTGAAGGCGGATATTTCCGCCGCAGACCTGCCCCATGATATCGGTTCGGTGCAGGGGACCCTGCTGATCCCGTGGTCGTCGCTGACACTCGACATCAAGGGCCGTGCGAACATACGCGATGTCGCCTCCCTGATCCGCTGGAAACGCCCGGACCCCGCGTCCGCCTGGTTTACAACACCGAGCCGGGCCACCGGCACCTTCGCCTTGCTGTGGAATCCCGATGAGGACAAGCCGCGGTCGGCCCAGGCCACCCTGCATCCGGATGGCCAGTGGCCCATGCACATCGGTGGCCTCGATATCGTCGTGTCCGGAGGCCAAATCCGGTGGGACATCGCCCAGGGCCTGCAGATCAAGCGGGTGCATGTGGCCACCGACATCATGCAGGGCAGCCTGTCGATGACCATGGCCGAGGATGCGAAGGACCGATGGATCCTGCGCACACTGGACACCACCCTGGAGGCAGGGATGGTGGACATGGTCAACCGTTTCCGCCTGCCGGTAGCCGCACCGCAGGGCCGCTTTTCCATGCATCTTCACTACAAGCAGGGCTGGCGGGGCTCGATCAATCTTGCCAAAGCCGGCTGGTCCAACATCCTGGGCACCACCAAGGGCATCGGAGAGCCATTCATGATCCACGTGGCAGGACGGGGTGGCACGCACCTGGGAGTGGACGATATCCGCATCACGCGGCTTTCCGGCGACTCCCGCCTAATCGGCTTCAACGGTACCGGCTCACTGACACCCAAAGGGCTACGCCTGAACCTGGACTCGCTGAAATCCTATGCCTTCGACGGCAAGGTGCGGGTGGTTGCCCCCTTTGGTTCATCACCGTGGGAGATCGATGTACACGCCAAATACATGTCCCGTATCGCCCTGCCGAAGCAGTTGCAGCAGGAAGCCGAGGTGCCGAATGTGAAGCCATGGGCCCTGCGCGCTCACATTGGCCGTTTTGATTGGGACGCCGCCACCATCCGGCAGGCGGACCTGCAACTGGCTTCTTCCACCAGCAGCGTCGGCGTGTTCAAGGCCAAGGATGTCGATACCGGCGGCATGCATATCCGCAACGTCCACGCCGTCTTCGCCCTACCGGGATCGGGCACGGTCGATCTGAGGCAATGTACGGGGCAGATCGAACAGGAAAACATCAAGCTTTCGGCCATGATGACCCCGCAGCAGGGAAGCTCCGGCATGCACTGGCGCGGTTATGCCTTCGTCAGCGGCGACTTCGGTCACCTGATGAAACGGGCGGGCATCTCCAATCGCTTCCTGCACGGCGATATGCGTCTGCTTTTCGCCGGCCAGGGCTTGCTGAGCAAGAACAAACCATGGTGGCAAGGACTGGACGGACGCCTGCGCCTGCGTGTGGATAAGGGGCGTATTCTCGAAGGCGGGGCTCTGACCCGGCTGCTGGCTGCCATGAACCTGCTCGATTTGCCCAAGCTGCTCATCGGCCAGCGCAGCGATCTGACCGGCCCGGGCATGCTGTACAATCGGCTGCAAATGGAGGCAACGATGCATGATCGGGAGGTGCAGGTGCACCAGATCGCCCTGCGCTCCCCGGCCATGGACCTGGCCGGCAATGGGCGCTTGACCCTCGACAATGACAAGATCGACATCATCCTCATCGCCCACCCCTTCCAGAATCTGGATGCCATTCTGTCGAAGATCCCCTTGCTGCGGGATTTTCTGGGTGGTGGCAGCTACTCCCTGATGCGGCAGGTCTACTGGATGCACGGCCCTTTCACCAACGCCACCGTCGAACGGATATCGCCGGAAAAGGCTGGACTCGCCCCGCCCGGACTCATCGAGGCCCTGATCAGCCTGCCCGAACGCTGGTTCGGCAAAAGTCACCCCATCAAGCTGTCCAATCCACCCCCGGCCAAGTCTTCCAGGCCAGTTCCTGCCGGCCACTAGGCGGCGCGTTGGCATTTCGCCCCTGCGGCCTATAATACACGGCATGCGCCTGATCATGCTGGACACCGAGACCACGGGCCTGTCTCCATTCAGTGGTGACCGCATCGTCGAGATCGGCGCTGTTGAGGTGGTCCACCGAAACCTGGAACAATCCCGCTGCTTCCATCACTACGTCAATCCTGGCCGCCCTATCCCGGAGGAGGTAGTGCGCATCCATGGCATCAGCGATGCCCATGTGCGGAACAAGCCGTCCTTTGCCGACATCGCCCAGGAGTTTTTGACGTTCATCAGCGGTGCCACGCTGGTAATCCACAACGCACCCTTCGATCTCGGTTTTATCATGAACGAGTTGCACCAAGCCGGGCTTGCCGGCATTGATGCCGTACCGGTGATCGACACGCTTGATCTTGCCCGTAAACGTCATCCCCAGCAGCGCAACAACCTAGATGCCCTATGTGACCGCTACCGGATCGAGCGGGGTCATCGCACGCTGCACGGAGCCCTGCTCGATTCGCAGCTGCTGGCCGAGGTGTACCTGGCCATGACCGGCGGCCGTCAGTTTTCCCTGACCTCGGATGTCCACCCGAGGCCCGCCTCGACATTTGTACGCATGCCGGAACAGGCCAGCCGACGCGATGAACAGACCGAAACCGCCACGCTGATGCGCCGCGACCCTCCTCCCATCCATCCGCAGGAAATGGAGGCGCACCATTCGCTGATGGCGCGCATTCACAAGGAAAGTGATGGCAAAACCATCTGGCAGCAACCGAGTCCGAGCATCCAAGGCTGATCGCGGGCGTGCCGGTTCCAGCCCCCATCTTGATGGTCTGCGCCGGCAACCTGTGCCGAAGCCCGTTTGCCGAGGGCCTGATGCGCAACCGCCTGCAACAGGCGGACATCGAGGGTGAGTGCTTCAGCCGCGGCCTGATCGCCATGCCCGGGCTGAAGGCGCCTGACACGGCGGTGAGGGTCGCTGGAAAGTTCGGGGTCGATCTTTCAACCCATGTTTCGCAGCCCCTTGGGCAACCGGACATCGACCGGGCTGCCCTGGTGCTGGTCATGGAGCCGGCGCAACGTCAGCATCTGATCAGGATCAGCCCGTCCAGTATCGGCAAGGTGTTTATCCTTTCCCAACCCTCCGGCGGCGCATCCATTCCCGATCCCGTCGGCCAGGACGAGACTGTGTTCATGGCTGTATATGACGAGATTTCCGGCCATATCGAGGCATGGCTGCAGCGATTCGGTGTCGCATGAACCAAGCCGATCCTGATCTTGCAGGCCACCGCCCTTTGCCTACAATGGGCCACCGCGCGGGTGTAGTACAATGGTAGTACAGCAGCTTCCCAAGCTGAGAACGAGGGTTCGATTCCCTTCACCCGCTCCATTCCCCCGCCTGCAATCATGACCTCATCACCGGCATCCCTGTGTTCGATCCGGGGGGAACAGCGTTTGCTCACCATCCATGCGGGGGAAATGATTCTCGTCACAGGGCCGGTCGGAAGTGGCAAGACCCACATGCTGCGACGCCTGGCCGGACTGGCCCCCTTGCCTTCCTCCGTTTCACTGATATGGGACCGTGACGCGGACAAATCGGTACGCATGCTGTTCGAGCATGTACCGCCATTATGGGTGGCCACGACCCTTGGCGAGGAGTTGGTGTTCGGCCTCCATCCGGTTCCGGACGGCGCTGAAATCCACCAAGCGCGCAAGGCCTGGCGGCTGGAGTCGCTGGCAGACAGTACGCCGGTCGAGGGCCTGAACCGTATCCAGGCCATCCGCCTTGCTCTGGCTTCGATGGAGCTGGCACGGACGCGGCTGGCCCTGATTGATAATCCGACCGCCAGCCTGCCGCTGGACGATGCGGATACCCTGAGGGAGGATATCGCCGCATGGACGGAGCGAAGCACATGCGCAGTAGTGATTGCCTGCAACCGATATCAGGATTGGCAACCATGGGTGCAGCAGGCGTGGCGACTCGCTATTGGCGAGGACCTGCCCGCAATGATGCAGCAACATGACTGAACTGGTTAGCTTCTCCTATGCGCTGAGTCCCCGCCTGCAGGCGTTCATCGAGTTGCGTAACGGCCTGTATTGTCTCGACCAGGCTGAACACCAGAACAATGCACATGCCTGGCTGTGCGCCGCCTCCGATATCCGCGCCTCCCTCGTCGGCGATCAAGGACGCAAGGTGGCACTACCCGAGATTGTCGGTCTGCTTGTCTCCATGCAGGCACACCTGCAGGCGCTGGCCAAGGATTATCCGCGCTATGGCCAGACGATCCAGACGGCATGCGACCGCCTTGACGCGCACCTACAGAACCTGCGCGGCGGCCAGAGTGGAGCCATCGACTGGCTGTACAACGATTCGCTGGTTTCCACGTATCTGAATGCCTTGAAAAAGCAGGACTGGCTTGGACACAAGCCCGCACTACCCCAATGCCTTGATACCCTGTGGCATCCCGACCACGAACGCGTCACGCATCTGCGTCGGGAATTGGCGCCGCTTCGCGATGCCATTCAAAGCCTCGATCACATGCTTCATGAATATGTGTCGTGGAGCGAACACCGGGCCGAAGATGGATGCGACCAGATCACCCCAGAACGCGGAGTCAATTACGGCCTGCTGGTGATCGGGCTGGATCAAGCCACGGTCGAGGCGGGCATCACCCCGGACATCTCCGGCAACCGCGTGGCCATCAGGGTACGTTTCCAGCAATGGCCACCAGGGGAAGCAGCCCATGACATTACCGAGACGATCAGCTATTCGATGATGCTGGTTCCCTTCGCCTGAGCACGAAGCCTGCCTTGACCACCGCATCCCCCGCGAAAACCGCGTACCTGGACATCTACCTGCTGATCAGCGCTGTGCTGCTGTTACCCGTGCTGTTATGGCCAGCCCTGCTGCTGACCGGCCTGGCCCTGAATCCCGGAGCCAACATCATCGGTCACTGGCGTGTGGCGGCCGTAGCCCTGCTGCTAACCACGGTGGCGGTCGATTCCATGCTGGCGGCCAGCACCGACAGGCCGCGCTCGCTGATCCCTCTGGCCGCCTGGCTGATTGGCATGGGCCTGTGGGGAGCATGGGCCTGCAACGAAACCGATGGCCACTTGTTGCTCGGAATCCTGTTCTTCATCCACTCCCTGCGCCCGGCCCGCAGGCTCTGGCAAGGCTCGCGCGAATGGTGGTTATGGCCCGCTTGGGCGCGGGACATACTCGCCTGCCTGGCCCTTTTTCTGTGGCCTTGGATGCTGACTTGACACCGTACCCGTTGATCCTGGCCTCCACATCACCCTTCCGCCGGCAGCTTCTGGATCGACTGAAGTTATCGTTCACTGTGGAGGCACCCGGCTTCACAGAGGCCGTGGCCGGCACCATGCCGCCGCATGAGTTGGTAAGGCACAATACCCTGGGCAAGGCCCAGAGCGTAGCTGCCCAACATCCCCATGCCTGCGTCATCGCCTCGGATCAGGTTGCCGTCTGCAACGATACGGTGCTGGGCAAGCCCGGAAGCAAGCGTCAGGCCTGCCGGCAGCTGGCCATGCTCTCGGGCCGCACGGTCGAGTTTCTCACCGGCCTGGCCATCACAGCGCCGGATAACCACATCTACGAAACCGTGCCGTATCGCGTCGTGTTCCGTACCCTGACCCCGGCGGAGATCAGCACCTATGTGGAACTGGACCGACCACTGCACTGTGCCGGCAGTTTCAAGGCGGAAAGCCTGGGCATCAGCCTATTCGAACGCATGGAAGGAGAGGACCCGACCGCCCTGATCGGCTTGCCCCTGATCCGTCTGAGTTCCCACTTGCGGCCCTTGCAGCGTACCTGACGCTGTTGTCAGCCGTCTTCGGTCAAAGGAGATTCTTCTCAGGCCACTGGCAATCACCAGCAATCGGACATACAGCGCATTTGGGTCTGCGAGCCGTGCACACATAACGCCCATGCAGCACCAACCAATGATGGGCGTGCCTGAGAAATGGTTTCGGGATGACGCGCATCAGCGCTTTCTCCACCTCCAGCGGCGTCCGGCCGGATGCCAGGCCCGTACGGTTTGCCACCCGGAAGATATGTGTGTCCACGGCAATGGTCTCATCCCCGAACACCACGTTCAGAACCACGTTCGCCGTCTTGCGCCCTACACCGGGCAGCCTCTCCAGGGCTTCGCGGCTTCTCGGCACCTCGCCGCCGTGGTGCTCCAGCAGCATCGCGCACATGCGCATAATGTTTCTGGCCTTGCTGTTGAAAAGCCCGATCGTAGCGATATAGGACTTCAGACCATTCTCACCCAGAGCCAGTATGGCCTCGGGAGTATTGGCCACCGGAAACAGGCGGGCGGTAGCCTTGTTGACGCCGACATCGGTTGCCTGTGCCGACAGGATGACGGCCACCAGCAATTCAAACGGCGTGGAATAATGCAGTTCGGTTTTTGGCTCGGGATCAGCTGCCTGCAGGCGCTCGAAGATGCGGCGAACCTGGGATTTGGAAAGCGCCAAGACCCGTTATTTGCTGTTGATGGTATTCAGCGTCAGGGTCACCTGGCGGTCGGTGATCTGGCCGGCCGGATCGAGCACCTGTTCGACCAGGTACAGGCTGTTATTGCCGATTTTCTCAATGCGTCCGTTGTTCTTGCCCATGTAATTGCCGCGCCGGACGATGTATCCCTTGCCCGTGTTGTCCTGGATCATGGCCACGCGATCGCCACCCATTGTATAGATCGCCACCAGTTTCAGCGTCGAGAGGTCAAAATTCTCCAGCACCTCGCGCGGGCGATTGCTCAGACGGGCCTCGCGTTCGCGCAGAAGCGCTTGGCCACGTTCGGATAATGTTACCAGATAGGAGACAAACGGATCGCGCAGGTGCTGATAGTCCACTTTTGGTGCCTTCATCATGCTCTTCATGGCGTCCGGAATCGCATCATCGTCTTGAGAGGAGGCAGTTTTATTGGCAACAGACGGGGCTGCCACCGCCCAGCAGGGCGCGGCCACCAACAGCATCAATGCCATCATCAATATGTTACGTAGCACCGTGTGCCCCCCGGACCCAGTGGCATGTTATGCCGGTCGACTTAAGTAACACAGAAGCAGATTAGCAGAACTAGTTGAAAAGGCAAGGTATATTAATATGCGCGGCAGGGTGATTCCCTGCCGCGCATACAGCCATCGGTACGCTGTTTTGTCAGAAGCGGAAGAATGCTCCGACATAAGGGCCTTGCATGTTTACATTCAGGTATACACCGGAGGTGTCGGCCTTCAACTCCATCTTCCGGTATCCGGCATAGATGCCCAGCAGCGGCACCGGCGAGAATTCCACCTGTCCGTCGAGGTCCAGAAAGCGATTCTTGGCATAGCTCATATACCCCACCCGCGCGACGACACCGAGGAAATCGGCCAGGGCCACACGTGCCCGCAGACCGATGGTCGGGATGGGTACAGTGGCAGACACCTGTTGGGTCCCCACAGCGCTGTTGCTCATGGTGGCGTTAGCATGGATGATCTTGACGGCCGGCTCGATACCAAGCTGGAAGCGCGACGGCATATTGTTCATATTGATCAGATAGTAGGTAAGCCCTATATCGTAGATATCCGCCTTGACCTCACTGGTTGTCGGGATACCGCCCTGATAATTTACGCCATTGAAGTTCACAGTCCGCGTCAGTGTGCCACTGCCCTTGAAATCCAGAGGCAGGTAGCCCGCCTGCAGACGGAAATCGCCGAGCTGCAGCGCCGCCTCGGCCGTCACGTTGTTGCTGCGCTTGAAACCCAGATCGTTCTGCATATCGATTTGGTTAGTTACGCCGCTGATGTTACCGGCGAACTGGCCTGAAATGTTCGTGGACTGGTAGCCCACCTTGACGGACACGGTCTCATCGGCCAATGCCGCTGAAGATACACTCAGCGATACAATGGCAAAAACGACTGTGGAAAAAACAACTCGTACGGATCGCATAGGATACCCCCCTTTCTCTGGCAAACGGTAAAGCCGGTCGAGCCTCATGCTGTGCCGTGGATCACGCCCATGCATCGCACATGCCATGGCGCTAGCATGGGCACATGTGGCTAGGCGTGGATACCGGCGGCACCTTCACCGACTTCGTTCTTTACACCGGGCGGGACATCCGTTTCCACAAGGTGTTGTCCACACCCCACAATCCGGCCGAGGCCATCCTGCAGGGCATGGCCGAACTTAGCATCGATCCGGCAACCATGCATCTGGTCCACGGCTCGACCGTCGCCACCAACGCCATCCTTGAGCGCAAGGGCGTACGCACGCTGTTCATCACCAACCGGGGCCTGGAAGACATGCTCGCCATCGGCCGCCAGACACGCACCAGTCTTTATGAGCTTTGCCCGCCCTCACCCCAACGCTGGCCAGCCGCAGAGGACTGCCTCGGCATCTCCGCCCGCACCGCTGCCGATGGCAGCACACTGGCGTCATTCACTGAATCGGATTTGAAAACAATCCAAGACAGGCTCGCCTCATACGAGTCCGTGGCCGTCTGCCTGTTGTTCTCCTTCCTCGATCCAACCCATGAGCAACGCATTGCCGCAGCGGTGCCGGACCATGTCCCGGTGTCGCTGTCCTGCCAGGTTTTGCCCGAACACCGCGAGTATGAACGCGCGGCAACCACCTTCCTCAATGCCTATGTCGCCCCGAAGGTCGCCCAATATCTGGCGTACCTGCGCGAAACTACGCAATCCCCGGACATCTTCGTGATGCATTCGGCGGGCGGCCTGATGCGCAGCGAGGATGTGGCTGACAACGCCGTGCGCATGGTCCTGTCCGGTCCAGCCGGCGGCCTGGCGGCCGCTCATACAGTCGGTAGCGCCTTGGGCATCTCGAAGCTGATCAGTTTCGACATGGGCGGCACCAGTACCGATGTGGCCCTGCTTGACGGCGAGCCTCGGATCACGACGGAAAGTCACGTGGCGGGGCTGCCGGTGGCGGTGGCCATGCTGGATATCCACACCATCGGAGCCGGTGGAGGCTCGCTGGCATGGGTAGATGCCGCAGGCCTGTTGCAAACGGGGCCGGAATCGGCGGGTGCCATGCCGGGGCCTGCATGCTACGGGCGAGGTGGCCGACAACCGACCGTTACCGACGCAAACGTTGTGCTCGGTCGTCTGCCGGCGGACACACGCCTCGGCGGTAGCCTGACGCTGGATGCTGATGCCGCGCGGACAGCCATGGCAGGGATGGCAACCTCGCTGAGGTTGAACAGCGAAGAACTGGCGGAAGGCATCATCCGTATCGCCGAGGAAAAGATGGCCGGGGCCATCCGCACCGTGTCCGAGCAGCGAGGACATGATCCCGAGCAATTCGCCCTGCTCTGCTTTGGCGGTGCCGGTAGCTTGCATGCCTGTGCCCTGGCGAGGCGCATGCGCATCCGTCACGTCATCGTGCCCACGGCCTGCGGCGCGTTCTCAGCGCTGGGCATGCTCTGCAGCCAGCACCGCCTCGATGCCTCGCGCAGTTGGCCCACACGTCTGGACCAAGCGGATACCGGATTTCTCGCACACCTGTTCGCCGAACTGGAGGCGGAAAACAGCCGACGCATGCCGACACGGCAACGGACACATCGGCGCATGATGGATCTGCGTTATGCCGGACAGGGCTCGACCCTGACCATTCCGTGGCAAGATGACATTCCCGCCCTGATCCAAGACTTCGAGAATGCCCATGAACTCGCCTATGGCCATCGCCTCGCACAGCCCGTGGAGGCCATCACTCTGCGTGTCAGCACCGCCGCGAATATGCCGGCAGTAAACTTCCCCGAACTGCCACCGGCAACCACGGTGGCCGTCGCTGTCGGGCGGTCAGCGGTCCATGGGCACGGCATGGTGCCACACTACTCACGTCTCGAACTGCAGCCCGGACATGTGGTGTCCGGGCCGGCGATCATCGTCGAGCCTACCGCCACCACCTGGTTGCCACCGGCATGGACCTTGTCCGTATCCACGCACGGGCATCTATTGCTCGCACACGAATCACCCACATGAATGCCATCGAACTGAGCATCCTCACCCACCGCCTGGCTGGCATCTGCGAGGAAATGGGGGCGGCCCTGCGCCGGACGGCCCTGTCGCCGAACATCAAGGACCGCGAGGATTATTCCTGCGCCCTGTTCGATGTCGAGGGCGAGTTGGTGGCACAGGCAGCCCATATTCCGGTACACCTGGGGTCGATGGCCTTCGCCATGCGCGGCGTGGTCGAACGGTTCCGCTGGCAACCCGGCGATGTGGTCGTGTTCAATGACCCGTTTACGGGGGGCACCCATCTGCCGGACGTCACCCTCGTGGTGCCAGTCATCGGCGACCATCAACTCCTCGGATTTGTCGCCTGCCGTGCCCATCACGCCGATATTGGCGGCGAATCCCCCGGCTCCATGGGCCTGCATTCCCGCCTCGAACAGGAAGGGCTGGTCATTTCCCCCCGTCACTGGTTTGCTGGCGGACGAGAATCCGAGGACTTCCGCCAGGTTTTCCTTGATCGCGTACGGGGCGGCTCCGAACGCATGGGGGATCTGACCGCTCAGCTTTCAGCCTGCCGCACCGGCGCCCGCCGCCTGCAGGAGATGATGGCCGAACTGCCGACCGGCGCGTTCACCAAACTGCTGGCGGCCTCGGAGGCCTACGGCCGCCAAGCGATCAGAGACATTCCGGACGGAAACTACACCTTCGAGGATGCCATCGAGGATGATGGCCTTGGCTCCGGCCCCCTGCCCATTCGCGTGCGCGTGCAAATCCGGGAAGAGGAAGCCATCGTCGATTTCGCTGGCACTTCCGGCCAATGCGAAGGCCCGCTGAACTGCCCGCTGGCGGTGACCGCCTCGGCCGTCTACTACGTGTTCCGCTGCCTGATGCCGGAAGGAACACCGCAGACATCGGCCGTCTTCCGCCCGATCCGCCTGCAGGCACCCGTCGGATCGCTGGTCAATGCCCTGCCTGGCATGGCTGTCGCTGCCGGAAACGTGGAAACCAGTCAGCGCATCGTCGATGTCCTGCTCGGGGCCCTGGCCAAGGCCGTGCCGGAGCGCATCCCCGCTGCTGCCCAGGGCACGATGAACAACGTGATCTTCGGCGGTCATGCTGTTGATCAGCCATGGGTCTACTACGAAACGGTGGGTGGAGGAATGGGTGCGCACATGCACGGCGACGGCCTGTCCGGCGTCCAGTGCCATATGACCAACACCAAGAACACTTCGATCGAGGTGCTCGAGATGCACTATCCGTTGCGTATCCTGCAATACCGACTGCGTACCGGTTCGGGAGGAAAAGGCCGCCATCGTGGCGGCGATGGCCTGATCCGCGAATGGCAGGCCCTCGCCCCGTGCCGGCTTTCCGTGCTCAGCGAACGACGTCAATCGCAACCGTGGGGACTGGCCGGCGGCGAACCCGGTCAGCGCGGTAAAAACACCCTGATCCAGGCCGGGAAGGCCCGGGATCTTCCCGGCAAATGCCAGCTCGACCTGGAGGCCGGAGACATCTTTCGCATCGAAACCCCGGGTGGCGGTGGCCACGGCGAGGGCACGGAGGCCTGATGCATCACACCCTGAACATCCTCGGCATCGAAACCTCCTGTGACGAAACAGCTGTGGCGATCTTCGAAGGGGAGCCGACTGCCGGACAAGGACGAATCCTGGCGGAGAGGGTCGCCTCCCAGATTCCAACCCACGCCCGTTTCGGCGGCATCGTGCCGGAGGTCGCCTCGCGCGAACACTTGGCGGCTCTGCCCGGGCTGGTTGCAGAGACCATGCGGGAAGCAGGATTACACTGGCGTGATCTGCACGGCATCGCCGTCACGGCGGGGCCGGGGCTGATGGGAGCCCTTCTGGTCGGCGTCGCATTTGCCCGCGCCGCCGGCCGCGCCGCCGGCCTGCCGGTGTTTCCCATCCATCACATGGAAGGACATCTTCTGGCGCCAGGCATCGCCGCTGCCTTACCACCATTCCCGTTCATCTCATTGCTGGTATCCGGCGGACATACCATGCTGGTGCGCGTGGATGGCATCGGCCGCTATACGGTGATCGGCCAGACGATCGACGATGCGGCCGGCGAGTGCTTTGACAAGTCGGCGCGATTGCTCGGCCTGCCCTACCCGGGTGGACCGGAGATCGCTCGCCTGGCAGCCGGCGGTGATGCACGGCGTTTCCCGCTGCCGCGACCGATGCTGCAGCACGACAACCTGAATTTCAGCTTTTCGGGGCTCAAAACCGCCGTGATGCTGGCGACGAAATCCTGCGCACATGAGCCGGATGAACAGTGGAAGCATGACCTGGCTGCGGCGATCGAGGCTGCCATCACCGAGGTGCTAATCGCAAAATCCGTGCGCGCCTGTCGACAGCACGGCGTCGCGCATCTGGTGATCGCCGGCGGCGTGGCCGCCAACCAGACACTGCGCGCGCGGTTGCAGGCCGAGGCCAGCCAGTATGGACTATCCATCCACCTGCCAGACCCCCGTTATTGCACCGACAACGGCGCCATGATTGCGTTTGCCTGCTACTGCCAAGTCATCGCCGACCGGCACCCCCCCGAAGCCTGGGATGCGCGTGCGCGCTGGCCGCTGCAAACGGTCAGCGCGCACTAGTGCCCGAAATGATAGACCTTGGCCATCGGCTTGCCCGCACAGACATCATGGTAGTTAACACTGTTCTTTTCGCCAGGATACCCTTGTCTTGCAATAAGGCTCCCCACCCGGCATGCCTCAGTATGCCGACCCGAAAAGGCCAAGGCGTAAAAATACACTTGGTAGGTGTCCGGAAAGGGGAGTTCATGGATATCCCGGCGTAGATAGGGAAGCATCCAAGTCAGCAGGGCGGTGTGTTCGTTTCGTCTGGCGATGTTGTACCCGAGCCAGATCAGAGGAATGGCCCCGGCTCTCTCGCCGGCCAGCCGCACCACACCCTCTACACTGTGTTCGTTCCGCAGATCCAGGCCTTTGAGCCACGATGCCGCTAAGTACCATTGACTGGTTGCGCGAGAAGCCCACCCGATCACAACCACGGCAATACCAATGGCCGCGTATCGCGTAACATCCAAGCGTGGCAGTACCCAGCTGTCTCTGCGCAGCCACGGGGCAAAGGCGATGCCCGTGAAAAAGCCCCACGCCAGGAGTGGCAGCGGCCGGGTGAATGAGATATTCACCAGCGACTGGATGAGGAAGCCCAGTGAAGCCATGGCGAATGGTAGGCGGGCGCTGTGCCGATTATCGACCAAGGTTAGGCCTTTTGCCGCAATCTTCCACGTCCCCCATAGCAACAGGGCAAAGGCGACAATGCCTCCCTCGGCAAGCACGTGCAGCCATAGGTTGTGTGCACTCCAGAAGAAATTGTTAAACCCATGGATGCCGAAATGCTCGGCCACCCATTGGTGCGCCGGAGCATAGGCATGCCAGTAGGCATCCGCAAACTGACCCCAGCCCACGCCCGTGAGCGGGGCGTGCAGAAACTCCACGATGGCAGTGGCCCAGATGACCAGGCGAGCCGCCATCGTCGCCTCCACGGTCTTGGCCACGGTGAACAGCAGGTTCTGCTGTTGCAGCTGTGATTGGATATGGATTGCATTCAGGCCAACACCAAGGCCCAATCCCACCAGCCAGACGGGAAGCAGACGCTGGACAACCAGCTTGATTGTCGGCGCCATGGCATAAAGCAATAATAGCAGTACCGTCAGATATGCAATCCAGGCTCCTCTGGACAGGGTATCGAACAGCATGGCCGTGAAAAACAGCACGGCAAGCGCATGCACCCATCGCCGCTCGCGCAGAAACAGCCAGTGCGAGAAAATCCAGGCCATGCCGATCATGGATGCAAAGATGTTCCCTTGGTTAAACGGCCCAGCCAGCTTGGTGGCCGATCCCTGGGTCATGGCAACCAGGCCCAACATCAGAGGCTGGCCATCCGTGCCCCCACACCAGACATAAAGCCCGACCAGTGCCCATACCACGGCCACCGTCATGAAGAGCCTCATCCATACCCTAAGCGAAGCAGCGGAAACGATGGAGCCCATGACCACCATCACCAGCAGGCTTAGGTATTCGAGCGCACTTAACCACCACGATCCAGGAGCCGCCACGGAACCGCGCAAAAGACCGGCCAGCTGGATCAGGGCGATGGCAGCGAATGCCACCACCAACTTTTTCGGCACATAGATGGCCGGCTTGCTATACAAAAGCACGCAGGCAAATACCAGAGCAGTGCTACAAGCGAGGATGATGTTGACATCAAACGGAAAAAATCCAGGAAAGACAAATGGCGTCAGCAGCAGAACGAAAAACGTCACATATGAAGTCGTACTCTCCCGAAGGGTGCAGGTGGCATCAATGCTCATCCGTAATCAGTACAGGGGCCAGTTAGCCAGATCATTGGCGTTGGTCGCTGCCGGCAAGATGGAAGCGGAAAAGGATCCGCTGATGCTTTTGTAGCGGTAACCGGAGCCATCATCGAGATCGACGGCCAGCACGTCGGGACTGGCGTGGTGTTTGGCACCGACGATAATGGTCTGCTTGGTGGCATCAACATTGGCGGCTGAATCGACATCCAAAGTCAGGCCTGTAATCTGGAACAGGGTGTTGGTGCCATTGGCCAGCGTCACGCTCTTGCTGATCGCACCATTCGCCTGTTTGTCAGCCACCGCAACGGGCACGAATTGGCCGTTGTCATTGAAGAACTCGTTCTCTACCAAGTAAAGCTGGTAAACATCGGAGATGGCGGCTGCGTTGTAGGCCTTCTGCCGATATGTCTTATACATGGGGATGGCAATAGCTACCAGAATACCGATGATGGCCACGACGATCATCATTTCGATCAGCGTAAACCCAACTTGGCGATCATGCGGATAGTGCTTCATATGGTCCATCATAGACACTAAAGCAAGTCTTCTGCCATCAAACTCCATCGAAAAGCATGTATTCACTCAGGTAATGGAGGCACCTGCCGGCGCTCCTCCTCGATACAAGCCTTGCTCTGCCGGAGCCGTTGCATTCTGAGCAGGATGCCCTGTCTATACTGTTCTGGCAAAGTGCGCAGGCGGGTTTCCAGAAAGAGCAGTGCCATTTTACAGCCGCTCCTCTTTCTGATCAGTGCCGTCGCAAAGCCAATGGTCAGTTGACTGGCATTGGGCTTTTTGATCGCCTGATAGGCCAACCGGATCGCCAATTTGTCATCGTGCATATACTGGTGGGCGATAAAACTGGCAGCCAGCAGGGGATCGGCACTGTTCAGCCATGGCCCGCTGCTGGCAAGAATATCGACCGCCTCTTTCCATCTCTGCGCCTCATAGGCCAAAAGCCCCTCAGTGAGCCGGTAGACGTCCCTGAAATAGGGATCCATCGCCTGCGCTGAACGCAATTCAAAATAGAGCTGATCCCGCCAGGGCGCATTCGAACCGTGCTGTGAGCGGGCACGGGCATAGATATTGAAAATGTTTAGTACCGCCACATCGGCTGCGATGCCGGGCACGGCACCGGCCCAGGCACGGTCCAAAAGCTGCTGGTTCGGCGACCAGTGCAGCGTTTCCGAAGCCCCCACGAGCGAGGGAAAATGTGAAACCGATCGGCCCCAGGCAACGATGGCCAGCAGCAGGCAGGCAACGGCTATCTGGCCTGCCACCGCTGCCAATCTCATGTCAGATCCCTGCGCTTGAACAGGATGACGGCAAGCATCATGGCCAGCAGCGCATAGGCGAGATGCTGCAGACAATAGCCTGCCACTGCTTCGATACCGAGCTTCTTGCCGTGCGCCAGATACAGCGAGATGCGGCTGCTCGAGAGATCGGGAAGCAACTGGTTCACTGTTTGTAGCAAGGTACCGATCCATGTCGGCGTCTTCGCCGCCACCTCTGCCTGCAGCAGCGCCCCGAGCACCGGTGGCAGGCTCCAGCACAACAACCACACCGAAAACAGGAATACCATGGTTTCCGGCAACCCGGTGGCCGCGGCGGCTATCAGGAAGAGCACGGCGGTCAGGGCCAGATAGGGCATCAGTATCAACGCCGCGCCGTAGTCGAACAGTGGAACTGAATGTGGCGCCACATAAAACGCTGCCCAGTGGCTTTCTGCGAATGTAAGGGTCAATGATGCCGATAGCGCATATGCCGCGAACAGCGGCATCAGTGCCACAATCAGACCGACAAATCGTGCCGACAGATAGCGACCGCGCCGCATCGGCAGGGTGAGGAAGATATGACAGCTCCCCTGCTCGATATCACGGGCGATCAACGGCGCCGCCATAAAAAATAGGAAAATCAGCAATGAGGCGTGCAAGGCGGTAAACAACAGGTCGATCAATACCTTGCCGATGTCGAACATGAACAGCGAGGCAGGGATCAGCATCAGCCATGGGACCAGCAGCAAGACACCCAGCAAGATGCGGTAGACGCGCTGGCTGGCAATTTCACGGAAGGTAAGTGTAACCAGTGGCAACGTCCTGCTCACGGCTGCTGCTCCGTCCAATCGGCCAGCCTTGATTCCAGCGCTTTCGCCTCCGCCAGAGAATGATCCACAATCGTCACCGACTCACAGATCCGGCCATGGGCCATGATCAACACACGATCGCAGAGCTGCACCATGTCCGATACGATATGGCTGCTCATCAGGATCGCGGTTCCACGCTCCTTGCGCCGCTTGAAGACATCAAGCATCTGCGCCCGCCCCAAGGCATCCAGACCGGACATCGGCTCATCGAGCAGCATCAACCCGGGATCACCGCAAAGCGTGAATGCCAGCGAGGCGCGCTGGCGCATGCCCTTCGAATATTGCCTGAGCGGCCGCACGATATCCGCATCGGACAATCGCACCTCGGCCAGAGCCGCCGATGCCTGATCCGGTGGAATATGGTTGGCTCTGCACTTGAATCTGAGCAGGGACAATGCACTGAGTGAGGGTGGCAATTGCGGCTGTTCCGGCAGATAGGCGTATGGACCGTTCAGTTCGGCACTGCCGGTCGTGGCGTGAACCAGCCCCAGCATGGACTTGATCAGCGTGCTCTTGCCGGCACCGTTGGCGCCGAGCAATCCCACGGCCTCGCCCGCGGCGATTTCGAGATGGACATCCCGCACGGCCCAGTGTTCCGCATAGCGCTTGCCCAACTCGACAACCTTCAGCATGGCGGGATTATGTGCATGTGCAGGACAAAATCAAAGAGGGCCACCCGCAGGTGGCCCTCTCCATTGTTGCCGTTTGCCCGTAGTTTATTACGGAGCTGCCGGAATCTCGCTGCTCGTAAGTCCGAAGCCCTTGATGGCCGAGTTTTGGGTATGCGTCATGCTCGGCTGGGCACTGGTGACCTGATAGTACGTATCACCGGACAGGTGCTTCGTGGCCGCGCCGTAGGTCTGGTTTTGGGTACCTGCAGTGGAACCGAAGTAGTCGTTCGAAGACAGGTGCAGCGACGCACCGATAGCCGAAGTAGCCGTCAGATTAACCACTCCGTTGGTGCCGGCGGTAGCAGCAACCGCATTCGGATACTTGCTGTTATCATTGAAGAACACCTCGAACTCGGTCTGCGCCGTATGCAGATCCGACTCCGCGGCTGCGTTGAAGGCACGCACGCGATAGGCAGCGAACTGCGGGATCGCGATGGCGGCCAGGATGCCGATGATCGCCACAACGATCATCAACTCGATCAGCGTGAAGCCTTTCTGCCGCTTCACCTCATTCATCTTCTTGAACATGGATGTCCTCCGTAAATTGTTATCGCCTTCACCTTTGCGGTGTGCGACAGAACATACGCAAGTCCTGTGCCATGACATGTGCGCCCCCTCACACTTGGTAATTCAACATATTCTGGCCATTCAGCAACAAAATACGGCATCGGCACCTGCCGTATTTTGTCAGCTTTGCCCTTCGTCGCCTCGATACTGCAACGCCTCCGCCACCTGTCTGCTGCCGACAGCCTGCACGCCTTCGAGATCGGCGATGGTCCGTGCGACCTTCAGGATGCGGTGGTAGCTGCGCGCCGACAGCGAGAAGCGCCGCATCGCCTCATCCAGAAGCTTCAGCCCGTCCGCATCCGGACGCGCATATAGCTCCACATCGCGACTACCCATATGGGCATTGACATGGCCTTCTCCCAGGCGCGCATACTGGCGCTGCCTGGCCAGAAGCACGCGCCGGGCCACAGAGGCGCTCGCCTCGCCCGGGCGCATGCGTGCCAGCTCCTCGTACTCCACCGGCGGCACATGCACGCGCAGATCGAAGCGATCCAGCAACGGTCCGGAAATCCTCCGCGTGTACTGGCGGATCTGGGAAGCGGAACAGCGGCAGGATCGGGTCGGATGGCCGAGATAGCCGCAGACGCACGGGTTCATGGCCGCCACCAGTTGGAAGCGGGCCGGGAAGGTCACGGTATCGGCGGCACGGGCGATGCACACGTATCCCTCCTCCAAAGGCTGGCGCAGCATGTCCAGTACCTGCCGCTTGTGTTCGGCCAACTCATCGAGGAAAAGCACACCGTGCGTGGCCTTGGAAATCTCGCCCGGCCTCGGGATGCTGCCGCCGCCGATGATCGCCACGTCAGAAGCAGAATGATGCGGCGCCCGGAACGGAGGTGCCGACGACAGGGGGGAGCGCCCACCTTCCCCGGCCACGCTGTAGATTCGCGCCACCTCGAGCCGCTGGGCGGGCGTCAGCGGCGGCAGGATGCCGGGCAGCCGGCTGGCCAGCATGCTCTTGCCGACGCCCGGCGAGCCGATGAGCAGCAGATGATGGCCGCCGGCGGCAGCGATCTCCAGCGCCCGCCGCGCCTGATGCTGGCCGCGGATATCCGCCAGATCGGGCATAGCATCGCCCGGATCATCGTCCGCCTTCGCGGATGCGAAAGGCGCCAGCCTGTTCGTCCCGGACAAATGCCGCACCACCTCCAACAGGTGGGCTGCGGCATATACGGTCAACCCCTGCACGGCCGAGGCTTCGGCGGCATTGCCCTGTGGCACGATGATGGCATGCAACCCGCGCTGGCGAGCGAACAGTGCCAGCGGCAGCACCCCGGCCACCGTGTTGATGCGGCCATCCAGCGCCAGCTCTCCGACCAGCAGGGGGAAGCCGGCACCCTCCTCCGGCAGGGTAAGCTGACCGGAGGCCAGCAACAAACCAATGGCCACCGGCAGGTCGAAGTGCGAGCCGTCCTTGCGAC
Organism: uncultured Zetaproteobacteria bacterium; assembly: GCA_964422615.1. Classification (GTDB taxonomy): domain Bacteria; phylum Pseudomonadota; class Zetaproteobacteria; order Mariprofundales; family Mariprofundaceae; genus DATLWN01. The sequence continues at coordinate 30,899 of CAYRBJ010000010.1, read as the reverse complement.
GGTCCGCCGGCGCCAGATTGACCGTGATATGGCGAAGCGGAAATTCGAACCCGCCGTTCAACAGGGCGGCGCGCACCCGGTCCCGCGCCTCCCTCACCGCCGCCTCCGGCAGACCGACCATGTTCCAGCTGGGCAAACCGCGGGACAGGTCGACCTCGACATCCACCGCCTCGGCATCCAATCCGCGCAACGAGGCAGAAAGGAGGCGGGACAGCATCTTCAGCCCCCGGACTCGAGTTCCTTGATTCTTCCCTCCAGTGCCTTGATCCTGGACTCAAGCATCGCCATTTCCTCCCGAGCCCTGCTCAGCATGGCCTCCTGCACCTGCATCCGCTCATGCGTCACCACGTCGAAATGCGCAAAGGCGCTATCCACCACCGCCCGTACCTGGGACTCCGCTTCATGCCTGAAGCCACCGAGCAACCTCAGGCCGCCGGCGATCTTACCGGCGATATCGTCAAGAATTGTCTGATCCACAGCCATTACCCGCCTCCGATGTATTAATGTTTGCTGGCACGTGCTGGCAGTTCGCCTTCCACGAAACCGTTGGCGCCGGAAGGCATCTCAATGCTGATCCACCCCGGCCGATGCGACTTGCTCACATCCAGTTTCGCCTTGCGCCGGAACCAGCCGAGCCGTTTGGCATCCCTTTCCGGTTTGGCGAAGATCTCACCATAGCCTCTAAAATCAAATGACTGTCGCCTCGACACATGGGTGGAGGCCCCCTGAATCTCATCCAGCAGGGTCTTCTCCACCGATTTCTCGCGGCTGACGCCATGGCGCACCTTGATGTCCATAGTTGTCAGCATCGACGTCTGCGGCGTCAACTGCAACTCTCCATCAAGCCTGTCATTGCCGAATGCGATGTCATAACCATTCTTCACCGGCTCAAGCACATCCACATCCAGACGGGTGGCTCGCAACCCCCGCTGTGTTGCCACCAGCGCCGTGCGCATGCCCACCGGCATGCTGCGTTCCTGCCCCTCGAACATGCCCACCACGCCTTCGACCAGGGCACCGGGAATGGCTGCTACGGTGGTCAACGCTGCGCACCCAGTCAGCCCGGCCGCGAGCATCAGTGGAATTAGCCGCCCCATCGACGAATGCTTCGATCCGAGAATCCGAGATGGTCGACGACGCGGTCCACGACGAAATCCACCATTTCATCCACGCTCTCGGGCCGATGATAGAAGCCGGGCATGGCCGGGATGATTTGCACGCCCAGACGCGACAGTGCCAGCATGTGCTCAAGGTGGATGCTGGACAACGGGGTCTCCCGCGGCACCAGGATCAGCTGCCCCCGCTCCTTCAGCACCACATCGGCGGCACGTTCGATCAGGTTGTCGGAGGTGCCGGTGGCGATGCGCGCCAGCGTGCCCATCGAGCAAGGAATCACCACCATGCTCCGGATTCCGGCCGAGCCGGAGGCGCAGGGAGAGAACCAGTCATCCAGCGCATAGCAGCTAAGGCCTTCCTCGGCGATCCCAAGATGTCCTGCCAAGGCCGTGCCCATGCGCTCCGCATCTTCCGGTAGCAGCAGGTCCTGCTCCTGATCGAGCACCACCCGTGCCGCATCCGAGACCAGCACATGCAAGTGCACATCGGACACCATGGCCAGCCTCTGCATCAATCGCAGGCCGTATGTGGCGCCGGAGGCGCCCGTCAGGGCAAGTGTCAGCTGATTTTCGGACAACGCCATGGATGCATTGGAACCTTTTTCGGACCTGACGTCAAAGTCCGTTGGTTACATGTTGAATCGTTCACCGAAATACAATCGCCGGGCATCCGGATGCTTCGTGATTTCCTCTGGCGTGCCGTGTACCAGGATCTCACCTGCATTCATCAGATAGGCGCGATCACAGATCGACAGGGTATCGCGCACATTGTGATCGGTGATCAGGATACCGATGTCTTTGGAACGAAGCTCGGCGATGATCGCCTGGATGTCCTCGACAGCAATGGGATCGACGCCGGCAAAGGGCTCATCCAGCAGCAAGAAGCGCGGCTTGGTGACCAGGGCCCGCGCGATTTCGGTACGCCGCCGCTGCCCTCCCGATAGGGTGTAGGCCTTCTGATGCTGCACGCCCTCGATACCCAGTTCCACCAGCAACTCTTCCAGTTCCTCCTCGACCTGGATATCCGGAATATCCAGGGTCTCGAAGATGGCAAGCAGGTTTTCGCGCACCGTCAGCTTGCGGAAGATGCTGGCCTCCTGCGGTAAGTAGCCGATGCCGCGCCGGGCGCGCAGATGCATGGGCAGGGCGGTGATAACCTCGCCATCCAGGCTTACCTCGCCGCCATCGGCAGGCACCAGTCCACAGACCATGTAGAAGCTCGTCGTCTTGCCGGCGCCATTGGGCCCAAGCAGACCGACGCACTCCCCGGAATACACGTCCAGATCCACGCCATGGACGACCTGCTTGCCACGATAGCGCTTGCTGAGCCCCCGCGAGGACAGGTGATGCTTCGTGGCACTCACGGCTGCCCCTCTGTTGAAGGGGAGGGTGCCTGTTTGGGAGGCGAAGTGACGGTCTTGGTGGAATCGATATGCAGATGCACCCTGCCCGAGCCTCCCTGCTGTACCTGCGTGGACCGCGTTCTGAGGTCATGCACGATTTTCTCGCCATGCACTGTTCGACCGGGCTGCATCAGTTCCGCATCCCCGATCAGCGTCACGATCCCCTGCCGCTGATCATACCGGGCCTCTTTCGCCGTACCGGTGGTCTGATCGTGGCGGATGCGTACGTGCCCATAGGCCTCGGCTTGGCGCAGCTGACCGCTGTTCTTCGGATCATAGTGCACCACCAGACGATCGCATTTCAATTCGAACCGCTCCCGGCGCAGCACCACCTGGCCTTCAAACACCGCTGTCTGTTTCGGTTGCTGTACCACCATCCTGTCGGCAGTGATGGTGGTCGCTGGCGCCTCGACTGCCCAAGCCGGAGCAGTGCCGACAAACCAAAGGCAGAACGCAAGCATCAGCCGTAGCATCACTGATGAACCTCCGTCCAGGCAGATCCCCGATCCTCGATATGGATACCATGGTCTACCCAAAGCTGCTGGGTATCCCGGTTCACCCGCAGGCCCCTTCCCCTCGCCACGACCTTGTTGCCGGTGGCCACGAACGCTCCCGGCACGGTAAGCTCATCTTTGCCGCTCACGTAAATCAGGGAATCGCTGGTCAGCTGCCACTGCTTATAAGTAACCTTGACCTGCGAATCAAAGGCGATATTGCGATGCAGGGGATCGAACCTCGCCCGCGCTCCGGACACGGTGACCACATCCCCGTTGTCGGTGAACATCTCAAGCACGGGCTTGGTCAACAACAGTTTTCCCTGTAACTGCTGTTCGGCCTTGTTCGCCTTCAGGCGCCATATCAGACGATCCCCCTTGCGCTCGACGATCAACGGTTTCTCCACCCGAGTCTGCCCGCCATTTGCCGGCCCGGAGACCCGCATCAGATGCATGCCGTGATCCCTGAATGCCATCAATACAATCGCCAATCCGATGCTGCCAATGGAAATTACGAGGCTTGCCCATTTGATCCATGTCCAGAAACGACGATGCATTACAGCGATGGCAGCAAGTCAGGCGGTCCAGCCGCAATCCGCCGGGGAAACACCATAAGGCTTCTCCACGATCTCTTGCCATGCCCCTGCTGCCAGGATCAGGCCTTCACAAGCCTGGCGCACGGCACCGCCCCCACCGATGAACGAGGAATGCCAATGCGCCACGCCTTGTACGCAAGGGTGTGCATCCTGCGGAGCCAGGGCCAGGCGGCAGCGCCGCATGGCCGGCAGATCGACCACGTCATCGCCCATGTAGGCGCATTGATCGGGCGGGGTGCCGGCCATGGTGCATAAGCGATCCAGCCCCTCGGACTTGCGCAGGCTGCCCTGGACCACGTGCTCGATACCGAGATCTTGTGCCCGGTGCACCACGACACCCGAGGTGCGGCCGGTCAGGATGGCCACGTCAATGCCCGCACGCTGCAGCATCTTGATGCCATGCCCGTCCCGGACATGAAACCCTTTCGTTTCAACGCCATGGTCATCGATGAAAATCGTGCCCCCGGTCAATACCCCGTCGACATCCAGCACCAGCAGACGGATACCCTGGGCCAGGGCGAACGGAAACCCGCTGTAGGATGATGTCATGCCACCCCCGCATGCAGCAGATCGTGCATATGCACGGCACCGGCCACCCTGCCGGCCTGATCGACGACGAACAGCACGGTGATCTTGTGCTCTTCCATCATGCGCACGGCCTCGCTGGCCAGCCTATCCTCACCGATCACGCGTGGCTCGGCGTGCATCACCGCCGACACCGGGGCATCCAGATCCACTTGCCCGGAAGACTCCAGGATACGGCGCAGATCCCCGTCGGTGAGGCATCCCGTCAGCCGACCGTCTCGCGCCACGCCGGTGATGCCCAGCCTGTGGCTGCTCATGGTCATGATTGCCTCCCTGAGGCTCGCCTGCCTGTCGACCATCGGTAATTCGTCACCCCCGTGCATCACGTCGGCCACCCGCATCAGGCGCCTGCCCAGGTTGCCGGCCGGGTGCACGCGGGCGAAATCCCGCTCATCAATACCGCGCTGCTTCAGCGTCACCACGGCCAACGCATCGCCCAGCGCCAGCGCGGCCGTGGTCGAGGCCGTAGGCGCCAGGTTCATCGGACAGGCTTCCTGGCGCACCGGCACCGGCAACACGATATCGGCATACCGCCCGAGCGTGGAGGCGGGATTGCCGGTGATGGCAATCAGCGTTGCCCCCAGGCGTTTGATCGTCGGCAACAGGCTCGACACCTCTTCGGTTTCCCCACTATGGGACAGGGCCAGCACCACGTCATGATCGGTGATCATGCCCAGGTCCCCATGCCTGGCCTCTGCGGCATGAACGAAAAAGGCCGGGGTGCCGGTGCTGGCAAAGGTGGCGGCGATCTTCTTGGCAATCAGGCCGGATTTGCCCATGCCCAGCACCACCAGCCGACCGCTGTGTTCGAGAATGCAATCCACCGCCTGCACGAACGCCATGTCCAACGAATCACGCACAAGCTGCAACGCATCGGTTTCGATCTCCAGAACCGTGCGTGCCTGGTCAAGCCAGTCCCGTGCCTGTTTATCGTCGATGCCGTCGCCCGTCATGTTATATCCCACTCATTGGTTTGTGCGCGGCCCGAGGGCCACATTCGACACCGCCGTTAATTCCAGGCCAGCAGGGGCTGCGGCACCTCGATCCGGGCCAGCCATGGAGCCGTAGCCTGGCGGAACGCGGTCATCTGAGCCTGTGGCACCGGCTTGGCCGGCGTACGTTTCACTGTCAGGGGATTCACCTTCACGCCATGGACGCGGAACTCGAAATGCAGATGGGGTCCGGTGGCCAACCCGCTCATGCCCACATAGCCAATCGTCTGCCCCTGATGCACGTGCACGCCGCTGTGGATGCCTCTGGCGTAGCGGGACAGATGGGCATAGGCGGTCGCATGTATGCCATCGGTATGGCGAATCACGATGAAGCGCCCGTAGCCGCCCCGCCAGCCACAATACCTGATCACACCGTCGCCCACGGCATGCACCGGTGTGCCCATCGGCGCCGCGTAATCCACGCCGCGGTGTGCGCGCGTATAACCGAGGATCGGATGCATGCGATGCAGTGAATAACGCGAAGAGATACGCGTGTACTTCAAAGGGGCCTTCAGAAAGGATTTGCGCATGCTCTGGCCATCGGGTGTAAAATAATCGTAGCGCCCAGAGGCAGTCCGGTAGCGGACGGCCCGGTAGGTTCGACCCTGGTTCGTGAACTCCGCGGCCAGGATGGTGGCTCCGATCATCCTGCCCTTGGTGTCGTAATGTTCCCGATACAGGACACGAAAGCTGTCGCCAGCGCGGATATCCCGCGCGAAATCGATATCCCACGAGAAGATGTCGACCAGATTCATCGTGATGGTGTCATCCAGGCCCGCTTTTTCGGCCGCACCAAACAGGCTGTCTTCGATGCTCCCCTCGGCCTCCGCCAACCGGTCTCTGACGGGGAGTTCGTTGATCGCGGCCTGCCATTGTCCATCGCCATCGCGCTGCAGCCGCAGGCGCTGCTGGGGATCGATCTCATAAAAGATCCGCATGCCGTCATTTCCATCCATGCGGGTCATGACATGGCCGGTATGGACATCCTTGAGCGGATACACGGCGCGCGCCGCATGCACGGCGCGCATGATCTGCGGCATCGACAACCCCAATTGCGTCAGCGCCGAGATGGCGGTGTCCCCTTTATGCAGGGACACCCGGCTCTCCTGGTCCTGGGCATGGCTCGCCGCCGCCGGCATTTCGGGTGGCAGCCATTCTTCCTTGAACGAGGATGCACTGGCGCTGACCTGCTGGCCGCCGCTCAACAGCATCAGTACGGCGACCACCGCGAAACCGAGCACCGTCAGCGAAAGCATGGGCAACAGGCGCCTTACGGCCGATGGACGACGGTTTGGCTCCCTCGCCGGCCGGCCATGATCGCTGCGATGGGCAAAATCCTGCTGCAAACGCATCCCCTTTTACTGGCATGATTGCCGCCAACCCATTGAATGTCAAAGCATCCTGCTGCACGATATCCTGGAAACCCTGCGGGAGGTCACGCCATGCCGAGCTTCGATGTGATATCGGAAACCGATCTGCAAGAAGTGGACAATGCCGTCAATCAGGTCCGCAAGGAGATCTCGACGAGGTATGATTTCAAGGGCAGCAAAGCGAGCATTGAACGCAATGGCGCCGTCATCACCGTGCTCGCCGATGATCAGTACAAGCTGGGCGCCATCCATGAGTTGCTGAAAGCGCGTATCGTGCGGCGCGGCGTTGATCCCCGATGCCTGGACTTCGCTGAGCCCGAGCGCGCCAGCGGTGATACGCTGCGTCAGTCCATCGCCGTCAAGCAGGGCATCGACAAGGAACTGGCCAAGCAAATCGGACGGGAGATCAAGGACAGCAAGCTGAAGGTTCAGAGCGCCATCCAGGGCGAGCAGGTACGGATCACCGGCAAAAGCAGGGATGATTTGCAGTCGGCCATGGCCCTGATTCGGGGCCTGAAGGCGGACCGCCCGCTTTCCTTCTCCAACTTCAGGGACTGAATTCTTACTGGTAAAGCGCCTCGATCTCGCCCTGGTACTGCTCGAGCACCAAGCGGCGCTTGATCTTCAGCGTCGGCGTCAGCAGTCCACCCTCAATGGTAAACGGCTCGGCGCGCACATGGATGCGCCGCACCTGCTCATAGGGATTGAGTGGTTTCAGGATGCCGGCAATGCGATTCTGCAACTCCTCGCGCAGCACCGGTGAGACCACCAGGGACGACCAGTCGGTTGCCGGCAGGCCCTTACCATCGGCCCAGGTACGACAGGCTTCCTCGTTCGGTACCACGATGGCCACCAGATACGGCCGCTGATCTCCGAAAACCACCACTTGGTCAATCATCGGATCGGCAACCAGCAGCATCTCGATGCGCTGTGGCGCGATGTTCTCGCCGCCGGAATTAACGATAATATCCTTCTTGCGGTCGGTGATGCGCAGGTAGCCATCCGCGTCGATCTCCCCGATATCGCCGGTATGCAGCCAGCCGTCAACGACCGTCTCCGCTGTCGCCTCGGGCTGATGCCAGTATCCGAGCATGATGTTCGCGCCACGGGCCAGGATCTCGCCATCTTCGGCCAAGCGCACCTCGATATCGGCCACCGGCCTGCCGACCGTGCCCAGCCTTCGATCCTGCTCGGGATTGACGGTGATCAGCGGCGCCGATTCCGTCAGGCCATAACCCTGCAGGATTGGCATGCCGATACCTTCAAAGAATTCATTGATCTCAGCACTCAACGGTGCGCCCCCGGACACCATCAGACGCAGACGGCCCCCGAATCGCTGACGGACCTTACGACCCACCAAACGATCGAGCAGGGCATAGGCCAGGCGCCCGAACAGCGTCATTTTCCCCCGGTACAAGGCCGTGCCGAGCGACACATAGGATGTAAACAGCCGCTGTTTCCAGGGCGACTGCTTGGCCAGCTGCCCGAGCATGCGCCCACGCACCACCTCAAACATGCGTGGAACCGATATCAGCAGCGTCGGCTTCGCCTCCATCAGATTCTTGGCCACCGTATCCGGACGTTCGGCGAAGGCCACCGAAATGCCGGTGGAATAGGCAAGGAAATGGCCAGCAAGGCGCTCCAGACTGTGCGCCAGCGGCAGAAATGATAGCATCATGTCATCGGCACGAAGATCGATGACTTCACTGGCCGCACTGACAACTGTCAGCAGATTGCCATGCGACAGCATCACGCCCTTGGGTGTCGCCGTCGTTCCGGAGGTATAGACGATGGTCGCCAGGCTGGCACGGCTGATTTCGGCCAAGCGGGCATCCAGGGACACGACATCGACACCCTGCGCCTCCAGTTCCGCGAACGGACGCAGCAGGGTATGCTTGTCTTGCGGCTCCAGGGCATAAATCACCTCAACCTGCGGACAACTCTCGATGGCCTTCAGCAGGTGCTGCAGCAGAACGCCGCCCGAACAGATGAGCACCCGCGCCTGCGCGTCGTTGATGACATAAGCCATATCCCGGGGACGGTAGGAGCAGTACAGGGGCACCGTCACCGCCCCGATCGCCATCACCGCATAATCGGCAACCGCCCATTCCGGACGATTTTCCATCAGCAACGCCACTCGATCGCCTTGCCCCACCTCCGCCGCCAGCAATCCGGTGGCCACAAGCCGCGTCCTGGAGGCGAGCTGGGCATAAGTCAGGGGATGGTAGGCATCGGCCACCCGATACCATTGGGCAGGGTGCGAAGGATTTGCCGCTGCCGCCGCAAACATGGCATCGGGCAGGTGTTGTGCCGTGGAAATGCGTTGGGAATCGATCCGCATGAAAACCCGTTACTGATTATTCGCTTTTCGGAGACGAGCCCTTCGATGCGGGGGGCTTTTTCGTCCGCGCCTTCCGTGGTTTACGGGACGCCTGCGACTTGGCGGCAGACTTCTTCGGTTTGGATGTGCGGGGGGGTGCACCCTGCGCCGCACGCCGTGGCGTAGCTTTTTTCCCGGTCACGGCCGCTTCGGCGGCGGCCACAGATCCGGCATCCAACTCCTTATGCACCATCAGGGTCAGATGGGTGATCACGATACAGGGTACGCTGGCCACCGCCGCCACCAGCAGCCCGACCATCACCAGTCCCACCACATGCGCAATGCTGCCCCAAAAGCCGGTAGCAGCAAGGACGGTGTGCATGGTGCCGCCAGCCACATAGCCGACGATGCCATGGGTGATCCGCCAGCCCAACCACAACGGCGACAGCACGACAGCGGCGACCAAGCAGGCCGCCAGCACCCCGCCGAGGTTATAGATCAGCAATTCCGGCAGGCGGGTGCGCAGCAGGTGCCACAGCGTATTTTTCAGAGATTCCATGTCCGGCGACGAGATCGCCACGCGCACGGCAATATTAAACAGCGCCAACAACAGGACGAGTGCGACCAGCGTATTGAGCAACAGCATCGGCATCGCCACCACGGCCAGCCACAAGTCTCCAAGGCCAGGAATGCGGGCGATCAACACCACCAGCATTTCCACAAGCAGCAGGACCAGCAGCAGGCCTGCTCCCCATGCCGGCACCACCACCAGGGACAGGATGCGCTCCCATGCGAAACCAACTGCGTCGAGCAATCCGGGGATCTCACCCCCATCATGCGCCATCGCGATCTGGTGGGCCAGGGCAGTCAAGCCGAAAAGCGCCCACAACAATCCACCCACCCCACCGACAAAACGCAGCAAAATCGAGCCAAAGCCATGGACAGTTCCGTCGATGCTGAACACCCCGTAGATGACCACGGCACCCACCAGCGTGACTGCCATGGTGACCAGCAGGCGAAGGCGCAAGGCGCTGCGTGCCGCCGCCATCACCTCATCCGGATTGAAATAACGCAAAGCCATCCACCCCTCCGCATCGCCCCAGCCGCTAGCTTAGACTTTGCCTTCCGCATCGCAAGAATCACATCCATGATATGGGACACCACATTGACCATGTTGGCTGCTGCTTGGTAATTTATTCCCGATCCAGGTCCGTCAGGAGGAGCAATGGGCACGCGCATCTGCATAATCGGTGGCAGCGGTTTCGTCGGCCGTACCCTGGTGCACCTGGCCGCCGACCAAGGATACTCAGTGACGGTCGCCTGCCGCCATCCCGAGCGCGCCCGGAACCTGCTGGTGGAGGGAACCCGCCTTATACGTGCCGATGTCACGGATGGACGCGGCCTGGATGAGGCGGTCATGGATGCCGGTGTGGTCATCAACCTTGTCGGCCTGCTGTTTGAACGCGGACGCCAGAACTTCGAGGCAGCCCACGTCCACGGCACCGAGCATATCCTGGCTGCCTGCAAGCGGGCCAAAATCAGGCAGTACCTGCACATGAGCGCCCTGGGTGCCGGCCAAATTCCCGCCAGCGCCTATGCACGGACCAAGGGCGAAGCCGAAGGCCATGTGCGCCAATCCGGCCTGAACTGGGCAATCTACCGGCCGTCGGTCATCTACGGCAGCGAAGACTCGTTCTTCAACCGCTTCCGGGCCATGAGCAGAATATCGCCCATCCTGCCCGTCGTCGGCGGCGGCACGAGGTTCCAGCCGGTGTGGGTCGATGACGTGGCCAGGGCATTCATCATGGCCATCAACAATCGCCATGTTTCGGAAAAGACCTTTGAACTTGGTGGTCCCAAAACCTATACGCTGATGCAGCTTCTCACTATGTTGATGGACGCTCTCGGACGCCGGCGCATGCTGACGCCGCTTCCCTTCCCGCTTGCCGCAGTCATCGCCACCCTGTGTCGGCCACTACCCAATCCACCGCTGACCCATGACCAGCTCGTGCTGCTCCGGCACGACAATATCATCGATGGCGAACCCTTTCCGTCCATGTTCGGCAGGCCCGTTGCCCTGGAGGATATTCTACCCACCCTGGTCGCCTCCGATCAGCCCACCCGCCTGCAACATCAGCTGGATGCAAGCCGCACCCGGCATCTGAACCGGCATTAACCCATTGTACGCCTATGCATCCGTCACCATTGCAGGCGCCTACCTGATCGGTGCCATTCCGTTCGGCTTACTGTTCAGTCGCTTGCTCACGGGCAGGGATCCCCGCCGGCATGGCAGCGGCAATATCGGCGCTACCAATGCCATGCGCACAGGCGGCAAGACGGTGGGTGTGCTCACACTCACCGCAGATCTGCTGAAGGGAACGATCCCCGTCGGTCTGTCGATTTACTGGCAGGTGCCGGAATGGCAAACCGCCGGCATCGCCCTGGCCGCCTTCATCGGCCACTGCTTTCCCATCTACCTGGCATTCAAGGGTGGCAAGGGGGTCGCAACCATGTTCGGCGTCGTGCTCCCCTGGCAACCGTGGATCGCGGTGCTGGCCTTTGCCGTATGGCTGATCAGCCTGAAGCTGTGGCGTTATGTATCGGTATCATCGATACTGGCCGCCGGCTGTCTGCCCCTGTTTGCCTGGGGCCTCGGCCGCCCTCCCGCCTTTCTGGCCAGCGCCGGGGCACTGGGCTTGCTGACACTCGTCCGTCATCGCGCCAACATCTCCCGACTACTCCGGCACGAGGAACCCAAGGTCGGGCACGGTGGCAATCACCGCTTGCGGGCTCCATAAGCTTATGCCATCCTTTGATTTATTCACGGCTTACGCTGGGAGGTTAACATGAAACTTCAAGGCTTCGCTGCCCTTCTGTTGGCATGCGTTCTGGTAGCCGCGCCGTTGCCGGTTCATGCCGATTCCCTCCGCCTGCCTGCCGGCGTCACGAAGAATAATTTGAAACCCGACTTCCCTCAGCCGTATATCGTCAAGAAGGGCGATACCCTGTGGGACATCTCCGCCCATTTCTTCAAGGATCCGCTAAAATGGATGAAGATCTGGGAGCGCAACCTGTATATTACCAACCCGGACCTGATCTATCCGGGCAACAAGATATGGTTCAACCCCGAGCAGAGGGCAACCGGCGGCCTGAGCACTGTTCGGCCGCGGCCGGAGGTCATGGCCCGCCTGCGACCAGAGATCATCATCAAACCGGCGGAACACCTTGAACCGAAGATCAACCCCAGCCTCCTACTGACCGCATTGGCCAGACAGGACTTTATCCAGCCGGAAGCGATCAAGGGGGTCGGTTACATCGTCAACTCCTCCGACCAGCGCATCAATTACGGGGCCAACGACCATCTCTACCTGAAATTCACCGAGGCAACGCCGTCCGAAGGCCAGGTCTTCGATGTATTCCGTACCGGCGATCCGGTCAAGGATCCGCACACCGGCAAGCTTGTTGGCTACCTAATCCACGATCTCGGGCAGATTGAAGTTTCCACGCACAAAGGGGACATTTACCGTGGCGTTGTGCTGAACTCCTTTGAGGAAATGTCGAAGGGTGACCGCCTGAAACCGGCCCATATCGTCAACACACACATCATCCCCGCATATCCGACGAACCCGCTGGTCGGCGAAGTCATGTACCTGCGCAACGATGCTGCAGAGGCCGGTCAGCATCAGATTATCGGCATCAACCTGGGCCTGCGCCAGCATCTGCGCCCGGGTTCGGTGCTGTCGATCCATCGCGTCGGCCGGCTGGTCAAAGACCCGGTGACCGGCAAACCGGTCAGGCTGCCGGAGGAGCAGATCGGCGAGCTCATCGTGTTGGTGCCGCAACCGGATGCCTCCATCGCCCTGGTCACGGAATCGACCAATCCGATCAACGTCGGCGACATCGTCCGCAACCAGGCACGCCCATAGAGCATTGGATCCGGACGCTTCCGGAACGGAAACATCACCGGGGATACCGGCACAGGTACGGGCTGTCCTACGCCTGAGCCTGATTCCGGGCATCGGCCCTGTCACCGGCAGGCAACTTATCGGCGCCTTCGGATCTGCTTATACCCTATGGCAGACCTCAGCCAGTGATCTGGCGGCGCAGGAAGGCATCGGTCCGAAACTGATGCAAGCCCTGCTCTCCAGCGATTACCAGCAGACCGACCGCATCATCGAAACCTGTATGGGCCACAGCATCCGACTGCTCGGCATCGACGATGCAGAATACCCCGAACATCTGGCTGCCGCCGAGGATGCGCCGCTGGTGCTGTATGCCCTGGGCCATACGGAAGCACTATGCCGTCCGCGCATGCTGTCCGTCGTCGGTTCGCGCAAGGCCAGCCGCGAAGGCCGTTTGATGACCCGACGCTGGTGCCGGCAATGGGCCGCCCAGGATACGGTCATCGTCAGTGGCATGGCCCAGGGCATCGATGCCGCCGCCCATGCAGGGGCGCTGGAAGCGGACGGTGTCACCGTCGCTGTGCTCGGATGCGGCCTGCAGGCCATCGGCCGCGATGAGCAGCGGCGGCAGATCGATGCCATCATCCGGAACGGTTGTGTCATCAGCGAATTGGCGCCCGATGTGACCGCCCGGCCCGAGCATTTCCCTCGGCGCAACCGCATCATCGCTGCCCTGAGTCCGGCCACCGTCGTCATGGAAGCCGACCAGCGTTCGGGAAGCCTGATCACCGCCCATCAGGCCCTGGCCTATGGGCGCGAGGTATTTGCCGTTCCGGGATCAGTGCTCGGCGGCAACCATGCCGGTTGCCATCGCCTGATCCGCGACGGGGCCGGGCTCGCCGACAGCACCGCCTCGGTTACGGAAGCACTGGGCTGGGACTCCTCCGCAACCTCCGTCAACACGCCCCGGTACGAGCCGGCATCAGAGACCGAAGCCATGCTGCTGCAAGTGCTGAAACAGGGAGTTGCGCATGTGGACATGCTGTCCGAGCAGTGCCATCTGAGCCTGCCTGAACTGTCTCCGATATTACTCGCCCTTGAACTTCAGGGCGTGATCGACAGACTGCCCGGCGATCGGTATACGCTTACTCAGGAGATTTGATGCGCGCAATTGTTGTCGTGGAATCACCGGCCAAGGCAAAAACCATCGAGAAATATCTGGGCAAGGACTTCAAGGTCCTGGCTTCCTACGGCCATGTGCGCGCCTTCCCGAAGAAGGATGGCTCGGTGGATCCTGACCACGATTTCGCCTTGACCTACGAGGTCATCGCCGACAAGGAAAAGCGCTTGGCGGCCATCGAGAAGGCTCTGAAACAGGCCGATGAGCTGATCCTGGCCAGCGACCTCGACCGGGAAGGGGAGGCCATCGCCTGGCATGTCGCCGACGAACTGGCACAGCGCGGGGCGCTGAAGGGCAAGGATATCCGGCGCATCACCTTCAACGAGATCACCAAGAAGGCCATTGACGAAGCCATCCATCATCCGCACCAGATCAACATGCAACTGGTTGACGCCCAGCAGGCGCGCAGTGCCCTGGATTATTTGGTCGGCTTCACGCTGTCGCCATTGCTATGGCGCAAGATCCGTAGCGGCCTGTCGGCCGGACGCGTGCAGTCGGTCGCCCTGCGCCTGATCTGCGAACGTGAGCAACATATCCGCGATTTTCGTCCGAAGGAATACTGGACGGTGGAAGCCAGCTGTGAGGCCGGTGGCCAGAACTTTGCGGCCAGGCTGCATGCGCTTGATGGCACAAACCTCGGCAAGTTCGACCTGACCGACGGCGTCTCCGCCCGCACCGCGGCCAACCGCGTGCAGGCCGGCAGCTATACCGTCGCATCGGTCGAGAAGAGCCAGAAACGGCAACAGCCATCCCCACCGTTCATCACCTCCTCCCTGCAGATGGAAGCGGCGCGCAAGCTCGGATTCACCGCCCGCAAGACCATGCAGTTGGCCCAGGGCCTGTACGAGGGCTCGGATGTCGGCGGCGAACGCGTAGGCCTGATCACCTACATGCGAACCGACTCCGTATCGCTGGCCGAAGATGCTGTGTCCGAGATCCGTGACTATATCCATGGCCATTTCGACTCGGGCTTCCTGCCCCCCAAGCCCCGCCGCTTCAAGACCAGCAGCCGTAACGCGCAGGAGGCCCACGAAGCGATCCGCCCCACCTCGGTGCTGCGTACGCCCGAACAGATGCGTGCGATGCTCGATGCCGACGCCTGGAAGCTGTATGCGTTGATCTGGCAACGGGCGGTGGCCTGCCAGATGGCGCCGGCGCTGATCGATCAGGTGCGAGCGGACATCACCTCGGCCGACGGGAGCATCGCCCTGCGCGCCACCGGCTCCACCCTTGCCTTTCCGGGCTTTCGCAAGCTGTACGAGGAGGGCCGCGACGAACCTGCGGAAAACGACCAGGATTCGATGTTGCCGCCGCTCACCCAGGGCCAGGGCATCGGCATCCGCCAGGCGGATGCCAGCCAGCATTTCACGGAGCCGAAACCGCGCTATTCCGAAGCGACACTGGTCAAGGAGATGGAGGAGCACGGTATCGGCCGACCCTCAACCTATGCCTCGATCCTGAACGTACTCAGGGAAAGAAAGTACGTAGAAATGGAGCGCAAACGCTTCGTGCCGACCGATACCGGTGAGGTGGTCAATCGTTTTCTGACGCAGTATTTCCCGGACATCGTCGATACGGGCTTTACCGCCGACGTCGAGGCTAAGCTCGATGCCGTCGCACGCGGGGAGCAGGCCTGGAAGCCCTTGCTCCGCACGTTCTGGACACCGTTCAAGTCGAAGGTCGACGATACCCAGGAGAACGTCAAACGCTCAGACGTCACGCATGAGGAAACCAGCGAGACCTGTCCCGAATGCGGCAAGCCGTTGGCCATCAAGCTCGGGCGTTTCGGCCGCTTTTTGGCCTGCACCGGCTATCCTGAATGCAAGTACAGCCGGCCGCTGGCCAAGAATGGGGAACAGACGGAGGCCCAGCCACGCCAGCTGACCGACCAGATGTGCGAGAAATGTGGTGCCCCGATGGAGATCAAGCAGGGACGCTTCGGCCCGTTCCTCGGCTGCTCGAACTACCCGAAATGTAAGAACATCCAGCCTCTGGAAAAACCGAAGGATACCGGCATCACCTGTCCGGCCTGCGGCAAGGGGACGTTCCTCGAGAAAAAATCCAGGCGTGGCAAGATATTCTATTCCTGCTCGATGTATCCCAAATGCAAGAATGCCCTTTGGGACAAGCCAGTGGACCGACCCTGCCCCCAATGCGGCGCACCCTTCATCACCGAGAAGGTGACCAAGCGCCGCGGCACCGAACATATCTGTGTCCATGAGGGATGCGGCTGGAAGGAGCAGGCCACACCTCCCGAAGAGGCATGATCGACATCCGGCCAGGCACCGAGGCTGACCTGCCAGCCGTCTATCAACTGAACCGACGGCTGCTGCCGGAGGCATGGTCCGAGAAAAGCATCCTGCACACCCTGCAATCCGGACACGAGCTGATCGTAGCCACACAGGACCGGCACATCATCGCCTACCTGCTCAGCCATGATGTGCTCGATGAGGTGCACCTGCTGCAGATTGCCGTTCATCCCGATTTCCAGCGCCGGGGTCTGGCCACGCGTCTGAGCTACTTTCTGTTTACACACAAGAACGGGCTGTCAGCGGTTTATCTGGAGGTGCGGGCCTCGAATACCCCGGCCCAACAGCTGTATG
Organism: uncultured Zetaproteobacteria bacterium; assembly: GCA_964422615.1. Taxonomy (GTDB): domain Bacteria; phylum Pseudomonadota; class Zetaproteobacteria; order Mariprofundales; family Mariprofundaceae; genus DATLWN01. The sequence continues at coordinate 14,339 of CAYRBJ010000010.1, read as the reverse complement.
CCAGCCTTGGTTTCCACACCGTCGGCCGGAGGCGCGCCTATTATCCCCCATCGCCGGGACACCCCCGGCGCGAGGACGCCATCCTGATGATGCGTCCCCTGAATCCAGTGCGGGAAGCGCACGAAAGCGTTTAGTTTCAAGCCTTCGCGCTTGACACACTTTCGCACCCTGCCTATGTTCGCCGGTCTGCAATTCGTGGGCAGCAAAGGCACATATCCAATGAAACTGACCGGCGCGGAAATCTTTGTCGAATGCCTCAAGCGTGAGGGCGTGGATACCATCTTCGGCTATCCCGGCGGCGCCGTGCTGCCCATTTACGATGCCATCTTCCAGAAGCCGTTGTTCAAGCATGTGCTGGTGCGTCACGAGCAGGGGGCTTTGCATGCCGCCAACGGCTATGCCCGCTCCACCGGCAAGTGTGGCGTGGCGCTTGTCACCTCCGGGCCGGGAGCCACCAATGCCGTCACCGGCCTGGTGGATTCCTATATGGATTCGATCCCGACCGTCTGCTTCTCCGGCCAGGTCGCTACCAACATGATCGGCAATGATGCCTTCCAGGAGGCCGATACCGTCGGCCTGACACGCTCGGCCACCAAGCACAATTTCCTGGTCAAATCGGTGGAGGATCTGGCACTGACCATCCGCAAGGCCTTCCACATCGCCACCACCGGCCGACCGGGCCCGGTGCTGGTCGATATCCCGAAGGATGTCAGCACCGCCATTTGTGAGTTCGTCTACCCGGAGACGGTGGAGATGCGCTCGTACAAACCGGTCACCAAGGGGCATCACGGCCAGATCAAAAAGGTCGTCACCGCCCTGCTGAATGCCAAACGCCCCGTGCTCTATACGGGCGGCGGCGTTATCAGTTCGCACGGTTCCGCCGAAAAGCTGGCCAAGCTGGCCCGCCAGCTGAATTTCCCGGTTACCAACACCCTGATGGGCTTGGGCGGCTTTCCACATGACGACGAGCGCTTTCTCGGCATGCTCGGCATGCACGGCACCTATGAAGCGAATATGGCGGTCACGCACAGTGACCTGCTGGTCTCCATCGGCGCCCGCTTCGACGACCGTGTTACCGGCCGCCTCGATGCCTTCGCACCGGATGCCGAGATCATCCATATCGACATTGACCCCTCGTCGATCTCGAAAAACGTGTTTGCCCACCTGCCGGTGGTCGGTGATGTCGCTACCGTGCTCGGGCAGATCCTGAAAGAGATCGAGCGCCGCGAATCCGGGCCGGACGAGGCGGCGTTGGCCGTCTGGTGGCACCAGATCAATGAATGGCGCGCCAAGAACTGCCTGCATTTCGACCAGGATATGCATGGTCCGATCCAACCGCAGTACGTCATCAGGAAGCTGCACGAGCTGACGAAAGGCGATGCCATCATCACCACCGAGGTTGGGCAGCATCAGATGTGGGCGGCTCAGCATTACGGCTTCAAAAAGCCCGGTCGCTGGATCACCTCCGGCGGTCTGGGCACCATGGGTTTCGGCCTGCCCGCCGCCATTGGTGCCCAGATCGGCAACCCGGACGCCATCGTCATCGACGTGGCCGGCGATGCCTCCATCCAGATGACCATCCAGGAACTGGCCACCGCCAAGCAGTTCATGCTGCCGGTCATCGTGGCCATCCTGAACAACTCCTACATGGGCATGGTCCGCCAGTGGCAGGAGATGTTCTACGAATCGCGCTATTCGCATTCGTATTCCGACTCGCTGCCGGATTTCGTCAAGCTGGCCGAGGCCTACGGCGGAACGGGCTACCGCGTGACCAAACCGGCCGAGGTCGAGAAGGTCATCGCCAAGGCGCTGAAGAACCGTGACAGCTTCACGGTCATCGACTTTGTCGTAGCCAAGGAAGAGAACGTCTATCCGATGGTGCCGGCCGGAGCGGCCCTGAACGAGATGGTGCTGGCATGAGACACGTGATCACCGTTCTGGTCGAAAACGAGTTTGGCGTGCTCACGCGCGTGGCCGGGCTGTTCTCGGCACGCGGCTACAATATCGAGAGCCTGAACGTCGCGGCCACGATGGACCCGACGGTCAGCCGCATGACCCTGGTCACGCGTGGTGACGAATCTGTCATCGAGCAGATCAAGAAGCAGCTGAACAAGCTGATCCCGGTGATCAAGGCCGAGGATATCTCGCAGACCGAGCACATGGAGCGGGAGATGCTGCTGGTCAAGGTACGCGCCTCGGAAAGCTCCCGCGCCGAGGTGCTGCGCATGGCCGACGTGTTCCGCGCCAAGGTCGTCGACGTCTCGGAGGCCAGCTACACCGTCGAGCTGACCGGCAAGGCCAACAAGCTCGAGGCCTTCCTGCGCATGCTCGAGCCACTCGGTATCATCGAGGTGACGCGTACCGGTCCGGTCGGCATGCGCAGAGGGGCCAGCGGCTTCACGGTGGACAGCTAGCCGGCGATCTCCCGCATACCGTCCAGCCATTCGCTGGTCAGGCCGATCGTGATGAATGAGCCCAGCACCAGGAAATCCCCTTCATCCCTGGCGGCGATATACTCCGCCAGAGCCCGGAATAGGGTGGCGCGGTCGTTACCGCGGCCGATGAGCAGGTGCCGGGTCAACGGTCGCAGCAGCGGGGCGGCAGCTGACAGGTCGCGATCCTCGCGCGTCAACACGATGATGGCCTCGAAACGCTCGCACAAGGACCTCAGACTCGGCAACAGGGTCTCGACGGCATGCAGATTATGCCCCGCATCCAGCCAGATACGCCGCTTTCCCCAGGCGAGGTTTTGCAACCGCCCCGGTATCATGCTCGCCGCGATGGCAGCCAAGGCAGTCTCCTTCCGGATTTTCAACAGACCCTTCCCTTCGAGCAGGCCTGCCATTCTCCAGGCAAGGGCCGCATTCAGACGCTGATGGGCTCCCAAGGCACTCAGCGGGGGCATCGCGTCCGCCTCGGCCGCTTCGAGCTCATGCAAATCCGGGCGCCGTTCCCGCAGCACCCGTATCACCGGCGAAGGCTGCGGCGCACTCAATGCCAGGGAGCAACCATCCATGGCCCAGGCCTTCTCGCCAGCGATCTCCTCCAGCGTATTCCCAAGCCAGGCCTGGTGATCCAGCCCGATCGGGGTCAGCACCGCCGCCTCAGCCGGCACGGCAGTGGTGGCGTCCAAACGCGCACCCACCCCCGCCTCCAGGATCTCGATATCCACCTCGGCCCCGGAAAAAATGGCCAGGGCCATGGTGGTGGCCACCTCGAAATAGGAAGCACCTGCCCGCAGTGCCTTCGGCATCAGCCCTTGCAGGCTGTCCGCCAGCACGTCATCGCTGGCTTCGACGCCATCGATACGGATGCGTTCGTTGAAGCGGCGCAGGTGCGGCGAGGTATACAGCCCCACCCGGTAACCGCTGGCCTGCAACGCGGCGGCCAGCATGGTGGCGGTCGAGCCCTTGCCGTTGGTTCCAGCCACACGGATGCGCAGCCGCGGACGCCGCAGCGCAAGACCATCCAGCAAGGCGTGCATGCGCGCATGCCCCGGGCGGTAATCGCGGTCGGCGTCAGGCTGGCCCAACCGGGCCAGCCATGCCTCGATGGAATCGGAATGCGCGATCATGGATGCCCCCCGACGGGGTAGCGGTTCAGGATTGGCGGTAGGGACGCCGGCAAAGCTTATCGAACAGGGCGGACAGATATTCGCGCTGCTGCCTGCGGTCCACCACGGCATCGATCAGGCCGTGCTCGATCAGGAAGTCCGGCCGCTGGAAACCCTTCGGCAACTCCTGGCCGACGGTTTCCTGGATCACCCGCGGCCCGGCAAATCCGATCAGCGCCCCGGGCTCAGCGAGGATCACATCCCCAAGCCAGCCGACCGACGCCGACACGCCACCCATCGTCGGGTCGGTCAACAGACAGACGAACGGCAGCTGCTCGGCATGCAGGCGATTGACAACCGCCGAGGTCTTGGCCATCTGCATCAGGGACAGAATGCCCTCCTGCATGCGTGCCCCACCGGAGGCGGTCACCAGCAGATAGGGGCACTGACGTTCCAGCGCCCGTTCCATGCCAAGCACGATTTTCTCGCCAGCGACGGAACCCATGCTGCCGCCCATAAAGCCGAATTCGAACAGGGAAGCCGAGACGGTACGACCCAGGATGTCCCCGACATAATTGCGCACGGCCTCCTCGGCACCGGCACTCTTCGTAGCCTCACGCACACGATCCCGGTAACGCTTCTTGTCCTTGAAGGACAGCGGATCCTCGGAGCGCAACTGGCCATCGAATGCCTCGAAGGTATCCTTGTCGAATAACAACTCGGCGCGCTGGGCGGCGTCGATGCGATGGTGATAGGCGCACTTCGGGCATACCATCTGGCTGCGCATCAGCTCCTTGTGGTAGATGGCGTCGTTGCAGCTGGGGCATTTCACCCACAGCCCCTCCGGGGCCTCCTTGGGTTTCACCTGCTTGGGTAGTTCAATAAGTCGGGTAAGCCAGTTCATATGCTTGGTGCTTCCTGCCCCTAGAGAAGGAGTTCGTCAACCTGCGTCAGCATACGCAGGTGCGGGATGTTCAATTTCTCGATCTCTGCCGTCATGACATTCAGCGTCTCCGGCTTCATGTGATAAAGGTAGACTGGAACCTCACCCAACCGGTCCAGTTTTTTCAGTTCCTTGGCCACGCCATGCGCCGTCAGGTGGCCGCTGATATCCGCCAGTCGCTGATAGGCGTTCGGAAAGGAGCAATCCAGAATGATGCCCCTTAGGTTCGGTTGCTGATTGGCTACATGCCAGATGCGGTCGGTATAACTGGTATCCGCCGTATAAATGAACTGCGTACCATTTTCCTGCAGCAGGAATCCGGTGCAGGGAACCGGATGATGCACCGGAATCGGGGTGATGGATACGCCATCGACAGTGATCGTCTTCTCGGCCTCGATCGCCTGCAGTTTCAGGATCGGATCCTTGGCCGTCGGCAGGCGTGTAAAATCCGGCCATACCTTATTGTTCAGGTAATGTTTCTTCAGCACCTCGATATTTTCCTGCAGGCTGTAGACAGTCACAAAGCGATTGTCGGCGTTGCCACCCAGGCGCTTCAATGAACGGTTGTCGGCCAGAAATCCGATATCCTTGATGTGGTCCAGATGTGTATGGGAGATGAACAGGTGACGAATCCCGTGCTGTTCCTCCAGGCTCAGCGCCTCCGTCGGGCAGCCGGCATCGAGCAGGATGGACTCATTGACCAGAAACGAGGTCAGATGAAATCCGAGCAACTGCCCCCCGTAGCATCCAAGCACCTTGATCTTCAAATCATCTCTCCTGCCACGGATACGGTGCCAGCCATGGCCTTGCGCATGGCAGCGGCAGCCGCCCGAATGGCCATGCCGGCAACACCGACATCGCCCGGATGGGCCGTCACCTGCGAGACAAAGTGACTGCCCACGACCACGCCATCGGCAAACGCAGCAACCGCCTCCGCCTGGGACGGGGATTTGATCCCGAAGCCGACACACACCGGAAGATCCGTACGTGCCTGGATACGCGCAACGCTGTCGCGCACCTGACCGACATCCCCCATCTCGGCCCCGGTAATTCCCGTCAGCGAAACATAATAGATGAAGCCACTGCCGTTTTCAGCCACAAGATCGATGCGCCGATCCGTCGAGGTCGGCGACAGCAGGAATATCTGGTGCAAGCTGTGGGATTTCAATGCATCGCGGCATAGCGATACTTCCTCGGGCGGGATGTCCACCAGCAGCACGCCGTCCACACCGCTGGCCCGGGCCCGCTCGGCAAACCGCTCGAAACCCATGGCATATGGCGTGTTGGCATAGCCCATCAGCACGATGCCGATCTCCGGCTGCGCCTTGCGCACGGCCTCGGCCAGGCGGAACACGTCGTCCATGTGCGTGCCGGCGGCAAGTGCCCGCTCGCTGGCCGCCTGGATCACCGGGCCGTCGGCCATCGGATCGGAGAACGGCATGCCGATTTCCAGAATATCCACCTCCGCAGCCAGCGCCTGCAATAGGGATTCGGAATCGGCCGGATCGGGATCGCCCGCCGTCAGGTACCCAACCAGGGCGGCGCGCCCCTCGGCATGGCAGACGGCGAATCGGGCGGCGAGGCGATCGACAGGACTCATGCCCGGCCTCCGGACTCGCCCAGGATGCGCATCACCGTGCCCATATCCTTGTCGCCCCTGCCGGACAGGTTGATCAGTACCGTCTGCTCCGGGCGCATGGATGAAGCGATGCGCAGGCCGGCCGCCAGCGCGTGGCTGGATTCCAGCGCCGGGATGATGCCCTCGCTGCGCGTCAGCTGCTGGAAGGCGGCCAGTGCCTCGGCATCGGTGACAGCATCCAGCTCGAGCCGCTTCTCCTCCAGCATGGCCGCCAGTTCCGGCCCCACGCCCGGGTAATCGAGTCCGGCGGAGATGCTGTGCGTGCCCTGGATCTGGCCCTCGGCATCCTCCAGCAGATAGGTCAGGTTGCCGTGCAGGATGCCCGGCCGTCCAGCCGCCAGCGAGGCCGCATGCTGGCCGGACGCCAGACCGTGCCCGGCCGCCTCGACGGCCACCAGACGCACCGGATCATCGCGCAATGGATGGAACAGGCCCATGGCATTGGAACCGCCGCCGACGCAGGCCACCGCCACATCCGGCAGGCGCCCGGTCTTTTGCAGGCATTGCGCCCTCGCCTCCTGACCGATGACGGCGTGAAACTGCCGTACCATCAGCGGGTACGGATGCGGACCGGCCACGGTGCCGATGATGTAGAAGGTGTCCTCGCAGCTGGCCACCCAGTCGCGCAACGCCTCGTTCAGCGCGTCCTTCAATGTTGCCGTACCCGAATCGACGGGAATGACGCGTGCGCCCAACAGCTGCATGCGGAACACATTGGGCATCTGCCGCTCCATGTCCTCGCGGCCCATGTATACGTCGCAGTCCATGCCGAACATCGCCGCCACCGTGGCCGTGGCCACGCCGTGCTGGCCGGCACCGGTCTCGGCGATGACACGCTGCTTGCCCATGCGACGGGCGAGCAGGCCCTGGCCGATGGTATTGTTGATCTTGTGGGCGCCGGTATGCGTCAGATCCTCGCGCTTCAGATAGATCTGGGCGCCGCCGTTCTCCTGCGATAGCCGCTCGGCATGGTATAGCGGTGTAGCCCGCCCGACGTAGTCACGCAGCAGGTCAAGACGCTGGCGCTGGAAAGCCTCATCATGCCAGGCCTCGAAAAACGCCGCTTCCAGTTCTTCCAGCGGACGCATCAGCGTCTCGGCGGCAAAGCGGCCGCCGAAGCGCCCAAAATGTCCGTTCTCCGGCAGGTGCGCCAGGTGCATGTCGTACATCGATTCGTCTGTACTCACTTCCGCTTCCGTTCCTCCGCCTGCTGCACGGCAGCAAAAAAGGCGCGCATTTTTCCTTCATCCTTGACGCCAGGCAAGGCTTCCACACCGGAGGATACATCCAGCGCAAACCATTGGCGAACCGCCAGCGCCCCCTTCACGTTCTCCACATCGAGTCCCCCGGCCAGGATCAGGGGCCAGGCATGCGAGAATCCGTCCAGCAGGCTCCAGTCGAAGCGAACGCCGGTGCCGCCGTAGACCCCCTCCGGCGCCCGTGCATCGAGCAGCACCGGGCAATCGTAACGGTGCGCCCGCTGCAAGTCCTCGTGCCCGGAAACCGCGACGGCCTTGATCACCCGCCGACTCTGCGCCTCGCAGAACCCCGGCGTTTCGTCCCCATGCAGTTGCAGCACGTCCAGCGGACAATGCCTGAGCGCGGCATCGATCTCGTCCTGCGAGGGATTGACGAACAGGCCGACAGCGCTGACGAAGGGGGGCAGTAGCCGCAGGATGGCGGCGGCCTTCTCCGGCGTGATATAGCGCGGCGATCTGTCATAGAAGACAAAGCCAATGGCATCGGCACCGAGCTCGGCGGCCTGCAATGCATCCTGGCGGCGGGTAATGCCGCAGACCTTGATGCGGGTGCGATGCCGCAAACCGGGCTTTCCCATGGCTCAACCCTAACAAAACGCCGCCTTGCTGCGCTACTCGCAGCATGATTTCTGCGTTAGCGTGCGCCGATGCCCGGATCAGACGTCATCGTCGAACTGAGTCACATCGCCGCCAACCGCGAGCAAACACGCGTGTTCGATGACCTGTCCCTGCGCCTGCATGCCGGCGAGAACGTGGCCATCCTCGGTCCGAACGGGGCAGGCAAATCCACGCTGCTGAAGCTGTTGACTCGCGAGATCTATCCCTTGCACCGCGAACACAGTCGCATGGCCCTGTTCGGACAGGATCGCTGGGACATCCGGGAGTTGCGCCGGCATCTGGGCATCGTGTCGCAGGACCTGCAGAACGACTATGAACCGGATGCCCACGGCCTGGAGGTCATCCTGTCCGGGCTGTATGCCAGCATCGGCATCCATGCCCACCAGTCGTACAGCGAGGAAGAGGTGGGGCGCGCGCGCAAACTGATGGACATGATCGGCATCGCCACACTCGAGCACGTTCCCTATGCCCGGATGTCCACCGGGCAGCAACGACGATGCCTGCTCGGGCGTGCCCTGATCCACGAACCCGGCGTACTGGTGCTCGATGAACCGACAAGCGGCCTGGACCTGACGGCCACTTTCCAATACCTGCACCTGATGCGCTCGCTGATGCAGACAGGCAAAACGCTGGTGCTCGTCACCCATCACATCCATGAGATCCCCCCGGAGATCGGGCGCGTGATCCTGCTCAGCCAGGGGCGCATCCTCGCCGACGGCCCCAAGCGCGATACGCTGACGGCAGCCAATCTCCATGCGCTGTACAACACGCCGGTGACCCTTCTGGAATCAGGGGGCTGGTACCAGGCCGTGCCGGATCAACCGTGAGCAGTACGCGTCACGATCACGGCCATGGGCACGATCATGGCCACCATCACGACCATCATGCTCCGCTGAACAAGGCGGTGATGCTGACGGCGCTATTCGCCCTGGTGGAACTGGGCGGCGGCCTGGTGTCCGGCTCGCTGGCGTTGCTCGCCGACGCTGCGCACATGGCCTCGGACATCGTGGCCCTGGGCCTGGCTCTGGCAGCCAACCACATCGCCCGGCGCCCTGCCACCACCCGCATGAGTTATGGCTACGGGCGCGCCAAGCTGTTCGCCGCCCAGATCAACGGCCTGGCGCTGTGGGTGTTGAGCGCTTGGATCGTCTGGGAGGCCTTCCAGCGGCTTGTGAGCCAGCATACCGTCAGGGGAGGCATCCTGCTGGTAGTCGCCGTCGTCGGCCTGTTGATCAATCTGCTTATTCTGCGCTGGTTGCACGGCGACGACGATCTGAATACCCGTGCCGCTTTCTGGCATGTGCTCGGCGATGCCGTGGGCTCGGTGGCCGCCATCGTCGCCGGCACCGTCATCCTGCTGACCGGCTGGATGCCCATTGATCCGATCCTGTCCTTCCTGGTGGCCGGCATCCTGGTGTGGGGTGGCTGGCGGCTGCTGCGCGAAACGACATTGGAGTTCATGGAATCGGTGCCGGCGGGTTTCCATGTGCACGAACTGCAGGACGCCCTGAGCGCCGCGCATGGCGTCACCGGCACCCATCATGTGCATGTATGGAAATTGCCGAACGGGCAGGTGGCATTGTCGGCACACGTGCAGATCGAATCGATGGAGCAATGGAACGACATCCTGCCGCATCTGCTCGAAAGGCTGCACGGCCTCGGCATCAGCCATGCCACGCTGCAGCCGGAGATCGTCTGCCCCGACGGCCGCTGCTGAACGCGGACAACCGGAACAGGTGCTTTTTTCGCCTTATTCCATACACTTCTGCTGATGAACAGCCCGTACCTGATGAACACCTATGCCCGCTTCCCGGTGCGCCTGGTCAAGGGAAAGGGCAGCCACGTCTGGGATGACCATGGCAAGTGTTACCTTGATTTCATTTCCGGCATCGCCGTCAATACGCTCGGCCATGCCCATCCGGCGCTGGCACACGCCGTCTGCCGGCAAGCAGAAACACTGGTGCACTGCTCGAACCTGTTCCACATCCCCCAGCAGGAGCAGTTGGCCGAGACGCTGGCTCGGCTTTCCGGCCTGGACCGGGCATTCTTCTGCAACTCGGGCGCCGAGGCCAACGAGGCGGCCATCAAGCTGGCCCGCCGCTACTGGCATGCCCAAGGCTCCCCCAGGCGCACCATCATCACCGCCGAGCAATCCTTCCACGGACGGACGCTGAACACGCTTTCCGCCACCGGCCAGGACAAGGTGAAGATCGGCTTCGACCCGCTGATGCCAGGCTTTCTGCACATACCGTACGGTGATATCGAGACGCTGGAGGCCGCCATCGACGAGGATACTGCGGCCATCATGCTCGAGCCGATTCAGGGCGAGGGCGGCGTCAACATGCCCGAGACAGGTTATATCGCAGCCGTACGCGAGCTTTGCGACACCGAGGGCGTGCTGATGATCCTCGACGAGGTCCAGACCGGCATTGGACGAACCGGTACCATGTTCGCCTTCCAACATGAGGCGGCGCTGCCGGACATCCTATCCTTGGCCAAGGGTCTGGGCGGCGGATTCCCCATCGGCGCCATGCTGGCCAAGGAAACCGTCGCCGCCGCCTTCACCCCGGGCAGCCACGGCACAACCTTTGGCGGCAATCCACTGGCCTGTGCGGCGGCCATGGCCGTGATCGATACCGTCGAGCACGAACACCTGGTCGAGGGCGCCCGCGTCCAGGGCGAACGCCTGCTCGCGGGACTGAACGACATCGCCGAGAAGCATGCCGCGGTGCATGCCGTGCGCGGGCTGGGGCTGATCGCCGGCCTTGAACTCGATCGCGAGGCCGCGCCCTTCATCATCGCCTGCCGGGACGCGGGCTTGCTTTTGCTTCTGGCTGGACCCAAGGTCATGCGTTTCCTGCCGCCGCTGAACGTATCGGCGGACGAGATCGACGAGGCGCTGGCCATCGTGGACCGCTGCCTGCCGTAAAGGACACGCCGTGAGAAACTTTTTGACCCTGCTCGACATCACGACAGACGAGGCGCACGCCTTGCTCGCCCGCGCCGCTGAACTCAAACGCATGCAGAAGCAGGGTGTTGCGCATCGCACACTGGAAGGCAAGACGCTGGGCATGATCTTCGACAAGGCCAGCACACGCACCCGTGTATCCTTTGAGGTTGGCATGTTCCAGCTTGGCGGCCATGCGTTGTTCCTGCATTCGGGTGCTACGCAACTCGGTCGCGGCGAACCGATCGAGGACTCGGCTCGCGTGCTGTCGCGCATGGTCGATCTGATCATGATCCGCACCTTCGGCCACGACGTGCTGCAGCGCTTCGCCGAATACTCGTCGGTACCGGTCATCAACGCCCTGACCGATTCGACGCATCCGTGCCAAATCCTGGCCGACGTGTTCACCTATACCGAGCAGCGCGGCGATATCGCCGGATGTACCGTGGCCTGGATCGGCGACGGCAACAACATGGCCCATTCATGGATCAACGGTGCCGTGAGCTTTGGCTATCACCTGAACCTGGCTTGTCCGGCCGGCTACATGCCGGACGAGGGGCTGCTGGCTGCCGCCCGTGCCCGCGGGGCCAACATCCAATTGTCCGAGCAACCGTTTGAAGCAGCCGCCGGCGCCGATCTCGTGACCACCGATGTATGGGCCTCGATGGGCCAGGAGGCCGAGCAGGCTGAGCGCGAGCAGGCCTTTGCCGGCTTCGCGGTGGATGCGAACCTGATGGCCGAGGCGCATGCCGATGCCTTGTTCATGCACTGCCTGCCGGCCCATCGCGGCGAGGAGGTCACAGCCGATGTCATCGACGGCCCGCAGTCGGTGATCTGGGACGAGGCCGAGAACCGCCTGCACGTGCAGAAGGCGCTGATGGAGTTCCTGCTCGCAAGGTAAGGGCGTTGTCTTGCCGGAAGATCGGCTTACACTGCGGCCCGGCTCGGGAGCGAGCCTGAGGGGTTGAAGATGGCTAAACAACAGGTCAGCAAGGTCGTACTCGCCTATTCCGGGGGACTGGATACCTCAATCATCCTCAAATGGTTGCAGGACGAATACGACTGCCAGGTCGTCACCTTCACCGCCGACATCGGCCAGGGTGAGGAGGTCGAAGCCGCGCGCGCCAAGGCCGAGGCCTGCGGCGCCGTGGCCATCCACATCGAGGACCTGACCGAGACCTTTGTACGTGACTATGTGTTTCCGATGTTCCGCGCCAACGCCATCTACGAGGGCGAATACCTGCTCGGTACCTCCATCGCACGCCCGCTGATCGCCAAGCGCATGGTGGAGATCGCCGAGGCCGAGGGCGCCGGCGCCATCGCCCACGGCGCCACCGGCAAGGGCAACGATCAGGTACGCTTCGAGCTCGGTGCCTATGGCCTGAAGCCGGACATCACGGTCATCGCCCCGTGGCGTGAGTGGGACCTGAACTCGCGCGAGCAGATGCTCGCCTATGCCGAGAGGCACAATATCCCCGTCGAGCGCAAGCGCGGCCAGAAGTCCCCGTACTCGATGGACGCGAACCTGCTGCACATCTCCTACGAAGGGGGCCTGCTCGAGGATCCTTGGCACGAACCCGAGGAGGCCATGTGGCGCTGGACTGCCTCCCCCGAAGCCGCACCGGACACCCCCGAATATCTCGAGCTGGACTACCAGGGTGGCGACATCACGGCCATCAACGGCGAGCCAATGAGCCCGGCCGCGGTGCTGAGTGAACTGAACCGCGTGGGAGGCAGGCATGGTATCGGCCGTATCGACATCGTCGAGAACCGCTACGTGGGCATGAAATCACGTGGCTGCTACGAAACCCCCGGCGGCACCATCATGCTGCGCGCACACCGGGCGATAGAGTCGATCACGCTGGATCGTGAGGTAGCCCATCTGAAAGACGAGCTGATGCCGCGCTACGCCAGCCTGATCTATAACGGCTACTGGTTCGCCCCCGAGCGGTACATGCTGCAGGCGATGATCGATGCATCCCAGGCGATGGTGAACGGCACCGTGCGCCTGAAGCTGTACAAGGGCAATGTCATCGTGGTCGGACGCAAATCGGACTACTCGCTGTTCTCCGAGCGCCTGTGCACCTTCGAGGACGATGCCGGCGCCTACGACCAGCACGATGCCGAGGGCTTCATCAAGCTCAATGCCCTGCGTCTGCGTCTGGCGGCCATCGCCGGCAAGCAGGCCGACAAATAGGAGAAAATATCGTGGGATATGATCGTCCGACGCGCTGGCTGCACACGGGGCTGGCCCTGGCCATACCGCTGCAGCTATTGACCGAACTTTTCATGCGCCGGCCAAAGCTGGGGCATGTACGCACCGGCAGCGAGATCCTCTTCTTCGAGGTCCATGAGTGGGTCGGGCTGGCGGCATGCGCCATCGTCGTGCTGCATATCCTGTGGAGCGCGCTGGGTACCGCCAAGGGGGGATTCGCGCGGCTATTCCCGTACCTGTCCGCCGACGGACGCAGGGCCATCATCGACGAGATCAGGGAGATCCCTGGCTGGCTGAGCGGCAAGCTGCACGAAACGGCCGAGGAAAGTGCGATAGCCGGCACCGTGCACGGCCTGGGTCTGCTCTTGGTGCTGGGCATGGCCAGCACCGGCACCGTGATCTTCTTCGGCATGGAAGAGCTGACCGGCCATATGAGCCCGTTCGTGCATGCCTTAGCGGAGATCCATGGCACCGGCGGCAACCTGGTCTGGGCCTACCTGATCGGCCATGTCGGCATGGTGGCGCTGCACAGGATCAAGGGCCACAACCTGCTGCCGCGCATCTCGCCGCTCGCCAGGGACTAGTTGCCGGTGACAGCTGCGGACGCCTTCAAGGCTCTTGGGGACCCCGTGCGCCTGCGGCTGTTTCATCTGTTGTCGCTGAAAGAAGAGCTTTGCGTCTGTCATCTCACCGAAGCGACGCATCTGCCCCAGAGCACGGTATCCCGGCATCTGGCCGTGCTGCGCCACGCCGGACTTGTCGACACCCGTCGGGAAGGCAAATGGATCCACTACCGCCTAAGCGGCAATATGGCCCGGATCCTGGCTCCCTTGGTCCGCGAACATGCCGATGATATCCAGCGGGCCGATGCCGAACACCTCGCGGCCGTGACTAAAACCTGCAACTGAGACGGAACCGCCTCACAGATCGGCATACAGACAGCCACGTCAACGTGGAGCCAGCCCACGCCAGCCAGGATCAACAGTGCTGCCGGACGGCGCTTTGACCGTTAACGTTCCCGGATAACCATCTATAATAGGGTCAAACTCCGCCGCGATTGGGGGGCGATGGATCAGATGAAGGCTGAATCCAGAAACTGGTTCAAGGATTTTGGCAATTACGCCGGCTGGTTCGTGATTTGGGGGGCGCTGTTCGCATCCGCTTT
>CAYRBJ010000009.1:0-63077 GCA_964422615.1 uncultured Zetaproteobacteria bacterium | reverse complement strand
GGTCAACGACAAGCTGGTCGATGCCTCCCACGTGCTGCACGACGGCGATACGGTCGCGCTCGTCACCGACAAGTCCGACGAGGCGCTGGAGATCATTCGCCATTCCACCGCGCATCTCTTGGCTATGGCCGTGCAGGAGCTGTTCCCCGGCGCCCAGGTGACCATCGGCCCCGTGATCGAGGACGGCTTCTACTACGATTTCGCCTACGAACGGCCGTTCACCCCCGAGGATCTCGAGAGGATCGAGAAGAAGATGACGGAGCTTGCGCGCCTGAATCTCGACATCAGCCGCGAGGAATGGGAGCGCGACGACGCCGTGCGCCATTTCGAGTCCATCGGCGAGCACTACAAGGCCAAGCTGATCGCGCGCATTCCGGCGGGCGAAGTGGTCAGCCTGTACAAGCAGGGCGACTGGCGAGATTTGTGCCGCGGCCCGCATGTACCGAACACCAATCGTTTGAAGGCATTCAAGCTGATGCGCGTGGCCGGCGCCTACTGGGAGGGCAAGGCCGAGAACGAGCAGTTGCAGCGCATCTACGGCACCGCCTGGCTCAACAAGGACGATCTGAAGGCCTACCTGCACCGGCTGGAGGAGGCCGAGAAGCGCGACCATCGCAAGCTGGGCAAGGCGCTGGAGCTGTTCCACCTGCAGGAGGAGGCGCCGGGCATGGTGTTCTGGCACCCGCACGGCTGGACGCTGTGGCAGGTCATCGAGAACGAGATCCGTACCACCATCCGCGCCCACGGTTACCGGGAGATCAAGACGCCGCAGATCGTGGACCGCAAGCTGTGGGAGGCGTCGGGGCACTGGGAGACCTTCCACGACAACATGTTCACCACCAGCACGGAGAACCGGGACTACGCCATCAAGCCGATGAACTGCCCGTGCCATATCCAGGTGTTCAACCAGACGCTGCATTCTTACCGCGATTTGCCGCTACGCCTGTCCGAGTTCGGATCCTGCCATCGCAACGAGCCCTCGGGCACGCTGCACGGGCTGATGCGCCTCAGGAATTTCGTGCAGGACGACGCACATATCTTCTGCACCGAGGAGCAGATCCAGGACGAGGTCGGGCACTTCATCGACTTGGTGTTCGAGGTATACCGGCGTTTCGGCTTCGAGGACGTGATCATTTTCCTGTCCGACCGGCCGGATAAGCGTGTGGGCAGCGATGAGCAGTGGGACAAGGCCGAGAGTGCGCTGCACCGGGCCCTGAAGGCCAAGGGTATCGACTACGGTGAAAACCCGGGCGAGGGGGCCTTCTACGGCCCGAAGATCGAGTTTTCGCTGAAGGATTGCCTGGGCCGCGTCTGGCAGTGCGGTACCATCCAGGTCGATTTCTCGATGCCGGGCCGCCTGGGCGCCGAATATGTGGCCGAGGATGGTTCACGCCAGACCCCAGTGATGCTACACCGGGCCATCCTCGGCTCGCTGGAGCGCTTCATCGGCATCCTGATCGAGCACTACGAGGGTAAATTCCCGCTGTGGCTTGCTCCCACGCAAGCGGTCGTCTGCAATATCACCGATGCCCAGGCGGATTACGCCGCCGAGGTGGCCGATCGCCTGCGGCATACAGGTTTTAGGGTTGAATCGGACTTGCGAAATGAGAAGGTCGGCTATAAAGTGCGCGCCCATACTTTGGCCCGGGTGCCGTATATCCTCGTGGTCGGGGACCGCGAGCGCGACGAAGGCACGGTGAGCGTGCGCGACCGCGACGGCAACGATCTGGGAACGAAGAAAGTGGAAGCCTGGGGTGAGGAAATGCACGCCATGGCCAAAGATTACCGATAGGGGGCTTGCATCAAGCAGGATTTGCCGATCAACCTGGAAATCGACGCGAATGAGGTGCGCGTCGTGGCTGGAGAAACCCAATTGGGCGTTATGCCGTTGCGCGAAGCCGTACGGGCAGCCGAGGAACGTGGCATGGACTTGGTACTGATGTCGCCGAATGCGCATCCGCCGGTCTGCAAGATCATGGACTACGGCAAGTACAAGTACGAGCAGAGCAAGAAGGCCAATCTGGCCAAGAAACGGCAGCACGTGATCCAGGTGAAGGAAGTTAAGGTTTCCTCCTCGACCGATCAGCATGATCTCGAAGTGAAGATCAAGCGGATCCGCAAGTTTCTGGAGGAAGGGAACAAGGTGAAGCTGAGCCTTCGCTTCCGTGGACGCGAGATGGCGTATACGGGACGCGGCGCGGAACGGTTGAAGGGCGTGGCCGCCGAGGTCGAGGATCTCGGCAAGGTGGAGAAGATGCCCGATCTCGAGGGGCGCCAGATGATCATGATCGTCGCGCCGGTGAAGAAATAGGACGGAAGGTGAGCTTATGCCCAAAATGAAATCGAACAGGGGCGCAGCCAAGCGTTTTTCGCGCACCGGCAGCGGTAAGTGGAAGCACAAGAAGGCCTTTGCCCGTCATATCCTGACGAAGAAGTCGACCAAGCGTAAGCGCAACTACCGCAACATGGAGCTGGTGCACCCGAGCGATACCGGCTTCCTTGACCGGCTGCTGCCCCACGGCTGACCATACATTAGGAGAGAGCCATGCCTCGCGTAAAATCTGGAGTCCAGGCGCACGCCCGCCACAAGAAAGTCATGAAGGCTGCCGCCGGCTACCGCGGTCGTCGCAAGAGCTGCTTCCGTACCGCCACGCAGGCGGTCGACAAGGCGCGCCAGTATGCCTACCGTGACCGCCGGGCCAAGAAGCGCGATTTCAGGGCGTTGTGGATTGCCCGCATCAACGCGGCGGCCCGTCTGCACGGCCTGAGCTATTCGCGCTTCATGTACGGGCTGTCGGAGGCCGGCATCGATCTTGATCGCAAGGTACTGTCCGATATCGCCATCCATGATGCGGAAGGTTTTGCGAAGCTGGCAGAAACAGCCCGCGCGCAGATTCAGTAAATAACGCCGAACCGGCCCTGGCCGGAGATCGGTGTGCGATGAAATCGAAGGCAGGGCTGTTCGCAGCCCTGCCTTTTTTGGATACGGTCTCGGAGTGTGATTCAGGGCATCCTGCCCTTCACCCTCCGGGCGGGGGTCCGTCCAAATCGACTATCCTGCCGATTTGTCCTGCCCTTGGCCTTGGAGCGCGACCGAAAATGCGGTTTCCGGTCGCTTGCTGAAGCCGCCCGTCCTGGGCGGGGGCCGTATCCACCCGCCATGGAAGGCGGGCGAATCCGGCAGGATTCGTGGGTCGACACATGCTGTCGGTCTTGAACGTATGGTGAAACGCGACGTTTTCACCATACTTGGTGAATCGGCCGCCCGTGGGTGAGAGGGGAGATCGGAAGATGAGCGAAATCGAGTCGATGAAACAGCAGCTCGCCGGCCTTGAGGCCGAAGCGCTTGCCGCCATCGCCGAAGCCAAGGATCTGGCCGGACTGGAAGCCCTGCGCGTGCGCTACCTGGGCAAGAAGGGTGGTCTGACCGAGGTGCTGAAAGGGGTCGGCAAGCTGCCGGTCGACCAGCGCCCGCTGATCGGGCAAGTGGTCAACGCCACCAAGCACACCCTGGGCGAGGCCTTTGAGAATGCCATCGCGCACCTGCAGGCGGATGTCGATGCCGCACGCATCGAGGCCGAGCGTGTCGATGTCAGCCTTCCCGGCCGCAGTCCGGCGCAGGGCAGCCGCCATCCGGTGCAGATGGGCCTGGACGAGTTGACCGCCATCTTCGTGCAGATGGGTTTTTCCGTGGCCGAGGGCCCGGAGATCGAGGATGAGTTCCACAACTTCGATGCCCTGAACATCCCCCCCGAGCATCCGGCGCGCGCCATGCACGACACGTTTTTTATTCAAGGCGATCATGATGCGACGAGGCTGCTGCGCACCCATACCTCGCCGGTGCAGATCCGCGCCATGCTGACCGCGGGCGAACCGCCGCTGGCAGTGGTGGCGCCCGGCCGCGTCTACCGCTGCGACCATGACATGACGCATTCGCCGATGTTCCACCAGCTCGAAGTGTTCAAGGTCGACCGCGACGTGTCGATGGCGCACCTGAAGGGCGTGCTGAAGCATTTCCTGTCGACCTATTTCGGCCGGGATCTGCCGATCCGCCTGCGTCCGAGCTATTTCCCGTTCACCGAACCGTCGGCCGAGGTCGATATCGGCTGCGTGCTCTGCTCGGGCCGCGGGTGCCGTGTGTGCAAGCAGACCGGATGGATCGAGGTACTGGGCTCCGGCATGATCCATCCGAACGTGCTGAAGGCGGTGGATGTCGACCCGGACGGATGGTCAGGATTCGCCTTCGGCCTCGGTGTCGAGCGCATGGTGATGCTCAAATACGGCATCCCGGACCTGCGCCTGTTCTTCGAGAACGATGTGCGCTTTTTGAGGAGGATCGGCCGATGAAACTGCCATTGTCCTGGCTCAAGGAGCACGCACTTTTGGCCGATACGGTTGAGGGTGTGGCCGAAACCCTGGTCCGGCTTGGCCACGAGGTGGAGGGCATCGAGATGCCACGTGCCGCCGTGCGCGGGGTCAGGATCGGCCATATCCTGTCCAAGACGAAGCACCCCGGTGCCGACAAGCTGAGCCTGCTGTCCGTCGACATCGGTGATGCCCGGCCGCTTTCCATCGTCTGCGGTGCCTCGAACATGGATGCGGGAGACAAGGTGCCGGTGGCGACCGTCGGCACCTCGTTGCCGAACGGCCTGACCATCAAGAAGGGCAAGATTCGCGGTGAGGAAAGCTGCGGCATGTGCTGCTCCGAGAGCGAACTCGGTTTGGCCGATGAATCGGCGGGACTGTTGATCCTGCCGGGGGATGCGCCGGTCGGTGCCGAACTTGGCGAGTATCTGGGCTTCGAGGAGGCGGTGATCGATGTGTCGATCACCCCGAACCGCGGCGATTGTATGAGCCTGCATGGGCTGGCTCGCGACCTGGCCGCCTTCTACGGCGTAGAGCTGGTCGAGCCAGACTGCACCGATATCGCGGCCGGCAAGGCGGTCGCCGCGCCGTCCGTCAAGCTTGAGGCGCCCGGCGATTGCCCGCTGTATCTGGCCCGTCGCATCGACGGCATCAGGGTGGCCGACTCGCCGGACTGGATGCGGGGGCGCCTGATCATGGCCGGCATGCGCCCGGTCAACGGCATCGTCGATGTGCTGAACTACATCATGCTGGACATGGGCCAGCCGATGCATGCCTTCGATGCCGAAACGCTTTCCGGCGGTATCACGGTGCGTCCGGCGCATGCGGATGAGGCGTTCGCGGCGCTGGACGGCCGGAAACTGCAACTGGCCAAGGGTGACCTGGTCATCGCCGATGAGGCGGGCGTGATTGCATTGGCCGGCATCATGGGTTCCGAGCCCAGCGGCGTGACCGAGGTGACCACGGCGATCGTGCTCGAATCCGCCTTCTTCCGGCCGGCGCGCGTGAGCCTGTCCCGGCGTTCGCACGGCATGGTTTCCGAGGCGTCGATGCGTTTCGAGCGGGGCGTCGACCCGGCGATGGTGATGCGCGCCATGCATCGCGCCAGCCGCCTGATCGTCGAGCTGTTCGGCGGCCGTGCCGGTGGGATCACGGTGGCCGGTTCCGATGTCGAGCTGCTGAAGCTGCGCCAATTCAGCTTTCCCGTCGCCCGCATCGATCGCCGTCTCGGCATCGAGATCGATGTGAAAAACGATGCGGTGCTGGAGCGCATGGGCTTTGTCCTGGCGCGCGACGGCGGCACGCTGACCGTGACCGTGCCGAGTCATCGCCACGATGTGGCCCTGGCCGAGGACATCAGCGAGGAATACGCCCGCGTGATCGGCTTCGATGCGATCCCCGAGCAGCTGCCGCCGCTGGACATCGCCGCCCGCCATCTGGCGAGCCCGGCGCTGGATCTCGCCGTGCAGGGCGGCTGCAACCAGATCATCAGCTATGCCTTCGTCTCCATGGCCGAGCAGCGGCTGTTCACGGCCGATGACGGCCGCGACATCGTGCTCGCCAACCCGATCTCGGAGGCGATGGCCGTGATGCGCCGAAGCATCTGGCCCGGCATGCTGGCCGCCGCCCGCCACAACCTGAACCGCCAGCAGGACGGCCTGAGGCTGGTCGAACACGGCCGCACCTATGAGTCTGCCGACGGGGCGCAGGATGCGTTGGCCATCGAGCATAACTGGCTGGGCTGGCTGATGGCCGGCGAGATACAGCCGGACGAGTGGTATGCGCCGGCCCGCAGCGTTGATTTCTTCGACCTGAAGGGTGCGCTGGAGGCGTGGCTGACGGGCATGGGTCTGTCGGCCCGTTTCGTCGCTGACGACGGCATGCAGGGCCTGCAGCCAGGCCAGAGCGCACGCGTTGTCGTGGGCCGCAGCGAAGTTGGCCGTATCGGGCGCGTGACCAAACAGGTCTGTGACGTCTACGACATCGAGGTGCCGGTGTTCGCAGCGGAGATGCGGCTCGATGAACTGCCGACTGCAAAGCAGCCGAAGTTTGCGCCGCTGCCTGAGTTCCCCGGCAGCCGCCGCGACCTGGTCTTCCTGTTCGATCGGCATGTGAAGGCCGAGGATGTCGTGAACAGCGTGGTGAAGGCCGGTGGCAAGCTGGTCACCGATGCGCGCATCTTCGACCGCTACATCGGCCAGGGCGTGCCCGAAGGCAAGATTAGCCTCGGCGTGCGCTTCATTCTGCAGGCCCCGGACCGTACCCTGACCCAACAGGATTCGGATGCGGTATCCCAGGCCATCGTCGCCGAGATGGAAAAACGTTTCGGCGCCAGCCTCAGGTAGCCCGGTAGCACGACGATGGCGGGCCCATGGCGCACTGTTGATGCGGTGGTCGTGGGTGGCGGTCCGGCCGGCGCCCTGGCGGCGGCTCGTCTTGCCGGATCCGGCCGGCGTGTGCTGCTGCTCGAGAAGGAGCGGCTACCGCGCTACAAGCCCTGCGGTGGCGGTCTGGTCTGGCGTGCGCGCCAAGACCTGCCTGTCGATATCACCGATTGCATCGAGCACGAGTGCCATCGGGTACTGATCTCCTACAAGCATTTGCAGAAGGATCTGACCGTCGAGAACGAGCGGGCACTGATCTCGATGGTGATGAGGCCCGACTTCGATCACAGGCTGATCGAGCATGCGCGCGCGCTTGGTACGGAGATCGTCGAAGCGACCGGTGCCTGGCGGCTGACACGGTGGCGGGAAGGCATCGAGCTGGATCTGGGGGGGCGGCTGGTCACGGCCCGCTGGCTGGTTGCCGCCGACGGTGCGCGCAGCCGCGCCGCGCGCCAGGCGGGCTGGGGGCCGTTCCGGCATCTGGTGCCTGCGATCGAATGCGAGCTGGATGTGGACCGGGATACCCTTCGTAGTTTCGGCCATGCGGCTCGCTTCGATCTTGATTTTCCCACCGAGGGTTACGGTTGGGTATTCCCGAAACGCCAACATCTGTCTGTCGGTGTCTGCTCGTTCGCAACCATGGTCGGTCGTGGTCTGCGTGAACCGTTGAGGCGTACGCTGGCGGAGTATCTGCGCAGGCAGCGTCTGCCTGCGCCTGCACATAAACATGGCTATGTCATCCCCGTGGCCCCGCGTGCGGAGGGCGTGGCCAGGGGCAGGGTCATGCTGGTCGGAGATGCCGCCGGCTTGGCGGATCCGGTGACGGCGGAGGGATTGAGCCATGCCCTGCAGAGCGGTGTTATGGCGGCCGAGGCCGTCATCGACGGCGATACGGATGGTTCGGCGGGTATGCGCTATGCCGAGCGGGTGGGTCGTGAGCTGATGCCGGAGCTGCGGCGGGGGCGCTGGCTGGGCCGGCTGATGTACAGTTCCGGTTCCGTGCGCAATGCCCTGCTGGATCGCGAGGGGCGCCGGCTGGCGGATCTGATGGCGCGCATCTTTCTCGGTGATGATCTTTATCCGGTGATGCGGGCGCGCTGGCTGCGCCTGCTGCCGGGCATCGGCCGCGCGGGAGGCGAATGATGCCGGTGTACGGTGACGTTGCGGGTATCGACGAGGTTGGCCGCGGTCCGCTGGCGGGTCCGGTGGTGGCGGCGGCGGTGATCCTGGATCCGCACGACCCCAGGCTCGGCACCTACCGGGATTCCAAGAGGCTCAGCGAGGCCAGGCGTCTGGTGCTGTATCGTCACCTGCGTCGCCATGCCGTTGGCATGGCGGTGGCCCAGGCCAGTGTCGAGGAGATCGACAGGCTGAATATCCTGGAGGCGACGATGCTGGCGATGCGGCGTGCCATCGACGCGTTGCCAACGTGCCCGGCACGCGCCGTAGTCGACGGCAACCGCTGCCCGGCCCTGTCGATGCCGGTCGAGGCCATCGTCGGCGGTGACGGTTTCGTGCAGGAGATCTGCGCCGCCTCGATCGTGGCCAAGGTGGTGCGGGACCGCCTGATGCGACAACTGGACCATCGTTATCCGGGGTACGGTCTGGGCGGACACAAGGGCTACGGTACGGCCGCGCATCTCGATGCCCTGCAGCGGCTCGGCCCCAGCCCGATCCACCGGCTGAGCTTTGCCCCGGTCGCGAAAGCGCTGGCGGTTGAACCCCGATCGTGAGGCCCGTCACGTCGCGACTCGACGCGTAAAGATACAGTCCAAGCCAGGCATGCGGACCATGCTTGCTGGGCCCGGCGCACGGTCCCATATTCCCTCTTTCCCACCCCGTGCGTCGGGCCTGTGCATGCCGTGGTCCATTCTGTTCTATACTGGACTCAGGCGTATTGCCGTACGTGGTAAGCCACGGCATCGATGTGGTCCGGCGGCATGCATCCGGCCTCTCCCTCCTCCTTCCCCCGGGCCGGGTGCGTGCGCCGGATCCGTTGCCTTCGAATGCCTTGCCATGGCTTGGAAAAGCCTTGCTGCCGTGCTTGGATTTTGCCAGGGCAGGCCCTAGTTTGCCGATATGCAGAAACACCCCGGCCACACCCCGATGATGCAGCAGTATCTCCGCATCAAGGCGGAGTATGCCGATTGCATCCTGTTCTACCGCATGGGCGATTTTTACGAGATGTTTTTCGATGACGCTGTCGACGCGGCGCGCATCCTCGATATCGCCCTGACCAAACGGGGCAAATCGAACGGCGAGGATATCCCGATGTGCGGCGTGCCCTGGCATCAGGCGGAGGGCTACCTGGCCCGACTGGTGTCGGCGAACCGGCGCGTGGCCATCTGCGAGCAGATGGAGCCGCCGGGCGAGGCCAAGGGGCCGGTACGGCGCGAGGTGGTCCGGGTGGTCACGCCGGGAACGCTGACCGAGAGCGAGCTGCTGGATCACCGGAAGAGTGCCAGACTCGCTTCCCTGTACCACACCGGCCAGCGCTGGGGTATCGCGGCCGTCGACCTGTCGGCCGGTCGTTGGGAGCTGATGGAAGGACAGGGCGAGGCTCAGCTTTCCGAGTATCTGGGTGTATTGGAGCCGGCCGAGCTGTTGTTGATGCACAACGCCGAGGCCCCGGTGCGTGCGCCGGTGCAGTATCCGGGCGATTGGGCCTTTTCGCCTGAGGTGGCGCAGGAGCGTTTGCGCGAGCATTTCGGGGTCGGAGACTGGCAGGCGCTGAATTTCGCCCGGCATGGCGAGGTGGCATCGGCCGTGGGCGCCGTGCTGGTCTATCTGGAGCAGACCCAGAAGCGCAGTCTCGATCACCTGGAACTGCCGGTCTATCACGACGTGGCGCCCGGCATGCAGATCGATGCACGTTCCCGGCGCAACCTGGAATTGTATGCTTCACTGGGCGGCGATGCACAGGGTGGGCTGCTGTCGGTGCTTGACGAGACACTGACGCCGATGGGTGCGCGCATGCTGCGCCAGTGGCTGGATTTTCCGCTCGCCGATATCAAGGCCGTGGCCCGACGACAGGATGCGGTGCAGAGCTTGGTCGACGACGAGACGACCCGAGAGGCTCTGCGTACACAGCTGGGCACGGTGCGCGACATCGAACGCATGCTGACGCGCATTGTGCTGGAGCGTGCTTCCCCGCGGGATTTCCGGGGCCTGGCCAACAGTCTGCTGGCATTGCCGGGATTGCGCACAGTGCTGGGCGAGCGCCAGGGCATGTTTGCCGACCTGGCCGTGCAGCTGTCAGGGCTGGACGACCTGGCCGCGCAACTGGATTCGGCGCTGGTTGAAGTCTGCCCGCCGCATTTGCGTGAGGGTGGCCTGATCCGTGCGGGCTTCGATGCCGAACTCGACAGGCTGCGCAGCCTGTCCGCCGATGCCGACAGCTGGCTGAAATCCTACGAGGAGCAGGAGCGGGAACGCACGGGCCTTGCCAATCTGCGCGTCAAGTACAACAAGGTGTTCGGCTATTTCATCGAGATCTCACGCGCCCAGGCGAAGGACGCACCGGCCGATTACGTGCGCAAGCAGACCCTGGTCAATGCCGAACGTTTTATCACCGACGCGTTGCACCGTTTCGAAAGCGAGATCCTGGGAGCACGCGAGGCGGCGCTGGCGCGCGAGGCGGCGCTGGTCCGTGAACTGTCAGCGGCGATCGGCGCAGCGGCGACATCCATACAGGCAGCGGCACGAGCCGTGTCCGTGCTCGACGTGCTCGGCTGTTATGCGCACCTGGCCGTGCGGCATCGCTACTGCCGGCCCCGGCTACAGGAGAACGGGACGCTGGCGATCGAGGGCGGGCGCCATCCGCTGGTGGAGCAATGCCTGCCTGACGGTACGCCGTTCGTGGCCAACGATATCGCCATGGACATGAAAAAGCGTCGCTTCATGCTGCTGACCGGGCCGAACATGGGCGGCAAGTCCACCTATATGCGCCAGATCGCGTGGATCGTCTGGCTGGCGCACACCGGCTGCTTCGTGCCGGCGGAGTGCGCCCGCATTCCGTTGATCCGCCGCATCTTCACGCGCATCGGGGCGGGAGACGAACTGGCCATGGGCCGCTCCACCTTCATGGTGGAGATGATGGAGACGGCCACGATCCTGAACCAGCTCGGGCCGCGCTCGCTGGTGGTCATCGACGAGGTCGGGCGCGGCACCAGCACATGGGATGGCATGGCCATCGCCTGGGCGGTGGCCGAGCGTCTGGCACGCAGCGAGCAGGTGCTGACGCTGTTCGCCACGCATTACCACGAGCTGACGGCGCTGCCGGATGAATATCCGTCGGCGTTCAATGCCTCGGTACAGGTCAGGGAGTGGAACGGCAGTATCGTGTTTCTGCACCGGGTCGAGGAGGGGGCGGCGGACCGTTCGCACGGCATCGCCGTGGCCCAGTTGGCCGGCTTGCCGCCGGATGTGGTGCGCCGGGCACGCGAACATCTGTTCCGGCTCGAACACCAGGCGGAACTGGCGGCCGAGGAGGGCAAGAACCAGCTCGGGCTGTTCGCCGAGGCGGAGCGGCGGCGGCAACGCCAGATGGCCGATGAGGCCGCGCAGATCCTGGCGGCAATCTCGGAGCTGGATACCGATGCCCTGCGCCCGATCGATGCGCTGAACACCATGGACGAGCTCAAACGTCGGGCTGCGGAATGGATGACGGCAGACCGGCGGTGATTGCGTCTGGCACCCCGGCCGTTATCTTCCGTGACATGATTCTTTATCGGTTCCCGTATCAATGACCAAGGCCGTGAATACCGCACTTCCGATCGAGGCTGGTGAAACCGGCAAACAGCTGCTCGCCCTGCACGCTGAGATCGCCAGGCTGATGGATCAGGGAGCCGGCGGTGCGGTGCTGGTGCAGCAGATGTGCCGGGGCGTCGATGCCCTGCTGACGGGGTTGTGGAGCCGCATCGCCGGCGATGTCGACCAGCATGTGGACATGATGGCAGTCGGCGGTTACGGGCGGGGCGAGCTTTGCCCGTATTCGGATTGGGACCTGTGGTTTATCGTACCCGATCATCATTCGCCGCCGATCAATGCCGCCATTACGAGTTTCATGTATGTGTTGTGGGATATGAATGTCCATGTCGGCCATGCCGTGCGCACGGTGGGCGAGTCGGTGCGGCATTTGTCCGAGGACTGGAATTCGGCCACAGCGGCCCTGGAGATACGGCTGTTGCATGGCAAGGGCTACCTGTTCACTGAACTGCAGCGACAGACCTCCCGCTTTTTCGTCAAGCGGCGCAAGGCCTTCGTGCAGGCCAAGCTGGACGAGATGAAGGCGCGGCACGAGCGTGGTGGCGGCACCGCCTTTCTGATGGAGCCGGATGTCAAGGAGGGCCAGGGCAGCCTGCGCGACGTGCACGGCATCTTCTGGATGGCCAAGGCCTGGTATGGGGTGGAACGACTGGACCGCCTGGTCGGTATGGGCGTGATGACGGCGCGCG
This sequence comes from uncultured Zetaproteobacteria bacterium, assembly GCA_964422615.1. Classification (GTDB taxonomy): domain Bacteria; phylum Pseudomonadota; class Zetaproteobacteria; order Mariprofundales; family Mariprofundaceae; genus DATLWN01. Next base: position 50,872 of record CAYRBJ010000009.1, on the reverse strand, counting down.
AGCTCAAGCAGCTGCGCACAGCCCGTAATTTCCTCTGGCGTTGCCGTACCGGCCTGCACCTGATAGCCGGCCGCGCCATGGACAAGATGGGTTTCGAACAGCAGGCCGAATTGGCGTCGCGTTTCGGCCACGAGGACCGGCCGGAGCAATACGCCGTCGACGTGTTCATGAAGCAGTACTTCCGGCACGCCGGGCGCATCTCGCGCATCACGCACCTGATGGTGATGCATTTCGAGGAGCAGCTGCATCCACAGCGCTTCGTGCGCCGCAAGGAGATCGGGGATGGCCTGGTGCTCGAAGGCGAGCAGGTCGGCCTGCACGATGCGCATGTGTTTGAGAAGGAGCCGTTGCGTCTGCTCAGCATCTTTCATGTGGCGCAGCAAGGTCATCGCCATCTCTCCAGCCAGGCCCTGCGACTGGCCCGGGAGCAGGTGACGCTGCTGACCCCGAGGCTGCGCAACAGCGCCGAGGCCTCCGAGCTGTTCCTGCGCATCCTGCGTTCGCCGCGCAACGTGGCCTGGACCCTGCGCGAGATGAACGTTACAGGCGTGCTCGGCCGCTTCATCCCGGATTTCCGGCGTGTGGTCGGTCTGGGGCAGTTCAACCGCTATCATTCCTATACCGTGGACGAGCACACCATCCGGGCCGTGGCGGAGGCGCGCAACATGGTGCACGGGGAAACCGGGCCGATGCGTCTGCCGTTGGCTGCAGATCTGATGCGGCGCCTGCACCGCCCGGAGCTGATCTATATCGCGCTGATCTTTCATGATATCGCCAAGGGCAGGCCGGGTGATCATTCGGAGCTCGGCGAAAACCTGGCCCGGCGTTTCTGCCTGCGCCTGGGACTTACCCGCGATGATGCGGAACTGGTGGCTTGGCTGGTACGACACCATCTGCTGATGGCGATGGTGTCGCAGCGCTCGGATATTTCCGATCCGCAGGTGGCGGCCCGTTTTGCGGCCCAAGTCGGGGACATGGAGCGCCTGAACTGCCTGTTGGTGCTGAGCGTGGCGGATATCGCCGCCGTCGGGCCGATGATCTGGAATGAATGGAAGGGTTCGCTGCTCGAGGAGTTGTACCGGGCCACCGAGCTGCAGCTGATGGATTCGGATGTGCGCAGCAAGGCCCTGAAGATGCGGGTCGAGACACGGGTGCAGAGCCTGTTGCGTTCGGTTTCTACGACGGAACGGGCCGGGATTACGGCGGCCTGCGACATCCTTCCCGAGCGCTGCATCATGCAGTTCGAGGTCGACCGGCTGCGGCCGATCACTACCCTGATTGCCCGTTCGGGGGATGGCCAGGGGGTGGATGTCGATATCGATGCAAGGCGTAACGAATCACGCCTATTGGTGCTCGCCCACGAAAGGGAGGGCCTGTTTGCCGGCCTGACCGGCGAAATAGCGGGCGGCTTTATCAACGTGGTTTCGGCACATGCCTATGATCTCAGCGACGGCCGGGTGCTGGACGTGTTCCGCATCCAGACCCCGGAGGGGCGCGCGTTGACGATTCCGAGCGATCTCGAAAAGCTGATGCAGCGCATCAGGGCTTTAATCGAGCATCCGTGGGAGATCAGTCCGCCGGCCGTGCACCCGCCGAGAATCCATATCCTGATGCGTCATGTACCTGTGCTGGCGCAGGAGCTGCCGACCGCCTCCACGCGTCATACTGCCATTGAAGTAACGGCGGCCGATCGTCCGGGCCTGCTGGCACAACTGGCCTATGCCATCTATCAGGCCGGTTATCATCTGCGCGGAGCCAACATCTCGACCTTTGGCGAGAAGGTGGTGGACGTGTTCTTCCTGCAGCGCCGCGATGGCAATAAGCTGGCGCCGGCCGAGGTCGAGTCGTTGTGCATGGCCCTGGTCGAAACCGCCCGGCTGGCGAGGGACGCATGAAAAAGCACTGGTGGAGACGGAAGCGCCGGCCGATACCGCAGAGCCAGGGGTTCGTGCTGGCCCTGGGCGGAGGTGGCGGCCGGGGATTGGCGCACCTGGGCGTGCTGGATGTGCTGGAGCAACACGATCTGCGTCCGCGTGCCATCGTCGGCAGCAGCATCGGATCGCTGTTCGGAGCCATGTATGCGCTGCAGCCGGATGCCAAACTGGTGATTGAGCAGGTCACTGCTTTCCTGCGCTCACCGGCCTTCGCCGAGTTGAACCTGCCGGTGATCGACGGCGCCGAGGTCGAGGATCAGTCCTGGCTGTCCGCGCTGACAGCGGCGGCCCGACAGACAATGCTGTTCACGCGCGCCGCCACCGGCATCGCTGTTGGCCGGGTCGAAACCCTGGTCAGCGTGGTTCGTACGCTTTGTGAGGACAATGGTTTCGACGATCTGATGATCCCGATGCATATCTGTGCCGTATGTTTTCCCAGCGGCGAATGCCGTGTGTTCGATGATGGCGATCTGGTGCGTGCCGTGGCGGCGAGCATGGCGGTGCCCGGCGTGTTCGAGCCGCTGCTGATCGACGGGGAGAAGTTCGTCGATGGTGGTCTGGCCTCCGAGGTTCCGGCGCGTGAGGCGCGCCTGGTGGCCGACAACGATGTGGTCGTGGCCGTCAATGTCGGCGCCCGCCCCGATCCCAATTTCGAGCCGAGCAACGTGCTGAGCATGCTGGACTGGTCCACGCGTGTGAAGGCGCTGTACCTGCGCCGTTTCGAGAAGGCGCAGGCCGATGTACTGATCGAGCCGCTGGTTGGCTTCCGCCAGTGGCACGATTTCTCGCGCGTGGAGGCGGAGATCGAGGCTGGGCGCCAAGCGGCGCTGGAACAATTGCCGCTGCTGCACCAGATGCTGGCCCGATGACGGGCGGTGGCTGGCGCCTAGACAATCCGGTGCAGGTGCTGAGCCTGCTCGGCTCGCTGATGATCCTGATCGCTTACGCCATCACGGTGCATCTTCCGGCACGCAGGCGACTATACTGCTCCATCAGTCTGGCCGGCGGCATACTGCTGCTGATCGTGGCGCTGATTTACCACAACCTGGGGCTGACGATGCTGGAGGTGGCCTGGATCGCTATCAACCTGTGGGGTCTTTGGCATGCGCGCACCGCTGGGGCCTCCGGGGCCGCCGATGTACGTTGATCGTGCCGTGGTACTGGCGGCGGGGCTGGGCACGCGCCTGACGTGGCTGACGCGCGAGCGGCCGAAGGCACTGATGCACGTCGGCGATGCCACGGCCATCGAGGCAGTGATACGAAGGCTCGCCGCTCAGGGTATCCGCGATATTGCCATTAACCTGCATCATCAGGGTGATGCCATCACCGAGGCTCTGGGATTTGGGGAGCGCTTCGGCGTCAGGCTGGTGTACAGCCGCGAGGAGAAACTGCTCGACTCGGGCGGTGGCGTTCGCCAGGCCCTCTCGCTGCTTCCGGGCCAGGGCTTGGTGGCCGTGCATAACGTCGATGTGCTCAGCAATGTGCCGCTGCGGCGGTTGGCGACCCGGGTGCCGCCGGGCGGGGCCTGCCTGGCGCTGGTGGCCAATCCGCCACACCATCTCCAGGGCGATTTCGGCCTTGAATCCGGGCGTGTGGTGCTGAAAGCCAAGGGCAACAGTTTTACCTTCGCCGGCATCTCGGTGTTCGATCCGGCAGTCTTCGCCGATTGGTCTGCTGCGGTGTTCTCACTGTCGTCGGTTCTGGAACGGCTGCTGGCCGACGGCCGGCTCGCCGGTTACCGGCATCAGGGGATGTGGCTGGATATCGGGCGTCCGCGCGACCTGTTCGCGGCATCGCGCTACCTGCATACCTACCCGGCATGAATTGGCGCTACCGCATCGCCGGCCTGGCATTGGGGCTGGACGAGGATGAAGCGGCGCTGCCGGCCACGGTGGCAACGCTACTCGACCTGCCGTCGGCAGCGATCCGTGAGTGCCGGGTGGTCAGGCGGGCGCTCGATGCCCGCCGCAAATCCGACATCCATTTCGTTTGCACCCTCGAATGCGTCAGCGGCCAGGCCGCGCCGGAGCCGCTGCCACCACAGGTTACGCTGGTCAGCGACTCGGTGCTGGATGTATCCCGGCCTGATGCGTTTCCGCTGGCGCTTGCATCGGGAAAGGAGCGGGTGGTGGTGATCGGCGCCGGCCCCGCCGGGCTGTTCGCGGCGCTGGCCCTGGCCGAGGCCGGTATCAACGTGACATTGCTGGAGCGCGGCCAGCCGGTGGAGGTGCGCATGCGTGACATCGGCCGGCTGCGCGCGCACGGCGAGCTGGATGGCGAGAGCAACATCTGCTTCGGCGAGGGTGGCGCCGGCACCTACACAGACGGAAAGCTGTATACGCGCATCAAACATCCGTTCGTGCGCTGGGTGCTGGCCACGTTCGTGCGTTTCGGTGCGGCACCGGACATCCTCGTCGATGCCCATCCGCATCTGGGCACCGATCGCCTAGTGCATATCGTGCGCGAACAGCGCAAACATCTTCTGCATCTCGGCGTCGACTACCGTTTTGGAGCCCGCGTCGTGGCCGTCGAAATGCGGGATGGGGCGGCCGCGGGCGTCGTCCTGGCCAGCGGCGAGCATATCGAGGCCAGCGACGTGGTGCTGGCCATCGGGCATTCGGCGCGCGACACCTTCGCGCAGCTGCTGCATCAAGGCCTGCCGATGCAGGCCAAGGATTTCGCCGTCGGCGTGCGCGCCGAGCATCCGCAGGCGCTGATCGACGCCATCCAGTTCGGACGCATGGCCGGTCATCCGAAGCTGGGCGCGGGCGAATACAGCCTGACGCACCAAGTGGAGGATGTGCATTCGGGCCGGCGCGGTGTCTATTCGTTCTGCATGTGTCCGGGCGGCATCATCGTGCCGTCGCCGACCGAGCCCGGCATGATGGCCATCAACGGCATGAGCAACGCCAAGCGCTCCAGCCCCTTCGCCAATGCCGGCGTCGTGGTGCAGGTGACGCAGGCCGATCTGGATCGCCATGGGGTGGCTCCGGGGCCGTTGCGCGGCATCGAATTACAGCGCGAGCTCGAGCGACGTGCCTATGAAGCGGTGTCCCGCCCGTATGCGGCGCCGGCCATGCGCCTGACGGATTTCCTGACAGGAAAACCCTCCGGCAGTCTGGCGCCGACGCGCTTCCGCCCGGGTGCCGAACCGGCCGATCTGCATGCTATCCTTCCCCGGTGGCTGACCCGGCCGCTGGCCGCCGGCCTGAAGGGCTTCGATCAAAAGATGCGTGGCTACGTCACAGACGAGGCCAACCTGCTGGCGGTGGAGTCGCGTACCAGCTCGCCGGTGCGCATCCCGCGTGGTGCGGACATGCAGAGCGAGGGTTTCAGCCGGCTATATCCGGTCGGCGAGGGTGCAGGCTACGCCGGCGGCATCGTCAGCGCCGCCGTCGATGGCCTGAAGGCCGCCGAGGCGATCATTGCTCGGCGGGGATAGGAGGCAGTAGCGATGCACGTGAACATGAATACATCGACCATCATGTGGGGGCTGCTGTTCGGCTCCATCGGCGTCGGTTTTTTCACTTACGGCAGGAAACAGCGCAAGATCGTGCCGTTGGTGTCGGGCATCGTGCTGATCGCCTATCCATATTTCGTGACCAATCCCTATGCCGAGGCCGGCATCGGCACAGTGCTGATGGCGGTGCCGTACTTCGTCCGCCTCTGACTGCGCGAGGGAAGCCGAATGTACGTTGTGATTTTTCGCGCCAAGGCCGGAACCTGGGTGCCCAGTATCTGGAAACGGTGCAACGTATGCGGGACACCGCGATCAGCCAGTTCGGGTGCATTGAGTTTCATTCGGCCACCGAAGGCCGGGACGAGGTTGCCCTTTCCTACTGGCCGGACGAGGAGAGTATCCGGGCCTGGAAGGCCCACCCCGATCATATCCTGGCCCAAAAATCTGGCCGCGAGCGGTGGTATGAATCGTACTCCGTGCAGATCGCACAGATAGGCCGCGAATATCGGAGGCAATGAGGCCGATGCCAGGCGCCGGCCGGTGATTGATTATTTCTCGACCAGGACCATGTGCTGGCCGCCGTCCCTGGGTTCCACCGACAATACCTTGTAGCCCTGCTCCTCGCAGGAGCGGGGTACGTTCTCCAGTGGCTCGCCGTCGTTCAGCAGTACCTCGAGCTGCTCGCCTTTGCCGAGCTTGGCCAGCATCAGCTTGACCTTGACGAAGGTCATCGGGCAGGTCTCGTGGGTGATATCGAGAAAGTGTTTCATCGGGCTCTCCTCAGATGAAGATGATGTGGGCGTCTTCCGAATCGTTCAGGAAGGTGGCGACGCCGACAACGTCCTGCACCTCGTCGATCAGGTCCTCGCGCTCAATCTCCAGGATGTGCATGGCCATCTCGCAGGCGACAATGCGTACCCCGAGCGCGTGCGCGGCCTCGACCAGCTCCGGCAGCGTGGCCACATTGTGCTGTTTCATCATGCCGGTCATCAGCCTGGGGCTGGCGCCGAGAAAATTCAGGCGGGACAGCGGCATGTTCTTAAAACCGCCCATCAGGAAATTGAAGGCGCGGGCCAGTACGCTCTTGCCCATGGCAACGCGTCCCTGGTTCTTTTTCAGGGCGTTTAGGCCCCAGAAGGTGAAGAAGATCGTCACCTGGCGGTTCGTGGCCGCAGCACCGGTGGCGATGGTGAAGGCAGCGATCAGCTTGTCGAACTCGCCGGAGAAGCAGACGATCGATATGTTTTTCTTGTCTTTTTTGACCTTCCTGTCGGCCATGCCACGCTCCTTGTCCCGGGCGGCGCCGGGGACGGCGAGGCATTATACTGGCAAATGGTAAAAGGAACCACCTACGCGCCAAGGGGGGAAGAGGAGCGGGCGCATGTTGCCTGCGCGACTACTCTTCCGGGCGCATGCGGATGTAGCCGGTAGGGCATTCTTTGGCGCATATGCCGCAACCCTTGCAGTACTCGAAATCGAATACGTAGTGAGAGCCGTCGCTGGCCAGCTCCACCGTCTTCAGCACCGCATTGTCCGGGCAGTAGTTCCAGCAGTTGTCGCAGGCCAGGCAGTTGCCACATGACAGGCAGCGATCCGCCTCGCCGAACACTTCACCCTCGCTTAAGCTGCCGATGATCTCGGCCTGGTCGGTGCGTTCGGCAACCTTCAGTTTTGGCGGTTCGGCGCGCGCGGCCGGGGTGAAGTAGTTCAGGTTCAGCGCCTCGACATCGATCCTTTCCCGGGACTCATCCGGCAGGGAGCGCTTATCCAGCATGGCGGCAATGGCGATGGCGGCCTTGCGTCCGTCGCCGATGGCGGCGGACACCGTGCCCCGATCGCCCCGGGCATCGCCACCAGCCAGCACGGTCGTGCGTCCCTGCAGGCGGCCCCATTCGTCGGGGTGGAAGTAGGGCTGGTGGTCCAGAAGCTCTTCCAGGCCGGCCGGATCGACGATCTCGCCGATGGCCGGGATTACCATGTCCGCATGCACGACCCGTTCCGTGCCCTCGAAGGCGATGCGTTTTTTTTTGCCTCCGGCGCCGGGAATCTTCTTCAGCCTGGCGATCTCGACCCCCGTCGTCTGTGAGCCGCGCATGATCAGGCGCTTAATCGTGTGGTGGGGGTAGAACACGATGCCTTCCTCGACCGCCTCATCAAATTCACGCGGCACCACGTTCAGTACGTCGTCCGGGTCCGTGTCCGGGCCGGGTAGGCCCGAGGCGGTGATGATGGAAACCTCGGCGACCCCCGCACGCTTCATGATGCGGGCCAGATCCACCGCGGTGTTGCCGCCGCCATGGATGACCACGCTGGCTGGCTTGGGGATGGAGCCGAGATCGATCCATTCGCGGATCATGTGCAGGCCCTCGTGCAGGTCGGGGGGCGTGGCGCCGTCGACATCCCAGCCGTGCGACTGCTGGCAGCCGGGGGCGAGGAACACGGCATCGTACTCGGCCTCGAGATCCTCCAACGCTACGTCCCGTCCCAGCTGCTGGCGCGGCCTGAACTCGATGCCGAGCGCGAACAACCGTTTAAGCTCCGCGTCGACAACGTCGCGCGGCAGGCGCGTCATCGGGATGGCCGAGCGCAGCAGGCCGCCCGCCTCCGGCAGGGCATCGAGCACGCTAACGGCAAAGCCGCGCCGGATGAGCTGGTAGGCACAGGACAGGCCGGCAGGTCCCGCGCCGACGATGGCAATGCGCTCTTTGCGGCTGCCCTTTTTGGCCAGCCACGGGTAGGCCCAGCTGTGCTCGATCGCCGCATCGCCGACGAAGCGCTCCAGATCGTGGATGGCGATCGCCGTATCGAGGCTGCCGCGGTTGCAGGACGTCTCACACGGATGCGGGCAGACGCGGCCGGTGATCGCCGGCAGTGGATTGGCGGCAACCAGCTCTTCCCATGCCTCCTGCAGCCGGTGTTCCTGGATCTTGGCGATCCAGGCCTGTGCATCCTCGCCCGCCGGGCAGGCATCGTGGCAGGGGGCGCAGCGATGCTGATGGAACGGGGCTTCGACCCGCCAGGTTCCGGTCTTGAAGGCCAGCGAACTTCCGGGTTCGGCCCAGGCGCCGCGCGTCATCACGTGCTTCTTGGCGGCGCTCATGATACCAGCCCTCCGCGGCGCACCGTATCCGCCTCCTCGCTGTCGAGAGGATCGGCATGATCAATGGCCAGGCCGTAGGTGGAGATGTTGTGGTCGGCCAGCGCCTGCAGGTGCTCCCGCTCCTCCAGGGCGCGCGGATCGTCGCTGAACAGGTGGCGGAACCGTCCCTGGGTCTTCAGGTAGTCGACCACCGGCCTCGGCTTGTGCAGCGGCATCACCTCGGTGACCTCGCCACGCTCCAACTCGATGATCGGGAATAACCCTGTCTGCACCGCCAGGCGCGCGATCTCTATGGTCAAGGCGCCGTCGTGACCCCAGCCGAGCGGGCAGGGGCAGTGCACCAGCAGGAAGGTCGGTCCCTCGATGTCGATGGCCCGGCGCACCTTTTTGCGCAAATCGGCGGGATAGGCGACCGAGGTGCTGGCGGCATACGGAACATGATGGGCGGCGATGATCGACACCAGATCCTTCTTCAGGTGGCGTTTGCCCATGCGCGCCTTGCCGGGAGGCGAGGTGGTGGTGCGCGCCGCATGCGGGGTGGAACTGGAGCGCTGGATGCCGGTGTTCATGTAGGCCTCGTTGTCGAAGCAGACATAGAGCACGTCGTGGTTGCGCTCCAGCATGCCGGACAGGGCCTGGAAGCCGATGTCGAAGGTGCCGCCGTCGCCGCCGAAGGCCAGCACCTTGCTGTTGCGGCCCTGCGCCTTCAGCGCCGCCTCCATGCCGGAGGCGACGGCGGCGGCGTTCTCGAACACCGAGTGTACCCATGGCACGCGCCAGGCCGACTGCGGCCAGGGCGTGCTGAACACCTCCAGGCAGCCGGTGGCGTTGGCCACCACCACGTCGGGACCTGCGGCCTGCAGCACCAGCCGTGCCCCCAGTGCCTCGCCACAGCCCTGGCAGGCACGGTGCCCGGATTCCAGGCCGCGGAAGCGCGGCTCGATCGCGCGCAGTCGTTCGATGTCCTTAATCTCGATGGTTTCCGATGGTGTGGTCATATCAGCGCTCCCCGGCCGGCAGTTTTTGCAGTTGGACATCGAATATCGAGAAGGCGTCGCGGGCCGGCTTGGAACTGGCCTTGAGGATGCGTTCCAACAGATCCAGCGGCATGTCGCGCCCGCCCAGGCCGGCGGCGTAGTTGTACACCTCCGGTGGCTGCGCCATGCGTGACAACGCTGCGCGCACCTCAGCGCCGATGATGCCGCCGGCGCCCGGCGACAGGGCACGCTCCAGCACGATCAGCTTCTTCACACCCTTGCACATCCGGCGCAACTCGTCCTCGGGGAAGGGGCGGAAGCAGCGCAGGGTCAGCAGCTTGATCTTTTCTCCCTCGTATTGGGCCATGGCCTCGCGCAGGGTGCCCAGCACCGAGCCGATGGCCAGGATCGCCGTATCGGCGTGCTTCGCACCCTCCTCCCGGATCAGACCGCCGCTGGCACGCCCCGAAATCGCCTGCCAGTCCTTGTCGGCGGCGACGATTTCGTCAGCTGCCTTCAGCATGGCCCGGTGATGCGCATGACGAATCTCGGTGAAGTAGTCCGGGGTGACCAGGGTGCCGAGGGTGATCGGCTGCTGCGGGTCGAGGGTGCGCGAAAAATGGAAGGAGGGAAGAAAGGCATCGACCTGTTTCTGCTCCGGCAGGTCGATGATCTCCAGCGTGTGTGTCAGCGTGAAACCATCGACGCAGACCATCACCGGCAGCTCGGTGCGCTCGGAGATGCGGAAGGCCTGCACCGTCGTGTCCACGGCTTCCTGGTTGCTGCTGCAGTACAACTGGATCCAGCCGGCATCGCGCACGGCCATCGAGTCCTGGTGGTCGTTCCAGATCGAGATCGGGGCGGATACGGCGCGGTTGGCGCAGGTCAGCACCATCGGCAGGCGCATGCCGGCGATGTTGTACAGCACCTCGGCCATCAGCAGCAGGCCCTGGGAGGAGGTGGCCGTGTAGGAGCGTGAGCCGGCGGCGACGGCGCCGAGCACCACCGAGGCGGCCGAAAACTCGCTTTCGACGCTGACCATCTCGCAGTCCAGCACACCGTCGGCAATCAGTTTGGAGATGTTTTCGACGATATGCGTCTGCGGGGTGATCGGGTAGGCGGCCACCACCTGCGGGCGGCACTGGGCCACGGTCTTGGCGATGGCCTGGGAGCCTTCAAGCGCTTGCTGCAAGTCGATCCTCCTTCCACAGCCCGGCCGGCACCCTGTCGGCTGCCAGCTCCACCAGCTGCTTGTTCTTTTCCAGCACTTCGCCCTTGAATCGCTGCTCCAGCGCATGCACGAGGCTTTTGTGCGGCAACAGCCCGGTCAGCGTCAAAAAGGCGGACAGCAGCGGCACGTTGGGGACGTCCTTGCTCACCGTTTCCAGCGCCATGGCCGTGGCCGGCAGCGTCACCGTCGGCTTCCCGAGCTGCTTCGACATCTCGTCGGACGAACGGGTGGAATTGAGCAGGATGGCGCCGCCGGGCAGCAGGCCGTCGGTCAGGCCCGGTTCATGCAGCAATGTCTGGTCCTGGATAATCAGATAGGCCGGGTGCAGCACCTGATTGCGCCGGGAGATCGGCACTTCGGCGATGCGCACGAAGGCGACCACCGGTGCCCCCCGGCGTTCGGCACCGAAGGCCGGAAAGGCCTGGCATTGCAGGCCCGAATCGGAGGCAGCGATGGCCAACAGATAGGCTGCGACCACGTTGCCCTGTCCGCCTCGGCCATGAATGCGGATTTCAATCATGAAGATGGCTCCCGTGTTGGTGCTGCTGGATGGATGTCATCCCGTGCATGAGTGTAGACGGCATTGATGCAGGTTGCATCGTCCTGGGGGAGGAAATATTGCGTCGGATTTTGCTGTTCCACCCTGTTCACGATACAATGCGGCGCTTTATTGGGGGTTGCGTCCATGCATGAGCCGATGTTCGTCGAGGCGCTGACATTTGATGATGTGCTTCTGGTGCCGCAGGCCAGTTCCGTGCTGCCGAAGACGGCCGATGTCTCTTCGCAGCTGACCCGCAACATCCGCCTGAATATCCCGGTGGTATCGGCGGCGATGGATACCGTCACCGAATCGCGCACGGCGATCTGCATGGCGCAGGAAGGTGGCATCGGTGTGATCCACAAGAATTTCGCCCCGCAGGAACAGGCCGCTGAGGTGCGGCGCGTCAAGCGTTACGAGGCGGGCGTGGTGCAGGATCCGCTGACGGTGACTCCGGAGCACACCCTGGCACAGGTGCGCGAGCTATCGCTTCAGAACGGTTTCTCCGGCTTTCCGGTACTGGATGCCGACGGCAAGCTGTGTGGCATCATTACCAATCGCGACATCCGTTTCGAGAGCGACGCCGATTGCCTCGTCAGCCAGATGATGACCCCGCGCGACAAGCTGGTGACGGCGGCGCCGGGCACGGCGCTGGATGCCTGCAAGCAGCTGTTCCGCGAGCATCGCATCGAGAAACTGCCGGTCGTTGATGCTGATGGCTATTTGCGCGGCATGATTACGGTGCGCGATATCGAGAAGTCCACGGCCTTTCCGAACGCGGTACGCGACAGCTACGGGCGGCTGCTGGTGGCGGCAGCCATCGGTGTCGGCGAGGCGGAGCTGCAGCGTTTCGAGACTTTGCACGCCGCCGGTGTCGATGCCGTGGTGGTTGATACCGCGCATGGCCATTCGAACGGTGTCATTGAGCAGGTGCGCGAGATCAAACGCCGTTATGCGGATATCGAGATTATCGCCGGCAACGTGGCCACAGGAGAGGCGGTGCGCGACCTGATCAAGGCCGGCGCTGACGCGGTCAAGGTCGGCATCGGCCCCGGCTCGATCTGCACCACGCGCATGATTGCCGGCGTCGGCGTGCCGCAGCTCAGCGCCATCGTCGAGTGTACCAAGGCCGCTGCCGGCTCCGGCGTGCCGATCATCGGCGACGGTGGCATCAAATTCTCCGGTGATTTCGCCAAGGCCGTGGCTGCCGGCGCCGACACCTGCATGTTCGGCTCGATGCTGGCCGGTACCGATGAGGCGCCGGGGGAGAAAATCCTGTACCAGGGCCGCGCCTACAAGTCGTATCGCGGCATGGGCTCGCTGGCGGCGATGAAGAAGGGCAGCAAGGACCGATATTTCCAGGGCGATGTTGACGAGGCGATGAAGCTGGTTCCGGAGGGCATCGAGGGGCGCGTGGCCTACAAGGGAGCCCTGTCCGATATCCTGCACCAGCTGGTTGGCGGCCTGCGTGCGGCGATGGGCTATGTCGGCGCCGCCGATGTGCCCGAGATGCACAAGAGGGCGAAATTCGTGAAGATCACTGGTGCCGGCCTGCGTGAAAGCCATGTGCACGACGTGGCGATCACCGAGGAAGCTCCCAATTATAGGCTCGACTCCTGACCTTCTGGCCGATAGGAACAGGGTATTCACCACTGAGGACACAGCGGTCACGGAGAATATTGGCAATCACTCGAGGCATATGAATGTCGGATGGCCTCGGCGGGGCTAGCAATGTTGGTTGGCAACTTGAATTGCATCCTCTGAATCTCTGTGCTCTCGGTGGTTAAAGGATTTCATATCGATGGAAAAGATTTTGATTCTGGACTTCGGCTCGCAGTACACGCAGCTGATCGCGCGGCGGGTGCGCGAGGCCAAGGTCTACAGCGAGCTGCATCCGTGGGACATGTCGGAAGCGGCGATCCGCGAGTTCGATCCATCCGGCATCATCCTGTCCGGCGGCCCGAATTCGGTGTACGAGGATGAGACCCCGAAGGCGCCGCAGGTCGTGTTCGAACTGGGCGTGCCGGTGCTGGGCATCTGCTACGGCATGCAGACCATGGCCGCCCAGCTCGGCGGCGCGGTGGAGACCGGCGATGTGCGCGAATTCGGCTATGCAGCGGTGCAGACCAGCAGTCGGACAGCGCCTGCGATAGAGGTTATCGAGGACCGAGAGCGCGCTTCGAAGGAATCGGTGGTGGTCGAGTCCGCGTTACTTAGCGGTATCAAGGATCGCGAGGGTAATATCCTCGATGTCTGGATGAGCCACGGCGACAAGGTGACCGGGCTGCCGCCGGGCTTCCATGTGATCGCCCACAACGACTCCACCCCGATCGCCGGCATGGCCGACGAGCAGCGGCGCTTCTATGCGCTGCAGTTCCATCCCGAGGTGACTCATACGCATCAGGGCAAGGCGATCCTGACCCGGTTCGTGCACGAGATCTGCGGTTGCGGACAGTCGTGGACGATGCCGAACTACATCGACGAGGCGGTGACGCAGATTCGCGCCCAGGTCGGCGATGAGGAGGTGATCCTGGGGCTGTCCGGTGGCGTCGATTCCTCGGTGGCGGCGGCGTTGCTGCACCGTGCCATCGGTGACCAGCTGACCTGTATCTTCGTCGATAACGGTTTGTTGCGCCTGGGCGAGGCCCAGCAGGTGATGGCCACCTTCGCCGAGAACCTCGGTGTCAAGGTCGACCACGTCGATGCCAGCGCCGAGTTCCTGGGACACCTGACCGGCGTTAACGATCCGGAAGCCAAGCGCAAGATCATCGGTCGCGAATTCGTCGAGGTGTTCCAGAGAGAAGCGAAGCGGATGCCGAAGGCCAAGTGGCTGGCGCAGGGGACGATTTATCCCGATGTCATCGAATCGGCCGGCTCGAAAACCAAGAAAGCGCACACCATCAAAAGCCATCACAATGTCGGCGGCCTACCCGAGACGCTGCACCTGAAGCTGTTGGAACCGTTGCGCGAGCTGTTCAAGGATGAGGTGCGCGAACTCGGTGTCGCCCTCGGCCTGCCGCGCGACATGGTGTACCGTCATCCGTTCCCCGGGCCTGGGCTGGGCGTGCGCATTCTCGGCGAGGTCAAGCGGGAATACGCCGATTTGCTGCGCCAGGCTGATGCGATCTTCATCGAGGAACTGCGGGCCTCGGGCTGGTATGACAAGACCAGCCAGGCCTTTGCCGTGTTCCTGCCCGTCAAGAGCGTCGGCGTCATGGGTGATGGCCGCACGTATGAATGGACGGTAGCCTTACGGGCGGTTCAGACGCAGGATTTCATGACAGCGCACTGGGCCGAGTTGCCGCACGCGTTGCTTGCCAAGGTATCCAACCGTATCATCAACGAGGTTCGTGGCATCAATCGCGTCGTCTACGACGTCACATCAAAGCCTCCGGGCACTATCGAATGGGAGTGAATCCCTCCAAGGAGAACATGGATATGAAACGGTTTTACATCGGCATCGCCGCGGTGCTGCTTCTCGCCGCCTGCAGCCAGCAGGGCAAGCAAGCGTCGGATCATGGCAAGCTCAAGCTCGACAGCGATGCCAAGAAGAGCAGCTATGCCATTGGCATGAGCATCGGCCATTCATTGAAGAGCAGTGGGGTTCCTGTCAACGTCGATGCCTTCGTCGCCGGTGCCCGCGCCGAGATCGAAGGCAAAAAGCCGCTGCTGGACCGGAAGGCCGCGCTGGAGGCGCGCCTGGCGTTCATGCAGAAGCAGATGGCGGTGAAAGCGGCCAAGACGAAGAAGACCGGTGAGGCGAACGAGAAGGCCTCCGAGGCCTTCCTGGCCGCCAACAAGGACAAGCCTGGGGTAAAGACCACGGCCAGCGGCCTGCAGTACAAGGTGCTTCGGAAAGGCAAGGGTCCGAAGCCGAAGGCCACGGACACCGTGACGGTCAACTATCGCGGCACCCTGATCGACGGCACCGAGTTCGACAGCTCCTACAAGCGCGGCGAGCCGTCGACGTTCAAGCTGAACCAGGTGATTCGCGGCTGGACCGAGGGTTTGCAGTTGATGCCGGTTGGCTCCAAGTACCGCCTGTTCCTGCCTCCCAAGCTGGGCTATGGGAAGCGTGGCGCCGGCGGCGTCATCGGCCCGAACCAGGCGCTGATCTTCGATGTCGAGCTGTTGAAGATCGACCATCACAAGAAGAAATAGCGATGTTCAGCAGACTGACCGAGAAGTTCGGGCAGATCACCGACCGTCTGCGCGGCGCGGCGCGGGTCAACGAAGCGGATCTCGACGCCACGCTGCGCGAAATGCGTATGGCGCTGCTGGAGGCCGACGTGGCATTGCCGGTGGCCCGCAAGCTGATGGACGAGGTGCGCAGCCGCGCCCTCGGGGCCGAGGTGGCCAAGAGCCTGCAACCGGGGCAGGTGATCATCAAGATCATGCACGATGCCCTGGCCGACATCCTCGGTGGCCAGCGGCGGGATCTCGATGTGTCGGGTATCCCCTCGGTCATCCTGCTGTGCGGCCTGCAGGGTGCAGGCAAGACGACGACAGCCGGCAAGCTGGCCAGACTGCTGACCAGCCAGGGGAAGAAGGTGGCAATGACCAGCGTCGATGCCACGCGTCCTGCGGCGCGCGAACAATTGCAGGTGCTGGCCGGCCAGGTCGACGTGCCGTATCTGACCGGTGACGGGAACGATCCGGTGGCCATGGCCCGCTCGGCGCTGTCGCAGGCCAGAACCGGTGGCCATCACGTGCTGATCCTGGATACAGCAGGCCGTCAGGTCGTCGACGAGACATTGATGCACGAGATCCGTGCCGTGCAGGGTGAGGTCGGGGCGGCCGAGCGCCTACTGGTGCTCGATGCGATGACCGGCCAGACAGCGCTGGCGGTGGCCGAGCAGTTCCATGCAGCCGTCGATCTGACCGGTTGCATCCTGACCAAGACCGATGCCGATGTGCGCGGCGGTGCGGCGCTGTCGGTGGCTTACAGCACCGGCGTGCCGGTGCGCTTCGTCGGTACCGGCGAGAAGATCGAGGCCTTCGAGCTGTTCGATCCACAGCGCATGGCCGGGCGCATTCTCGGCCAGGGCGATGTCGTTGGTCTGGTCGAGAAGATCCAGTCCACGGTCGACCGCGAACAGGCCGAGAAGATGGCCAAAAAGGTCAATAAGGGCGCGTTCGACATGGGCGATTTCGCAGAGCATCTCGACCAGGTGCAGAAGATGGGCGGCATGGCCTCGATGCTGAAGATGATGCCCGGCATGCGCCTTCCCGAGGAGGCGTTGGGAAAAATCGACGACAAACCGATGCGCCGTATGCACGCCATGATCGGATCGATGACGGTCAAGGAGCGCAGCCATCCGAAGCTCATCAACGGCAGCCGCAAGCGCCGCATCGCTGCCGGTTCCGGCACCACGGTGCAGGAGGTCAACCAACTGCTGAAGCAGTTCGCACAGATGCAGTCGATGATGAAGAAGATGAAGGGTGGCAAGGGCCGGCGCCTGATGGCGCAGCTGGCCGGAAAGATGGGCGGCATGGGTGGCATGCCGGGGATGTAATCGATTCCTGTCGAACTATGAGGGGGCGCGGTGCGCCCCTTTTTCGTGCGCTAGCCGCGCTGCGGGTATTCGGCGAAGGTCGGGATATCGTCGCCCTGACAGGACCATACGGCGCGCGAATCCCAGAAGATGCGAGCTTCCGGACGGATGCCCGGATCGGAATCCAGTGAGCCCGCCGGCACGAACGCCATACCCATCTCCCTGCGGATGCGTGGCAGCTGGCTGCCGCAGCGGGTGCAGAAGCAGGTGGAAAAGCGCTGCGCCTCCGGCAGCTTGAATTGCCCGAGCAATTCCTCGCCCTGGATCCAGCCACCATCCGTCATCTTGACCATGATGTTCGAGGCATGCCCGGTGCCCGTGGCCTTGCGGCAGCGGCCGCAGTGGCAGTGATAGAAGCGCACCGGCTCGCCGCTGATTTCGTATTGCACACCGCCGCACAGGCAGCCTCCGCGTAGATTCACCTCTGACACCCTTGCCTCCTTGTCGATCCTTTCCGGTCGCTGTCACAGCCTACAAGCCCCGACGACAGCGGCAAGTCGGGTGCAGATCTCCTGGCCACCCATGGCCATGCCCGAGGCCGGTTGCACTTCATTTCTACTGTTCTTTAATAAAACAAACGCATATTTTCTATTCAACGCCGTTGCGGAGATCGCCGCACGCGAGGTGCCTGTCATGCCGAAGGCCGCCATCGTCCAGTTGCCGTCCGTGGTTCTTGATAAAACCGCAACCATCCGGCGTGCCGTTGAGGCAGCGACCGAAGCTGTCGGCAATGGTGCCCAGCTTATCGTGTTTCCCGAGGCTTTTATTCCCGGCTATCCCGCATGGGTTTGGCGCCTGCGGCCGGGAAGCGACTGGAACCTGAATGAAGAGATTCATGCGCGCCTGCTGGAGAATGCGGTCAACCTCGAATCCGACGATCTGGCGCCTTTGTGCGGGATCGCGAAAAAGCATGGCCTGACCATCGTCTGCGGGATGGATGAGCGCGAGGGAAATCCAGGCCGGGCGACGCTGTACAACACGGTTGTGATGATCGGTCCGGACGGGCAGGTGCTGAACCGTCACCGCAAACTGATGCCGACCAACCCTGAGCGTATGGTGTGGGGATTCGGCGATGCTACCGGATTGAAGGTCTTGGATACGCTGGCCGGACGCCTCGGCACCCTGATCTGCTGGGAGAACTACATGCCGTTGGCACGCTACGCACTCTATGCCCAGGGCATCGAAATCCTTATCGCCCCGACCTACGACTGTGGCGATACCTGGGTGGCCAGCATGCGCCATATCGCCAAGGAAGGCGGCTGCTGGGTCATCAGCTGCGGCAGCGCGCTGAAGGCATCGGATTTTCCGGACGACTTTCCCGGCAAGTCCGGCTTGTATCCGGATACGGACGAATGGATCAATCCGGGAGACTCGGTAGTCATCGCGCCGGGCGGCAGCGACATCGTTGCGGGGCCGTTGCGTGGAAAGCAGGGCATCCTGTATGCCGACATCGATCTGGCAAGAGTATCCATGTCACGCCGCAATCTTGACGTCGTCGGCCACTATGCCCGCCCCGATATCTTCCAGCTGCACATCAATACGGATGCCCAGGACCCTGCCGATTTCAAATGAAGCGATCATCGGGCTCTGTCGAGCGCGGCGGCTTGTCTGTCACGGATCATACGCATATGCCAAACGGGATGGACCCGGGCACTGGGCGGAGGTCATCACGGTCGCATCGACACCTGTTTCGATCATGTAGGGATCATGCATGTGCTATGATATGTACGCCGCATACCACGATAACAGGAGGTTGAATCGATCTAAACGCCGAAGGAGGTCGAAACTCATGGAATGGAGTGATGATCTGTCGTTGGGAAATGATTTCCTTGATAAGGAACATAAGGGGATTATTCAACTGGTCAACGGGCTCCTGGATTATCGGGATGGTACCGTCGAACCGAACAACAAGTTCTCCCGTCTACTGTCAAATCTGAGAATAGAGATGGCTCAGCACTTTGTGGATGAGGAGCGCCTGATGGAGCAAAACGGCTGCCCCAATCCTGAGTTAACCGAACATGTAAATGACCATGTGCTCATGCTGTTGACACTGGCAGAAACCCGTTTCATCCCGAAAGAGGAAATACTTAACCAGACGATTCCGAATCTCAGTGAAAAGCTGGTCTCGCATATGGCCGAAATGGATCAGGCCTACGCCCTCTATTTAAGCCCAACAACTTAACTAACATGAAGACGTTCGGTGGAGGCTCCAATCGGATTCGAACGAACGGGCAGGAATGGTCATATACCGTCGCTGGCGAATGCGCCTGACGGTACTTGCCAGTTTCGGCGCGGCATGTCGCCATCGTCGACGCCAGGACGGAAATTTGCCCCGAAAGGGCCTCGTTGTGCCTTGCGGGCGCGGGCGCTCCCGTCTATAGTGCGCCGCCCTGAGATTGGATTAGAGGTATCAGACATATGGCGACAGTTATTCGTTTGCAGCGCGGTGGCCGCAAGAAGCGTCCGTTCTACGCGGTCGTGGTGATGGATTCGCGCAACCGCCGCGATGGTGCGTTCATCGAGAAGCTCGGTTATTACGATCCGTGCCGTGAGCCGGAGGTCATCGAGCTGGATCTGGAGCGCGTAAAGTCCTGGACCGACAAGGGCGCGCAGGTGTCCGAGCGCGTCGCCAGCCTGGTCACCCTGGCGGGCAACCCGGACCGCGCGGCTGAAGCCCAGGCCAAGATCGAGGCCAAGAAGAAGGCCGAGGAAGCTGCAAAGAAGAAGGCTGAGGCTGAAGCCAAGGCGGCCGAAGAGGCTGCTGCCGCTGAAGCCAGCAAGGAAGCTCCGGCCGAGGAAGCCGCCGCAGAGGCCACCGCTGAAGAGGCCAAAGCCGAGGTCGTTGAAGAGACCGCGGCCGATGAAGCCGTAGCTGTGGAACCTGCCGAGGAGGCACCGGCTGCAGAGGCTACCACTGAAGAAGCCAAGGCCGAGGTTGTTGAAGAGACCGCGGCCGAGGAATCTGCCGCAGAGGCGCCGGCTGAGAAGCCTGCTGCCAAGAAGGCTAAGGCCAAGCCCGCTGAAGAGGCTCCGGCTGAGGAAGCGGCTGCCGACGAGGAAGCCTCCGACGCCTGACCGATTTCTTGAGGTCGGCGGCGTGCAATCGCCCCACGGGCTGCAGGGCGCGCTGACCATCTATTCACATACCCGGCCTGCCATCGGCATCGCCGGGTATTCTTTTTGGTATATCGGAAAGAATCTGGAATCGGCAAAGATGTTTGAGGTGGAGCGCTGCTGGCAGCATGGCAAGCGCCTGCTGGCGAAACTGGTCGGTGTCAATGGTGCCGATGCTGCGGCGACGTTGAAGGGCGCGGCCATCTGGGTGGATGCAGCCGAGGTGGAACTCGACGCGGATGAATACCTGTGGGCCGATCTGATCGGTTTTGAGGTTATCGATGTAACCGGGCGGCTTCTGGGTCATGTCGTCGGCCTGCAGGAATACGGGGCGCAGGACATCCTGAGTGTGCGCACGCCCGAGGATGCCATGCCCGCGGGGGAATGGCTGATTCCGTTTGTCGACGGCATCGTGCAGCGGATCGATACCGATGCCCGGCGCATCGAGGCCAAACTGCCCGAAGGGATGGATGCATGCTTCACGCCCAGATCCTGACCCTGTTTCCCGAATTCTTCGCCTCTCCCCTGTCCTGCTCGATCCCGCGCCGTGCCATTGATGCCGGGCTGGTGCGCGTCGACTGCCTGAACATCCGTGACTTTTGCCTGGACAAGCATCGCCGGGCCGATGATGTGCCGTATGGCGGTGGCCCGGGCATGGTGATGAAACCGGAACCAGTGGTGGCGGCCATCCGCGAGGCGCGCGCCCGCGATGTCGACACGCGCGTGGTGCTATTGTCACCAGCAGGTCAGCCGTTCACACAGGCCAGGGCACGCGAATACACCGCACTTTCCGGTCTGACGCTGCTGTGCGGCCGTTACGAGGGTATTGACGAGCGCGTGGCCGCCTATGTTGACGAAGAGGTGTCTCTCGGCAATTACGTACTGTCCGGCGGCGAACCGGCGGCGATGTGTGTGCTCGATGCGGTGATACGGTTGCTTCCGGGTGCGCTCGGAGACACGGAGTCCGCGACGCAGGACTCGTTCACGGCCGAGGGGCTGCTCGACTGGCCGCATTACACGCGCCCAGAAGTCTTCGAGGGAAGGCGGGTGCCGGAGGTGCTGCTGTCCGGCAACCATGCCGAAATCGACAAGTGGCGCCGTGCCGAGGCGATGGAACGATCCCGCAAGCGCCGTGGCTGAGCCGCGCTTCGCTGTGGCTCTGGTGCATTATCCGGTGTTGAACCGCCTGGGCGAGACCAGCACCACCGCCATTACCTCGATGGATGTGCACGATTTCGCGCGCACCTGTGCCTTCTTCGCCGTGGCGCCGGCGTTCCTGGTCCATCCGGCAGACGGCATGCATGCCTTTGTCGAGGAGATGCGCGGCTACTGGAGTGAAGGGGAGGGTAGTGCGCGCAATCCGGGGCGCGGACAATCTCTGGAAGCGCTGAGGCTGGTGCACACGCTCGAAGAGGCGATGCAGGTGCTGGGCGAGTCGTCGCTGTGGTTCACCTCGGCCAGGCCACCGGAACAGGGTACGACCGAGGTGGAAAGACTGGGCGCACTGCCCGGCCGGCACCTGATCGTGTTCGGTACCGGCTGGGGGCTGGATACCGCTTCGCTGCCTCGCCCAACTGGATGGTTGTCACCGATCGATGGGACCGGTATTGTTCGCCACCTTTCGGTGCGGGCGGCCTTGGCCATCTACCTGGACCGGCTGCGGCGATAGTTTTGGAGGCAAGCCATGCGTGCTTTGGATGAGATCACGAAAGACCAGATACGCAGCGATATCCCGAGCTTCCGCGAGGGAGACACCGTGCGCGTCAGCGTGCGCGTGGTCGACTACAAGGAGGCCAAGGGCGGCAAACAGGAGCGCCGCGAGCGCCTGCAGGCCTACGAGGGTGTCGTGATCGCCCGCCACAACAACGGTATTTCCAGCAGTTTCACGGTGCGCAAGATTTCGAACGGTGTCGGGGTGGAGCGCGTGTTCCCGCTGCATTCGCCGATGCTCGAGAAAATAGAGGTGGTGCGCCACGGACGCGTGCGCCGCGCCAAGCTCTACTACCTGCGCGATCTGAGGGGCAAGAAGGCTCGCATCGCCGAGAAACGCCGCTGATCGTCCGGGCCTTCGGGCTTCATGCGAGGGTCCCCCAGGGGGCCCTCGTTGCGTTTCAGCACCGCGGATGACGGGACAGGGCGCATTGGCCATAATACGCGGCCATATCCGGGCGCGAGAACATAGGGAGAGCACATGTCAGACCGATCCGATTTCTTCAACGCACCGCTGGGCGATGCGGCGGTACTCGAGGCCATCGAGGCCGAGCTGGGCCGCCAGCAGCACACGCTGGAACTGATCGCCAGCGAGAACATCGTATCGAAAGCGGTGCTCGAGGCCCAGGGCTCGGTGCTGACCAACAAGTATGCCGAGGGTTATCCGGGCCGCCGCTACTATGGTGGCTGCGAACATGTCGATGTGGTCGAACGCCTGGCGCAACAGCGTGCCTGCGAGTTGTTCGGGGTTAAGCACGCCAATGTACAGCCGCACTCGGGCTCGCAGGCGAACATGGCGGTGTACATGGCGCTGCTGCAGCCGGGCGATGTCGTCATGGGCATGGATCTGTCGCACGGCGGACATCTGACCCATGGCAGTCCGGTGAACTTCTCCGGCCGGCTGTACCAGGTCGTGGCCTACGGCGTACGCGAGTCCGATGATCGCCTCGATTACGACGCCATGGAAAGCCTGGCCAGGGAACATAAGCCGAAGATGATCATCGGTGGCGCCTCGGCCTACGAGCGGGAGATCGATTTCGCGCGCATGCGTGCCATCGCGGACGAGGTCGGTGCCGTGCTGATGGTGGACATGGCCCATTACGCCGGACTGATCGCAGCCGGGGTGTACCCGACACCGGTGGGCCATGCGCACGTGATCACCACCACCACGCACAAGACGCTCAGGGGCCCCAGAGGCGGCATGATCCTGACCGATGACGATGAGATGGCGAAGAAGATCAACAGCCGCATCTTCCCTGGCATTCAGGGAGGGCCGCTGATGCACGTGATCGCCGCCAAGGCCGTGGCTTTCGGCGAGGCGCTTGGCGAACGCTTCCATACCGACCAGGGTCAGGTGATCGCCAATGCGCGCGCCATGGCCGAGGTACTGGCTGGTGGCAATCTGCGCATCGTGTCCGGTGGCACCGACTGCCATATGTTCCGCGTCGACTTGCGTCCACACAACCTGACCGGCAAGCAGGCCGAGGAGGCACTGGAGGCGGCCGGAATCACCACGAACAAGAACACGGTGCCGTTCGATACCGCCTCGCCGTTTGTGACCAGTGGCATCCGCATCGGTACCCCGGCCATCACCACCCGTGGCATGAAAGAGGCCGAGGCCCGCCAGGTTGGCCAGTTGATCCTGAAGGTGCTGGATGCGCCGGAGGATGTGGCGGTGTGCGAGGCCGTGCGAGCCGAGGTGCGCGCCCTGACCGACCGTTTCCCGATCTATGCTGATTAGATACGCAAAAAAAGCATCCTTGTATTTTTGCGCGACGACGGCGGAAACGTGTGGTTTCCCACTGCCTCACAAGTCGAGCCCCGCGATTTTCCATCCGTCCGTGGATGGGTTGGTCTAGTTCGTGCACTGTCCATTCTGCGCCCACCCGGATACGCGGGTTATCGATTCCCGCGTGGTCGAGGAGGGCGGGGCGGTGCGCCGTCGGCGCGAATGCGAGGCCTGCGGCAAGCGTTTCTCCACCTTCGAGCGGGCGGATTTGCGCCTGCCGCTGGTGGTCAAGAAGGACGGCACGCGCCAGCCTTTCGATGCCGGGCGCCTGCGCGCAGGTATGCAGAAGGCGCTGGAGAAGAGGCCGGTGTCTGCCGAGGCCATCGAACAGGGCGTCGGCGCCGTATTGCGCGCCGTGCGCGAACTCGGGGAGCCCGAGGTGGCCTCGGCTGCCATCGGGGCCTTTGTGATGGAGCAACTGCAGAAGCTTGATGGGGTGGCGTACGTGCGCTTCGCCTCGGTCTACCGGGAGTTCAAGGATGTGGACGAGTTCCTGGCGGCCGTGAAGCACGCGATGGGGGAGAAGCAGCGGCGCGGCAGGTCATAGGTCGGTCGGGGCAGCAAAGGAGAGAGCAATGGCTTTGAGGATTGCGGTATTGCCGGGGGACGGCATCGGTCCGGAAATCGTGCACGAGGCATGCCGGTTACTGGCGGTATTGAATCGGGATTTCGGCCTTGATGCTAGTTGGGAGGAGGCACCGGTCGGCGGAGCCGGTTTCGAGGCGGCGGGCAATCCCCTGCCAGAGGCAACGCTGGAACTGTGCCGGCAGGCCGATGCGGTACTGTTGGGGGCCGTCGGTGGCCCGCAGTGGGAACGGTTGGCCAAGTCGCAACGCCCGGAGGCCGGCCTGCTAAGATTACGCGCGGAGTTGGGATTGTTTGCCAATTACCGGCCGGCGAAGGTGTATGACCAGTTGCTGGATGCATCGACGCTGAAACCGGATGTGGTGCGGGGCGTTGACATCCTGGTGGTGCGCGAACTGGTCGGGGGTATCTATTTCGGCCAGCCGCGCGGCATCGAGACCACGGGCGGTGAACGCCGCGGTTTCAATACCGCTACCTACAGCGAAAGCGAGATCCGGCGTATCGGACGCAAGGCCTTCGAGGCAGCACGCCTGCGCAGTGGGCGTGTATGCAGCGTGGACAAGGCCAATGTGCTGGAAACCAGCGAGCTGTGGCGGGAGGTGATCGGTGAGCTGCATCAGGCCGAGTTTGCGGATGTCGAACTGACACACATGTATGTCGATAACGCCGCCATGCAGCTGATCCGCAATCCGCGGCAGTTCGATGTGCTGGTGACGTCAAACCTGTTCGGCGATGTGCTGTCCGACGAGGCTTCGATGCTGACCGGCTCGATCGGCATGCTGCCCTCGGCCTCGGTCGGTGAGCAGCATGCAATGTATGAGCCTATCCATGGCTCGGCGCCGGACATTGCCGGTCGGGATGTAGCCAATCCCTTGGCAACGATCCTGTCGGTGGCGATGATGCTTCGCTTTTCGCTCGATCGCCCGGATCTGGCCGAACGGGTGGAACAGGCGGTGGAGCAGGCACTGAACGCCGGCATGCGTACCGCCGATCTAGCGATTCATGGCGAGGCGCCGATCGGTTGTGCGGCGATGGGCGAGGCGGTGTGCAAGGCATTGGAGACAAAGGTATGAATGAATTTCTTCCACACAAGGACGGATATCGTGTAGCGGTGGTCGGCGCCACCGGTGCCGTAGGCAAGGTGATGCTTGAAATTCTGGCTGAACGCGATTTTCCGGTCTCCGAAATCGTGCCGCTGGCATCCAGCCGCAGTGCCGGCTCCAGGATCGAGTTCCGTGGCAGGGAATACGTGGTGCAGGATCTCGAGAGCTACGATCCGGCAGGCCTGGATATCGCCCTGTTCTCGGCCGGCGGCAGCACCTCCAGGCAGCATGCCCCGCGCTTCGCCGAGGCCGGATGCTATGTCATCGACAACTCGAGCGCCTGGCGCATGGACCCCGAGGTGGCGCTGGTGGTGCCGGAGGTCAATGCGCATGCACTGGAGATGGCCAGGGTTAACCGCATCATTGCCAATCCGAACTGCTCGACGATCCAGATGGTGGTGGCGCTGAAGCCCCTGCACGATGCGGTGCCGATCCTGCGCGTCGTGGTATCGACCTACCAGGCCGTCAGTGGTGCCGGCAACCGGGCGATGGACGAACTGGCCGACCAGACCCGCCACCTGCTGTCCGGCAAGGAGGTGGCGGTGAATGTCCTGCCGGCCCGCATCGCCTTCAATGTGGTGCCGCAGATCGACGTGTTCACGGAGGATGGTTATACCAAGGAAGAGCACAAGATGATGGACGAAACGCGCAAAATCATGGAGGCGAACATTGCGGTTTCCGCCACCACGGTGCGTGTACCGGTGTTCTTCGGACATGCGGAATCGGTCAATATTAGCTTCGATGGCTCGATGACGGCCGAGCGCGCCCGCGATCTGTTGGCCGAGGCGCCCGGAATCTGTGTTGTCGACGATCCGTCAGGCGAGGATTATCCGATGCCGATGGAGGCGACCGGCACCGATCCGGTGTGGGTTGGCCGCATCCGGGATGATTATTCCTGGCCCAATACCTTGAACTTGTGGATAGTTGCTGATAATGTACGTAAAGGTGCGGCTCTAAATGCCGTTCAAATAGCGGAAATTTTGATTGGAAAGCACTAAGGTTCATGCTTTCGCCGCTGTTGTGAACTGGGGGATGGGGCCGTGTGATGATGACAAAAACGGCGCTTTAATCGCAACTTACGGCGGAGGAGGCGGTATGCGTAACAAGATGGCGCTAGGACTCCTGGTTTTGGCAGCCTGGGTATTATCGGCCACGAGCGCGTGGGCGGTATCGCTGGGCAAGATCGATGTTGCCAGCCATCTCGGTGAACCATTCTATGCGGAGGTGCCGCTGCGGCTGGATCCCGGCGAGAGCATCTCCAATGTCTATGTCCAGATTGCCTCCCCCGCCGATTACCGCATCCTCGAGGTGTATCGAGATCCGGCTCTGAACAATATCACCGCCGATGTGAAAACCGACAAGCGCGGGCCGCGGGTGGTGCTGAGTTCCGATTCGGGCATCGAGGCCCCGTTCTTCAATCTGGTGCTCAAGCTCCGTTATGAACGGGCGACGCATTTCAAGAAATTTCCGATATTCCTGGATATTCCCCAGATGGCCAGGCCCAAACGCATGAAAGCGCTGCCAACGATCAAACAAGGCCAACGCCAGATCCCGATCGCGTCATCCCAGATGTCCGCGCCGGTGACGACAACGGTGGTCACAGCCAAGCCTACAACCGAACCGGCAACCAAGCTGCCGGGTTCAACGTTCACGCCGTTTGACGGCTGGGCCCGTACCTCACGCTACGGCCCGATGGTGTATGGCGATACCATTACGACGGTGGCCGAACGCCTGCAGATCGGTAAGCGCTACACCCGTCAGCAGGTGATGATGGCCATCTTCGAGAAGAACCGGGCCAAGTTCGATCATGACAATATCAATCTGATCAGGGCCGGCACCTTTTTGGATGTGCCGACGGCAGCCGAGGTGGATCAGCACACGCCGAGGCAGGCGCGTGATTTCCTTGCCCGGCAGGAAAGGGTATGGAAACAGCTGATCAAGCAGCCCAAATATGCGGCAGTGGCCGAGGCGCAGAAGAATCGTTACAGCAAGCGCGTGCGTGTGGGTGAGAGGGCCAGCGGCGTTGCCTCTGCACCAATGACATCCCAGGGTCGGCAAGGCATTGCGCAGTCCACCCATCAAGGAACATCGGGTACCGCTGGGAACGTTGTGCAGACGAAGAAGCTGAACATGCTGCAACAGCAGTTGCAACAGCTTAAGCAACAGAACAGTAAACTGCAGGGCCAGTTGACATCGACCCAGAAGCAGCTTGCCGATGCTTCTACCAGTTCGGACGCTGCGGCTGCCGCTGCGGCGAATGCCAAGGTCAAGAAGCTGCAGATTCAGTTGGCACGTCTGCAGGCCCAGCGCGACCAGGCTCTGCAGCAGGCAAAGGCGCAGCCGTCACCCATGGGCTTGCTGACCTATGGCCTGCTTGCCGTGATTGTGCTGTTGCTGCTGGTCGTCGGCTATCTGATGCGGCGGGAACCCTCGCATCCGGCGACGGAATATGCGGGGTTGGATGCTGAGCCGCAGCTTCCCGTGGCCCCCACCATGGCCGAGCCGCAGCAGCGCCATGCCGAGAGCCATGCTGACATGTTTGAAGAAGCACCGGAAATCGACGTTGAGGAGGTACCGGATTTCGACAGCACCAAAACCATGCAGATGAGTTCGGAGGACGTCACCAAGGAGTTCACCGATTCGATTCCCGACCTGACCGATGAGGATACCGGCAAGATGGAGCCGTTCGAACAGGAAATCGAAGAGGAACCGAATCCGAACGTCGATTACCTGGCCGAAGCGGACGTTTACCTGCGCTATGGCATGGAGGATGAGGCGATCCAGCAGGTGAAGATGGCGCTGAAGCTCGATCCCCATAATGCCGACGCCCATATCAAGCTGGTGCAGGTGCTCAAGGCGAAGAACGATCAGGCGGCTCTGGACGAAGCCATTGCTAAGGGGCGGCAGTCCCTGGGTGGCGGATCCCTGCAGCGGTTCGAGGAAGCGGTAGCCAATCTGGATCAGATCGTGGACGCATTTGCGGATACGTTGCCACCGACCATGGCCGAGGAAATGGACGAGTTGCCGGAGATGGGTGACGGGGCGTCGGAGGCATCGTCTGAGACCGAGTTGCCCGAGGTATCACCTACGGCAGAGACCGAAGCTGAAGCGGGTGGCGGGCTCGACGATCTGGATATCGAGTGGCCTGAATTCGAGGATACGGAAACCTCGCTGCAGGAGGCTCAGAACGAGGTGGTGCAGCAGCAGGGGGCTGACGAAGAAATACCACCGGTTGCTCCCTCTGCCGCGGAGGAAAGCGGTGAGTCGGCAGAACCGGCAGAGATGCTGACCCCCAGTGACAAGGATTTCGACCTGTCCGACTTCGAGATTCCCGACACCGATACCGGCCCTGAAGAGGGCGGGGAAAGCCGCGCCTCCTCATTCGTGGACACAAGCGATCTTGAAAAGACGGTGGCCATCGACTGGTCGCAGGAAACATCGGTGGAAGACATGGAGCAAGAGGAAACGATCGCTGAAACCAACACCGAGGATTTGCTGGCGGAATCGGCAACGGAGAGCACTTCCGAGCCGGAGGCTCCGGCCGCCGAGGAGGAACAAAAGCCCGTGCAAGCAGCAGCGCCTGAGGCAGCTGCTACGCCGGCAATGGATGGCGGTATCGACCTCGGGAACCTCGATTTTGACCAGATTCAGGAAGAGAAAGCGAAGGAACCGGCAGCTGATGACGAGTTCAGCAGCACCATTCGTACCTCTTCCATGCTCGTAGAAGACGTGGAGTCCGATGAGGAGCCGTCATTCGACATCTCGACCAGGTTCGAGGTTTCCGACGAGGCTACGGAGTCATCCGAGGATAAGGCGGCGGATAAGCAGAAGGAGCAGAAGGGTGCGGGGTTGCCGGACGAGGACGAGGCGAGCGGATCCGGGCTGCTGCTGGATATCGGTGAGGATTTTGACAAAACCCAGAAACTGGATGATCTGCTCAGCGAATTTGCCGACGAGAGTGAAAAGGATAGCGGCGGTAAGAAAGACTGACCGCTTCTGCGATCATTTTGAGCTTTCGGTGATGTGGATGTGAGCCGTTTTTTCACCCTGCGCATGCGCTGCGCGGGCTATATATGGCGAAGCTACCCCGCAGCGCGGTTGTTTGTCGGTATCGCCTGCCTGGGCGCAGGGCTCGGTTCCGCCTCGATGGCGCATGCCCTTGTCCTTCTCGGCTCTGTGCTCGTGTTGCTACTCGCCATGGGTACGCCGGCTGTGGTTGTCATGCGGGCGCTCAAAGTTCTGGCCTTTCTGATTCTCCCCATTCTGGTATTGCACATGTGGCTGACACCGGGTCGGATCCTGGTGTCACTCGGACGATTCGGAGATATCAGTGCGGAGGGGTTGGAACGAGGCGGCTGGCTGAGCCTGCATCTGGCGCTGATGTATTTTTCCGCCATGCTCTTTTCCCGACTTATTTCCCTGCAGGAGTGGATGGCCTTGACCTCGGCGTGTGGCGGCAGGCGCCTGCAACCGTACCTGTTGCTGCTGAGCCCGCTGGCTCGGCAGGTGCGATGGCGGACCCAGGGCCTGGCGCGCCAGTGGCGCCGGCGCGGGACCTGGCGCGAACTGGCACCGACCCTGGCGGCAGTTCTGCGCCAGTGCATGTCAGTGTCTCGCATGCAGGCCGATGCCCTGTGGTTGCGCTGGCCCAGTGGCACGACGTTTCCCCGCCCTTTTTCCATCATGGACGCATCCATCCAGGCATGGTCGGCTACCCTGGTGATGGTACTGATCGGTACAGGCATGCTGGCCACGGCCATGGTTGGCCGGTGAGCACATATCCGTCCGCAAGCCGGCGCATCGCGCTGGTTCTCGAATTCGACGGCACGCAGTTCAACGGATGGCAAAGACAGAGGGACGGTCGCTCCGTGCAGGAATGTCTTGAACAGGCCCTGCAGGCTATCGATGGCAGAGATTGCCGGGCGGTGGCAGCCGGACGCACTGATGCAGGCGTCCATGCCGAGGCATTGCTGGTGCATGCGGATGTCAATGCTGCGCGCTGCCGGCGATCTCCGAGGGCGTATATGCACGGGGTTAACCAGCATCTGCCTCCGTCACTGCGGGTGGTGGGGGTCCGTGGTGTGCATGAGCATTTCCATGCCCGATTTGATTGCCTTGAACGGGCTTATCGTTACCGGATATGGAACCGGCCGACAGCCTCGGCGTTGCATGCCTGGCGGCACTGGTGGATGCCGCGCACCTTGTCCACCGATGCGATGAATGAGGCGACTGCCTTGTTGGTCGGTGAGCACGATTTCAGCGCGTTTCGTGCTGCGGGGTGTCAGGCACATTCGGCTGTCAGGGATGTGAAGCATATGCATGTCGAACGGGATGGATGGGTGGTTTCGATCGAAGTACGTGCCAACGCTTTTTTGTACCATATGGTACGTAATATCGTCGGTGGACTGGTCAGGGTCGGGGTGGGGGACTGGCAGCCGCAAGACATCCGAACCCTGCTTGAATCCAAAGACCGGGGACAAGGGGCGGCAACGGCTCCGGCCCACGGATTGTATTTTCTTGATGCCGGCTATGCAGACTTTTGGGCATCGGAATTGATCGGTGATTGCACCGGCTGAGTCGGCCGTGTTCCCCGGCTTGTTTGAATGGCGGCGATATGGGCGGAAAGGGCCCGGTAGCTGACCGGCTTGTGGATGACGCCGGCGCCGAGATTTGGAAGCTGATGCAGGCGATCCTCCTCGCCGTAGGCCGTGATCACCATGATCGGCAAATGTACGCCGAGATTGCGCAACTGGCGGATCAGCTGCAGTCCATTCATGCCCGGCATCATGTAATCGGTCAGGATCAGGTCGAAGCTATCGCTCTCCGGCTGCTCGAAGTAGGTGAGCGCGGTCTGGGCATCTGGAACGGCCACCAC
The DNA here is from genome assembly GCA_964422615.1 of uncultured Zetaproteobacteria bacterium. Lineage (GTDB taxonomy): Bacteria > Pseudomonadota > Zetaproteobacteria > Mariprofundales > Mariprofundaceae > DATLWN01. The sequence continues at coordinate 19,901 of CAYRBJ010000009.1, read as the reverse complement.
CCGGTGTCCCATGCGCGTCAGCATGGCCTGATGCACCTTCAGCACCACCGGGCTGTCGTCCACGAGCAGGATGCGCCACGGGGTGGTAGGGACCGCTTCGTCCGTATTCTGGACTGCCCCGCTTTCCGCTGAATTCTGGCTGGTCGCGCCGGACTGTTGCGATGCTTGCGTATCGGTGGGCAGATGCACGGTGAACTCGCTGCCTTGTTCCGGAGTCGATTGCACGTCGATGTGGCCCTGGTGGCGTTGCACGATCTGCCTGACCACGGACAGCCCCAGACCGGTGTTACCCCGGTCTTTGCGCGTGGTCCAGAATGTGGCGAAAATCTTATCAAGATTTTCACTGGCGATGCCGCTTCCGGTATCCTTGACCCGGATGACGATGCCGGCAGGGCTGCTATCGGCCGCGGCCGTGATGCTGACATCGATGGAACCAGTATCGGGGATCGCCTGATAGGCATTCTGGATCAGGTTCATGATGATCTGTTCCAGTTCGGAGATCTGGATGCCGGGTGTGGACAGATCGGGATCGGCATGGCAGGTGAGCGCCACCTTTTCCGGCAACTGCAGCCTCACGAGGTCGATCATTTTTTCCAGTGAGGCATGGATGTCCGTGGCTTGGGGCTGTCCCCGTTTGGGGACGGGGCGCAAGCCGCTGAGATCCAGCAATCGGGCCGTCATGTCTGCGCCGCGTTCGCCAGCTTCGATGACCGGGTCGAGTCGCTGCTTCAGGGTCGTATCCTGAATGTCCATTTGCACGATTTCCGCCTGGCCGATGATGCCGGTCAGGAGATTGCGCAGGTCATGGACAATGCCGGACACGAAGCTGTTTTCGTAGGCGGTATGTTGGGATTGTTCGCTGGTGTCAATCAGGAAGCACAAGCCAATCCACTGGGATTGCCAGCGAACCCGGGCCACCTCCCCTGTCAGGTTCAGTAGTTTGTCGGATGCATTGCGTCCGCGTATATAGAATCGGGAAGATGCGCTGGCCTTCTGCTGCAAGGCTTGGCGGCATTCGCTGACGATGATCCCGCCATCTTCGGGCAGGGCCAGCATGTCCACCTGTTCATTGACCAGGCGGTCAATGGGATCACGGCAAACTGCCTGTAGGGCGGCATTGGCATGCAGAATGCGGGGAGAGCCTTGCGCATCGAGATGGTAGGTGAACATGGGCAGTGGGGCGAGATCGAGCAAGGCGGGCATGTTCTGTTCCGCCTGTTCCGGCGCATGGCGCGCCGTTGAAAAACGGTAGGCGAGCGACATGGCATAGGGCGGCAGCAGCAACAGGGCAGCTGCCTGGAATCCGAGCAGGGACCAGATGGTATTGGTCTGCAATTGCTGCAGGCTCAGGATGGCTGCGCCCACCAGCCCGGCCAGGCACAGAGCCTGGGTATAGAGCATCATCATGTTGCCGTAGCGGAAGGCGTTGCCAAGGATGATGACCAGGTAGATCAGGCTCAGACCGCTGATATTGCCGCCGTCGATTACCAGGCCGAAGCTGACGAGATAGGCATCCAGGATCGGTGACACCAGCAAACGGCCGGGCGAAACGGGATAGCGGCGAATGGAATAGATGATGTAGAGATTGTAAAGGAGATACAGACCGAAAGTGGCCAGAAACGGGGTGGCATAGATATCGAAGAACGGCCCATGCAGATACAGATAGCCAATTCCCAGGGCTGCCATGAGCATGCGTAACCACGCCAGACGGACTTGGGTACCAACATGGCTGCCCAGAGGCAACTTGCCAAAAAACCCCGATCGATCGATTGGCTTCACACGCCTGCCCCCCCCAATGCTTTCCCTCCTTCCCCCGTTACAGGTTAGCACAGCAAACGCGGCACACCACCACTATTTGGATGGCGGCATGAACGGAACGAATATGCTACCGTTCGCCATTCCGAACGGGTTCTTTTCAATAACAGGAGTGTCGACGTGCTATATGTGGCTGTCCGTGCCGCACGCCGGGCGGGGGATATGATTGCCCGCGCCTTCGACGAGCGAGATAAAATGAACGTGCGCCAGAAGAGCGACAGGGATTATGTGACGGATGTCGACCAGCGGGCCGAGGCAGCCATCGTGCATGATATTCGCAAGCATTATCCGACGCATGGCATCGTGGCCGAGGAATCGGGTCGCCTCAACCCCGAGGCCACAGTGCAATGGTATGTCGACCCGCTCGACGGCACGACGAACTTCGTGCATGGCTATCCCCATTTTGCGGTGTCGATCTCGGCCTGGAAGGAGGGGCGCCCTTTGTTGGCGGTGGTACATGATCCGATGCGCAACGAAACCTTCGAGGCCCAGAACGGCGGTGGGGCCTTTCTGAACCGCCAGCGGCTGCGTGTGACTTCCGAGGGCCGCGTGGCGCATGCGCTGTTTGCCTCCGGACTACCTTCCTACCGCCGGGAGCAGATCGATGTGTTCCAGCGGCGCATGGATGCCTGCATGCGTGCCACGGAAGGCTATCGCCGGGGTGGTTCGGCGGCGCTGGATCTGGCCTATGTGGCCAGCGGCCGACTGGATGCCTACTGGGAAGCCGGTCTCGGAGCATGGGATATCGCGGCAGGCGTGCTGTTGGTGCAGGAGGCGGGAGGGATGGTTACCGACCTTGCCGGCGACAGCGTGGACCTGGCACGGGGTGATGTGCTGGCCACCAATGCACAGCTTCACCGTGCCTTTCTGGGCCTGCTGGCGGACGGGGATTCCCAGCTGTAATCTTATTTCCCTTCCTTGCGCATCAGCAGGAAGACGGCCATGCCGCCGAACGACAGGTTCGGAAGCCAGGCGGCGTAGCTTGCCGGCAGGCGGCCGCCGGTGGCCAGCAGGTTGCTGGTGTCACCGAAGATGTAAAAGGCCAGACCGAGGCAGATGGCTGCGGCCAGTCCCCATGAAGCGGCGGTGACCCGGCTGCTCATGTTCATGCACAGTGCCAGGGCCAGCACCACCATGATGAAACAGGCCAGCGGAGCCGCCAGTTTGCGGTGGAAGGTGTAGATATAGCCGGAGGCGTCCATGCCGGCCTTCTGCAGGTTGCGCGCATATTCGCCGAGTTCCAGCAACCGCATGTGCCGTGGTTCGGGGGGAGAAGCTGTACCCGGTCCGACGGTGGAATCCAGGCGCATGCTGTCCTTGTGTTCGAAACGCAGCCCGCTGACTCCGCCCGGGGAGTTGATGTCAACGTCCGACAGATTCCAGGCGTGGTCCGCATAGACGGCATCGGCGGCATCCAGCCGCTGCAGCCAGCGGCCGTTGGCATCGGTTTCGATCATCATCATCTTGAAGTGCTGGCCGCCCAGTGGGGTCAGCCGGAAGAAGCGGCGACCATCGCGCAGCCATTGCACCTCACGGCTGGTTTCCGGCAGATGGTGGATATGCACGCGTTCGATGTAGTCCAGGCGCGTATTGGTGATGGGGGTAACCCATTCCCCGATGGCAAAGCTGAGAACGGCAGCGACGGCGGCGACGGCCAGTAGTGGCGCCAGTATCTTGTTCAGGCCGAGACCGGCTGCCCTGAGCGCCGCCAGTTCCTGATGATGGGAAAGCTCGGTCAGAAAGACACTGGAGGCCAGGAGCACGATCACCGGCATAAATCTACCGATCATGAAAGGCATCTTCAGCAGGATGTACTCGACCATCAGGGAGCCGGTGAGACCGTGTCCGAGAAAACGGACCTTATCGAAACCCTCCACGATCACGAAAATACTAAGTAACACCATCATCGTGGCCAGACCACGTTGCAGACAACTGGTGAAAATCCAGCGGAAGACGATCGGCATGACCCGATGCTAGCAGCCGCGTCGTGTTTGGGCGATGCACATCGTGGGTGGGAAACCTGCGCGTGCATCGCACGTTACAGGTGCTACACTCGGCGCTTCCTATCGCATTGGGGGTCTTGAATGCCTTGGAGTGATCCGAATCAGTCCAATAATCCCTGGGGGCGCCGTCCATCCGGTCCCGGTCAGATGCCGCCGAATCTCGACGAAGTGATTCGTCGCCTGCAGGAGCGGCTTTCGCGCTTGCTGGGCGGGGGTGGCGCCGGCGGTCCCGATGGTGGTTCCGGTGGTGGTTCCGGCATCGGCAAGGCGCTGTTACCCATCGGTCTGGCCATCCTGCTGCTGCTGTGGCTGGCCTCCGGTGTGTATGTCGTGGGTGCGGACGAGCAGGCTGCGGTGCTGCGTTTCGGCCAGTATGTGGCCACCGAGGGCCCGGGCCTGAGCTGGCATATGCCCTATCCGATCGAGACGGTCGAGAAGGTGCCGGTGACGCGCATCCAGCGCCTGGAGATCGGTTTCCGCCGCATGGGCGACAACACCACGCGCAGCGTGCCGCAAGAGGCGCAGATGCTGACCCAGGACGAGAATATCGTTGATATCTCCTTCATCGTGCAGTTCCGCATCCGCGATCTGAAGCAGTATCTGTTCGATATCGTGGGTGGTCCGATCAATGTGCGCGATGCGGCAGAGAGCGCGATGCGTGAAGTGATCGGTCACACCAACATCGATGGCGTATTGACCAACCAGAAGGCCCAGGTCGAGGTGGCGACACAGAAGTTGCTGCAGCGCGTTCTCGACAGCTACAAATCCGGCATCTCGGTGGTGACGGTGAAGCTGCAGGATGTGGAGCCTCCGGAAGCCGTGATGAAGCAGTTCAAGGATGTGGCCAGTGCGCGTGAGGACAAGGCACGCACCAAAAACGAGGCGGAAACATACGCCAACAATATCCTGCCGAGGGCGCGCGGTGATGCCGCCAAGCAGGTGCTGGATGCCGAGGCCTATGCCAAGGAGGTGGTGGCCCGGGCCACCGGTCAGTCCGACCGCTTTGTCAGCCAACTCGATGCCTACCGCAAGTCACCGCTGGTGACCCGCAAGCGCCTGTACCTGGAAACGATGCAGGATGTGTTGTCCAAAGTGAATAAGGTGATCGTGGATCCCAGCGTGGCGAAGCGCATCTTGCCGTACCTGCCGATCGATCCGAAGTCAGGCAAGGTGGAGGTGAAGTGATGAGCCCCAAACAGAGCATCGGATTGATCATCCTGGCCGTGGTGGCGCTGGTCGCATCGATGTCGGCCTTCGTCGTGGATCAGCGTGAACAGGCGCTGGTACTGCAGTTTGGCAAACCCATCAGTGTCATCAAACAGGCCGGACTGCATTTCAAATGGCCATGGCAGAGCGTATCCGACTACGATCGGCGTCTGCTGATCAGTGATGCCGTGCCCAACGAGATGATCACCATGGATCAGAAGCCTATCCTGGTCGATAATTACACGCGCTGGCGCATCATCAATCCGTTGCGCGTCTATCAGGTCGCCGGCACCCAGCGTGAGGTCGAGGCACGCATGCAGGACGTGATACGCTCCAAGGTGCGCGAGGTCCTGGGAAAGAATACCCTGACGCAGATTGTTACCGGTGGCAAAGAGGGCAGGATGCGTTCGGCCCTGATGCGAACCATCACCGAACAGGCGAATGCCAACGTCAAGGATCTCGGCATCGAGATCATCGATGTGCGTATCAAGCGCGTCGATTTGCCGAAGGAGAACCTGGACGCGGTATTCAAGCGCATGCAGGCCGAGCGCGAGCGTATTGCCATGCAGTATCGGTCCGAGGGCCAGGAAGCGGCCAAGGAGATTCGTGCCCAGGCTGACAAACAGCGCAAGGTAATTCTGTCCGATGCCTACGAGAAGGCACAGATCATCCGCGGCAAGGCCGATGCCAAGACGACCCTGATCTATGCCAAGGCCCATAGGAAGGACCCGCAATTCTATGCCTTCATGCGCTCCCTGAAGGCCTACCGCGATTCGATCGGTCCGGGGACACGCCTGGTGATCACGCCGGATTCGGAGTTCTTTAAATTCTTTGAGCACTCCGGGATTAAATAAAGGCACAGGAAGAATTTTCCTGTGCAGGATTTGTGGATTGCGTTCGGTCTGGTGCTGGTGATCGAGGGGGCGCTGTATGCACTTTTTCCGCAGCACATGATCGACATGATGCGCCGCTTGCCGTTGATCCCCCCCGCCGTGTTGCGGTTGATGGGTCTGGCGGCCGTGGGTGTGGGCTGGGTCATCGTCTGGTTGCTGCGGGGCAGCAGCTGACGTCTTATTCCTTGGGGTCGCCGGCGGCCTTACGCTGTTGTTCGATCGGTGGCAGGGTGTCCGTCGTTCGCGCCTTTGCTTCCTCTTCTCCGATGACATTGCGCATGGCTTCCAGGCTGTGCTGCAGCTTGCGCTGGACGCAGGCATAGAGGGAAAATCCGAAATCCGAATAGCGCTTGCGCCAGGCCTGGACGGATTCGGTGCTGATGGCCATCAGGCGCAATTGCGAGGTGGCGATCACGGTGGCGGCGTGGGGGCGCTCGGTAATGACCGAAATCTCTCCGACCTCGTCGCCGCTGGAGATGCGCGCAAAGACGATCCGCTTCTTTGGATCGTGGGGGTGCCGGATCGAGGCCTCGGCCTCGCCGCCCAGCACCAGGAACATGAAGCGGGTATCCGAATCCCCCTCGTGAATCAGCGTTTCCCCGGCTTCCAGCGATATGAACTGGCCGTTATAGAGAATGACCTCACGTACGGACTGCGGCAGCGTGGAGAAGGCCGGATTCACGGCCAGCGCCGTCGCGGCGGATCGGCGCTCGGCCAACTGGGTCAGTGAACGCTGAAAACGCTCGTTGGTTTTCATCAGTTCACGGATATGCTGGCCATCGATCTGGTACAGCGTCGTTGGCTCCACGGTGCGTACGCCGGCACCGGCAGGTGCGTTGTACAGAACCGAGGCCTCTCCGAACACGTCACCCGGGGTGATCGAGCCAACCTGATACACGTCATCGCCGTGGCGCTTGTTGACCATCAGCATGCCCGCACGTACGAAGTACAGGTAGTGCGGCTGCTGCCCTTCAATCATCACCGGGATATCGGCGGCCAGTTCTGCGGTGCTGGCCACCGAACGCAGGAAATGGATTTCGTCCGGATACAACACGGCGAGCAGAGGGAACGACCGAGTCTCGAAATCGCTGGTTTCCTGAATTTCGTCAGTATTGAAACGCTCTTCCATCCACGCCAGTATGGATGTTCACGTATGGTGCCGCAAGCAATGGCGAGCGCCTTCTTCCCGTTACTGCCATGGAGGTCTGGTTGCCTGAACTGCCCGAAGTCGAGGTGGTCCGCTCCGGCCTGGACACACTGATCCGGAACCGCCGTATCCGCCAGGTGCAACTGTACCGGCGTGCATTGCGTTACCCGCTTCCGGCCGGCATGGCCGAGCGCCTGCGGGGACTCACCGTGCTGGCAGTGGAGCGCCGCGGCAAATATCTGCTGTTCCGTCTTGATGGTTCGGAGATTCTGGTCTGGCATCTCGGCATGACCGGGCAGTTCCATGTATTGGCCGAATCGGATTCGCCTGGACGGCACGAACACGCCGTGTTCGTTCTCGACGGTGGCCTGAGTCTGCGCTATCGCGACATGCGCCGCTTCGGTTATGCCGGCCTGCTTCCGGCCGATGCCTGGCAGCGGCATCCATGGTTTGCCGGGCTCGGACCGGAACCGCTGCAGGAGGGCTTTGATGACGCCTATCTGTACGGCCGCTGCCATTCGCGCGCCGCACCGGTCAAGCAGGTGCTGATGGATGCGGCGGTGGTTGTCGGCATCGGCAACATCTATGCCTGTGAGGCCCTGTTTCGGGCCAGCATCGATCCCTTTCTGCCGGCGCACCACCTGGCATTACTCCAGGCCGGGGCTCTGGTAAAAGCGGTCAAGGACGTGCTGCGTGAGGCCATTGCCGCCGGCGGCAGCACCATCAGTGATTTCGTGCGCGCCGATGGCCGTCCTGGCTACTTCCATCATGCCTTCACGGTCTATCAGCGCCAGGGCCAGCCCTGCGTCCGTTGCGGCTCTCCGATTCTCCGACGCTTGCAATCCGGGCGCGGAACATTCTATTGCAGCGGTTGCCAGCGATGATGGGAGCGGTTCACCCGAAACGGCCCCGTTGCTGCCATAGAAATTGGTGTGAACCGGTCCCGACTGTGTAGGATGCGCCGCTCATGATGCGGGAGGCCATGTGAAGACCCAGTTGGAAGCGGCACTGAAACAGGCGGTCGATGCCATTCTTTCCGAGCATCAGCAGCAGTCGGATATCCCCATGCGGCTGACTCGCCCGAAGTCACAGGACCATGGCGATTATGCAGCCAATGTGGCTATGCCTTTGGCCGGTTTGCTCGGTATCAAGCCGCAGGCAGTAGCCAAGATGATCCTGGACAGGGTGAATTGGCCCGCGGCTGTCGAGGCTGCGGACATCGCTGGTCCCGGGTTCATCAATATACGTCTCAAACATGACTCGGAGTTCGATGTCGTACGGCGCGTGATGCAGGAAAAGGAGCGCTTTGGTTGGCACGAACCCAGCCGGGATGCAGCGCGGATTTGCCTGGAGTTCGTTTCCGCCAACCCGACCGGCCCGATGCACGTCGGACATGGCCGCGGCGCCGTGGTTGGCGACACCATCGGCCGCATTCTGCTTTCCCAGGGTGCCGATTTGCACCGTGAATACTACATCAACGATGCCGGTGCCCAGGTGGGGGTGCTGGCCGATTCGGTGTGGCTGCGCATGCGCGAACTGCAGGGCGAACCGGTGGCATTTCCGGATTCTGCTTATCCGGGTGAATACGTTATTGATATTGCCCGCCAGATCCTGGCGGATGAGGCGTTCTCCTCGCTGGCGCAACTGCCGGACGATCAGCGCCGTCAGCACATCGGCCAACGGGCCGTGGCCGCCAATATGGTCGCCATTCGCGCCGATCTGGCGGCCCTGGGCATCCAGTTTGATCATTTCTTTTCTGAACGGGATCTGCACAGCTCGGGACGCATCGCCTCCCTGATCGCGCATCTGCGCAAGCAGGGGCTGGCCTATGAAGGGGTGCTGCCGCCACCAAAGGGCAAGGAGGTGGATGACTATGTGGCGGAACCGCAGCTGTTATTCCGAACCACCCGGTTCGGCGACGACGTGGATCGACCGCTGCAGAAGCAGGATGGCTCACCGACCTATTTTGCTGCCGATATCGCTTACCATATGGATAAGCACGAACGGGGCTTCGCGCACATGATCGATATCTGGGGTGCGGACCATGGCGGCTATGTGGCGCGCGTGCAGGCGGCGATGAAGGCCCTGACGGGTTTGGAGGGAGAGCCGTCGGTGGTGCTGGTGCAGATGGTCAACCTGACACGCGGCGGCGAACAGGTGCGTATGTCCAAACGGGCGGGGACATTCGTCACGCTGCGCGAGGTGGTCGTTGAGACCGGTGCGGATGCGGTGCGCTTCAATTTCCTGACCCGGCGTTCGGAAAGCCAACTCGATTTCGATCTGGAGGCGGCCAAGAAGCAGAGCGATGAGAACCCCGTCTATTATGTGCAGTACGCGCATGCCCGGGTTTGCGCCATCCTGCGCAAGGCGGCCGAGGAGCGGGTGCATGAGGTGGAGCCGGAGGATGTGGACCTGTCGAGGCTGTCTGCCGATGAGGAGATCGCCCTGATCAAGCGCCTGCTGCAGTTTCCGGAGACATTGCAGCAGGCGGCCGAGCGCCTGGAACCCTATCGCGTGGCTGTTTATTTGATGCAGCTGGCAGCCGAACTGCATGGCTTTTACCACAAACACCGGGTGATTCATGACGACGATGGCCTGACCCAGGCCCGGCTGCTGCTGGTCAAGGCGGTGGGGCAGACGATCCGCAACGGCCTGATGCTGCTTGGTGTGTCAGCCCCGGAGCGCATGTAAGTGGCCGACCGGGACTTCGCGCACGTGCAGGCGACGGTCAAGCCCGACGAATCGGTGCCCGGCGTTTCCGGCCTTCGTGCCATCCTGCTGGCGGTGGGCATGGTTTCCGCGGTGATCATGAGCTTCGTCGGTGGCTATTGGCTGGGAGGCCGGCAGGGCCACGAATCGGCGGTGGTGGCGACCAAGGCTCGACTGGAGGCTCAATTGCAGGCGCAGACGAAGGAGTTGCAGATGCTGCGCCAGCAGGCCAGGAACAAGGCCAAGGCATTGACGGACATCTCACCGACCACGGAGGTCGGCGATCTGACCTTTTACACGGACTTGCCGAAACAATCGGTCAAGCCTCAGCCCCTGTCGCAGCCAGTGGCGTCGCCTGAGATGCCATCATCTCCGGCAACCACTTCGCTTCCTGGCCAGCCTGCGGCAGCAAGCTCCAAGATGGTGAGCTCCATCATTCAGCGGGAACTGGAGCGCAAGCCACCGGACGCGTCGGCGGCTGGTAGCTATTACGTGCAGGCCGCCTCGTTCCAGGATGCGAATGTGGCGGCCGGCATGCAGAGCAAGCTGCAGGCAGCCGGTTTCGCTTCGAGGATCCAGCGTGCGGATGTGGCCGGACGGGGCACCTGGTACCGGCTGCAGGTCGGTCCGTATGCATCCCATGAAGCCGCCGATGCCGCACGCCTTGCGCTCGGCAAGAAGATGCACATGCAAGGAATCGTGATCCGTGGAGGCGGCTGACCGCCGCCTGTCCGAGGCCAGACAATGGCTGGGTAGACACCTTGATGGACCGTTCGATATCGAACCCCTGGCCGGCGATGCCTCATTCCGGCGCTACTTCCGGGTACGTCAGGGGGAGCAGACATGGGTACTGATGGACGCCCCACCCGGCAAGGAAGACGTGTTGCCCTTTCTTTCGGTGCGGCAGCGCATGGAGCTGGCAGGGCTGCATGTGCCGCAGCTTCTGGCCGAGGACCGGCGTGGTGGCTTCCTGCTGCTTGCCGATTTCGGTGACGAGACCTGGGCTGCTGCGCTCAGGCGCGGCATGGCGCTTGCGCCGTTGATGGACGATGCCCTGCGCCAGCTGCACTGCCTGCAACAGACGATGGACAGCGCAGGACTACCGGTTTTCGATCCTGCACGCATGCGCAGAGAAATCGATCTGTATCTGGACTGGTACCTGCCCTGGGTGGCCGAGCATCAGCCCGATGAGCATCTGCGGCGGGAATTCCATGCCTTGCTGGCTCCGGTGGTGGAGCAGATCGCGATCCTGCCTCGGGTGGCTGTACATCTCGATTACCACAGCCGCAACCTGATGCTTCCGCCTTCCGGGCCGCCGCTCGGCATCATCGATTTCCAGGATGCCGTGTGCGGACCGGTCACCTATGATCTGGCCTCGCTGCTGTACGACTGCTACCAGGACTATCCGGAGGACGAGCGGCGGCAGTGGAGCCTGCGCTTTTTCGATGGACTGTCCGCAGAACTGCGCGATGCGTTCTCAAACGATGGCGAGCGTTGGCACCGGGCCGTGCGCCTGAGTGCCTTCCAACGCCACATCAAGGCCATCGGCATCTTCGCGCGCCTGGCATATCGTGACGGCAAACACCAGTTTCTCGTCGAGATTCCGCTGACCCGCAAGCATCTGCAGGAAGAGATTCGGCAGCTCGCCCTGCCTGTACTGCCGGGATTGGCGAGCGCTGCCTAAAGCACCCCGGATCTTACGGTAGTGGTGCATTCGCGCAGTTCGGTGTCGATCTTCAGGATGTGATTGATCAGCCAGCTGCGCAGGAATTCGTGCAGCTTCTGAAGCAGATCGTTGCTGACCCCCTCGGTTTCAAAGCGCAGCCGGTAATGCTTGTAGGCCTCGAGCAGCTTCTCATGCTGTTGCTTGTTCTTTCCGGCGACGGGACATTTCTTCTGCCGCATGCAGATCTCCTCGTAGCAGAAATGCGAGCGGGTATAGAGTCCCAGCATGTCGAGGAAGCGTTTGACATAGGCGTCGTCGGCACCGCTTTTCATATGTTCTTCGAGATCGGCGAGATATTGAAACAGTTGCTTGTGCTGCTTGTCGATCTCCGGCTCGCCGGTGGAATATTCCTCGCTCCAGGCCAACGCCATGTCCATGCTCCTCTGAGCCGCGATTCCGGCTTCCACGTGATTCTCTTGCGCCCGGCAACTCTGCCACATGGGCAAGCCGGATCAAGGCGCTCGGCGGTAGATGCCTCCACGTAGTCGTCCGGCAAGGTCACGGATCTCCCCCTCGAGGGCCATGGCCGTTGTCGGTGCCGGCAGCCCGCACGGACCCGTCTCGATGATAAGGAGTCCGCCGGCCGTGAGCCAGTCGGCAGCGCCGGCAAGCAGCGCGGTCAGCAGGCTCAGGCCGTCGGTGCCATCCGTCAGGGCTTCGGCCGGTTCGAAGCCAAGTTCGGGATCAAGATTCCGGAACTCATCGAGGGAGACATAGGGTGGATTGGAGACGATGGCGTCGAATGGGGCGGTGCCGGGCGGCAGGGCCTCATAAAGGTGCCCGCGATACCAGTGCATGCGTTCCGCTACGCCATGGCGTGCGGCATTGCGGCGGGCCACCGCCAGCGCCGAATCCGAGATGTCGGTGGCGGTGACGCTGGCCTCCGGGTGTTCGCAGGCGAGCGTCACCGCCAGGCAGCCGGAACCGGTGCCGATGTCGGCGAACCGCCATGGGCGGCCATGATCGGAAAAGCGTGTCAGCACCGACTCGACCAGGTGCTCGGTCTCCGGACGGGGGATCAGTACCCCTGGGCCGACCTCGAATTCGCGCGACCAGAATTCCTTGTTCCCGACCAGATAGGCCAGCGGTTCCCGCTGGCAGCGCCTAGCCAGCAGCCTCTCGGCCGCCACTTCGACCTCGTCGGGCAGGGCATCCATGTTGCGGGTGATCAGACTGGTGCGGTCGACGTCCCAGGCATGCATCAGCAGCAGTTCGGCATCTAGGCGGGGCGATTCCACGCCAGCGGCAGCCAGCGCCGTCCTGGCATGGCGCAGCCATTGGCCGGCGGTGATCATGCGCCGCTGGCGAGCAGTTCGGCCTGGCGTGCGGCGATCAGCGGCTCGATCAACTCGTCCATTTCGCCGTTCAGAATGGATTCCAGTTTGTACAGGGTCAGGTTGATGCGGTGGTCGGTGATCCGGCTTTGCGGAAAGTTGTAGGTGCGGATGCGCTCCGAACGGTCTCCGGAGCCCACCATGCCCTTGCGTGCCTCGGCGCGTTCGGCGTCGGCCGCGCCCTGCATCGCATCGTAAAGCCTGGCCTGCAGTACTTTCATGGCCTTGGCCTTGTTCTTGTGCTGGCTTTTTTCGTCCTGGCAGGTCACCACGATGCCGGACGGAAGGTGGGTGATGCGCACGGCCGAATCCGTGGTGTTCACATGTTGGCCGCCGGCACCCGAAGAGCGATAGACGTCGATGCGCAAATCCTCGGGCTTGAGGGCGACCTCCACCTCCTCGGCCTCGGGCAGTACGGCCACGGTGCAGGCGGAAGTGTGGATGCGGCCCTGGGTTTCGGTGGCCGGGATGCGTTGCACCCGGTGCACGCCGGATTCGAACTTGAACAGGGCGAAGGCTCCGCGACCGGTGATCAGGGCGATGATCTCCCTGTAGCCGCCGATGCCGGTTTCGTGGGTCGACAGCACCGATACCTTGAAGCCCTTGCGTTCGGCGTAACGGCTATACATACGAAACAGGTCGGCGGCGAACAGGGCAGCCTCTTCACCGCCGGTGCCGGCACGGATTTCCAGGATGACGCTGCGATCGTCATTGGCATCCTTGGGCGTCAGCAGTCCCTGGATTTCGGCATCCAGCTTCTCGAGGCGTTGGCGCAGATCGCCCATGTCTGCTCTGGCCATGTCGCGCAGTTCCGCATCGATGTCCGGGGACGACAGCAACTCCGTGGTGTCGCGGATATCATGTTCGACCTTTCGACGCTGCTGGATTTTTTCCGCCAGTGGCTCGATCTCCGCGAATTCGCGGGTCAGCTCCATGTAGCGTGGGGTATCCGAGGTGATCTCCGGGTCGGCCAGCATGACAGTGAGTTCCTGCCAGCGGCCGAGGATGTCATCCAGACGAGAGTTCATCGGACTCCTTGTGAGGCAGGGTGGCTTCGATGCCGTCGAGATCGAAAAGGCGCCGGGCGGCTCCCATCAGCAGATCGCCCTCCATGTCGTCCGGCAGGCTTTTCAGGGCGCAGAGCGTCGGGTGCAGGAATCGCTTCATCAAAGCCTTGCTGAGGCGGTCGACCGCATCCCGCTGGTCCGGGGTAAGATCCTTCAGGTAACGCTGCACGGCCTTGGTCAGTTCCTCTTCCCGCCGCATGTCGTAGGCCTGCTGCACGCTGCGGATCAGCGGTACGGATTCCAGGGACTTCAGCCAGGCGAGGAATGTCTTCGCCTCCTCTTCCAGTAGGGTATACGCCGTCTTTGCCGCTTGCTGGCGCTGTTCGAGGTTGCCCTGCACGACCTGCTGCAGGTCATCGATGTCGTACAGGTAGATGCCATCGATATCCCCGACGCGGGGATCGATATCGCGCGGCACGGCGATGTCGACCATGAACATCGGTTTGCCGCTGCGCTTCTTGCGGGCGATATGTACCGGCTCCGGCAGCAGCACATAGGTATTGGCCCCGGTACCGGAGATCACGATGTCTGCGGCATCCAGGTATTCCGGCAGCTGTTCCAGGGTCAGGGCATGGCCGCCGAACTCGCGCGCGAGCTGGGTGGCGCGCTGCAGGGTTCGGTTGGCGACGAGGATGTCGGCACAGCCGTTGGCACGCAAGTGGCGAGCGGCCAGTTCGGCCATCTCGCCGGCCCCGATCAGCATCACGGTCTTACCGGTCAGGTCACCGAAGATGCGTTTGGCCAGCTCCACGGCGCAGGATGAGATGTTGACGGACTGCCTGCCGATATCCGTTTCGCTGCGGGCACGCTTGGCAGCCGAGAATGCAAACTGGTAAAGCCGATGCAGAATGTGGCCGGCGGTGCCGTTTTCCAAGGCATGCTCATAGGCCGCCTTCGTCTGTCCCAGGATCTGCGGTTCGCCGAGCACCAGCGAGTCCAGGCCGGAAGCTACGGAGAACAGATGCAGCACCGCCTCGTTGCTGGTCAGGGAATACAGATGCTCAGCCACGGACTCGATGTCCATGCCCGCCTTGTGCGCGAACCATTCGTGGGCCGATGCGATGGCGGCGTCCGGATCGTGGGTGACCATCGTGATCTCGACGCGGTTGCAGGTGGAAAGCAGCGTGACCTCGCGCACGGCCGGGCGGGTCACCAACTGCTGCAGACAGGTAGCGATCTGGTCATCATTGACAGAGAGCCGTTCACGCAGCTCGACCGGCGCAGTCTTGTGATTCAGGCCGACGTGACAGATTCGCATGACGGCAGGCTAACGCTTGACCGAACTCAGGTACAGGGGGCTATCGTCAAGCAGCGTCAGGGGCACGGATTCCAGCCGGTCGGCATGGTTGCGGACATAGGCGTGCAGATCCAGGCGGCCTTTCGTGTCCAGGGCGATCAGCAGGTGAATCGGCATGTCTTCCGGTCCGGGAACGGGGATAGGCTTGGAAAGTTGCTCCAGCCACTGCATCATGGCTTCGTCCGGTTCATGGCTGTCGACTTGCGAGTGGAACCAGCCGATGATGCTCATGCCCTGCTGCTGCAGTCTTTCGACCGCGTCCTGGAAATCTGCGGCCTGCGGCCGCCATGATGGATCCCCTGGCTGGGGATGCGGGACCAACGGTGTGGCTGCGTCGATACAGCAACCATGCCCGGCCAGCAGCCCCATGCAGGGCCGGGGCGCCATGGTCAGGGCACAGTGCATCATTTCCTGGGTGGCATGGCGGGAAACGATGATTTTGTCCATCTGTGGCATCTGTGAAGCATAAACGTGAACAAGCGATGGTCAAATAGCGGATTTTGTGACCAAAATTACAGTTTTATATTGACATGCCGATGAATTATATCTAGTAACGACGCTGAAATTATTGGGCCGAGGGTATTCGTGAGACAGTATTCGTTTCTAATCGTTCCGGATGAAGGGCAAACCATCAACTGGCGGGTGACCTCCCGCGCCATCACATGGGTGACCGTGGCGATGATTGCCATGGTCGGTTTTGGCAGCTTCGGCATCTATGCCGTGGCGCAAAGGTGGCATCAGCGCCAGGCGCTGGAGCAGACCAAGCAGGCATTCCAATTGGCGCGCGCCCAGCAGGAAAGGCAGCTTGCGGACCTGCGCGATAAGCTGTCCGCCGAGGTCAAGAAGAACGGTGTGTTCGCACGGAATATCGGCCAGATCAAGGCGCGTCTGTCTCGCCTGGATTCCCTCGGCCAGCGCCTGGTGGATGTCGCCTCCCTGAGCAAGAACGAGTTTGATTTCAGTGTGAAGCCGGCCTTCGGTGGTCCACGCCTGGTTGTCAATGATGCGAACGCCCGTTCGGCACTGAATATCGGCAAGAATATCCAGTCGATGGATGTGCAGACATCGCGCCTGGATACGCAGTTGGCCGCGATCGATTACCTGCTGCAGGGCAAGAAGGATGAACTGGCGGCGCGCCCCCATGACTGGCCCACCGAGGGTGGTTGGTTGAGCTCCCCCTACGGGCTGCGTTCCGATCCATTCACCGGAGAGCCGGAAATGCACCGCGGCGTGGATATCGCCAATCGCTTTGG
Source organism: uncultured Zetaproteobacteria bacterium (assembly GCA_964422615.1). Lineage (GTDB taxonomy): Bacteria > Pseudomonadota > Zetaproteobacteria > Mariprofundales > Mariprofundaceae > DATLWN01. The sequence continues at coordinate 3,451 of CAYRBJ010000009.1, read as the reverse complement.
CGCACCGGTGCTGGCCGCGGCCCGCGGCATTGTCGTTTTTTCCGGCAAGACCCCGGATTTCGGCAACATGATCATCATCGACCATGGCTATGGCTATAAGACTCGCTACGGGCACATGTCGGCCCTGATGGTGAAGGTCGGCGACATGGTCAAGGCGAACCAGGAGATCGGCCGCGTCGGTTCGACCGGCCGCTCGACCGGCCCGCATCTGCATTTCGAGGTGTACCGCTACGGCATGCACCTGGACCCGGCAGGGTTCCTGCCGCCGCGCCACGGCTGATCTCCGGCTGAATGGAATCGTGAAATAGACGAAGCCCGCGGGTATCCGCGGGCTTTTTTATTGTTAGGTGTTGGCGGCGCGGGCGGCGGCGATGGCCGCCATGTTGACGATGTCGTCCACCGAGGCGCCGGTCTGCAGCACGTGCACCTGCTGCGGCAGGCCCAGCAGGATGGGGCCGATGGCCGTGCCGCCGCCCAGTTCGCGCAGCAGCTTGTAGGCGATGTTGCCGGCCTGCATGGTCGGGAAGATCAGCACATTGGCTCCTTCCTTCAGCTTGCTGAACGGATAGTGGGCCAGGATGGTGTCGTTGACCGCTGTATCGGCCTGCATCTCGCCATCGATCACCAGCCCGGGATTCCGCTCGTGCAACAGGCGCGTGGCCTCGGCCACTCTGCGCGGTTCCGGATGATCCACACTGCCGAAATTGGAGAACGACAGCATGGCGACGCGCGGCTCGGTGCCGAGCGACTGGGCCGTCTCGGCCGCCAGCGTCGCCAGTTCGGCCAACTGCTCGGGATCCATGTCGACGTTGACGGTGCAGTCGGCCAGGAAATAGGCCCCCTTGTCCATGATCATCACGTACATGCCGAACACGTGGTGATGGTCGCCGGTGCTGGTGTGCCCGAGCACACGCAATACCGGGCGCAGCACGTTCGGGTAATGGGCGGTGCGCCCGGACATCATGCCGTCGGCAAAGCCCTGGCGGACCAGCATGGCGCCGAGCACATTGCGGTCGGTACGCAGCAATTGTGCTGCTTCATGGCGCAGGATGCCGCGGCGGTTGCGGTCGAAATAATAGGCGTCGGCAAGGCTGTCAAAGCGGGCGCTGTGGCCATCCGGATCGATGATCTCGATGCCGGTCAGTTCCAGGTGAAGCTCAGCGGCGGTTGCCTGAATCTGGGCCGGCCGGCCGATCAGCATTGGTTTGGCGATGCCCTGCTCGTGCATGACCACGGCCGCCCGGATGACGGTCGCATCGTCGCCCTCCGGCAGCGCCAGACGCAACGGTTGGTTACGGGCCTTGTCGTGAATCCAGCGCATGAACAGGCGCGAACGGTCGATGCGTCCAGCCAGTTGGTGGGCATAGGCGTCGATATCATGGATCGGCTTGCGCGCCACCCCGGACTCGGTGGCGGCCTTGGCCACGGCGGCCGGCACCGTTTCGATCAGGCGCGGGTCGAAGGGCTTGGGCAGGATATATTCCGGGCCGAAGCGCATGCGCTTGCCGCCATAGGCCTTGCTGACCGAATCCGGCACGTCCTGGCGGGCCAGTTCGGCGAGCGCCCGCACGGCTGCCAGCTTCATTTCCTCGTTGAAGACGGTTGCGCCGGCGTCCAGCGCCCCGCGGAACAGGAACGGGAATCCGAGCACGTTGTTGACCTGGTTCGGATGATCGGAGCGACCGGTGGCCATGATCAAATCCTTGCGCGTGGCCATGGCCACGTCATAGGGAATTTCCGGCGTGGGGTTGGCCATCGCAAACACGATCGGCTTTTCTGCCATCGAGCGCAGCATCTCCGGGGATACGATGTTGCCCTGCGACAGACCGACGAACACGTCGGCGCCACGCATCGCCTCCTCCAGCGTGCGCTCCGGACGCTCGGTGGCGAAGTAGGCCTTGTGCGGGGGTAGATCCTTTTGCCCCTTGTGGATGACGCCGGAGCGGTCAAGAAACAGGATGTTTTCGCGTCTAGCCCCCAGCTCCTCGATCAGCTTCATGCAGGCGAAACCGGCCGCACCCGCTCCTAGGCAGACGATGATGACATCCTCGATCTTTTTTTCCTGCAGGATCAGGGCGTTGAGCAGGCCGGCGGCCGTGATGACGGCGGTGCCATGCTGATCATCGTGCAGCACCGGAATGCTGACCCGCTTCTTCAGCTCCTCCTCGATGATAAAGCACTCGGGGGCCTTGATATCCTCCAGATTGATGCCGCCGAAGGTGGGTTCCAGCCGGGCTACTGTCTCGACAAAGGCCATTGGATCGGTTTCGGCGATCTCCAGATCGAATACGTCGATGTCGGCAAAGCGCTTGAACAGCACACCCTTGCCTTCCATCACCGGTTTGCTGGCCAGTGGTCCGATGTTGCCCAGGCCCAGCACCGCCGTGCCATTGGAGATCACCGCCACCAGATTGGCGCGTGCGGTGTATTCGTCGACCAGTTCAGGGTTGGCGGCGATGGCCACACACGGTTCGGCCACGCCCGGCGAGTAGGCCAGAGACAGGTCGCGCTGGGTTACACAAGGCTTGGTCGGCTGCACGCTGATTTTCCCCGGACGCGGGAAACGATGATAGGCGAGGGCCTCTTCGCGCTGCTGCGAATCCTTGGACATGGACGCTCCTTCGATCTTTACATACGCCGCAGTCGGCGCATGCTACACAAAACCAAGATTTCCGATAGCAGCATGGGGAGTGCTTGATGAAAATCGGTGTGGCCGGTGCCGGAGCGGTCGGTTGCCATTATGCGAGCAAGCTCAGCCAGGCGGGCACGCCCGTGGCGCTGCTGGCCAGGGGTGCGCATCTCAGGGCCTTGCAGGCCGACGGGCTGAAGCATGAATCCATGGGCAAGGTGACGACGGTGCACATGCCCGCCAGCGACGACGCGGCCATCCTGGCGGAATGCGACATCGTGCTCATCGGCGCCAAGAACACGACATTGCCCGAGATCCTCGCCCAGATCGCCCCGCATCTGGCGAAAGGGGCGCTGATCGTGACGCTCGAGAACGGCGTGCGTGCGCCCGAGATCGTCCAAAAGGCACTGCCCGGGCATCCGATCGCCGCCGGCTCCGCCTTCATCGGTGTGCGCATCGAGCATCCCGGGCACATCATCCATTCCGCCGCCGGCCATATCCGCTTTGCCCCCTGGACGGCGGACGCCGCAGCGCCCTTGTCGGCGCTGGTTAAGGCTTTCGAGCGGGCCGATGTCGATGCCGCGAGCGAGCCCGATGCGCGCACCATGCTGTGGACCAAGATGCTGTGGAACTGCGGCTTCAATGCCATCACCGCCCTGACCCGGCGCTATGCGCGGGATATCGCAGCCGATCCCGACACGGCGCATTGGGTGGAGGCGGCGATGCTTGAAACGGCGAAGGTGGCGCGTGCCGAGGGCGCAGCCCTGGCCGCCGATGCGGTGCAGAAGTATCTCGTCGGCAGCCGCGGCATGGGCGAGGTCA
>CAYRBJ010000008.1:4892-64706 GCA_964422615.1 uncultured Zetaproteobacteria bacterium | reverse complement strand
GGCTAACTTTTCTGGCTGTGATTAATCACAACGCGACCAGATAGGAAAGAAAAAGCCCGCGGCATCCGCCGCGGGCTTTTCGTTGTTCTCATTGATGGTGCCGGAGACTGGACTCGAACCAGCACGGGTTACCCCACCACCCCCTCAAGATGGCGTGTCTACCAATTTCACCACTCCGGCATGTAAAGAGAGCTTACTTCGCCCCCGGCAGCGGAACCTGCTTCGGCGCGGACGGCTTGGCCGGCTGCGGCGCCGTCTTGCCATTCGCCTTCAGCGTGTTCGGATTGAAGCCGCTGTTGCTGCTATTGCTGCCGCTGGTCGGCGGCAGCTGCTGCGCCGCCTTGTTCAGGTCCTTCTCGACCACGGAGCCTGCATGCTGCTGCGAGAAGAAGGCCAGCGTCAGCGATGTCAGCATGAACACGGCCGCCAGGCCCCCGGTCAGCTTGCCGAGAAAGGAGCCGGAGCCGCGGCTGCCGAACAGCGTCTGCGCGCCGCCGCCGCCGAAGGACACGCCCATATCGGCACCCTCGCCGCGCTGCACCAGCACCACCCCGATCAGCACCACGGCCACGATCACGTGCAGCGTCAGCACCAGCCCGTTCAATGAACCACCCATCGCCTCAATCCTCCATTCAGCCCGCGACCTTGGCCGCGGCCTGCACAATCTCCATGAACGAATCCGCCTTCAGGCTGGCGCCGCCGACCAGCGCCCCCTCGACACCCGGGCAGGCCAGCAGCGACTCGGCATTGCCGGCATTGACGCTGCCGCCGTACAGCACGCGGCAGTGGGGGTGACCCAGGCGCATCAGCTCCTCGTGGATGTAGGCGTGCGTCTCGGTCACCTGTTCGGTGGTGGCGGTATGCCCGGTACCGATGGCCCACACCGGCTCGTAGGCGACGGTCAGCGGCAGGCCGCTGTCCGTACCCTCGAGGATGGCCAGCTGGCGCTTGAGCACCTCGTTCGTCTTGCCCGCCTCGCGCTCCTTCAGATGCTCGCCGATGCAAAGGATCGGCTCCAGGCCGGCTTCCCATGAGGCCAGCAGTTTGGCGCGGATCACGTCATCGGTCTCACCGATGATGTTGCGCCGCTCCGAATGGCCGAGGATCACGTAGTGGCAGCCGGCATCGCGCAGCATCAGCGGGCTGATCGAGCCGGTGAACGCACCCTTCGGCTCGAAGTACACGTTCTGCGCCCCCAGGGCGATGCCCTTGGCGGAGAGCGGCTCGCGCAAGGAATGCAGCAGCGTGAACGGCGGCATCAGCGCCATCTCCACATGCTCCGGGGCCGGATTCTCGCCAAGCTCGTCCACGAACTGCATGGCCTCCGCCAGGATGCCGTTCATCTTCCAGTTGCCGGCCACCAGCCGCCGCATCGATCCGCTCACTCGCACCTACCCCCGCACCTGACTGCTACCCATAAAAAAATGGACGGTATCAACAAAAATGGGCGCGTAGTCTAGGAGATTTCCCCTGTAAGGCAAGGACCGCCATCAGGGATCCCGGAGCAAAGCCCGAGGAGAGCCCTGGGAGAGCCAACCGCGTCCGTTTTGGTTAGGCTTCGGGCATGGATACGGACATCGACATCTCGGTCATCAAGAAATCCCTCGGCCAGCATTTCCTGCAGGATGAGCACGCGATCCGCACCATCGCCGAGGCGGTGCCGACAGGCTCGCGCGTGCTGGAGATCGGCCCGGGGCTGGGGGCGATCACCGAGCAGCTTTTGGCGCGCGCGGCGCATCTGACCGTGATCGAGAAGGACAACCGCTTCGCCGCGCAATGGCAGAGCCGCGCCGAGCAGTGCGACAAGCTGACGGTGGTGCACGCCGACGTGCTCGACAAGCTGGAGAGGACGGTGGCCAATGCCAAGGCGGAATGGATCGTCGGCAACCTGCCGTACAACATCAGTGGTCCGTTGACCGCCAGGCTGGCGGCGCTGGATATCAAGGGCGGCATGGTGCTGATGTACCAGCGCGAGGTGGGCGAGCGCATTGTCGCCGGCCCCGGCGGGCGCGTGTACGGATCGCTGTCGGTGATGGTGCGCCACCATTACGAGCCGAAACGGCTGCTGGTGCTGCCGCCTGGCGCCTTCAAGCCGCCGCCGCAGGTGCATTCGGCCGTGATCACCCTGACGGCGCACCACCGGCGCCCGCCCACCGACATCCGGGCCCTGGAGGCCACATTGCGCGAGGGCTTCCGCCACCGGCGCAAGACCATCGCCAACAACTTCAAGGGCAGGCTGAAGCCCGCCGACTGGTTCGACATGGTCATCGACCCCGATTCCCGCCCGGAGACGCTGCCGTACGCCAAGTGGGCACAGATCGCCCACCGGCTCTATCCCGACGGCCTGGGCATCCGTGCCACCCTGAGCGACTGGTAGCGCATGCACCACGCCCTGGAACTGGCCCGGCCCTGGCTGACGGAATACGGCTATCCGGGGCTTTTCTTCGCCGTGTTCGTGGAGGGCTGCGGCATCCCTTTCCCCGGGCAGACGGGCATGATGGCCGCCGCCCTTCTGGCCCGCGACGGGGACATGAACATCGCGGCCGTGTTCACCGTGACCTGCGTGGCCGCCTTCACCGGCAACGTGGTCGGCTTCTGGATGGGCCAGCGCTGGGGCAAGGCGCCGCTGGCGCGCCTGGCCATGGCCAAGCATGCGCTGGCCAGGGTCGAGACCGCCTATGTCAGATACGGCGGCCCGATCATCGTGCTGGCCCGCTTCTTCGACGGCCTGCGCCAGCTCAACGGCATCGTCGCCGGCGCCATGGGCATGCCGTGGGGACGCTTTCTGATCTACAACACCATCGGCGCCTTGCTGTGGTGCGGGGTGTGGGCCCTGGGCCTGTACTACGCCGCCGAGCCCATGATGCGCCTGTGGCACAGGATGCAGCCGCTGCACCACCTTGGCTGGTTCGCCGCCGCCATCATCGCCATCATCGGCATCACCCTGCTGTGGCGGGCCTGGGCGATGCGCCGCCGCTGAGGATCAGGCCTCTTTGGCCTCCAGCCAGTTGGTGAGCTCTCCCCGGCGATCCAGCGCGTACAGCTCATTGCAGCCGCCGACATGGCGGCCGTTGATGAAGATCTGCGGGATGGTGCGTGCGCCGTTGGCTCGCTCAAGCATCTCCGAACGCCGCCCGGGATCGGCATGCACATCGTACTCGGTGAAGTCCAGCTTGCGCTCCGTCAGCAGGCGCTTGGCGCGCGTGCAGAAGAAGCAGAAGGGCCCGGAATAGACCTCGATGTTGGCCATGTTCAAGTCCTCGTCACTCCGTTTTTCCGGCACGTGCCAGGCTCAGCACATGCACCGGGCGCTTAAGCCGGGCGAGCGCCCGCGCCGCGCATCTCGCCGTGGTGCCGGTGGTAAGAATATCGTCGATCAGCCACAGCCTGGAGGGCAAAATTTGCGCGTCGGCATAGGCCGCATCCACCGTGAAGGCGCGGCGCAGATTGCGGCGCCTGGCCAGCCCTGTCAACGCCGATTGCCTCGGCTGTTCACCGGTGCGCCTGAGCAGGCGCCAGTCCCAGCGACAGCCGGCGATGGCGGCCAGCATCCTGCACAGATCGGCCGCGTGATGCTGGCCGCTGGCACGCATGCGGGCCAGCGGCATCGGCACCGGCAGCAGCAGATCGTCCGCCGCCAGCCATTGTCTGAGCTGGCCGCCGGCGGCGGTGAGCAGCCAGCGTACGCCGCCATCGTCGCCCGCCAGCTTCCAGTCCAGGATCGCCCGGCGCACCGCACCGTCGTAGACATACAGCGCATGTGTCTCGGCCTGCGGCGGCGGGTGGGAAAGGCAGCGCCCGCACGGCCCCGGGGCCAGATCCGCGGGTATGACCCGACCGCAGCGGCGGCAGTCATGGCGCCCATGCACCCGTATGGAGCGGGCGCAATCCGGGCACACCCGCGCCGCATCCGGCCCAGGCAGCGGTTGACGGCAGAACAGGCAGGTGGGCGGGAACAGCGCCCGCGCCACCCCGTCAACCCACGCCGGCATTCTGGTTGACAGCATAGGCATACCTATCAGCATGCCCTGCATGAACGACACCCGCAACTGGCTGGCGCCCGTCGATGCGACCCGGCAACGGCGATTGCCGAAGCTGACCCGCCAGGGCACGCATATCGCCCTCGACGGACGCACGCTGCACAACTTCGCGGCCAACGACTATCTGGGGCTGAGCCGGCACCCGGCGCTGCTCGCTGCCGCCAGGCAGAACCTGGAGAGCCGCGGGCTCGGCAGCGGCGCCTCGCGCCTGATCTCCGGCGACGATGCCGCGCTGCACCGGCTCGAACAGGAACTGGCGGAGTGGCTCGGGTTCGAGGCGGCACTCGTGGTCGGCTCCGGCATGCTGGCCAACATCGGCCTGCTGCAGGTGCTTTCCGATCGGCACACGCATCTGTTCACGGACCGTTTGAACCATGCCTCGCTGGTCGACGGCGCCAGGCTCGGCGGCGGGCATGTGCACCGCTACCATCATCGTGACATGGGGGAGCTGGCCAGGCTGCTGGGGCGGCACCCGGGGGCGCGGCGCATCCTCGTCTCCGACGGCATCTTCAGCATGGACGGCGATGCTGCCGACATCACGACCCTGATGGCCCTGGCCGAGGATCACGACGCCATCGTCGTCATCGACGATGCGCACGGCATCGGCAGCGTCGGAACGGACGGGCGTGGCATCATCGCCGCCGCCGGGTTTTCCGGGCATCCACGCCTGATCTGTGTGGGCACCTTCGGCAAGGCCTTCGGCGGCTACGGCGCCTTCATCCTCGGCACGCGCGAGCTGATCGCGGGCCTGGTGCAGCGGATGCGCACGCTGATCTATTCGACCGCCCTGCCGCCGCTGCTGCCACAGGCCAGCCTCGCCGCCCTGCAGCTGGTGCGCGAGGGCCGGCTGGTCGAGCGTTTGCATGCGCGCATCGCCTGCTTCCGCCGCCATGCCGAGGGACTGCCGCTTCTCCCGTCCACCTCGCCGATCCAGCCGCTGCTGGTCGGTGACGATGCGGCGGCCCTGCGCCTTTCGGCGCGCCTGGCGGACGCCGGCTTCTTCGTGCCGGCCATCCGCCCGCCGACGGTACCGGCGGGCACGGCCCGGCTGCGCATCGCCCTGTCGGCGGCGCACGATGAGGCCGACATCGCGGACCTCGTGGCCGCCATCCGGGCGGCCCTGGCATGAGTCCGATGGTGTTCCTGCACGGCTGGGGGCAGTCGTCGCGTATCTGGCGGCACCAGGCCGATCATTTCCGCCGCTTCGGACCGGTCCACACGCCGGAGCTGCCAGGGCATGGCGGAAGCGCCGAGGCCCCCCCCGCGGCCTGGCTGGAGAATCTGGCGGCCGGGCTGCCGGACGAGCCGGCCGTGCTGGTCGGCTGGTCGCTGGGCGGCATGCTGGCGCTGGAATTGGCGCGCAGCCTTCCCGAGCGCGTGGCGGCGCTGGCGCTGGTATCGACCACCCCGTGCTTCCGCGTCCGCGTCGACTGGCCGCACGGCTGTGCGGATGCCATATTCCGCGCCTTCGAGCAGGGCGTGCGAGAGAACTCGCCGAAGGAGCTGGCCCGTTTCTTCGCCCTGATGCTGCAGGGTGATGCCCTGCCGCGCAGCCGCTATAACGAGCTGGCGCGCCAGGCCGTCGACAGGGAGCATCCGCCGACGGCCGGCGCGCTGGCCGGCGGACTGGCGCTGCTGGCGACACTCGATCTGCGCCCCGAGCTGCCCCGCATCGAACAGCCGGTGTGGGTGGCGCACGGCGATAATGATGCCATCGTGCCGGCCGCTGCCGGTCGCTATTTGTCCCATCATCTGCCGCACGCCGCCTGGCATCGATTCGACGATTGCGGCCACGCGCCATTTCTGACGCAGGCCGAGGATTTCCAACAAAGACTGGAGGCATGGTGCCGGAACATATCAACCGCGAACGGGTAAGGCGGGCCTTCGCTGCCGCCGCCGCCGGCTACGACGAATACGCCGTGCTGCAGCGCGAGGTCGGCGATCGCCTGCTGAGCCACCTGGACTTCACGAAGATCAAACCATCGCGCATCCTCGACATCGGCTGCGGCACCGGCCATGTCACGGCCCAGCTGCACCGCCGCTTCCCGCGCGCCGATATCGTGGCCCTGGATATCGCCGAGGCCATGGTGCATGCCATGCGGGCGCGTGCCGGCCGCCGCTGGCCGTGGCAGGGACGCCGCCACAGCCTGTGCGCCGACGGCTGCCAGCTGCCGCTCGCCGACGAGGGCTTCGATCTGGTGTGCTCCAACCTGACGCTGCAATGGGTGGCCGAGCCGACGCAGATGCTGCACGAGATGCGCCGGGTGCTGGCCCCGAACGGGCTGATGCTGTTCTCGACCTTCGGCCGGCGCACCCTGCAGGAGCTGCGGCAGTCGCTGGCCAGCATCGCGCATGCGCACGCAGGCCTGGTGCTGCCCTTCCCGGATGTCACCGATCTGGGCAACGCCCTGATGGGATTGGCGGTGGAACTGCCGGTCACCGACAGCGATCTGTTCACCCTGACCTATCCGGACGCGATGGCCCTGGTACGCGAGCTGAAGGGTATCGGCGCCTCCTCGGCCGCCATCCGCCACCGCCCCGGCGGCCTGTACGGCCGCGCCCTGCTCAGAAGCCTGAGCGACACCTACCAGCGCCAGCATCCAATGCCCGACGGGCGCATACGCGCCACCTTCGAGGCCCTGTATGGACAGGCCTGGTACGCCAAGGCCGACTTTGGCCACCGCGAGCACGTGATCCCGATCCGCGCCGATGGCTGAACGTTGCACCAGCGTGTTCGTCACCGCCACCGACACCGGGGCGGGCAAGACGGCCGTCACCGCCCTGCTGCTGCAGCGCCTGCTGGCCGCCGGCGTCCCAGCCCGCGCGCTGAAGCCGGTGGCCAGCGGCCGCCCCACCGCCGGCATCAACGAGGACGTCGCCACGCTGCTGCAGGCGGCCGGCAAATCCCCGGCCGAGGCGGACGAGATCAATCTGTACAGCTTCGATATGCCGGCGGCCCCGAGTATCGCCGCCGACGCCGAAGGGCGGGCGATCGATGCCGGGGAGCTGACCGCCTGGTGCCGGCGACGCTGCCGACAGGCGCGTGTGTGCCTGATCGAGGGCGTCGGCGGGCTGATGGTGCCGCTGACCCCGTCGTTTCTGGTGCGCGACTGGCTGGCCGCCATGCCCGAGGCCGCACTGCTGCTGGTGGTGCCGGCCCGGCTCGGGGCGATCAACCATACGCTGCTGACACTGGCGGAAATTTCACGCCTCGGCCGGGTGCCGCGCTGGCTGGTCATCAACGACGTCATCGGCGGTCAACAGGCCATGGCGGCGCAGATCACCGGGGTGCTACAATTCCACCTTGCGCCCGAAACCACCCTGTTTACGCTTCCCCACATGGACGACGGGGGCATGGATGATCCCCAGATCCTGAAATTTACCGAATCGTGGATGCATGACCTAGACTAACGTATCAGGAGGGTAGGATGGCCCAGGTGAACGTGTTGTTGGTCGATGACGAATTCAATGTGCAGAAGATCGTGTCCGGTTTCCTGGATCGCTACGGAGCCGAGTACGACATACCGGTGAACACCAAGGTGCTCGGAGATCCGGTGCAGGGTCTGTTCGAGGTGACGGCCAACGGCGGTAACTACGACATGATCATGCTCGATGTGCGCCTGCCCAAGGTGACGGGCGATGAGATTTACAACAGCCTGTCCCATGTCAGCCCCGAGCTGCTCGACCGGGTGCTGTTCATCACCGGCTTCCGCGCCGATCTGGATGACCGATTCCCGGCGCAGGATCTGCGCGTGCTCGACAAGCCCTTCCGCTACCGGCAGCTGGTGGATGCGATCGAGGCCATCGTCAACCCGGCTCCAGCCTGACCGCCCCACCGAAGGCAAGCAATAATGCCAGCATCGGGGTGCCCGAACGGATGCGCCCGGTCGCCAGCCATTGCAACGCCTCCTCCCGCGGCAGCCAGAACACCCGGATGTCCTCGTGCTCGTGGTCCACGCCACCGCCGGCCGCCACCGGCCGCAGCCGGTCCACCTCCCCCAGGTACAGGGTGATGCGCTCGGAGGAACCCCCGGGCGTGGTGTAGTACTCTCCGAGCCGTGTCAGGCGGGCCGGCTGATAGCCCGCCTCCTCGATGCACTCGCGCCGGGCGCAGGCCTCCGGCTCTTCACCCGTATCCAGCATGCCGGCCACGATCTCGACCAGCCACGGCTGATCATGGTGCACCGCCGGGCCGATGCGGAACTGCTCGATCAGCAGCACCTCGTCACGCTCCGGGTCAAACAGCACCACCGCCACCGCATCGCCGCGGTTCAGATGTTCGCGGCGGATGGAGAGCGTACCGCCGTCATAACGCTCATGCTCCACCGTATAGCGATCGAGCCTGAAGAAGCCGTGGTACAGCGGCTGGCTGTCCACAATACGAAAACGCATCGCCCCTCCTTGTTTTCGCTCTTCTCCTCGCCGGTCGGGCTGCTACACTTGCTCATCATGAAGATTCTCGTCGTCGAAGATGAAGAGCGCGTCGCCCACTTTATCCAGAAGGGGCTGCAGGAGGAAGGCCACGCCGTCGACCTGTCCTTCGACGGGGAGGACGGCAGTTTCCTGGCCGAGGTCAACGACTACGACCTGATCATCCTCGATCTGATGCTGCCGAAGAAGAACGGCATCGTCGTCTGCCGCGAGATCCGTGGGCGCGGGGTGGTGACGCCGGTGCTGATGCTGACGGCGCGCGACACCGTCGAGGACAAGGTACGCGGGCTGGATGCCGGGGCCGACGACTACCTGGGCAAGCCGTTCGCCTTCGAGGAGTTGCTGGCACGCGTGCGCGCCCTGCTGCGCCGCCGCTCGGAAAGCAAGTCGCCGGTGCTGAAGATGGCCGATCTCGAGCTGGATCCGATGAGCCGGCGCGTCAACCGCAGCGGCAAGCCCATCCGCCTGACCACCAAGGAGTATGCGCTGCTCGAGTATCTGATGCGCAATCCGAACAAGGTGCTGTCCCGTACCCTGATCGGTGAGCATGTGTGGGACATGAACTTCGATCCGGAGAGCAACGTCATCGACGTCTATGTCAGCCATCTGCGCTCCAAGGTCGACAAGGGCTTCGACCCGCCGCTGATCCACACCCTGCGCGGCCAGGGCTACATCATCAGCGACGAGCAGCCGCCGGTCTGAGGGGCACCACCTGTTCAAGCTGAACCTGGTCGCCCGCTTCATCCGTTTGCGCTCGCAGATCCTGAACACGTTCAGGGGCAGGCTGGCCGTGCTGTACATCTCGATCGAGCTGTCGATCCTGATTGTGGCGGCGATGGTGCTGTACCTGGTCCTGTCCCATAAGGTCTCGGCCGCCGTCGATGAGCAGCTGTTGAACCAGGGCCAGACCCTGGCGGGCGAGTTGGAGCGCTCCCCGTTCTACTACTGGTCGCGCTATCTGGACAACTTCAGCTCCCATTTCAGCGGTTCGGTCGAACTGATCGAGGCGCACGGCATGATCCTGTTCAACTCGGACGACACCCTGAGCAGCCGCGGCGGCGACGAGATCAGTGAGGTGATGGCCATGGCCATGCGCCGGGACGGCCCGGCCTTCATCTCCACCCGCTCGCTGTTGCGCAAGGACAACCTGCGCATCCTGGCCTTGCCAATCCGCCGCATGCAGGAACCTGTGGCCATCCTGCTGCTGTCGCGCAACACCAACGACATCCAGGGATTCTTCAAGCTGCTTTACCTGATCGGCGGCATGCTGGGCCTGGTATCGATGATCATCAGTGCCTGGGCCGGATTCATCATGGCCAAGCGGGCCCTGGCACCGATCCAGGGCATCACCGTCGCCGCCCGCGCCGTGGCGGCCGGCGACTTCTCGCGCCGGCTCAATGCCGACATCCCGGACCGGGAGATCCGCGTGCTGGTGCGTGCCCTGAACAAGATGTTCGGTGATCTGCAGTCCAGCTTCCAGTCGCAGAAGCGCTTCACCGCCGACGCCTCGCACGAGCTGCGCCTGCCGCTGACGATCATGAAGGGGGAGATCGAGGTGGCGCTGCGCCAGCCGCGCTCGGCCGACGAATACGCCGACACGCTCAGGCACCAGCTGGACACCATCGAACGCATGCAGCGCATCGTCAACGACCTGCTGACGCTGGCCAAGGCCGATGCCGGCACCCTCGAACTGGCCCAGGAACCGGTCGACCTGTCGCTGCTGCTGCAGGAGGCCGGCCAGCATCACCTGGTGCTGTTCGCCCAGAAGAACATCCAGCTGGACATGCAGCTGGAGGACGGGCTCGAGGTTATGGGCGACGCCAGCCATCTGGAGCGGGCCATCCTGAACCTGCTGAACAATGCCTGGAAATACGCTCCGGAGAACTCCACCGTCACCATGACCGCGCACGCCCACGAAAACAATGTACGCATCAGCGTGCGCGACCAGGGGCAGGGCATCGAAACCGTGCATCAGAGCCTGATCTTCGACCGCTTCTACCGGGCAGACGACGCCCGTGCCCGCAGCGTCGGCGCCGGTGGTGCCGGCCTGGGCCTTGCCATCTGCAAGCGTATCGTCGAGGCCCACGGCGGCCGCATCTGGGTCGAAAGCCAGTCCGGCCTCGGGGCGCAATTCTTCATCGAACTGCCGCTCAGCGGCCCCGACCCGAGCTATTCCCGCCGCCTGAACTCGCTGCTCAACCAGAACACCACCGAGGCATGAACCGTGGCCGCGGTGCCGATGGCACCGGCCGGGGGCCAAAAATGGGGATGCAGGCCGGGCGAAAAACCATTATGCTGCGCCCCTTTCCAATCGGACTTGCCGTCGGCATGAAGTTCCCGGACAGGTTTTTCAGACAAGAGGAGCAGCGACCATGGGCCTGAGCGTGTATTACGACAAAGACGCCGATCTTTCGATCATCCGCAGCAAGAAGGTGGCCATCATCGGCTACGGCTCGCAGGGCCATGCCCATGCCAACAACCTGCGCGATTCCGGGGTGGAGGTGACGGTGGCCCTGCGGCCGGGCTCCGCCTCCGCCGCCAAGGCCGAGGCGGCCGGGCTGCCGGTCACGGGTGTGGAACAGGCGGTCAAGGCCGCCGATGTGGTGATGGTGCTGACCCCGGACGAGTTCCAGTCGCAGCTGTACAAGCAGCAGCTGGAGCCTCACCTGAAAAAGGGGGCGACGCTGGCCTTCGCTCACGGCTTCGCCATCCATTACAACCAGATCGTGCCGCGCGCAGACCTGAACGTCATCATGATCGCGCCGAAGGCGCCGGGGCATACCGTGCGCTCCGAATTCGAGAAGGGCGGCGGCATTCCGGACCTGATCGCCGTGCACCAGGACGCCACCGGCGATGCCAAGGCCATCGCCCTGTCCTACGCCTCGGCCATCGGCGGCGGCCGCACCGGCATCATCGAGACCACCTTCAAGGACGAGACCGAGACCGACCTGTTCGGCGAGCAGGCCGTGCTGTGCGGCGGCGCCGTGGAGCTGGTCAAGGCCGGCTTCGAGACCCTGGTCGAGGCGGGCTATGCCCCCGAGATGGCCTACTTCGAGTGCCTGCACGAACTGAAGCTGATCGTCGATCTGATGTACGAGGGCGGCATCGCCAACATGAACTACTCGATCTCCAACAACGCCGAATACGGCGAATACGTCACCGGCCCCAAGGTGATCAACGCCGAGTCGCGCAAGGCCATGCGCCAGGCGCTGCACAACATCCAGACCGGCGAGTATGCCAAGCGCTTCATCCAGGAGGGGGCGACCAATTACCCGTCGATGACCGCCTACCGCCGCCTGAATGCCGCGCATCCGATCGAGCAGGTCGGGGAAAATCTGCGTGCCATGATGCCGTGGATCAGGAAGATCGTGGACAAATCCAAGAACTGACCCATTCCGCTCTGATGAAAAGGGAGGCCCCTGCCGGACAGGTGGCCTCCCTTTTTATTTGTGCCGTAATTACTGCCCGTCCTGCTGTTTCAATTGCTTGTCGAGCTGCCCGTAGCGCTGTTCCTGCTGCTTGTCGATCTTGTTGAGCCGACGCTTCATCGCTTTTGCCTGGTCCGCCATCTGACCGCCCAGGAGCGTGCGAACCGTTTGTCTGCCCTGCTCCTTCGCCTTGTCACATGCGGTCAGCGCCAGCAGCATGGCAAGCATCAGGAAGATCGGCCAACGTTTCATCGCCACCTCCGACTGCAGCCAGCATAGTCTGCGAACGCCTCACTGTCGAAACGTGGACCACCCCAGATGCAAAAAGGGCCACCTGCTGTTGCAGGCGGCCCCTTTGTTAAAGGTGGTGGTGTCAGCTGTTGTGCGCGGTCTCCACGAAATGTGCGAATGACGTGGTGCCGAAAAACACGAGTACAGCAGCGGTGATGGTGTAAATAAGTTCCTTCATGTCATACCTCCCTGAGGTTGGGGTTTTTTGTGTCGGGCGGGGAAGCCTCCCCGCATCCGATAAGCCGGTTCGCCTGTCGTCCCTTACTGTACGGACTCGACAAAGCCGGCAAAGGCCGTGATGCCGAAAAAGGTGACGACAGCGGCGATGGTCACATACCAGAGTTCCTTCATATCCATGCTCCTTCGTCTTGTTTCGCGGATGCCCGAAGCGCCCGCCTGACAACCGTTAATGTACGGATGCCACATGGGGACGGCATGAACCCATCATTAGAAAACGTTTATTTTTCAATGGTTATCGTGACCAGCGTCACCAAGGATGCGAAAAACCGTCAGCGCTGACCACCTATCGCCGCCTGCATGCCGCGCATCCGATCGAGCAGGTCGGGGAAAATCTGCGTGCCATGATACCGTGGATCGGGAGGATCGGCCGAGGCTTCATCGCCACCCCCGACTCCAACCGCCATACACAGCGAACGCCTCACCGTCGAAACGTGAACCGCCCTATGTTCCAATGCTCTCGAACAGGCCGCACCACCGCTGGCGGGAGATGGTCCGCGCCATCCCGAAGCCGCCAACCCAGTTGATCCGTTCGACCGCGAGCCTGTATAAGCAAAAATCGGCAAAGGTGAACAACGACTCAGCATCGGGGGTGCGCTGCAGATAGGCTTGCCTGGCCTCGGCCAGTTGCGGATCGGTCACCGCCGCAACACGGCCAACCAGGCTGATCCGCGGCAAGGCGAGCGGCGAGTCGGCCATGGTTTCGGGCGTGCAGATCATCAGGCCAAGGCGGGGATCCCGCCTGATATTTGCCGTGTGCCGGGCTAGCCCGGATAGGTGCAGCAGGACATCGCCCTGCCAGATTGCATAAGGCGCCATCGAGGTCTCCGGCCCATGATCGCCTGCGGTAGCAAGAAAGGCGATGCGGCTACAGTCGAGCAGATCGCGCACCGCCTGCTGCCAATCATCCGCCATTACATCTTGTACCGGCGCTGCAAATCGCGGCGAACATCGCGCTCCCTGGCGGCCTCGCGTTTGTCGTGCAGCTTCTTGCCGCGGGCGAGCCCGAGCTCCAGCTTGGCATAGCCCCGTTCGTTGAAGAACAGCTTCAGGGGCACCAGCGTCAGGCCCTTCTCCTTCAGCTTGCCGGTCAGGCGATTCAGTTCCTGCCTGTGCAGCAGCAGCTGGCGGGAACGTGTCGGATCGCCCGGGTTATTCATCGCCGCCGGCTTGTACGGGCTGATGTGGCAACCGATCAGCAGCGCGCGGCCGTTGCGGATGATGCAATGGGCCTCGGCCAGGTTGGCCTGTCCCAGGCGCACCGATTTGACCTCGGGCCCGGTCAGCATGATGCCGGCCTCGAAGGTTTCCAGGATGTGGTACTCATAGCGCGCGCGCCGGTTGGTGATGGCCATGCGGGGATGCTACGGGGGCACGCTGGCGGCGTCAGCACAAAAAAGGGCGGCCCTGAGACCGCCCTTGTTGATCCGTGCCGGAATGATTACTTGTAACCGGCGATTGCCTTCAGCTTGGCCAGCACCTGGTCCTGATCCGCCTTGGCGCAGACGTGCTGCGGCGGCATCATGGTGCGGGCATCCGGGTTACCCGTGAACTTCTTGATGGCCTCCTTGGAGTTGCACATCCACTGGCGCAGATGGGCCGGATCCCAATGCCAGGCCTTGCCGGCCGGAATGTACTTGGCAAACAGATAATGAAAATGCGGATGGGTGCCGGCCACGCGCATGTAATCTCCTGGCTCCATCTTGCCGTCCATCATGCCCTTGCCGAGGCCCGGACCCACCTTGTTCACCGGCGTGAAGTTATGGCAAGCCTGGCACTTGCCCCAAGGGGCGGCGTGCGCATCGGTGCTGGTGCCCATCATGGCGCCGCCAGCAATGAAGGCGGCGGCTGCCGCAATCACCAACGTCTTTTTCATACCTCTCCTCCAATGATCCAATTGGCATAGGCTTGCTACCGCAAATCGGCCCATGGCGCAAGAATGGTTCGGTACGTATTGCTGCTGATGGAGCACGCCAAAGGCAGGGGACGGACCGGCTGCTCGGCGACGTCCAGGCAAAAAAAGGGCGGCCAGAGGCCGCCCTTGATCTTACCCTAATCGGGTATCAATAATCGCCGAACTTGCCCTTCTTCACGGTCTCGAACAGGGCATGAGCGGCAGCCTTCTCGTGGCCCTTGATCAGATGCCTGAACTGCATCGTCATCAGGCCGGCCTTGGACTTCCACTTGGCCGAGTGGCCGGCAATCTCGCGATCCTTGACGGCAAAGCCGCTCAGGAAAACCTTGGCAAGGTGCTCCTCGGTGCCATACGCCTTGACGTCCTCCTTCCAGGACGGACCGACCTTGGCGTGATCGATGGCATGGCAAGCCGCGCACCGACGGGTATTAAAGGCATTGGCATTGGTCGACATCGACATCACACCAATAGCAGCAACAGCTGCAAATACGAACAATTTCTTCACCTGTATCCTCCTCCAACGATTGAATTGGAATCGACTTGCTATCGCAAACTCGCCGATAGTGCAAGCCTAGTCCGGCTAGGGAATCTTGGGAGGGCAAAAACTACCCCGTTTGATATGCAAATGCCCTGCAGGTGCGACGTAAACGCTAACGGGCAGCGTATGGCAGACCACGCATGCTGTGGTGGTGAAGGCATGCGCCGGGGGATTTCTTCACCATCTTGTATGAGGCCGAAATCGGCACAGAAAAGGGCGGCCCTGAGGCCGCCCTTCGTCCTAAACGCAACGGGTCTTAGTAGTCGCCGAACTTGCCGTTCTTGACCGTTTCGAACAGCGCATGCGCGGCTTCCTTCTCGTGACCCTTGATCAGATGCCGGAACTGCATCGTCATCAGGCCGGCCTTGGACTTCCACTTCGCCTCTTTACCGGCAATGTGGCGATCCTTGACGGCAAAGCCGCTTTCAAACACCTTGGCCAGCGTGGCCTCATCGCCGTACGCCGCTGCCACGGTCTTCCAGGCAGGTCCGACCTTATCGGTCGCAATATTGTGGCAGGCTTGACACTTGCCGGTATTGAAGGCACTCGCCGTGGTAGACATCGACATCAAGCCAAAAGCAGCTGCTGCTGCAATTACCAATGATCTTTTCAACTTATCACCTCATAGGGCTCGAATTGGGGTCCAGCTTGCATCCCAAATCCATCGATGGTGCAAGGATTGCCCCTTAGTAGGGTATATGGTGCAAGGATTGCGCCGATTTGCAAGCCCTATCCGCTGTCCAAGACCCCACGCTCGGCTTCACCCCCATCGCGAGGGATCAGTATTCACCGAAGTTGTTGTTTTTCACCGTCTCGAATACCGCATGTGCCGCGGCTTTCTCGTGACCCTTGATCGTCGTCCTGAACTGCGACGTCATCAGGCCAGCCTTGGACTTCCACCTCGCATCGGAGCTGGCAATCTTGCGATCCTTGACGGCAAAGCCATCCTCAAACGCCTTGGCCAGGGCCTGCTCGTTGCCATACTTGGCCACCACCGACTTGAACGAAGGCCCGACCTTGGGATAACCCACGGCATGGCAAACCTGGCATGATGTGGTTGAGAAGGCATGCGCCGCTGTCGCCATCGACATCAATCCGACAACAGCGACTGCTGAAAACACCAATGATTTTTTCATGATTATTCCTCCTGGTCTGCGCTATTAATTCATTTGATTAGCATATACTAATGTAAAATCCATGTCATTGCACGCATTATGTTTGCACGCGCAGCCGCCCGCTTTCGGCATCGACGCGGACCTGGCCGCCCTCCGGCACCTTGCCGCCGACGATAGCGCGGGCGATCGGCGTTTCAAGCTGCTGCTGGATGAATCGCTTCAAAGGCCTGGCCCCGTAGACGGGATCGTAGCCTTCGTTGACGATCAGATCGCTTGCAGCCTCCGTCAGCTCCAGGCCGAAGCCCTGCTCGCCCAGGCGCCGACGCACATCCGCCACCAGCAGATCGACGATGCTGCGGATATCCTGATGCGTCAGGGGCTTGAACAGCACGACGTCGTCAAGCCGGTTCAAGAACTCCGGGCGGAAGAATTCCCGCAGCTTGCCCATCACCTGCTTGCGCGCCTTGTCGCGGATATGCCCAGCCGAATCGATGCCCTCCAGCAGCAGATCGCTGCCGATGTTGCTGGTCATGATGACGATGGTGTTCTTGAAGTTGACCGTGTGCCCCTGGGCATCGGTCAGGCGTCCATCGTCCATCAGCTGCAGCAGGATATGGAACACATCCGGGTGCGCCTTCTCGACCTCATCGAGCAGCACCACCGCGTACGGCTTGCGGCGCACCGCCTCGGTCAGCTGGCCGCCTTCCTCATAGCCCACGTAGCCCGGAGGCGCCCCGACAAGGCGCGACACGCTGTGCTTCTCCATGTATTCGCTCATGTCGATGCGGATCATGTTGTCCTCGGAATCGAACAGGCTGGCGGCCAGGGTGCGCGCCAGCTCCGTCTTGCCGACACCGGTCGGGCCCAGGAACAGGAACGAGCCGATCGGCCGCTTCGGATCCTTGATGCCGGCACGGGCGCGCAGCACGGCATCGGCCACGGCATCGACCGCCTCGTCCTGGCCGACCACCCGCTGGTGCAGCACGTCGGCCAGATGCAGCAGTTTCTCGCGCTCGCCCTGCATCAGGCGCACCACCGGGATACCCGTCCAGCGCGCCACCACGCGCGCGATCTCCTCTTCGGTGACCTCCTCATGCAGCAGCGATGCCTGGCGATCCTCGGCTTCGACCTCGGCCAGCTCCTTCTCCAGGCCCGGCAGTACGCCGTGCCTGAGCTCGGCCGTCTTGTTCAGATCGTAGGCACGCTCGGCCTGCTCGATCTCCAGGCGCACCTGCTCGA
Organism: uncultured Zetaproteobacteria bacterium; assembly: GCA_964422615.1. GTDB lineage: Bacteria > Pseudomonadota > Zetaproteobacteria > Mariprofundales > Mariprofundaceae > DATLWN01. The sequence continues at coordinate 47,472 of CAYRBJ010000008.1, read as the reverse complement.
TGCGCTCGCGCAGGCGCTGCACCCGGTTCAGGGCCTCCTTCTCCTTGTCCCACTGCGCACGCATCGCATCGCGCTTCTCCTTCAGATCGGCGAGTTCGCGCCGCAACTCTTCCAGCCGTGCCTTGCTGGCCTCGTCCTTCTCCTTCTTCAGCGCCGTTTCCTCGATCTCCAGGCGCATGGTGCGGCGGGTGACCTCGTCCAGTTCCGCCGGCATCGAATCGATGGCGGTGCGGATCGAGGCGCAGGCCTCGTCGACCAGGTCGATGGCCTTATCCGGCAGGAAACGGTCGGAGATGTAGCGATCGGACATCGTGGCCGCCGCCACCAGCGCCGCATCCTGGATGTGCACGCCGTGGTGCAGCTCGAAGCGCTCGCGCAGGCCGCGCAGGATGGAGATCGTATCCTCGATGTTCGGGGCATCGACCATCACCGGCTGGAAACGGCGCTCAAGCGCCGCATCCTTCTCGATATGCTGCCGGTATTCATCCAGGGTGGTGGCACCAACACAGTGCAATTCGCCTCTGGCCAGCATCGGCTTGAGCATGTTGCCGGCATCGGTCGAACCCTCGGTACGGCCGGCGCCGACGATGGTATGCAGCTCGTCGATGAACAGGATGATGCGGCCCTCGGAGGCCTTGATCTCCTTCAGCACCGCCTTCAGGCGCTCCTCGAACTCGCCGCGGTACTTGGCTCCGGCCATCAACGCCGTCATATCCAACGAGAACACCGTGCGATTCTTCAGCCCCTCCGGCACATCGCCGGACAGGATGCGCTGGGCCAGGCCCTCGACGATAGCGGTCTTGCCGACACCGGGCTCACCGATCAGCACCGGATTGTTCTTGGTCTTGCGCGACAGGATGCGGATGACGCTGCGGATCTCGGCATCGCGGCCGATCACCGGATCGAGCTTGCCGGAGCGGGCCATCTCTACCAGGTCGGTACCATACTTATTGAGGGCTTCGTAGGTGGATTCCGGATCATCCGAGGTCACCCGCTGGCTGCCGCGCACCGACTCGAGCACCTTCAGCAGTGCTTCGTGCGTGATGCCCATGTCGCGGAATATCCGCCCGGCATCGGTATCCTTCTCCTCGGCGAAGGCGAGCAGCAGGTGTTCGACCGACAGATATTCGTCGCCCAGCTTTTTGGCCTGTTCCTCGGCCTGGGCGAACAGCTGGTTCAGGCGCTGGGTGATGTAGACCCGCCCGGCCTCGCTGGATCCGCCGGTGACGTGCGGCCGCTTCTGCAGCGATTCCTGCACTCTTGAGGCCAGCGTCGGCAGGGACACGCCCATGCGCTCGATCAGGCGTGGCGCCAGGCCATCCTGCTGGGCCAGCAGTTCGGCCAGTACATGCTCGCCGTCCACCTCCTGGTGTGACAGGCGTGCCGCCAGCGACTGGGCTGCGGCCAGCGCCTCGCGAACCTTCTGTGTCATGCGGTTCATATCCATCGATCGGACTCCTTGGGGGGCGTGTCCGTTGTTATATAGGGGTCGCGACCTGCGGATTCAAGGCGTTCACGGAAGCTGGATGACGATCACCGTCACCCTGGCGCTGGATGCCGGATTGGAATTGGCGATGCCCACCATCAGGTCCGACTGGCCATCGGTGTTGTCGAACGTCAGGTGGAACTCGTGATTGTGGAAGCTGTAACTGCGATACTGTTTCAGGATGGTTTCCTTCTCGCCGAGTACCCGCATGACCTTGAATGTCAGCGGGCCCATGGCATCGGACACCAGTGTCACCTCATAACTTCCCGGCTGGTTGGGAAGATCGAAGAGCTCGCGCAGGCTCTGGAATGGTGGCACCACGAGATCGCGGTTATACAGATACTGGTGAATCCCTCCCTGATTGCCCGCCGCATACGCATGCCATGGCATGGCCACGGCCAGCACCGCTGCCGCCAGCAGACAACGCATCACATATCCTCCATCTGGATGCCGTACTTCTCGCACAGATAGCGCATCTTGTCCTTGGCGCGTTCCCCGAAGCCCAGCCAGCGCCCGGCCCTGGCCTTGACCCCCTGATTGCGTTCCAGCGCCTCCAGCAGCAGGTGCCTTTCGAAATCCGCCACGGTCTTCTCGGCATCGAGGCCGGTATCGGGCAGCAATTCGAACCACTGGTCGAGCAGATCGCCATCGGCCACGTGGGACTGGGGGCTGACCAGCGACGGCAGGTGCTCGATCATGGGACCGGCGGCCAGCACCACCGCCCGCTCGATGACGTTTTCCAGTTCGCGCACGTTGCCGGGCCAGGCATAGCGCTGCATGGCTTCGAGCACATTGTCGGCGAACCCCTGCATCGGTTTGCCGCACACCATGGCCTTCTGTTCGAGGATGTGCTGAGCCAGCACCGGGATGTCCTCGGCATGCTCGCACAGCGGCGGCACATCGACGACGACCACATGGATCCGGTAGTACAGGTCCTCGCGGAACGAACCATCCTCGACCAGTTGCTCGATATTCTCCTTGGTGGAGCAGATCAGCCGCACGTCCGAGCGCAGGATCGACTCGCCGCCCAGGCGTGAGAACTCGCCGTGCTCCAGGGCACGCAACAACTTGGCCTGTACCGACAGCGGCAGCCCGGCCACCTCGTCCAGGAACAGCGTGCCGCCGGCGGCGCGTTCGAACCAGCCGAGCTTGCGCTTCGCCGCGCCGGCGAACGCCCCCTTCTCGTGGCCGAACAGCTCGGATTCCAGATGCTCGGCCACCATCGCCGCACAATTGATGGCGATGAACGGACGCTGCTGGCGGGCGCTTTGTGCATGCAGGCTGCGCGCCACCAGCTCCTTGCCGCTGCCGGTCGGTCCCTGGATCAGCACCGTCGACGGAGTCGGGGCCACACGGGCAATCAGGCCGCGCAAATTCTGCATGGCGGCCGAATCGCCGAGGATCTCGGTACCCATGCGCGCGTCGAGCAGGCGCTGCAGTTCCTGCTCGCGCAGCTGCTGCCAACGGGCCTCCATGGCCCGGTCGATGGTGTCGCGCACCTCGTCCGGATCGAAGGGCTTGCCGAAGAAGTCGATGGCGCCGGACTTGCGCGCACGCATGGCCAGGCGGTGTTCGTCGTGGCCGGTGATCACCACCACCGGCAAATCCGGGTTCTCTTCCCGAATCTCCTCCAGATAGCGCATGCCGATCTCCGGGTTGTCCGGTTCCGGCGGCAGGGCCAGATCAAGCACCAGCAGATCGACACGGTGCTGGCTCAGCATATCCTCGGCCGCATCGAGATCACCCGCCTCGATTACCTGATAGCTGTCCTTGAGCAACAGCTTCAGGTTGAGCCGGTTGATGTCGTTGTCGTCCACCACCAGGACGGTGCGTTGCATGGCGATCATGTCTCCTGTAGTGCCGGGGGAGGCTTGGTCGTCCCAACCTGCCACATCGGCAGGCGGATGAAGAAGGTGGAACCTTTCCCCTCTCCCCCGCTTTCGGCCCCAATCTCTCCCCCGTGGGCATCCACGATGCGCCGGCTCAGATACAGGCCGATGCCGAGTCCGTTCGGGCGGGTGGTGGAGAACAGTCGGAACAACTGGTTGCTGATGAAGGTATCGGTCATGCCCGGACCGTTATCGTGGATACGGATCTCGATGGCGTCCTCTGCTGATTGCGGCGGATGCAGAATCCGTCCGGAAATCAGCAGCTGTCCGCGGCCCTGCATGGCCTGGGTGGCATTGTCGAAGATGTTCTCGAACACGCTTTGCAACAGGCCCTCATCCCCCTGGATCATCGGCATCGGCGGCAGATCCACGCTGACCGAAATACCCTCGGGCCACAAGCGCTCCTGCACGATTCTGTTGATCCATTCGTGCATATCGACCGCCGAAAGCACCGGCGCGATCTTCTCGCGCGGATCGGACAGGCGCTGCATCAACGTCTGCATGCGGCCCACAACCTTGCGGATGGCGCCGATCAGCTGGCTGATGTCTTCCTTGTCCAGACGACCCGATTCGATGTTGTGCGCCAGAAACGCCAGATCGTGCAGGCGGTTCTTCAGATCGTGGGAATGCAGCTGCCGGGCCACGCGCGTCAGCGAGTCCAGGCGCGCCGCCTCGGCCTGCTGATGGGTCAGGCGCGCGTGCTCCAGGCTTGTGGCTGCAAACCGGGCCAGGCTCTTCAGGCTCTCCAGTTCCTGCGCATCGGTCGGCCAACCATCGGCGCGCGGACCGAGATAGAGGTAGGCACGACCGGTACGGCGCGGCAGAGGCAGGCGGATATCGTAGTCCCCCAGACCCGACCCGACCGAATCAGGGATGGTCGGTGCCCCCTTCGGGTACAGATGCAGGCGACCGCCGGCGAGCTCGCGCTCGTCGAGCGCCGCGAACAGGCGGTGGCTGACCTGACAGATGCGCTCGAGCACCGCCCGCTCGACATTCTGCAGGGGCACATCGGCCAGATCGCCGGCACCGAGCTGACGGATCGCCGCCAGGGTGTCCAGATGGCGCGGAAACAGCATGCGATCGATCCAGCGCTGCATGCCGTGCACCAGTGGCGAAAAGAACAGCGCCGCCGCCAGGGCTGCCAGCACCAGAGCCCAGACGGACACCGACTGGCCGGTCAGCGTATACACCACCGCCTCGGCCAGCATCAGCACGATGAAAAAGGCCGCCAGCGCCACCCCGCTGGCCACAAAGTATGCAAAGGAATGGATCAGCCGCCGGATCAACCCCTTCAGGCGGCGGGCAACGGCCGAGACCTCAGTCCCCAGGTTGGAGGTCAAGCGGTTCCGCCCCGAATGCCTGCATGGCCTGACGCACCACCTGGCAACTGGCCTCGCTCATCGGCACCAGCGGCAGGCGCAGCGTGCCACGCATCCAGCCGAGCATGGCGCAGGCTCCCTTGACCGGCACCGGGTTGCTCTCGACGAACATGGCATCGGTCAGGGGCAGCAATTGCCGGTGCAGAGCGTTCGCCGCATCCAGCTTGCCCTCGCACATCGCCTCGACCAGCCGCTTCATCGTCGCGGGCACGACGTTCGATACCACCGAGATCACGCCCACCCCACCCAGGGCCATCAACGGCAGGACGGTGGCGTCATCACCGGAATAGAATTCGATGCGGCCCTCCGAGGCCAGCATCGTGCGCGTCAACTGGGCCATGTCGGCCGTGGCATCCTTCAGACCGACGATATTGGCAATGCGGGATAGGCGCCCCACCGTTTCCGGCAGCATGTTCGACCGCGTGCGTCCCGGCACATTGTAGAGGATCTGCGGCAGATGCACCGCCTCGGCCACCGCCCGGTAATGCTGGTAGATGCCTTCCTGGGACGGCTTGACGTAATACGGCGAGATCAACAGCGCCGCATCGGCGCCGAGCTCGCTGGCGGCCCGCGTCAGCTCGATCGATTCCTCGGTGTTGTTGCTGCCGGTGCCGGCGATGACGGGCACGCGCCCGGCCGCCTGCTCCACCGTCAGGCGGATCACCCGCTTGTGTTCGTCCATGTTCAGCGTGGCCGCCTCGCCCGTGGTGCCGGCCGGCACAAGCGCATCCACCCCCGCCTCAATCTGGCGGTCGATATGCGCGCGCAGCGCCTCCTCGTCAATGGCGCCGTTCTCATCGAACGGCGTTACCAAGGCTGTCATGACACCATGAAACATATCGTCCTCGCTCTATAGGGCCGTACCCACTCGGCCACTGTGCCCACTATAGTCGCCGGCCCTGCCTGTCGTGAAGATCAGCCGCCGGATTGCACTCGTTCAGGCACTGGCCAGGCGCCGGGGGGAAGGCGTTGGCGCCTGTTCCGGACGAAGCCCCAATCTCGCAAACAGGGCGTGATCGCGTTCGGCCTCGGCATTGCCGGTCGTCAGCAGCTTGTCGCCGTAGAAGATCGAATTGGCGCCGGCCAGGAAACACAGCGCCTGCATCTCGTCGCTCATCGCCTGCCGGCCGGCCGACAGGCGCACATAGGATGCCGGCATGGTCACGCGCGCCACGGCAAGGGTGCGGATGAACTCGAACGCATCGAGTTCCTCCTCATCGGACAACGGCGTCCCCTCCACCCTGACCAGCATATTGATCGGCACCGACTCCGGCGGCGGATTCATGCGTGCCAACTGCGCGATCAGACCCGCCCGGTGCCGGCGCGACTCGCCCATGCCGACGATGCCGCCGCAGCAGACGCTGAGCCCGGCGGTGCGCACATGGCGCAGGGTATCCAGCCTGTCCTCGTAGGTACGGGTCGAGATGATCTGCTCGTAGAACTCAGGATCGGCATCGAGGTTATGGTTGTAATAGTCCAGCCCCGCTTGTTTCAGCCGGTCCGCCTGCTCGGCCGTCAGCATGCCCAGGGTGGCACAGGCCTCCATGCCCATGGCCTTCACCTCGCGCACCATCTCCAGCACCATGTCGAAGGCGCGCCCCTTCGGTTCGCGCCAGGCCGCGCCCATGCAGAAACGGCTGGCGCCGTTCTCCTTCGCCGCCCGGGCCGCGCGAAGCACCTCATCCTTCTTCATCAGCAATTCGGACTCCACACCGGTGCTGTAATGCACGCTCTGCGGGCAATACTTGCAATCCTCCGGACAACCTCCGGTCTTGATCGACAGCAGGGTGGAAAGCTGGATGGCGTTGGCATCGAAATGCGCCCGGTGCGCCTGCTGGGCGCGGAACAGCAGATCATTGAACGGCAGCGCGAACAACGCTTCTATCTCATCGATCGTCCAATCGTGACGCATGCATGCACCCCCGTTCGTCAACCTGGTCCGCGGCAAGGGTAAACCGCCAGGCCTGCGCTTCCAAGCCCCGCGGCGCTTCCGGTTCAGGTATCCGGCCGGTAATACAGGCGGCTCAGGTGTTTACGGATCGGCAGGATCTGGTTCAGGCTCATCGACAGGGCATCCATGCCCATGTTCAGGAAACTCTCGGTCCATTGCGAATCGGCCGCCAGCTCGCCACAGACGGAAACCGGGATGCCGGCCTGGCGAGCCGCCAGTGCCGTCAGCCCCAGCAGCTTGCGGATGGCGGGATGGCCCGCGCTGTACAAATGCCCCACCTGCTCGTCGCTGCGGTCCACCGCCAGGGTATACTGAATCAGGTCATTGGTACCGATCGAGAAGAAGTCGACGACATCGGCCAGCTGATCGGCAATCATCACCGCCGACGGCACCTCGATCATCGCCCCCAGGCGCACATCGCCGCCCGGCGCCACCTGCCGCCGGCATTGCTCCAGGATGTCGCGAACCTGCTCGATCTCCTCGACCGTGGACACCATCGGAACCATAATCTGCACAGGGCCGTATTCGGCGGCGCGCAGTATGGCCCGCAGCTGGGTTTCCAGCAGCGCCGGCCAGTGCAACAGCAGACGCACGCCGCGCATGCCCATGGCCGGATTCTGGCCATCGTAACGGAACCCGGAAAGGTTCCGGTACAGCCCTGGCTTGTCACCGCCCACATCCAACAGGCGGAAGGTCACCTGGCGCCCACCCATCAGCTGCACCACCCGTGCGTACTCGGCAAACTGCATCTGCTCATCCGGTAACTGGCTGGCGTTCATGAACATCAGCTCGGTGCGGAACAGGCCGATGCCTTCGGCACCGATCTCGCTGGCCCGCTTCGCCTCATCGGCAAATTCGATGTTGGCCATCAGCCGCATCGGATGGCCGTCGACACTGAGCGACGGCTTGTCGGCAAAGGCATGCAGGCCGGCATGGATCAGAGAAATGGCATGGGCGAAACGCCGGTATTTCTGCTGCTCCTCCTCGGTGGGATTCAGGATCCATATCCCCTGCTCACCGTCGAGGATCAGCAGATCGTCATCCTCTGCCTGCTCCAGGATATCCGATGCACCAACGATCGCCGGCAGGCCGATGCCGCGGGCCACGATGATGTTGTGGGCGTTGACACCGCCCTGTTCAGCCACCAGACCGGCCACGCCGGCATTCCACAAATCCACTACATCCGGAGGGGAGAAGTCGACCCCGACCAGGATCTGCGGCAGCCCGTCCACCCCGTCGGACACAGTCAGCGAAATGTCCATCAGATGCCGCATCACCCGATTAACGGCCTGTTCGACATCCACCTTCTTGCCGCGCAGGTATTCGTCCTCGATGGTATCGAAGACCGACAGCACGGCATCCATGCGCCGGCGCATCGCCCACTCGGCATTGATGCCTTCCTCGCGGATCATCTTCTTGGCCTTGCCGACCAGTTCCGGATCCATCAGCAGCATGCGGTGCGCCTCCAGGATCAGCAGCGGGTCCTGGGCGCCCATCCTGGCCAGCTGATCCCGCTCACCCCCCAAATCCTGCAGGGCCTGCTCGATGGCCAACTCGAGGCGGCGGATCTCAATGTCGATCTGGTCCTCGGTCAGATGGTATTCCGGAATCGGTTTTCGCCCCTCGAGCAGCTTCTGCACACGCCCGATCACCACGCCGGCACTACTGTCGATGCCGCGGCCGCGCACCGATGCGCGAATGGGGATGCTGGTCATTCAGCCTCCCCGAAGCGCCCGTTCACAAGATCCTCCAGGGCATCCAAGGCCTTCTCGGCATCCTCTCCCTCGGCACTCACCATCAATTCGGTACCCTTGGCCGCGGCCAGCATCATGATGCCCATGATGCTTTTGCCGTTGACCTCGACACTCCCCCGGCTGAGCTTGATTTCACAGCCGAAACGGCTGGCCGTCGACACGAAGCGGGCCGATGCCCGGGCATGCAGGCCCAGTTTGTTGCGGATAAACAGGGTGCGCTCGGCCATGCTATCCCGCCGCCGCAGGTGGTATCGATCCCTGCTTGTCCTCCATCAGGGACGTGGCCACACGAATATAATGACGTCCGGCCTCGGCCACCTGAACGGCCAGATCGGCGACGGCGATGGACTGCTGGCGCAGCGTCGCCGCCTTGATCAGGGCGGGCAGGTTCATGCCGGATACCACCTCCACATCGCCGGAACGCATCATGGCCAACGCCACATTGCATGGTGTACCGCCGAACATGTCGGCCAGCACCAGCACGCCCGACCCGGCATTGCAACTGCGGATATCCTCGGCCAGGCGCTGGCGCAGGGTCTCCGGCGGAGCATCACTGGCGACATCCACCGCCCGAATCAGGGATTGCCGCCCCAACACATGTTCAAGCGCCGCCAGCATTTCACTGGCGATATGCTCATGTCCGACCAGCACGATACCGATCATTGCATCTCCCCGGCACGGAACACCGTGCCGAGTTCCCGGTGCCGTATCACGGGCTCGGCCACGCCCCGCTGGCGTAGCCAGCTGCCGAGTTGCTCCACCAGATATACGGAACGGTGGCGTCCGCCGCTGCATCCGATGGCCAGCGTGAAATACTGCTTGCGCTCGCGCTGCAGGCGCGGCCAGATGAACAGCAGCCAGTCCTGCAGCCGGTTCTCCGTTTCGGATACGTCGCCATGTCTCTCAAAAAAGGAGCGCACCTCGGCATCACGGCCGGTCAGGTGGGCCAGTTCCGGCTCATAGTGGGGATTCGGCAGGAAGCGCGCATCGACCACCATGTCGGCGTCCTGCGGCAGCCCGCGCTGATAGCTGAACGAGATCAGCGAGCACACCATCGTGCGCTCTCCCCTGCCGCGATGCTCGCGCCAGTATGTCTCGACCAGTTCGGCCAGTTCGTAGGGATTCATGTTGCTGCTGTCGAGCACCAGATCCGCCTCGGAGCGCAGGGGTCCCAGGGCATCGCGCTCGGCGGCGATGGCCTGGGGCAGATTCATGTCGGGGGCGAACGGATGCCGTCGCCTGAGCAGGGAGTAGCGGCGGATCAGGGCCTCGTCGGAGGCCTCAAGGAAAACCAGCCGGCAGTCGGGATCCATGTCGCGAGCCTGCGCCACCGCCTGTGCCAGCGCCTCGGGTGTGGCCGTGCTGCGCAGATCGATGCATGCCGCCGCCAGACGCCCGGCCCCCCGCATCTCCTGCATCCAGCCGGCGAACAGCGACAACGGCAGATTATCGGTACAGAAAACCCCGATATCCTCCAGCGCGTGCAGCACCGTACTCTTGCCCGCACCGGAAAGGCCGCTGACAAGAATGATCATCCGCGCCCCTGCTGAATCCGCTGTTCCAACGCCTCCATGAATGCCCTGCTGCTGTCGATGCCCCGTTGCTTGAGCAGGCGATTGCGCGTCGCCACTTCCACCAGCACAGCCATTGAACGCCCCGGGCGGATGCGCAGCAGCACCTTGGGCAGGGTGACGCCGTGAATCTCGGTGGTCGATTCCTCGCCCAGCACCCGATCCTCATCCGCCAGCTGGCTCCACGGAATCATCTCGACGATCAGGCTCAGTCGCTTGGCATCGGTGATGGCGGCCGCACCATACAATTCCCGGATGTTCAGGATGCCCAGTCCCCGAATCTCCATATGATAGCGCAGCGATTCCGGGCTGCGGCCGACGATGATCTCCGTTCCCTGCCGGGCCAGTTCAACCATGTCGTCGGCGATCAGCCGATGACCGCGCGAGATCAGTTCCAGACCGATCTCGCTCTTGCCGATACCGCTGGCGCCAATCATCAGCACGCCCAGACCGAAGATGTCCATGTACACGCCATGCTGATAGATGGTCGGCGCCAGCCGCCGCGACAGATACAGCATGGTGTTGGTCATGAACACCGAGGACCGCTCATCGCAGATCATCAGCGGCGTATCGGTGCGCCTGGCCGCTTCCAGCACGATATCCGGCGGCGTCAGGCCTCGGGTGACAACCACACCGGCCACGCGCATGTCAAACACGGCATCGACGACGCGCTTCTGCTCGGCCGGTGGGCGCGTGGCCAGATAGCCCAGTTCCGTCTGTCCGATCACCTGCAGACGATAATCGTTGAGATGCTCGAGATAGCCGGCAAAGGCCAGCGACGGCTTCTGCATACGCGGATGGTCGATGTATCGATCCAGCCCGTTCTCACCGGCGATCAGCCGCAGCCCCAACGCCTCTCCGCGCTCTTCCAGCAGCTCGCGGACGGTGATACGCGGCGCCTGCGTCATGCCACTGCGCTCCGGGGCATGGTGGAGAATACGCGCGATATCTGCTCCGCCGTTTCGGCCTCCATGATCTCGCGCCGCACATGCTCCTGCTGCAGCGTCCTGGCCAGATGCGCCAGCAGTTCCAGATGGCCGCGTTCCGCCTCCTGGGGTACCAGCAGCATGATGGCGATATGCACCGGTTTGCCGTCGATGGCATCGAAATCGATGCCGCCCTTGTGCCGGGCCAGGGCCAGTACCGGCTCCGACAGATCGGGCAGCCGTCCGTGCGGGATGGCCACGCCATTGCCGATACCCGTGCTGCCGAGCTGTTCGCGGGCCATCACCACCTCCAGCACCGGATCCGGATCCATCGCGGGCAACACACTGGCCAGTTCCGTGATCAGCGCCCGTTTACTGCCTGCCCCCGAATCAAGAAGGATATGATCCGGAGGAATCAAGCGGTCAGATTTGGCCATTCCGTTTCTCCGTGCTCCACCCTAGCGCATCAGGATGGGGTCGGCTCGATCCAACCCAATTGTCCGTCCGTCCGACGGTAGATGACATTCAGGCTTTCCGTTTCCTGATTGGTGAATACGATCAGCGGCTGCTGCTCGGAAAGCTCCATCTGCATCACCGCCTCGTCCACCGACATCGGCTTGACCGCCATCTCCTCGTGATGCACGGTTTCCGGCTGTTGATCCTCCGCCAGTTCCTCATGCGGCGGCATGCTCACCACCCGGTGGGACACCTTGATCTCGCGGCCCTTGCGCTGGCCATGATTGCTCTGATGGCGATGCATCTTTGCGCGGTAACGCTTGAGCTGGCGGTTTAGCTTGTCGACCACACCGTCGATCGAGGCATACATATCCTCGGAATCATGCTTGGCATGGACCACCATGCCGCTGGCCTGGATGGTGATCTCGCACTGATGATGGAACTTCTGCACCGACAGCACCACATGCACATCCACCACATGGTCAAACGAATGCTTCAGGTGCTGCAACTTGTCGTTGACGTACTCCTTCAGCGGATCCGTCAATTCCATGTTCCGCCCTGTAATCGACACTTGCATGCTCTACCCCCTCTGTAATGTCGGGCGTTCCCTGACGGAACGCCGTCTTTGGCTGCTCGGCGGCAATCCAAGATTCTCTCGATATTTGGCTACGGTTCGGCGAGCAATATCGATGCCTTCCGCCTGCAAGCGGTCAGCAATATCCTGATCGGAGATCGGACGCCCGGCCGGCTCGGTCTCGATCAGCGACTTGACGCGCTGCTGCACGCGGTACACGGAGATGCTGCCGCCCCCGCGCGTCGGCAATCCCGATGAAAAGAACCGGCGCATCTCAATCAGTCCCAACGGCGTTTCCGCATACTTGCCGTTGGTGACCCGCGAGATCGTCGATTCGTGCAACCCCACCTCCTCGGCCACATCCTGCAACGTCAGCGGCTTCAAGCCCAGAATCCCGTGATCGAGGAAGGCACGTTGCCGCCTGGCCAGACACTGGGCCACCTTCATCAGCGTCTCGCCGCGCTGCTCGATGGCGTAAATCAGCCACTTGGCCTCGCGCGTGGCGTGATCGATGAACTCGCGATCACTGCCCGCCCACCGGCGGCCCTGCCATTGTTCGTTCAGGCGGATGCCGCGCCAGCCGTAGCTGGGGATCTCGATCTGGATCTCACCGTTTGCTGTGCGTCGGAACACGATCTCCGGTTGCACAAAATAGTTCTGTTCGCCGTGCATGCCGTGGCCCGGAAAGGGATCGAGCCGGCGCATGCGCGCCCGGGCCTGCACCACGTCGTCGACGGCACGGCCCACCTTGCCGGCCAGGGTTTGATCATCATCGAACAGGTCATCGGCATAATGCAGCAGCAAGCGCCTTACCATGGCGGTCGACGGCTCGTCGTCGTCGAGTTGCAGCAGCAGGCACTCGCTCAGATCGCGGGCACCAATGCCGGCAGGCTCCAGTTCCTGCACCACCTGTTCAAGCACATCGACCACCATCTCGGCGGAAACGCCGAGTGCCGCAGCCAGGGCGGCTGGGTCGGCACGGAAATAGCCATCATCGTCCAGCGAATCGATCAGCGCATGCGCCACCGCCCGTTCCTGCTCGGACATCGGCTGCTGGTTGATCTGCTCATGCAGTGATTCGCCGATGTTCTGTTCCTCATGCCAGTTCTGTTCACGATTCGGAAAGTCATCGCGACCGGCACTGGAGGAAGGCGCATAGAGCTGTTCCCAGCGGCTGTCACCGCTGTCCTGCCATGCATCCATCTCTTCGGAATCGCGGCCGTCGTTCGCAGCCGGCATCTCCGTCTCCGCCTCCGGCGCCGTCATCTCCAGCATCGGGTTGCTTTCCAGGCATTCCTCCAGATAGGCCTCCAGATCCATGGCATTCATGGCCAGAACCTTCAGGCTCTGGGTCAACTGCGGGGTCAGCGCCAGGCGCTGACCGAGTTTCTGGGATAGCTTGGGTTGCACTTAGTGCGAGGCTCTGCGGTCCGACGGACCTGCCAGTTCCACGGTTTTCGGTGCCGGGGTGGCCACCATCGGATCAGGCCGTGAGAATATCATGCCTCCCAGGGTTATAGACCAGCGCCCATACGCGCTCAAGCCTTGCCCCCTTTACCCGGCCTTGTGCAACGGGTCGAGCAATGCATGCAGTTCTCCTGAGTCGTGCATCTCGGTCACGATATCACAGCCGCCGACGAACTCGCCCTTGACGTACAGCTGCGGGATAGTCGGCCAGTTGGCGTAGGCCTTGATGCCCTCGCGTACCGCCGGGTCGAGCAGCACATTGACGGCTACATACGGCACCTCATAGCCACCGAGAATCTGGGTCACGCGCTGCGAGAATCCGCATTGCGGAAATTGCGGCGTGCCCTTCATGAACAGAATGATATCGTGCTCATGTACCAATTTGTCGATCTGTTTCTGAATCTCATCCATGAAATCACCTCAATCATGTAGTACGCGGGTTTTCAGGGCCAGCGCATGCACGGCCTCTTGCATGTGCGCGCCCAACGCATCGTACACCATCTTATGCTGGGCCACCCGCGATTTCCCGGCAAACCTCGATGAGGCCACGCTCATCTCGAAATGGTCATCCCCTGCATACAGCTTCACCTCGACCTCGGCATCCGGCATCGCCGCCAGTATGAGGCTTCGCAATTGTTCGGGGTCAACCCTGTCGGGACCAGCCATCATATGATGTACCTCTGTGCGAAAACTCCCCCCATATGCCCGCGGGCTGGACTGGTGGGCCCACCAGGACTCGAACCTGGAACCAACCGGTTATGAGCCGGTAGCTCTAACCAATTGAGCTATGGGCCCAGGGGGGGGACGTGAACGATAATCGCATCGCTTTTGCCAGGCAATCGAATGTCCCGTATGCTGTCCCTTTGCATGCAAGGTTCATGCTCACAGGATACCATTCATATGCGCTTTGACGAACTCACTCTGCCCAAGCCGCTGTTGCAGGCCATCAACGATCTCGGCTTCAGCGATCTGACCGCCGTGCAGGAGGTGGCGCTGCCGCTGACGCTGGCGGGGAAGGACGTGGCCGGCCAGGGCCGCACCGGCACCGGAAAAACCGCCGCCTTCCTGATCACCACCATCACCCATCTGTCGAACCATGGCGCGCGCGACGGCCGCCGGCCCCGTGATCCGCGCGCCCTGATCATCGCCCCGACGCGCGAACTGGTGGCACAGATTTCCGCCGATGCCAAGAAGCTGGCCGCGCACACCGACCTGAAATTGCACGTGGTGTTCGGCGGCGTGGACTATGACAAGCAGAAGCAGGCCTTCGATGAGGGTGTGGACATCCTGATCGGCACGCCCGGCCGGCTGATCGACTACTTCAAACAGGGGTGCTTCTCGCTCAAGCACTGCGAGATGCTGGTGGTGGACGAGGCCGACCGCATGTTCGATCTCGGTTTCATCAAGGACCTGCGCTACCTGATGCGCCGCCTGCCGCCCTATGACAAGCGTCAGGCGATGCTGTTCTCGGCCACGCTGTCTCACCGCGTGCTGGAGCTCGCGTACGAACACATGAACAACCCGGTCAAGCTGCGCGCCGAGGAGGGCGACATCACGGCCAGCAACATCAAGGAAGCCCTGTACCACACCGGCATGGACGAGAAGTTTCCGCTGTTGGTCAGCCTGCTGCGCGAGCAGAACGTCGAGCGCGGCATGATCTTCATCAACGAGAAACGCACCGGCGAGCGCCTGGCGGACAAGCTGGCCCGGTACGGCTTCGATGTCGGCATCCTGTCCGGCGACGTGCGCCAGAAGAAGCGCCTGCGCATCCTCGAGGATTTCGGCCAGGGCAAGCTGCACCTGCTCGTCGCCACCGACGTGGCCAGCCGCGGACTGCACATCGATAACGTCACACACGTGTTCAACTACGATCTGCCGGAGGATGCACAGGACTATGTGCACCGCATCGGACGCACGGCCCGTGCCGGCGCCACCGGTGTGGCGATCTCGTTCGCCTGCGAACGCTTCTGTTTCGGGCTGCCGGATATCGAGGCCTACATCGGCCACAGCATCCCGGTGCCAGCCTGGGACCATGCGCGCCTGGACATCGGCAAGCCGACGCGTCCCGAGCGCCATGCCGAAGGCACCGGCGCCGAGGACCGCCAGCAGGCGCGACCCGAGGGGGGCAAGAATCGCCGGCCGCGCCGACATGACTCCAGGCGCGGCGGAAAACCCAACGCCTGACCGGCCGGCTATCGCATACCGGCGTTACACGAGAATGGGCAAGTGGAAAGCGCGGTGCATGACCTGCCCGCCTGAGCGGTAAGGCTTAGGACTGCTGGGCAAGCGGGCGCACGGCGAAGGACAGTGATTCCCCCGGCTCATCGCCGAGACAGAACACCGAATGCCAGACGCAATGGTCGGTATCCCGCTGCGGCAGCAGGATGGCATCGCCCGGCCGCAGCATATGGGCATAGCCGCCTGACACCAGGTGTTCGATGAAGGCCGGCACCCTGTCCACGAGCGCCTCCACCAGTTCATGGTCGAAGCGTTCCATGTATTCGGAAAGCAGCTCGCGATCGGCGGCAAGCCGACACAGTTCACGGCGCTGTGCCGCCTTCGGCAGCGCCCGCGCCAGTTCGCTCTCGGCATCCGCCCGCGTCAAAAAATCCGCGATCTCGTCCATCAGCTTCGGCTTGGACAGGGCCAGCCAGAAGGTTTGGCCGGAAAGCTGGGCGAACACCACGCCAGCATGCCCCCGCTCGACATCGTGGTGCATCTGGGCGCCGCCGTCCGGGGCATTGAAATAGACAATGCGTTCACCGTACAGCACCTTGTCCGTGTTCAGAAGACGGGCAATCAGCGCGTGCACCTGCGGGCATTCGGCCAACACCGCCGATTCGGGAAAGATCACATCCGTCAGTTCGGCCGCCAGCCGCTGACGCAGCGGATCGGCGGCAACATCCTCGAACCCCTCGATGCCGTAGGAAAAGCGGAATCGCAATGACACATCGTCGGGATGATAGGACAGCCACGATACCTTGCACCACAGCTCCTCGCCGATGACCTCGCCGTCCTTTTCGGCATCGAAGAGCAACTTCTCGATCTCCTGACGGTCACCCTCGTCATGCACCGAGGCCACCAGCGCGAAGCGCCCGGCCAGACGCGAGGCATAGGGCTCGGCCCCGAACTGATCAATCACGTCCTTTTCGTCCACGGTATCTTCCATCAGGCGCCGGGCGCAGGCGACATCGTCGGCATGCTGTTGTACGTTGGCCATGACAAAACCGGGCAGCATCGCGGCCTCGTCGGCATGCCACGCCCGCTCGATCTGTGCGGCCTCCGGCATCTCGGGACGCGTAGCCTCAAGCACCCAGCCCAACGACAGCCCGCGCCGGCGCAGCGCATACAGGCCGTGTTGCTCCTCGGGCCAAAGCTCCGGGCCGGCAACATAGCGGATCATCCTTTCACCCTCCCGTAAACACCGGCTCTGTATGCCTGTCGGCATGCAGCCCCCTGCCCACAGAGCGCACTATACCATCACTGATCCGATATTGGCCGCATTAAATCGATGGCTTCTCACCGTTTGCCCTTGCAGGCCAATGCTCCCACCCCGGCGTTCCGTGGTGCCGTGCTGCGTCCGGCCGCCTTATTTGCCGTTCAGCTCGTCGTCCTTGTAGTACTTGGTACCCTGGAGCGTGGCCTGCAGCGCCAGGCCGTTCTCGGTGATCTGGTACAGGTCCACGTTTTTAGCAACGGTAATCGCACCGGCTACCGCCTTGCCCTTCTTGCCCGACTTGGCGGCGGCATCGGCCTGGGCGGTGCCCTCCCAACCGCTGTCGACGAACTGATCGAACGCCTTGCGGGTATGGAACACGAACACGCCGCGGAAGTCCTTGATGCCGAGCCCGGGGCCCACGCCGCCGGAGATCATCTTCATGTAGATGTTCCGTCCCGTACGATTGTCGTGCGCCACGCCCTCGCCGCCGCCAGCGGATATCAAAATGATGTTGACACCGACATCGCTGAACACGGCGTAGCCGGCTGCCCTGCGGATATCGGTGCGTGCAGATGGATGAATCTTGTATAGCTGCGCCAGTGTTTCACTGCGCATGTGAAGGATCGCATCGCGTTTTGCCTTCGGTGAATCCCCATTGGTATGGATGGGCATGCACGAGGAAAGCATGCCGATGCAGGCAACGAGAACTGAGATTCGAAGAATAACCTTGTTCATGTATCCCCCTGAAACTTGGACATATGGCCAAGCTAATGGGGTTCAACTGTATTTATCGTGACGCAGAGTACAAATGACAATCGGCGCAATTATGGCTTGCGCAGCGTGAGCGCCTTGAACACATCCTCGGCATGGAACGAGGAGCGCACCAAGGGGCCTGCGGCCACCATGCCGAAGCCCTTCTTCTCGGCCAGGTACTTCAGATCCTCGAACTCGTCGGGCGTCCAGTAGCGCAGCACCGGGTGGTGATTGGCGGAAGGACGCAGATACTGGCCGACGGTCAGAACGTCCACCCCCGCCTCGCGCATGTCGTCGAGCACCTGCAGTACCTCGTCGCGCTCTTCGCCCAGGCCGACCATGATGCCGGACTTCGTGACCACCGAGGCATCCAGTTCCTTGGCGCGCTGAAGCAGGCGCAGGCTTGTGAAGTAGCGCGCCCCTGGGCGCACCGAGCGGTACAGCCGCGGCACCGTTTCCAGGTTGTGGTTGAAGATGTCGGGACGGGCGGTGATCACCGTCTGCAGACAGGCATCGGGCTTGCGCTGGAAATCCGGTGTCAGCACCTCGATCGTCACCTCGGGGCAACGCTGCCTGACGATGTTGATCGTATCGGCATAATGCCCGGCACCGCCATCCGGCAGATCGTCGCGGTCCACCGACGTGATCACCACGTGCCTCAGGCCCATGGCCTCGACGGCCTCGGCCAGGTGCCGCGGCTCCTCGACATCGACCACATCGGGGCGACCGGTGGCGACGTCGCAGAAGGCACAGGTGCGGGTGCAGACCCGGCCCAGGATCATGAACGTGGCCGAGCCGTGCTGCCAGCACTCGCCGATGTTCGGGCAGCTCGCCTCCTCGCAGACGGTGTTCAGCCTCTGATCGCGCATCAGTTTCACAAGCCGCCGGTACTCCGGCGACAAGGGGGCCTTCACCTTCAGCCAGGCCGGCTTCGGCGCCATCGGCGCCTCGGCACCGTGGGCCTCGATCGGGATGACCTTTCGGCTCACGGCCGGCCCGCAGCCCGGCGCTGGCGAACGCCCTCGGCGAACACGCGCAGCAGATCGGCCGAATCCTGCCAGCCAATGCATGCGTCGGTGATGCTGACGCCGTGCTTCAAGGCGACGCCCGGCTTCACATCCTGCCGCCCCTCGTGCAGATGGCTCTCGACCATGGTGCCGATGATGCGGCGGTTGCCGGCGGCCAGCTGCCCGGCGACATCGCGCCCGACCTCGAGCTGGCGCTGATACTGCTTGCGGCTGTTGGCATGACTGCAATCGATCATCACGCCGGTGGCGATGCCGGCGGCATCCAACGCTGCCAGCGCTTCGGCCACCTGCGTCATCTGGTAGTTCGGCTCCTTGCCGCCGCGCAGGATGATGTGGCAGTCCTCGTTACCGCTGGTGGAGAAGATCGCCGAATGCCCGTGCTTGGTCAGCGACAGGAAATGATGCGGATGGGCGGCGGCGCGGATGGCGTCGATGGCGATGCCGTAGCCGCCGTCGGTGCCGTTCTTGAAGCCGACCGGGCAGGACAGACCGGAGGCCAGCTCACGGTGACCCTGCGATTCGGTGGTGCGCGCACCGATGGCCCCCCAGCTGACCAGATCGGCGATGTACTGTGGCGTGATCAGGTCGAGGAACTCGGTGCCGGCCGGCATCCCCAGCGCGTTGATGTCCACCAACAGCTTGCGCGCCAGGCGGATGCCCTTGTTGATTTCGAAGGTGTTGTCGAGGTTCGGATCGTTGATCAGGCCCTTCCAGCCTACGGTGGTGCGCGGTTTCTCGAAATAGACGCGCATGACGATCAACAGGTCCTCGGCCAATTCCTCGCGCATGGCCTTCAGCTTCAGCGCGTATTCGATGGCGGCATCCGGATCGTGGATGGAGCAGGGGCCGATGACCACCAGCAGGCGGTCGTCCTGGCCGTACAGGATGTCGTGGATCTCGCTGCGCGCCTGCCAGGTCGTGGCGGCGGCCCGGTCGGTCACCGGGCATTCCTCGTGCACGCGCAGCGGCGGCGCCACCTCCTGGATGCCGCGGATGCGCAAATCGTCGGTCTGGTAACGGGCTGACATCTCGCTGATCTACCTTCCACCGTATTTCCGGTCGGCGAGCGCATCGCCGCCGGGCGGCGCAGTATCGCAGAAAATCCGCGCCACTGTTAGCCCCCCGACATCCCCCCTCCATCGCCGCTGCAAAATCGTGGCCATGTTCTACACTTCCCAACACCAGGCCAGGGACACAGCAGGAGGCATCCGATGACCACATTCCGCTACATCCGTTTTCTCGACGAGCTGGGCATGGACGACGTGCCGCTGGTCGGCGGCAAGAACGCCTCGCTGGGCGAGATGGTGCAGGGGCTGTCCGGCCGCGGCATCAAGGTGCCCGGCGGCTACGCCACCACCGCCGACGCCTACTGGCATTACCTCGAACACAACGGCCTGCGCGAGGAGATCGGCGCCATCCTCGACGGACTCGACACGCGCGACGTGCAGGCGCTGGCGACGGCCGGCGCCACCATCCGCAGCCGCATCGCCCATGCCGACATGCCGCCCGATCTGGAGCAGGAGATCGCCGAGGCCTATGCCATGCTGCAGAAGCGGGAAGGGGGCGGGGCGCTGTCGGTGGCGGTGCGCAGCTCAGCCACGGCCGAGGATCTGCCGGACGCCTCGTTCGCCGGCCAGCAGGAGACCTACCTGAACGTCAGCGGCCCCAGGCACGTGTCCGACACGATCAAGCTCGTCTATGCCTCGCTGTTCACCAACCGCGCCATCTCCTACCGCGTCGACAAGGGCTTCGCCCATACGCAGGTGGCGCTGTCGGCCTGCGTGCAGAAGATGGTGCGCAGCGATCTGGCCTGCTCGGGCGTGATGTTCTCGATCGACACCGAGAGCGGCTTTCCCGACGCGGTGCTGATCACCGCCTCCTACGGCCTGGGCGAGAACGTGGTGCAGGGCGCCGTCAGCCCGGACGAGTACTACGTGTTCAAGCCGACGCTGGACAAGGCCGAGGCGCCGGTGCTCAGCCGCAACCTCGGCGAGAAGGCCATCAAGATGATCTTCTCCGCCTCACTGAGGCATCCGACCAAGAACGTCAGCGTGCCCGAGGAGGATCGCCGCCGCTTCTGCCTGAACGATGAGGAGCTGTTGACGCTGGCGCGCTACGCCGTGGCCATCGAGGAGCATTATTCGGCGCGCGCCGGTACCACCCAGCCGATGGACATGGAATGGGCCAAGGACGGAGAGACGGGCGAGCTCTACATCGTGCAGGCCCGGCCGGAAACGGTGTACGCGCACCGGCACGCGCAGGTGATGGAGCGCTACCACCTGAAAGGGCAGGGGTCGGTGCTGGTGCAGGGCAAGAGCGTGGGCAAGAAGATTGCTGCGGGCACGGCGCGCGTCATCAAGGACGTGGCCGACATCAACCAGCTGCAGCCCGGCGAGGTGCTGGTCACCGATATGACCGATCCGGACTGGGAACCGATCATGAAGATCGCCGCCGCCATCGTCACCAACCGCGGCGGCCGCACCTGCCATGCCGCCATCGTGTCGCGCGAGCTGGGCCTGCCGGCCGTGGTCGGTACCGGCAACGCCACCACCGCCATCCCGACCGGCGCCGACGTCACCGTCTCCTGCGCCGAAGGGGAGACCGGCAACGTCTACGAGGGTAAGCTCGATTTCGAGGTCGAGCAGATTCCGCTGGAGAACCTGGCCCGGCCGAAGACCAAGATCATGATGAACGTGGCCAGCCCCGAGCAGGCCTTCGCCTTCAGTTTCATCCCGAACGACGGCGTCGGCCTGGCACGCCTGGAGTTCATCATCAACAACGCCATCGCCGTCCATCCCAACGCCCTGCTCCATTTCGACAAACTGGACAAGAAGCTGCGGGCCGAGATCAGCGAGCGCACCGCCGCCTATGCCGACCCGGTCGAGTTCTATGTCGAACGCCTGGCCGAGGGCGTGGCGATGATCGGCGCCGCCTTCTACCCGAAGAAGGTCATCGTGCGCATGTCCGACTTCAAATCGAACGAATACGCCAACCTGCTGGGCGGCAAGGACTTCGAGCCGGTCGAGGAGAACCCGATGATCGGCTACCGCGGCGCCTCGCGCTACTACTCGGAGGGCTTCCGCGACGCCTTCGCGCTGGAATGCCAGGCCATGAAGCGGGTGCGCGAGCTCAAGGGGCTAACGAACGTGGTGCTGATGATCCCGTTCACGCGCACCACCGAGGAGGGCGACAAGGTGCTGGCCGAGATGAAGAAGCACGGCCTGGAACGCGGCAAGGACGGCCTGGAGGTGTACGTGATGTGCGAGATCCCGGCCAATGTCATCGCCGCCGACGCCTTCCTCGACCGCTTCGACGGCTTCTCGATCGGTTCGAACGACCTGACACAGCTGACCCTGGGCGTCGACCGCGACTCCGGCCTGGTCGCCCACGTGTTCGACGAGCACGACGAGGCGGTCGAGACCATGCTGTCCATGGCCATCGCCGCCTGCCGCCGCCGGAAAAAGTATGTCGGCATCTGCGGCCAGGCCCCGTCCGACTTCCCGGACATCGCCGCCTTTCTGGTACGCGAGGGCATCGAATCGCTGTCGCTGAACCCGGACAGCGTGCTGTCCACGACCATGCAGATCGTCGAGGTCGAGAAACAGATGGCCGGCTGAGCCGCTTCCCTCTGATGGAACGGGCCGCAGCCTGGTCCGATGGGCTATGGTTGAAGCATGGATGTGCGCATCGGCTGCTCGGGCTACTACTACCGCCACTGGCAGGGACTGTGGTATCCGGAGGATCTTCCGACCTCACGCTGGTTCGCGTTCTACGCCGAGCGCTTCGATACGGTGGAGATCAATTCCAGCTTCTACCGCTTCCCGACCGCCGCCACTGTCCGCCGCTGGCTGAAGCAGGCGCCGGAGAACTTCGTCTATGCGGTGAAGGCTCCGCGCCTGATCACGCACCTGAAGCGCTTTCACGACTGCGCATCCCTGCTGGACGACTTCTTCGGCGTACTGGCGGGGCTGGGCGCACATCTGGGCTGCGTGTTGTTCCAGCTGCCACCCTCGCTGCATTACTCGGAGCAGGCGCTGGCACAGCTATTGACGGCCATGCACCCGGATTTCCGCACCGTCATCGAGTTCCGCCATGCCGGCTGGTGGCGGTCGGAGGTCGTGGCGGCGATGCATGAAAACCGGATCGGCTTCTGTGCCGTTGCAGCACCAGGGCTGCCGGACGAACTGATGGCCACCGCCCCGGACGTCTACCTGCGCCTGCACGGCGATCCGTGGTACGCCCAGGATTATGGCGAGGCGGAGCTGAAAAGCTGGGCATCGCGCATCCGCGGCGTGGATGCCGAGAGGGCCTGGATCTATTTCAACAACGACGCGCACGCCTTCGCCCCCGCCAACGCCGTGTCCCTGCGCCGGCTACTGAGCGACTGAAAACAGCGGGCCGGCACCGACTGCCACGCAGCAAATTCCGCACGGGGCATCGGCGGCATTGGTTGCTACAATGGCGGGATGCGCAGTCCATTTTCCCCGATCCACCTGCTGATCTTCATCCTGATCCTCGTCTTCCTGCTGACCCTGGTGCAACTGGGGCTGATCTCGCTGGCCTTCGACAAGCTGGGCCTGTCCACCACCCAGGGCATGCTGCTGCTGTTCACCTCACTGTTCGGCAGCATGCTGAATCTGCCGCTGACCTCGATCAAATCCGAGCAGCCGCCCCAACCCGACCCTCAGAACCCGACGCCGCAAAGCCTGCTGCGCCTGCCGATACTTCCGTTCACCGGCCGCACGCTGATCGCCGTCAACGCCGGCGGCTGTCTGGTACCGCTGGTGTTTTCGGCCAGCCTGATCCATCGCTTCCCGCTGCCGCTGTTCGACATCCTGCTGGCCGTGATCATCGTGGCCGGCATCTGTTACGCCACCAGCCGCCCGATCCCGCACCTGGGCATCGGCATGCCGATGCTGGTAGCGCCGATTGCTGCCGCCATTGTCGCCATGATGATCGGCGGCGAGAAACTGGCCGCGCCGTTGGCCTACATCTGCGGCACCCTCGGGGTGCTGGTCGGCGCTGACCTGCTGCGCCTGAAGGACGTCGCCAACATCGGCGCCCCGATCGCCTCGATCGGCGGTGCCGGTACCTTCGACGGTATCTTTCTGACCGGCATCGTCGCTGTACTGCTGACCTGAATGGCCGTCACACCGGTCCGGTGGAACGAGGCGGAGGACGGCGAGCTGACGCTCGATGCCATGCGCGACAAGCTGGCGCGCCTCGGCTGTACCGTATCACTGTATACCTATCCGCCCGGCACCCGCTTCCCGCCGCACACACACGGCGTGGACAAGATCGACGGCGTACTCTCCGGCCGATTTCAAATGACGCTGCAGGGCCGGACGCTGGTGCTGGAAGCGGGGGACATGCTGGCCGTGCCGAAGGGGGTGGCGCATAGCGCCGAGGTGATAGGAGATCAGCCCGTGGTGTCGCTCGACGGCGTCAAGAGAGCTTGACCCCATTCATACTCTGGATGCATCCCCCGGGCTGCCGCTCTATGATGATGCGCATGGGGAAGGGGGCATATCGATATGGGGACATTTCCTAAGCTCGCGATCATCGCGGTCGCGCACATCACCTATGTAGTGACGGCCTACGCCACAGGTTTCTTCGGCCTGCACCTGCCGCACAGGCTCATCATTATGCTCTGGCTCGCCGGCTCCTCATCACTCGCCCTGATCGCCTATGTCTGGGTGCTGTTCCGCTCCCCGGTGCTGGCCATGGAACCGGGCCGACCCCTGAAGCTGGCGCTGATGGCCATCACCTTCACTCTCGTGTCGCTCTATCTCGGCATCTTTATCTCTTACGACACCTTCGGGTCGTGATGCAATCGCTTCGTTCGGCCAACATGGGGGGGCAGGCTCGCTGGACGATACCACACCGTTTGAAACCGCCGCCCACACGTTGGCTCGCGTGGGATGCGATTGCACCGGGAACAAGGCTGCATAGGGATGGATCATAAGGCGCCACCCGGACCGGACTGGACCGCAACGCGCCTGCTGCCCGCTGCCGCTGCTTCCTTCCGGACCTGACGGGGTTCACGGGAGCCGGCCGTACGGGGCCCGACCCGGGTGGCTAGGGGTATCCGCCGCAATGCCGCGGTCGGAAAACCTGGCGGAGAGAGAGGGATTCGAACCCTCGGTACCCTTTTGGGGTACACACACTTTCCAGGCGTGCTCCTTCGACCACTCGGACATCTCTCCACGAAAGGCCGGACCTGACTCCCAGGCGCCGCCATCGCGAACGGCGCATGGTACGGACTGCCCCGCGCCTGGGCAAGCGATGCGGGCGCATGACGCCAGCATTGCGGTGGCGGCGGGAATCGGATACTGTGCGCCGCACTTGGCCGCTGTGCTCTGGTCTCACGCGGCGAACGGTCCGGCTATCTCTGCTCCCAGCGAAATCCGTACAATACAAACAAAACACCACCCAGACCGGTCCAGGGACCTCCTGGCGGGTGCGTGTCGGAGCAACAATCCATGTCTTTTGAAAACCTTGGCCTTTCGGCCGATATCCTGCGTGCTGTCCGTGAACAGGGCTATACGCACCCCACCCCCATCCAGGCCCAGGCCATCCCCGTGATCCTGGACGGCCATGACATCATGGCCGCGGCCCAGACCGGCACCGGCAAGACCGCCGGCTTCACGCTGCCGATGCTAGAGCGCCTGCTGGCGAGAAAATCCGAGGGGCGCCGCCCGGTGCGCGTGCTGGTGCTGACGCCGACGCGCGAACTGGCCGCCCAGGTCGGTGAAAGCATCTCCACCTATGGCAAATACCTGCCGCTGAAATCCGCCATCGTCTTCGGGGGTGTCGGCATCAATCCGCAGATCGATCGCCTGCGCCGCGGCATCGACGTGCTGGTGGCCACCCCCGGCCGCCTGCTCGATCTCGTCGGCCAGAGGGCCTGCGATCTGTCCATGGTCGAGACGCTGGTGCTGGACGAGGCCGACCGCATGCTCGACATGGGCTTCATCCACGACATCCGCAAGGTGCTGGCGCTGCTGCCGAAGAACCGCCAGAACCTGCTGTTCTCAGCCACCTTCTCGAACGAGATCAAGCGCCTGGCCGCCGGCATTCTCAGATCACCGGTACTGGTGGAGGTGGCGCGCAACGAGACCTCGGCCATCATCACCCAGGTGGTACACCCGGTCGACAAGGCGCGCAAGCGCGATCTGCTGTCGCACCTGATCAAAAGCGGGGACTGGCGGCAGGTGCTGGTGTTCACCCGCACCAAGCACGGCGCCAACCGCCTGGCCGAGCAACTCGGCAAGGATGGCATCCATGCCGCCGCCATCCATGGCAACAAGAGCCAGGGTGCACGCACCAAGGCCCTGGCCGACTTCAAGGCCGGCGCCGTGCGCGTGCTGGTCGCCACCGATATCGCCGCCCGCGGCCTGGACATCGACCAGCTGCCGCATGTGGTGAACTACGAGTTGCCGAACGTGGCCGAGGATTATGTGCACCGCATCGGCCGCACCGGTCGTGCCGGCAACAACGGCGAGGCGATGAGCCTGGTCTGCATCGACGAGCACAAGCTGCTGGCCGGCATCGAGCGACTGATAAAAAACCGCATCCCGGTGGTACAGGTTCCTGGCTTCGACCCGGACCCGTCGATCCGGGCGGAACCGATCGTCAACGGCGGAGGACGCCGGGACCACCAGCCCCAGCAGGCACGGCGCCGTCCAGTTGCGGATAGCCGACGTCCCCGCCGACGCCCCCGGCAGCGTCGCGCCGCCTGATACAGTCAACAGACATCAGGCCCCAAATGGGGCCTGAGTTTACAGCGTCGGATAGTCCGTATAGCCCTTGGCATTGCCGCCGTAGAACGTGGCGGGATCGGGCGTGTTCAGCTCCGCCTGGCTCCGGAATCGCTCGACAAGATCGGGATTGGCGAGGAACGGTACGCCGAAGGCCACGAGATCGGCCTCGCCCTTCGCCACCACCGCCATCGCCTGCGCCCGATCGTAACTGCCGTTGGTCATGTACACGCCCTTCCAAAGCCTGCGCAGTTGCTGCAGATCGAAGGCTGGACCGGCAGCGCCCGGCATCTCCTTGCCCATCTCCGTCACGTGCAGATAGGCAAGCGGCAGGTTGTTCAACTGCTTGACCAGATAGGTAAACGTCGCCTCGGGATTCGAATCGCGCATGTCGTTGAATGGCTGCAACGGGGAGATGCGCAAGCCCACATGTCCGGGCTCGAACTCCCCGCACACCGCCTCCACGACCTCCAGCATCAGGCGCGACCGGTGCATTACCGGCCCGCCGTAGGCATCGCTGCGCCGGTTCGTGCCATCGCGCAGAAACTGGTCGAGCAGATAGCCGTTGGCGCCATGGATCTCGACGCCGTCGAAACCTGCCTCTCTAGCATGGCGAGCCCCCAGGCGGTAATCCTCGATGATGCCCGGAATCTCGTCCACATCCAGGGCACGCGGGATTTCAAACGGCTTGGGCCCCTCATAGGTTGACGCCTCACCGTTCGGCCGCACCGCCGACGGGGCCACGGGCTGGCCGCCTCCCGGCTGCAACGAGGGGTGCGAGATGCGCCCGACATGCCACAGCTGCAGGAAGATGCGTCCGCCCTCGGCATGAACCGTTTCCGTAATCCGCCGCCAGCCTTGCACCTGTTCCTCGCTATGGATGCCCGGCGTGCGCGGATAACCGACGCCCTGAGGCGACACCTGCGCGGCTTCGGTGATGATCAGGCCGGCCGTGGCGCGCTGACGGTAGTACTCGGCCATCAGTGGCGTCGGCACATTGCCGGCGCCGGCTCGGTTTCGCGTCATCGGCGCCATGACAATGCGGTTGGGAAATTGCAGGGCACCGACTGTGAGCGGTGAAAAAAGGTCGACAGCAGGCATGGTCAGTCTCCTGGCAAGCGATACTCAGGGGCGGTCAGGGAGGTGCGGCGCATGTGCGTCTTTCCCCCGGCCAATCCATCAAGGCGGGCAGCATTCCGGAATCGACAAACTTATCAATGCCACCCCGCCAAAGGCGATGCGACCCCCCTCTCAAATCCGGCCGGCCACCCAGCGCACGATATCCGCCGCCGTCATGGCGCCGGCCTGGCGGGCCAGTTCGCGCCCGCCGCGGAACAGCACCAGTGTCGGGATGCTGCGGATGCCGAAGCGGGTGGCCAGCCCCTGTTCCTGTTCGGTATCGACCTTGGCCAGGCGCACCCGCGGCTCAAGCTGACCTGCCGCCTGCACGAAATGCGGCGCCATCATCTTGCAGGGGCCACACCACGGAGCCCAGAAATCTACCAGCAACGGAATATCGCTGCGCTCGACATGCCTCTGGAAATTGGCAGTGGTCAACTCCACGGGCTGCCCAGTGAACAGCGGCCGGTGGCACTGACCGCAATTGACCACCGAGCCATGGCTGGCGACAGGGATGCGGTTGACCGCATCGCAATGCGGGCAAACAGCATGCAGGGTTTCGCTCATGCCCCTACCGCTCAGATATCCGGATACATCTGGCGCGCACGCAACGCTTCCAACTCGTCGAGCAAATCCAGCGCCAGGGCGGCGCCGGCAACATTGACGCCAAGATCATGCTGCAGGTGCAGGGCAAGGCGTACCCGGCGCAGACTGGTACCGGCAAAACGCCAGCGAGCCGGGCGCCGGCCCGCCGGCTCGATCACGCCCTCCTCCACCAATGCCAGCACCTCGGCCTCGGTCACCGCACAAACCCGGCAAAGCTCGGATAGCGTCAACTCCACATCCTCCACCACCTCACCGGCCAGCAATACCTGTCGTTCTTCCGTCATGGCTTCACCCCCAGGGCAGCGCGCGGGTCAAACGGCTGCGCCTTTTCCAGCTCATGATAAGCGGCACGGGCGGCGTCCGAATCAGCCGGGGGCAGAACGATCTGCAACACGGCATACAGGTCCCCCGCCACCCGGCCCGGAATACCGCGGCCCTTCAGGCGCAGCTTACGTCCGGCCGATGAGCCCGGCGGCACCTTCAGGGTTACCGGACCATCCGGCGTCGGCACCGTGACCGTGGCACCCAATGCCGCCTCCCAGGGCGCCACCGGCAAATCCAGGTATACGTCCCGTCCCGTGGTGCGATACAGCGCATGCGGGCGAAACTCCACCTCGAGGTACAGATCGCCGGGACCGCCCTTGGCCATGCCCGGCCCCCCCTGTCCCGGCAGGCGGATGTGCTGGCCCTGGTACACCCCCTTGGGGATACGCACCTTCAGGCTGCGCTCACGGACATGCGGACGGCCGCCAGGCCCGGGTTCGCTGTGTTTCAGGGTCAGGGCGCGGACGGCGCCCTGGTAGCTGTCCTCGATGTCGATCAGCACCCTGGCATGGGTATCCTGCCCCCGTATGGGTACATCCCCGCTGAACCCCCCGGCAGAAAAACCGCCGCGGCCAAACAGGGTCTCGAAGAAATCGCTGAAGCGGGCCGCATCGGCAGCGGTGAACCCGCCGCCATGGAATTCGAAGCCCTGATCCCAGCCCGGCGGCGGTCGGAACTCCTGGCCGGCCTTCCAGTCGGCGCCAAGCTGGTCGTAGGCGGAGCGCTTCTCCGGATCCTTCAGTACCTCATAGGCCTCTCCGACCTCCTTGAAGTGTTTCTCCGCATCGGGCTCCTTGCTAACGTCCGGATGATACTTGCGCGCCAGCCTGCGGTAGGCACGCTTGATCTCGTCGTCGCCGGCATCCCGCTTGATCCCGAGTATCTGATAGTAGTCCTTGAATTCCACGTCGCCTCACTGTTGCCGAATCCGCA
The DNA here is from genome assembly GCA_964422615.1 of uncultured Zetaproteobacteria bacterium. Lineage (GTDB taxonomy): Bacteria > Pseudomonadota > Zetaproteobacteria > Mariprofundales > Mariprofundaceae > DATLWN01. The sequence continues at coordinate 18,057 of CAYRBJ010000008.1, read as the reverse complement.
GGCGGTGCGATGCACCGTGTACGGAGTATATCAAAGGCATGCCCGAATGGCGGTACCACATTCCATAGGCCACAAAAATCCATGCGCTGCAATGTACGGGCAATAACCAGGCGCTTCACGCTGTCTGCTGCTAGCCTGACGCGATGAGCCGCTCCCATGCCTTCTATGCCGTAACACCACCGGGACTGGAAGCCCTTGCCGCCGAAGAGCTCGGCGAGTTGTCCGCGCATGATATTGTACCGGGACAAGGCGGTGTCGCCTTTTCCGGCAGCGAGGATACGATGGCCCGGGTCAACCTGCGGGCACGCACCCTGACCCGCGTGCTGATGCGCCTGGACAGCTTCAAGGCCATGTCCTTTCCGGAGCTGTACAACAAGTGCCGGCGCACCGACTGGTCGCGCTTTTTGCCGCCCGGCCGTCCGGTCAAGCTACAGGCGGCCTGCCACGCCTCGCGTCTGATGCACAGCAGGCGGGTCGCACAGACCGTGCAGGCGGCCATCTCCGATCGCCTGGAAACATCAGAGACGGACCGGCAGCTGCAGCCGCAACGGATATTCATTCGCATCGACCACAACGAGGCCATGCTGAGCCTCGACACCTCGGGCGAGCGTCTGGATCGCCGCGGCTATCGCCTGCATCCCGGCCATGCACCGCTGCGTGAAACCATCGCTGCCGCCCTGCTGCGCTGGGCCGGATGGGATGGGCGGATGCCGCTGATGGTGCCGATGTGCGGCTCGGGCACCCTGGCCATCGAGGCGGCATGGATCGCCAGCCACCGGGCATCGAATATCGACCATGACTTTCCGTTCATGGCCTGGCCTTCCCTGCCGGCCCGACGCTGGCAGCGCGTGCTGGCAAAGGCAGTCGCCATGCAGCAGCAGTCGACCGTACCGATTCTGGTGTCGGATATCGATCCGGCGGTGCTCGAGGCGGCGATGGACAATGCGGCTCGGGCAGATGTGCGCCAGGATATCGCTTTCTCCTGTGCAGACTTCCGTACCCTGCAACCGACATCGGATGCAGGGCTGATCATCTGCAATCCACCCTATGGACAACGCCTTGGCCGCAATGCGCGCGAGATTTACCGGGATCTCGGACATGTGCTGCAGGATCGTTTCGAAAGCTGGCGCCGCATCGTACTGGTACCGGATATGGCCTGCGAGCGTGCCCTGGGGCTACCGACACGGCGCCGACTCGCCTTCCGGCATGGTGGCCGACGCATCCATGCCCTGGATCTCGCCTGAATTTGGCCACCCTCGACGCATTCGCTCATTTTCCACTATAATGGAGTTCGATCGACTCGCGCGGGATGGGCACCATTGATGATACGACAGGGGAACGGTATCTGAGCCATGGAACATTCAAAGCTGGAAAAGCAGCTGGTTCAACAGCAACACCGACTGGCAGAAGCGGTGATCTCGCTGGCCCAGGGAAAGGAACTCAGGCCGATCCTGCGGCATGTCGGCGAGCTGTCGATGCAGCTCACCGGCGCGCGCTACGCCATGCTCTCGTATATCGTCGATGGCAAAAAGATATATATCCCGCTGGGTCTGACGCAGCAGGAGCTGGATCAGCTCGAGCACGAACCCCAGGGCATCGGCCTGCTCGGCCTGATGTGGAACAATCACGAGGTGGTGCGCATCCATGATATCGGCAAGCACCCGAAAACCGTCGGCTTCCCCGCCCATCATCCTGTCATGACAACCTTTCTGGGCGCACCGATCATGTTCGGCGATGAAATCCAGGGGGTGATCTACCTGACCGACAAGCAGGACGGTCGGGCATTCGATCCGATCGATGAGACCATCGTACGCACCCTCGCCTCGGCCTGCGCCATCTGCATCTCCAATGCCGCCCACATCCGGGAACTGGAAGCCCGGAACGCTGAGCTCGAGCACCTGCTTGCCGGGCAGCATAAGCCGACCAACTAGCCCTGCCGGCCGTTCAGCCCCATCATCCCTCGTCGCTTTGATATTAAAACTGCGGATACAGCCGGCCATGGGTCTAGATTGGCCTAGAATGAACCGATGCCAAAGGACTTGCCAATGACACCAAAATGGGCCATGCGATGATACTGCCTTCCCTGCGCCTGCTGGTCACCGCATTGCTGCTGCTCGCATGGATCGCCACTCCGGCCGAGGCCGACGAGGGAAGCCTGCTGATCCGGGGCATCGTCATCAGCGGCCTGAAATTCTCCCGTCCGCGCACCGTGTTGCGCGAGCTGCCCTTCCGGCAAGGAGAGACATGGACGGATACGGATGCGCCGGAGGCGGAGCGCCGCCTGCGCAACCTCGGTCTGTTTTCCGATGTGCATGTGACACCGCCGGACGCGAAAGGCCAGGTGCACATCCGGGTCCAGGAGCGCTGGCCGATCTGGCTGCTGCCGGAGGTCAGCCGCAACGACAACGGCGACACCTCCGCCGGCGCCACCTTCACCGACTACAACCTGTGGGGCCTCAGGCACCAGGTGCGCCTTGCCTACCGCAAAGCCACCGGCAAGAACTTTGGCGGTGGCGTTGTCGGCGAATCATACAGCGGCAACTACAACTGGTACCGCATCGCCGACAGCATGTGGAGCATGAACATGTACGGCAGTCGCGGACGCAGTGTCTTCGATGCCTACAGCAACGGTGTGGTGCAAAGCCAGTATCTCGATGACACGAACAGCACCGGCGTGCAGTTGCAGCGAAGCTTCGGGCCGGTTCCAACCCAGGGCGTCACGACCACTTTTGGATACGAGAGTACCGTCTCTACCTACACGCTGATCGGCGGCCCACCCCAGGCGGACGTCCAAAGCCAGCGCCGCCACTCGCTGATCCTGGGCGTCAATTACCAGTGGCTGAACAACCACATCACCTGGATCACCGGCCAGCGCATGGGCTATCAATTGAATGTCGCCGACAAGGCGTTCGGCTCATCGGTCCAGGTCTACCGCCAGACTGCGTATTACCGACTGTATTATCCGTATTCCGACCAGAAGACCCTGAACATCCGCCTCGACGGCGGCGTCGCCACCGGCGATGTGCTGCGCGACGGCCTGTTCGACATCGGCGGCGGCTCCGGTGTGCGCGGCTATGTACCCGGCGAATTGCAGGGTTCCGCCTATGTGGAGGGCAGCATCGAGACCAGGATCCCCATGCAGCACAACTCCAACCTGCAGTGGGTGGCATTCACCGATCTCGGCTGGCTGGCACGCATGGCGCAGGTCAGCACCAGCAAGCCCTTCGCGGTGGGAACCGGCATGGGCATCCGCTGGACGCTGCGCTGGCTGGTGAGCGGCACCATCCGCGCCGATGCGGCCTATGGCTGGGCCACCCACAAATGGCGGTTTTATCTCGGTACCGGTCAGGCTTTCTAGGGCCGGCTAACCCTCGTTGAACACCCCGACCTGACGCAGCCGCTGCTGACGCGCGGCCAGAAGCTGATCCAGCGACATGGCCATCAGTTCGGCGAGCGCCTTGGCCAGCACCTCATCCAGCATCTGTGCCGCCACCTCGGTATTGCGGTGCGCCCCTTCCAAAGGCTCGGGAATCACGCCGTCGATGATGCCGAGATCCAGAAGATCCGTGGCGGTCGGCTTCAGGGCCTCGGCGGCATCATTGGCGAAGGCGCGGTCGCGCCACAGGATGGCCGCACAGCCTTCGGGGGAGATCACGGAATAGGTCGCATAGCGCTGCATGTAGATGCGGTCGCCAACCCCGATGGCCAGGGCACCGCCGGAACCTCCCTCACCGATCACCGTACAGATCACCGGCACCTTCAACTCTGCCAGTTCCATCAGGTTGCGCGCGATCGCCTCGCTCTGCCCGCGTTCCTCGGCATCGATGCCGGGCCAGGCTCCGGCCGTATCGATGAAAGTCAGCACCGGGATGCCGAAACGCTCGGCCATGTGGAACAGGCGCAGCGCCTTGCGGTAGCCCTCCGGCCTCGGCATGCCGAAATTGCGGGCGATCTTTTCCTTGGTGTCACGTCCCTTCTGATGCCCGACCACCATCACCGGCTGACCGTGGAAGCTGGCCAGACCACCGATGATGGCACCGTCATCGGCGAAGGCGCGATCACCCCTGAGCTCCTGAAAGCCCTCGAACAGCAGGGGGATGTAATCGAGGATATAGGGGCGGTCCGGATGCCGGGACATCTGGGAGATCTGGCCGCGATCCATCTTGGTGTAGATCTGCTCCACCAGCTTGTCGCGCTTGCTGGTCAGCCGCTGGACTTCCTCGGAGAGAGTCATGTCGGCGTTAATGGCCATATGCGACAGATCATCGATCTTCGATGTCAGCTCCGCGATAGGGCGTTCGAAATCCAGGTAGCTGGGCATCCTCAACCTCTCTTCTGTCGCTGGTTGACGACAGGCTGCCACGGGCGGCACTCGAGGTGAACAGCCTGACGTCCGAAACGGCTCTCCAGCTGCGCCTGCAGTTCCGCTGTCCATGGAACGCCTGCCGCACTCTCCAACTCCGCCACGCTACCGTCCGGCAAGTGCACATGGAAAGCCAGACGGGCGGTACCATCCTGGCCCATCATCCCCTTCAGCCGGGCCAGCATCAGGTCGTCGAGCCCCAGGCTGCCCAAATCCAGGCGGATCGTGCCCACCAACCCCGGCAACACCGTTTCGAAGCTATCGATCGCTTCGGCAATCAGCACCGGTTCCTCGCGTGAGGCATCGACACGCGCCGCGACCAGCACCGGCGCATCCGGCTGCAGTAATTCGCGCGCCTTGCCATAGATATTGGCGAAACAGACCAGCTCCGCATGCCCGCGCAGATCCTCAAGCTGTACGAAGGCCATGGTGCCGCGCGCGCCACGATGCTCGCGAACCCCGCCCACGGCCGCCACCAGCGTCAACCGGGTGCCGTCCGCCAATGCCGCCAACTGGCCGAGATTGGCATCGGCCAGACCCGACACCCGGCCCAGGTGCTCCTCCAGCGGATGGCCGGTCAGATAGAAGCCGAGCACCTCGCGCTCCGCCTGCAATTGCTCGCCGAGGTTCCAGCCCCCGGCTGACGCGGCCGTTGCCGGGGGTGCGGGCTCGGCCACCTCGAACAGGGAGGACTGCCCGGCGCTGATCTCCTTGCGCCGGCGCTGTGCCCGCTCAAGCACCTCGCCCAGATTCTCCAGTACGATCCCGGGGTTATCGACAATGCCGCGGCAGGCCCCGGATTTGAGCAGTGCCTCGAGAATGCGTTTGTTCAGGGCCTTGGCGCTGACACGCATCAACAGGTCATCAAGATCGGAAAAGTGGCCGCCCTTGTTGCGGGTGCGCACCAGCGTCCGGATCGCTGCCTCGCCCACGCCCTTGACGGCTCCGAGCCCGAAACGGATCGCTTGCCCTTCCGGCACGAACTCCCAGTCCGAGGCATTGACGTCCGGCGGCAGCATGTCGATGTCCATGGCCCGGCAGTCGGCCACAAGAGCCGCCACCTTGTCGCTGTTGCCCATGTCGCAGGTTAGCGTCGCTGCCATGAAGGCCTGCGGATAGTGCGCCTTCAGATACGCGGTCTGGTAGGCGATCAGCGCATAGGCAGCCGAATGCGACTTGTTGAAGCCGTACTCGGCGAACTTCTCCATCAGATCGAAAATGCGTTCGGCCTTGTCCTCCGGTACATGGTGCTTGGCGGCGCCATCCATGAACACCTGGCGCTGCTTGGCCATCTCCTCGGAGATCTTCTTGCCCATGGCCCGGCGCAGCATATCGGCCTGGCCCAGGGTGTAGCCGGCCAGCACCTGCGCGATCTGCATCACCTGCTCCTGGTACAGGATGACGCCGTAGGTCTCCTTCAGGATCGGCTCCAGCTGCGGCAGGGCATAGGTCACATGCTGGTCGCCCCGCTTTCGGGCGATGAAATCGTCGACCATGCCGGATTGCAGCGGACCCGGCCGGAACAACGCCACCAGGGCGATGATGTCCTCGAAGCAGTCCGGCTTCAGGCGCATCATCAGATCGCGCATGCCCGATGATTCGAGCTGGAACACCGCGCCCGTGGCCCCGCGCTGCAGCAATTCGAAGGTGGGGGCATCGTCCAGCGGGATGCGTTCGAGATCGAAGGTGCGCCCGGCCTCATCCGCCGCATGCTGGCGCACCAGACGACAGGCCAGGTGGATCACGGTCAGCGTCTTCAGGCCCAGGAAGTCGAACTTGACCAGGCCGACCTTCTCGACGCATTTCATGTCCCACTGCACGACAATGCCTTCCTCGCCCGTTTCCTTGTACAGCGGGGCCGTCTCGACCAGCGCCGTGCGGCCGATGACCACACCGGCTGCATGCTTGCCGGCATGGCGGTGCAGCCCCTCCAGGCGATGGGCGATGTCGAACAGGCGCGCCACCTCGCCATCCTCGTCGACCAGCTTCTGCAGCCTGGGCTCGGCCACCAGCGCCTTTTCCAGGGTCATCTTCAAATCGTTGGGCACCAGCTTCGCGATGGTATTGACCTTCTCCAGCGGCATCGCCAGCACGCGGCCGACGTCGCGCACCACCGCCTTGGCCTTCATCGACCCGTAGGTGATGATCTGCGCCACCTGATCGGCGCCGTACTTGTCGGTGACATAGCGGATCACCTCGTCACGCCGGCTCATGCAGAAATCGACGTCGAAGTCGGGCATCGAGATGCGTTCCGGGTTCAGGAATCGCTCGAACAGCAGCCCGTAGCGGATCGGATCGAGATCGGTGATCTTCAGACAATAGGCGGCAAGCGAACCGGCGCCGGAACCGCGTCCGGGGCCGACCGGGATATCCTGCGCCTTGGCCCAGCGAATAAAATCCGACACGATCAGGAAATAGCCCGGAAAGCCCATCTGCTCGATCACGTCGAGCTCGAAGGCCAGCCGCTCGTCGTATTCCCGGCGCTTCGCATCCGGGGTGCCGGCGACGATGGCGGGCCAGCGCTCGTCCAGGCCGCGCCTGGCCTCGTCTCGGATGAATTCATTCAGGTTCTGGCCGTCGGGCGGCTGAAAATCGGGCAACTGGTAATGGCCGAACTGCAGATCGACATTGCAGCGGTTGGCGATGTGCAGCGTGTTCTCCAGCGCCTCCGGCACATCGGCGAACAGCTCGGCCATCTCTTCATACGATTTCAGGTAGCACTCGGGCGAGAAATGGCCGGTGACGTCGTCGTTCAGCGTACGGTTCTGGCCGATGGCAAGCATGCCCTCGAAGGCCTGGAAATCGCCACGCTGAAGGAAATGAGCATTGTTGGTGGCCACCAGCGGGATATCCAGCTCATGGGCCAGCTCGACCAGCTGGCGGTTGATCTCCTCCTGGGCCGGCGCTCCGTTGCGCTGCAACTCGATGAAGAAACCGTGCTCGGGAAACAGTTCGTGGTATTCCAGGGCCGCCGCCCGCGCCGCCGCCCGATCGCCGCGCTGCAGGTGCTGCTCGATCTCACCGTTCCAGCCGGAGGACAACGCGATCAGGCCAGCTCCATACTGGCGCAGCAATGCCTTGTCGATGCGCGGCTTGTAATAGAATCCCTCGAGGTAGCCGATCGACACCAGCTGCATCAGGTTGCGCCAGCCGTGATTGGTTCGCGCCAGCAGTACCAGCTGGGGATAGCGCGGGGCCCTCGGCCCCTGGCTGACGCGCTTGGTATGATCGTCGCACAGGTAGACCTCGCAGCCCAGGATCGGCTTGATGCCCAGCTTCATTGCCTGCGTATAGAAATTGACGGCACCGAACAGGTTTCCGTAATCGGTCAGGGCGATAGCCGGCTGTTTCAGCTGCACCATGCGCTCCAGCATCGCTGATACCGGCATGGCGCCGGCAAGCAGGGAGAAATCGGAATGGGCATGCAGGTGCACGAAGCGGGCAAAGTCCATGGCCCTACCCTAGGATAAGGCCCCGCCCTGTGGAAGAAGGAAGCAGGCTGGCATCGCCGTCCGAACCTGTGCTACGATAGCCGCGTCTGAACTGGACAGGGTGCCGGCTTGCGGGGAAACATCCGGTCGCCCATACGCTTGTGAGGGAGATCATTATGGCATTCGTTGTCACCCAACTGTGCAAGGACTGCGTGGATACGGCCTGTGTCGCGGTCTGCCCGGTGGATTGCTTCTACCAACCGGAACATCTGTCCAATGACCTGCCGAACATGCTGTACATCTCACCCGAGGAATGCATCGATTGCGCCGTGTGCGAACCGGAATGCCCATGGGAAGCCATCTATCCGGAAGAGGACGTGCCGGCCGTGTTCGAGGGCGACATCGCCCTGAACGAGCGCAGCGACAGCGATCGCCAGCTGTTCAAGCTGGCCGAGGTCGATGAGCACCAGCCCCCGACGGCGGAAGAGGTCGCCGCGAACAAGGCCAAGTACGGCCTGTAAGTGCCGACGCCGGCCATGCCGGCCATCGATTCCATGCATCACGCTACCGCCGCCAACCCGCCGCCATACCTGAGCGGCATGGACCGCGCCCAGTTTCTGGCCTTGTGCATGCAGGCCGGCGCCAAGCCGCTGCATGCCGAACGCCTGACCGCCCATATCCATCGCCACGGCATCACCGACATCGCTTATATCCCCGAACTGCCGGCGCCGTTGCGCACCCTGCTGGCGGCCTATCCAGCCGCGGTACCGGTCTCCGGCGTCGCCGAGCAAATCTCCGCGGACGGCACGCGCAAGATGCTGCTGCGCCTGCCGGACGGCCGGGATGTCGAAACCGTGTATATCCCGGGCAAGGGACGCACCACGCAGTGCATCTCCACCCAGGTCGGCTGCGCCATCGGCTGCAACTTCTGCCTGACCGCCACCGCTGGCCTGACACGCAACCTGAGCGCCGCCGAGATGGTGGCGCAGGTCGAGGCCGTGCGCGGCGCCACCGGCCGGCGCGCGCGTAACCTGGTACTGATGGGCATGGGCGAGCCGCTGCACAACTACGAGCAGGTGGCCCATTTCGTGCGCCTGGCCACCGACCCGCTGGGCCTCGCCTTCTCACCGAATCGCGTCACCGTGTCCACGGCGGGACTGGTGCCCGGGATCCGGCGCATGATGGAGGAGGAACTGCCCTGCAACCTGGCGGTGTCACTGAACGCCACCACGGACGAGATCCGCGATCGCATCATGCCGATCAACCGCAAGTATCCGCTGTCCGAGTTGCTTGCCGCGCTGCGCGACTACGTGCGTATACGCGGCGGCAAACGCGTGCTGGTCGAATATGTGATGCTGGCCGGCATCAACGATGCTGCGGCCGATGCCTGTCGCCTGATTGAACTGATGAAGGGGCTGGACTGCACCATCAACCTGTTGCCGTTCAACGCCTTTGCCGGCAGCGCCTACGCCCGCCCGGAAGATCACATCGTCGATGCCTTCCGGAGCATGCTGTCGGAGGCGGGGTTCGTAGCCGTGGTGCGTGAGTCACGCGGACGGGACATCTCGGCGGCTTGCGGTCAGCTCAAAACCGAGAGCGCAAAACGACGGCACAACATCTGAGCGCGCATGACAACATGAGCGTTTCCGGCTGCTTTCGATCATTGAATAAGTGCCAGCCCTGGCGAACAGCCGCCAGCCAGACGCCCGATCGAACACGCGAGAGGAAAACTTTGAACTTCGCCATGCCGGTGTAAAGATGGCATGCCAGTGTCACAGCAGCTTTTTACACGAATAAAAAAGGTTCAGGGGTAACCGTCATGAAGAAATCGATGTTGACGCTGCTTGTTTGCTCGGCCTTGTGGTTTCCCTGCCAGGGGTATGCCGCAGGCCGGCATGCCATGCCGGAATTGAACCACGTGTTCCTGATCATGATGGAGAATCATAATTACGATGAACCCGGCACGGTGCCGGCGATCATCGACAACGAGTCAGATGCTCCTTACATCAACGCCATGGCCAAGCACTATGACCTGGCAACCCATTATCAGGCCGTCGGCCATCCCAGCCTGACCAACTATCTGGAGGTCGTCGGCGGATCGAATTTTGGCACCGACGACGACCTGGCCCCTCATTGGGGCTCAGCAAAGAATACGGAAAACAGATACGGCTTCATCCCGGCCCATGGCGTCGACATCGCGAGTCACTCCTTTGGCCTTTTCGGGGTAACTGCTGACAAGATCGGTTATACGGTGCCCGGCGGAGCGCCCTTTGCCGGCAAGACGATCGCCGACCAGCTGGCACGGGCCGGAAAGAGCTGGAAGACCTATCAGGAGTCGCTGCCCATCCCGGGTGGATATGGCATCGACGCCTCGGATGGCAAGCAAATCAATCGAGGCGCCCACCTTTATGCGGCCAAACACAACCCCTTCGAATACTTCCGCTCCACGCAGGGTTCGAAAGACATCGTCGGTTATGCATCAAATCTTCGTAACAAAACCATCGGGGGGGAACTGGCGAAGGATCTGGCTGCCGGAACCGTGGCCAATTTCAACTTCATCGCCCCCAACCTCTGCCATGACATGCATGGCACCCCCATGTGCTCACAGGCGCATGCGTTGATCCGGGAAGGCGATAAGGAAGTCCAGGCGCTGGTCGGCGCCATCACCGGCTCGGCCATGTGGAAATCTGGCAGGAACGCCGTCATCGTGATGTGGGATGAGAATGATTTCAGCAACACCGGAAACAACCGGGTCCCCTTGATCGTCGAGACCAACTATCAATCCAAGGGCATGCATTTTTCACGGGCCTGTAACCACTTTTCCCTGCTCAAGACCTTGGAGAAAGGGTTTGGCCTGCATTATCTCAATCATGCGAAAGATCCGCAGATCCACGCGATGTCCGACCTATTCGCGCTTCGCTGATTCCGGGGGCATGTTACTACATCAATGTTCGGACAGGGCGAACAGTGATTTCAATGGATGGCCGTTCATGGCCACTGCTGGTCATGTCAGACCTGGCCAAAACGGATATGCGTTTGATCCAGTTGCCGCCTGAAATCAATAAGATGATCCCAAAACTATTACGTGCCTGGATGTCCGGTTATGGCCAAGACTATGTAATAGCGCAGGTGCTTTCTTAGGTTTTTCTCTTGGTTGCTTTGTTCGCGGCCACGAAAAAAGCAACAAATACGGCAGCGATCACACCAAAAAACAGGGCGTATTCAACATACATGATTGACTCCTATTTATACTCTCTTTCAAATCCCTTTGGGGAAAATTATGTATGAATAAAAAGGCAGCCCCGGCAAAACTTAGGGCTTCTTTGATCACAAAATCGGATCATGTTCATATCCCTATTATTCGAACGCTTTTGGAGATGTGTAAGGAGTAAATATTACCGTTACTAGTGTAATTATATTCACATCTGAGCGTCTGCTTTCGGCCGTATCACGCCATTCGGTGAACTTGGCATCTGATGCGGGAACATGCGGTGCATCAACTCCGCCTCGGACAGGTGTAAACTTCCCCCTGGTTAGATCACATTCAAAACCGGAGCGTTCGGGCAGGATACTGTGGTTATCAATGGATTGATTTTACGGCAATGATGGCCGTACGAGATTTAAAATACGGGCATGCTGAGTCCATGTGTAGGAGATCATTATGTTCAAAGGTATTGTTACAGGAGCCTTGTTGATCATGATCGTTGGTCTGGGTGGTGGATATTTTTTATTGAAAAGCGGACTGATCCCAGCCAATGCCGATGGTAAACCCAGCAGTCTGGAGCTGTGGATGGCGGGAACCTCATTGGACGCGACCTTGCAACGGGATGCTCCCAAGGAACAGGACCCGGTAGCGTTGACGGATCAGAACCTTATTCAAGGCGTTCATCTTTTCGCGAAATACTGCGTGGTTTGCCATGGCGACGCAAAAGGGAAGGCCTCGGCGTCTCCTATCGCGAAAGGCGAATATCCAAAACCGCCCCAATTGGCAACCGACGGGGTTGAAGACGATCCTGAAGGATATTCATTCTGGAAGATCAAACATGGTATCCGCCTGACTGGCATGCCTTCATGGAAGAATAAGCTCAATGATAAGCAAATCTGGACGCTTGCCCTTTTCCTGAAACATATGAACAAGCTGCCACCGGACGCCCTGCAGGCCTGGCAGAAAGTGAAGGCATGGCCACCACAATCCAAACAATAGGGGCATGATGATGCTCGGTGGTGCCCAGCCCGTTCAGAGACAGGTCCTATGTCTGGGTGACCGCAGGCTCGCTGGATGACTCGGAACCGCTGGAAATCGCCGTGCACATCTGCACCAACTCGAAGGCGCCGTGGGATACGATCGCGCCTGGGGCCCAACAATTCGATACCTTCCGGAGCTATCGGAGCTTATCAACCTCACCGCGCCCTCGGCTTAGCCGAGCCGCGAAGGGCGCAGTCTCCCACATTTCGCTCTATTTCGGCGTTTTTATCGCCCCCAATCGACCGCTTGAGACGGCTGCCGAAAGCGGTCATTCATTTTTATCGTTCACAGCAGGTGTCGCCCTGCTGTACCGGCGGGCATGGGACGTCTCCGTAGGAGCAGTAAACGCAACAGTCGCCCGGCTTGGGCTTGAGCATGGTATGGCAGGCCTCGCATTCATAGAACCATTGGCATGCATTCGTCGGCATGGTCTCCCGCTTGCGGTGGCCGCATTCCGGGCAGGTAAGCGTCGATTCGGTGATAATGGCTTTCGTCATATTGATCCCTTCGAACAGCTAGGCTGCGGCTTTTCGATGACAAAAACGATGAACGGCCACAATGGCACCCCGATCGATGCCTTGAACACGATCAAGGCCTCCCAAAGCCACCGGCACAGCGCGTGGCGAATTAGCATCGTCATTGTAGACAAATCATGAGCGTCCGAAATTGGCCGTTCGGAGAGCTCAATCAAAGCAATTGATTCAGCCCCAGATAGCCCACATAGAAACCGACAACCAAAATAACCGTGCCAGAAGCATAGGGAGCGTAGCGAACGAATTCGCCGAACCCGCTCCATCGTTTAGAGACATGCTTGATGCTCATCGCTGCAAGAACACCGGTCGAAACCATCGTCATCGCCAATCCGATGCTGAAGCACAGCACCAACGTGGCACCCAACGCGATCTTTTTTAGCTGCAGGCAAAGCAGCAGCACGGTGATCGTGGCTGGGCACGGGATAAGCCCCCCAGTCAGACCGAACATGACGATCTGCCCAGTCGTCACATCCTTGTTGGCAAAGCGGCGGCGGATGTCGTTGGCATGGGCCATTTCGTGCGGGTCCTGGTAGCCGGGTGCCGACACGTCCAGACCCTCGTAGTCCGAGATCGCATGGTGATGATGGTCGTG
>CAYRBJ010000008.1:0-4792 GCA_964422615.1 uncultured Zetaproteobacteria bacterium | reverse complement strand
AGATCATCCAGATAGCTATTCCGATGATAAGTACCGCCGATGCTACCTGTAGATATGGTTCGCTAGTCTCGACATTCCAGTGCTGTCCAAAATACAGGCCGCCAAGGGCGATAACCCATACAACAGCAGTATGTGAGACTGTGGCTGACAGGCCCAGCAAAGCAGCCTGGGTGACGGTGCCGCGTACGGCGATAATGAACGCGGCCATCATCGTCTTGGAATGTCCTGGCTCCATGCCGTGCAAAGCACCCAGCAGGATGGCACTCGGGATGAACAGCCACAGATTGACCGTACCATGCTGAAGCATGCTTACGAGATCATGGGCATTGCTCATAGGTATTTGGTGATCTCCTTAAACTCATGGATGACCTCATCCGCGCTCTGGTTTCCTTCGCGCACTGCATGTTCCAGACAGTGGTCGATGTGATCATGAGCCAGGGTTTTCTTCGCCTTACTGATGGCGCTTTCGACAGCCTGGAGTTGCTGTACGATATCCAGGCATCCACGTCCTTCCTCCAACATGGCAACAGTGGCCTTTAGATGCCCTTCGGCGCGTTTCAGTCGCTTGATGATATCGGGGTGTGAGCTGTGTATTGACATGACTTATATCCCCCTGGGGGGGATAAGATATAGGAAGCGGTCATCAAACCGCAATAATCCAAAATCGGATATCTACGAATATCCGATTTTAGCCGAGGCTGTGTAAAAACTCGGATATTTCCTTATGCCCAGGGACGAAGCACCACAATTAGGCTTAACACGAGGATGTTGATATTGGTTCACACCACAACACCATTGGATATTGCCATGTTTTTCATGGAAATTCCCACGCCTGAAATTTAATTCCCGTTTTTACACAGCCTGGGCCGAATGTAGACGTTCGGCCATTAGAAAAAACAAAGGCTCCCGAAGGAGCCTTTGTCGTCAGATGTGGATGGCGATGCCTTCGGAATCGAGCACCGATTCGTGGATCATCTCGGACAGCGTCGGGTGCGGGAACATGTGATGCGCCAGCTCCGCCTCTGTCGTTTCCAGCGTACGCGCCAGGCCCAGTGGCACGATCAGCTCCGTGGCCTCGGCGCCGACGATGTGCGCGCCCAACAGTTCGCCCGTTTCGGCGTGGAAGATCGTCTTGACCATGCCCTCGGTCTCGGCCAGACCCATGGCCTTGCCGTTCGGGGCGTAGGGCATGCGCCCGATCTTCACCGGGATGCCTTCCTCCTGGCACTGCTTCTCGGTCTTGCCGCAGGAGCCGACCTGCGGCTGGCAGTAGGTGCAGCCCGGAACGTTCCCATAGTTCACCTTGTGCGGATTCAGACCGGCGATGGCCTCCACACAGACGATGCCCTCGTGGCTGGCCACATGCGCCAGCGCCGGGGCGCCGATGACGTCGCCGATGGCATACACACCCGGATGGTCGGTACGGTACCAGTCGTCGACAGCGATGGTGTTGCGCTCGATGCGCATCAACGTGTGCTCAGCACCGATATCCTCGGTGTTGCCGACCACGCCGACGGCCACCAGCACGCAATCGCCCTCGAGCTTCTCGGATTTGCCTTTTGATTCGTACTCGACCACGCCCTTGGTGCGCACCTTCTTGGCCGACTTGACCATGGCGCCGGTGACGACCTTGATGCCGTTCTTCTTGAAGCTTCGCTCCACCACCTTGGCGATCTCGTGATCCTCCAGCGGCAGGATCTGCTCGGCCGCCTCCAGCACCGTCACCTCGGAACCCATGGCGTTGTAGAAGTAGGCGAACTCCATGCCGATGGCGCCACTGCCGATGACCACCAGCCTCTTCGGCAATTTCTGCATCGACAGCGCCTTCTTGTAGGTGATCACCACCTCGCCGTCGACCTCCATGCCGGGGAAGGCGCGGGCACGCGCGCCGGTGGCGACAATGACGTGTTTGGCCGTGATCTGTTTGTCGCCGTCCTTGGTTTCGACCATCAGCTTGTTATCAGCAGCAAACCTGGCATAGCCCTCGATGGAGGTGACCTTGTTCTTCTTGAACAAAAAGCCGATACCGCCGGACAGTTTGTCGGCAATCTGACGCGAGCGGCCGATGGCGGCGTCGAGGTTCGGCTTGGTCTTGCTGATCCCGAGGCCCAGCTCCTCGCCGTGATGCTCGACGACATTGATCAGCTCGGCCGTGCGCAGCAGCGCCTTGGTCGGAATGCAGCCCCAGTTCAGGCAGATGCCGCCCAGGTGCGTGGACTCGATGCAGGCGATCTTCAGGCCCAGCTGCGCGGCGCGGATCGCCGCCACGTAGCCGCCAGGGCCGGCTCCGACGATCACCACGTCGTACTCGCCGTTCTCGTTGAACACGCCGGCCGGCTTCAGCTTGAGTTCATGCTCATCGTGTTCCTCGGCTGCATGCTGGGCACCGGCCAGTGCCTCGGCCACCTGCTCGGGCGTGGCCACGGCGGCGGTGGCCTCGACGATAGGGGCCTCCTCGGGCTGCTCGCCGGCGCCCTCCGGCATGTAGTCGGCCGGCACCTCCTCGCCCTCCTCGGCGATGACGGCGATCGGGTTGCCCACAGTCACAACCGCTCCCTCGGGGGCGATGATCTTGTGCAGCACGCCCTCGTCGACGACCTCCATCTCCATCGTCGCCTTGTCCGTCTCGATCTCCGCCATCACCTCGCCGGAGCTCAGCGTGTCACCCTCCTTCTTCAGCCAGCGGGCGATCTTCCCCTCCGTCATCGTCGGCGACAGCTGCGTCATGAATACGTCTATCGGCATAGGTGTCTCTTCCTTAGATGCGGCCTCGGGGCTTCCTGCCCCCGGCCTTGATCGTTGTGTTCGCGCGGCGCCCGGCCTAGATCAGCACGCTCGCAGGCGCCTCGATATGCTTCTTCAGGGCGGCCAGGAACTCGGCACCGACGGCACCGTCGACCACCCGATGGTCGCAGGACAGCGCCAGACTCATCATCTGCCTCGCCACAATCTCGCCGTTCTCGACGACGGCCCGCGCCTCGGTCGCGCCGACGGCCAGGATCGCCCCCTCCGGCGGGTTGACGATGGCCTCAAAATGCTTGATGCCGTACATGCCAAGATTCGAGATCGAGAAGGTACCGCCGGTGTACTCCTCCGGCTTCAGGCTCCCCTCGCGGGCGCGCCCGGCCAGATCCTTGACCTCGTTCGAGATGTCGACGATGCCCTTCTGTTCGGCGAAACGAATCACCGGCGTGATCAGGCCGCCCTCGATGGCCACGGCCACCGAGATATGGGCATGCCTGTGGCGCAGCGTGGCCGCATCGGTCCACGAGGCGTTGGCCGCCGGCACGTCGACCAGGGCCTTGGCCACAGCCTTGATAATGAAATCGTTGACGGAAAGCTTGAAGGTGCCGTCGGCAGCCTCATTCAACTGCGCGCGCAGGTCCATCAACCGATCCATGGCCACGTCGACGTTCAGGTAGAAATGCGGTACCTGCTGCTTGGACTCGGTCAGGCGCCGGGCGATGGCCTTGCGCATCATGCTGTTGTCGAGCGTCTCGTATTCGTCTGCATGGTAGGGCATGGGGCCGGCCGGCAGCGGGCGCAGCGGCGGCGGTGTGGTCGCGACTGTGCCCGCACCAAGGTTGATGCCGCGCTTGGCGGCCTTGTCGATGTCGGAGCGCGTGATGCGGCCACCCGGACCGGAGCCGGCGATGGCCGCCAGATTGATGCCCTTCTGCTTGGCCAGGCGGCGGGCCAGGGGGCTGGCCTTGACGCGCCGGCCGTTGCCAGCCGGCTTGGCTGCCGGCGCCGGCGACGATGGGCTTGCTTGCGCTTGCGGCGCAGCAGGCTGCGGAGCCGGGGCAGGGGCCGCGGCGGCTTCAGGCTTTTTGGCCTCGGCGACGGCCGGTTCCGCGGGCTTGGCCCCGCCCTTGGGCGCATAGTCGGCCGGCACCTCTTCGCCCTCCTCGGCGATGACGGCGATCGGGTTGCCCACGGTCACAACCGCTCCCTCGGGGGCGATGATCTTGTGCAGCACGCCCTCGTCGACGACCTCCATCTCCATCGTCGCCTTGTCCGTCTCGATCTCCGCCATCACTTCGCCGGAGCTCAGCGTGTCGCCCTCCTTCTTCAGCCAGCGGGCGATCTTCCCCTCCGTCATCGTCGGTGACAGCTGGGTCATGTATACATCGATCGGCATGCTCTCCCCTTTAGACCTTTAGACGCGATCAGGCGCGGTTGCAGACGACGCGCGCCGCCTCGACGATCTCGGCCACACTGGGTAAGGCCATGCGCTCAAGGTTGGCGGCATAGGGCATCGGCACTTCCTTGCCGCTGACGCGCGCCACCGGCGCATCCAGGTCGTCGAAGCCCTTTTCCATGATGCGCGCGGATACCTCGGCGCCGATGCCGGCAAAGCGCCAACCCTCCTCGATCATCACGGCATGGTTGGTCTTGGCGATCGAGGCCAGCACCGTCGCCTCGTCCAACGGCTTGATCGTGCGCAGGTCGATGACCTCGGCGTCGATGCCCTGCTTGGCCAGTTCGGCCGCAGCCTCCAGCGCGTAGTTGGCCATGCGCGAGTAGGATATCAATGTCACGTCCTTGCCGGGTCGCTTGACGTCCGCCTTGCCGAGCAGGATCACGTACTCGCCGTCCGGCACATCGGCGATGTCGCCGTAGCAAATCTCGTTCTCGATGAAGATCACCGGATCGTTGTCACGAATCGCCGCCTTCAGCAGGCCCTTGGCATCGGCCGGGTTGGACGGCATCGCCAATTTCAGCCCCGGCACGTTTGCCATCCAGTTCTCCAGGCACTGCGAATGCTGCGCGGCCACGCGTGCCGCGGCAC
>CAYRBJ010000007.1:0-65195 GCA_964422615.1 uncultured Zetaproteobacteria bacterium | reverse complement strand
GCGGCTTCATGGAGGTGCAGCCGGACATGATCACGGTGCTGGCCGATTCGGCTGAACGCGCCACCGACCTCGACGAGGCGCAGGCCGCCACGGCCGCCCGCGAGGCGGAAGCCAAGGTGGAAGCCAAGAACGGCGATATCGATCTGGCGATGGCCGAGGCGGAACTGGCCATTGCCACCGCCCGCCTTGCCTGGCTGAAAAAGAAAAAGAAACACTGATCCCTCCCAGGGATCGTTGACAGGGCTGCCGTCGGGCGGCCCTTTTGTTTTCTGCGGCCCCCATCGTGATGGCGACCACACCGGCTGGCCGGGCGTCCGGCTAGGCTGGCTGCTTTGCAAGGCATGCCGCTTATGTCAGCCTGCGGTGTCGATATTCCAAGCGTGGAGGAGTCATGGTCGCCCCGCTCCATCATCCCGAACTCCAGGTGTGTGTGCTGGCCGCCGGCCAGGGCAAGCGTATGCGCTCGGCCAGACCCAAGGTGCTGCACAAGGTGCTGGGCAAGGCCATGATCGATTACGTGCTGCACACGGTGGAGGAACTTGGCCCCCACGGCATTGCCGTGGTCACCGGACACGGCAGCGATGCGGTGCAGGCGCACATCGGCCAGCCGGCGAACCTGGAATGGGTGATCCAGGACAAACAGCTCGGTACCGGCCACGCCGTCAAGCAGGTCGAACAGGTGATTAAGAACGTGCGTGACGTGATGATCGTCTGCGGCGACACGCCGCTGCTTACCAGCGAAACATTGCTGAGCCTGCTGCAGGCCCATACCGATGGTGAGGCGCAGGTGACGGTGTTGACGGCGAAGCCGGCCGATGTCCATGGCTATGGGCGCATCATCCGCGATGCCGCCGGCGAGTTGACGGCCATCATCGAGGAGAAGGATGCCAGTGACGCGCAGCGCCGGCTCAGTGAGGTCAGCAGCGGCATCTACTGCGTGCGCCACGATGTGCTGTTCAAGCTGCTGCACCAGATCGAGAACCGCAATGCCCAGGGTGAGTATTACCTGCCGGACATCGTGCCCATCGCCCTCGCCAACGGCATGAAGGTCGATTCGATCTGCATGGAGGATGAATCGGAGATGCTGGGCGTGAACAACCGCGAGCAGCTGGCCGAGGTCGAGGCGATCATGCAGCAGCGGATCATCCGCGACTGGCAATTGAACGGCGTGACCATCGAACAGCCGACGACCGTGCGCATCGAGGCCAATGTGCTGATCGGCGCCGATACCGTGATCCACGCCGGCACGCAGCTGCTGGGCTCCACGCACATCGGCGACGATTGCGAGCTGGGCCCCTATGCGGTGCTGCAGGATGCCTGGCTGGATGACGGCACCACCGTGTATGCCTTCTCCCACATTCAGCAGGCCAGCGTCGGCGCCGGCTCCAGGGTCGGGCCGTTCGCGCGCCTGCGCCCCGAGGCCAAGCTCGATGAGCATGTGCATATTGGCAATTTCGTTGAGATCAAGAAGTCGGTGATCGGCCGTGACAGCAAGATCAATCACCTCAGTTACGTCGGCGATACGACGATGGGCGAGGATTGCAATATCGGTGCCGGTACCATCACCTGCAACTACGATGGCGCCAACAAGCATCCGACCACCATCGGCGATCATGTGTTCGTCGGCTCCGACACCAAGCTGGTCGCGCCGGTCGAGGTGGCCGACGGGGCCACGATCGGGGCCGGCAGCATCATCACCCGCAATGTGGCGCCCGGCGGCCTGACGTTGTCAGCGCGCCCGGACCAGCGGCATGTGCCGGGCTGGCAGCGGCCGGCGAAAAAACCGGGCTGACGCATGTGCGGCATCATCGGGGCGCTGGCCTCCCGGTCGGTGCAGGATCTGCTGCTGACGGCACTGCAGCGCATGGAATACCGCGGCTACGACAGCGCCGGCATCTGCACCCTGGCGGACGGCGATTTCCGATGCGAGAAGCGGGCCGGCAAACTGGATAAGCTGAGGCGGGCGGTGGATGCCCATCCGCTGCCGGGCCGCATCGGTATCGGCCACACCCGCTGGGCGACGCACGGGGTTCCCAACGAGACCAATGCGCACCCCCACCGTACCGACTCGGTGGCCACCGTGCACAACGGCATCATCGAGAATTACGAGGCGCTGAAGCATGAGCTGACCCTGCACGGCGAAGGCTTTGTCTCGGATACCGACACCGAGGTGGTACCGGTATTGCTGGGCTCGCTGCTCAGAGAGACAGCGGACCCGTTGGCGGCCTGGGGGCGGATGCTGGAGCGCCTGCAGGGGGCCTATGCGCTGGTGACGCTGATGCGCGATGCACCGGATCGGCTGTGGTTCGCCCGCAGGGGCAGTCCCCTGCTGTTGGCGCGCGGGCGCGGTAGGGTGCTCGCGGCCTCGGACGCCATGGCGGTGGCGGGCATGGCCGATGAGATCGCGTACCTGCAGGACGGGGAATGGGGCGTGGCCGGGCTTGAACAATGCCACGTCTACGGTGCGGACGGAGAGGCCGTGGCACTGGAATGGCGGCCGATGCCGGATATCCAGGCGGAGGGCGACAAGGGCGGATTCGCGCATTACATGGAGAAGGAGATCCACGAGCAGCCGGAGGTGCTGGCCGGCATGCTCGAGGCGTACGTGCGTGGCTCGGGCATCCATTTTCCCGAGGCCGCGCAGCTGCATGCGGCGCCGCTGCCGGAGCGCATGGTCATGGTGGCATGCGGCACGTCCTACCATGCGGCGCTGACCGCCCGCTACTGGCTGGAGCGCTACCTGAAGATTCCGGTCGAGGTCGATGTGGCCTCGGAATACCGCTATCGCGATCCGGTGATCGGCAAGAACACCTGGCTGGTGACCCTGTCACAGTCGGGCGAGACCGCCGACACGCTGGAGGCCCTGCGCCTGTTCAAGGCAAAGACGCCGGACAATCTGGCGCTGGCCTTCTGCAATGTGCCGCATGCGTCGCTGGCGCGCGAATCCGACGCGATGATCCAGCTGCATGCCGGCCCTGAGATCGGCGTGGCCTCGACCAAGGCGTACACCGCCCAGCTGTTGGCCCTGGCGCTGTTCACGCTACTGATGGCCAGCCGGGCGGGGGCGATGAAATCCCGGGAGCTTGAGGAACATCTGGAGAAGCTGCGCGGGGCCGTCGTGGCCATGCGTGATTTCCTGGCCGAGGGCAAGGCGCGGGTGGAGGCGGTGGCCGAGTTTTTCCATGGGGCGGTGGGCGCCCTGTTCCTCGGCCGCGGGCCCTGTTACCCGTTGGCGCTGGAAGGGGCATTGAAGCTGAAGGAGATTTCCTACCTGCATGCCGAGGGCTATGCAGCCGGCGAGATGAAGCATGGGCCGATCGCCCTGATCGATGCGAACCTGCCGGTGGTGGTGATTGCACCGCGCCAATACCATCTGGAGAAGGTGCTGTCGAACCTCAAGGAGGTGCAGGCCAGGGGGGCAAGGATCGTGCTGATCACCGATCTTCCCGAGAGCGAATGGCCGGTGAACACCAGCGGCGTGATCACGGTTGCTGAGGGGGATTACTTCACCACGCCCCTGCTGGTGGCCGTGCCGTTGCAGCTGATTGCCTACGATGTGGCCAGGAACAAGGGCACGGATGTGGATCAGCCGCGCAATCTGGCCAAGTCGGTGACGGTCGAATGAGTGCCCACGTTTATTTTGACAGCGATTCTACGAGCTCCTACGCTAGGGAAGACGTGGAAATCAGCGGCAAAACAAAGGTGTACGGTATCATGGGATTCCCGGTCGAGCATTCGTTGTCACCCACCTTTCAGGCCGAGTTTTTCCGTCAGTTTGCAGTCGATGGTGTCTATGTGCCGTTCGCCGTGACGCCCGGCAAGGTGCGCGAGGCGCTGGCCGGACTGATGGCAATCGGGGTGGAGGGGTTCAACGTGACGGTACCGCATAAAGAGTCTGTATGCGAATGGGTACGCAGGGACGCGGATGCCGAGGCGATCGGCGCGGTCAATACCGTGCGGCGCGGCAGCGACGGGACCTGGGAAGCGACCAACACCGACTGGCGTGGGTTTGCCGGCGTGCTGCAGGCCCTGGGTGCCGATGTCAGGGGTAGCGAGGTGTTGTTGTTCGGTGCCGGCGGTACCGCCCGGGCTGTACTGCATGCCCTCGCCCAGCTCGGCACCTCCGTCGTCCATGTGTGCAACCGGGGTCAGCAGCGCCTGACCGAGTTTCTGGCGCATGCGCGCCGGCGCTACCCTGCCACGCATCTCCAGCCGGTGGCCTGGGACCAGGATGCGGTGGCTGCGGCGGCATCCGCCAGCCACGTGGCCATCAATACCACCAGCATCGGCATGGACGCGCAGTCAGGGCCGTTCCCCTTTACGCTGGCGGGCGACGGGGTCGCCATCGATACCGTATACGCGCCGCACGGCCCGACCGCATTCAGCACCGCCGCCGCGCAGGCGGGGCGGCAGGCGGTGGACGGCTTACCCATGCTGGTGGCGCAGGGTGCCGAATCCTTCGCCTTCTGGCATCCGGGCAAGCATCCGGATCGCCTGGCCACGCTGCGCTGGCTGGAGCGCAGGCTGGGCCGGGAAGCGGCACCGGTAACGGGCTGGGGGCAGGCATGAAACAGACGCGCCTCGGGGACATGCTGGTGCGTCTGCAGCGTATCACGCCCGACCAGCTGGAAGCGGTGAAGCGCGAGATGACGCTGCAGGGCGATTCCCTGACCACCGAGCTGGTGAAGATGAACATCTTCAGCGAGGAGGAGCTTGCAGGGGTCATTGCCAAGGCGTTCGGGCGCCCGCTGATCAATCTGGACGCCATCCAGGTGCCGAAGGATCTGGCCAAGATATCCATCGAGGTGTTGCGCAAGAACGTGGTGCTGCCGGTGCAGCGCAAGGGCAATGTGCTGACGCTGGCGGTAGCGGATCCCTACGACATCAACAGCCTGGACGAGATCGCCTTCATCAGCGGCTGCCAGGTCGACGTGGTGATCGCCCGGGAAAGCCAGCTGCAGAAGAAGCTCGATTCCCTGTCCGATGCCGAGGAACACCTCGAGGAGGTGATGCAGGACCTGGGTGCCAACGACATGCAGGTGGTGGAAACCGCCGAGGACGAGGTCGACGAGCATATGCTGACGGCGGAGACCGAGGCGGCCCCCATCGTCAAGCTGGTGAACCTGATCCTGCTCGATGCGATCAAGCGCGGGGCGTCCGATATCCATCTGGAGCCTTATGAAAAGGTGATGCGCGTGCGCTACCGCATCGACGGTGTGTTGCACGAGATCATGCGGCCACCGTCGAAGATGAAGGAATCAATCGTTTCGCGTCTGAAGATCCTGTCCCGCCTGGACATCTCGGAGCGGCGTTTGCCCCAGGACGGACGTATCAAGCTGCGCCTGTCCAAGGCCAAGACCGTGGATTTCCGCGTGTCGGTGCTGCCGACGCTGTTCGGCGAGAAGGTGGTCATGCGCCTGCTCGATCCCTCCAACCTGATGCTGGACATGACCAAGCTCGGCTACGACGCGCAGGAGCTGGCCTGGTTCAAGCATGCCATCCACCAGCCCTACGGCATGGTGCTTGTGACCGGCCCGACCGGCTCCGGCAAGACCGTCAGCCTGTACTCGGCGGTGTCCGAGCTCAACCAGCCCGGCGTCAATATCTCCACGGCCGAGGATCCGGTCGAGTTCAATTTCATGGGCATCAACCAGGTCAACGTACGGCCGGATATCGGTCTCGATTTTCCGGCGGCCCTGCGCTCCTTCCTGCGCCAGGATCCCGATATCATCCTGATCGGCGAAATCCGCGACCACGATACGGCGGCGATCGGTATCAAGGCGGCATTGACCGGCCATCTGGTGCTGGCCACGCTGCATACCAACGACGCGCCATCGACCATGGTGCGCCTGACCAACATGGGCATCGAGTCGTTTCTGGTCGGTTCGGCCGTGAACCTGGTGACCGCCCAGCGCCTGGCGCGCCGGAACTGCAAGGAGTGCTCGCAGCCGATCGAGGTGCCGCCCCAGGCCCTGATCGATGCCGGCGTGCCGAAAGAGGAGGTCGGATCGTTCAAGGTCATGCAGGGCAAGGGCTGCGGCATCTGCAACGGTACCGGCTACAAGGGCCGTGTCGGTATCTACCAGGTGATGCCGGTGTTTGAAGAGATTCGCCAGGCTGTCTACGCTGGCAAGAATACCGACGAACTCAATGCCATCGCCGTGGCCAAGGGGGTGCGCACCCTGCGCATGACGGCCCTGGCGAAGGTGAAGAGCGGCGATATTTCCCTGGAAGAATGCCTTAGGGTAACGGTGGCAGACTGATGGCAATATATCTATGGCACGCAAAGACCCGATCGGGGCAGGAACGCAGTGGCGAGCTGGAGGTCGCGAACAGGGACGTGGCGAACGCCACACTTCGCCGTCAGGGATTCATCGACATCAAGGTCAAGAAGAAACCGACCGAGATCGTCATTTTTCCGGAGAAGGTGAAGGAGAAGGACATCACGGTCTTCTTCCGTCAGTTGTCGACGATGATCAATGCCGGTCTACCGCTGGTGCAGTGCTTCGAACTGGCTGAGAACGGTTCGGAAAAGAAGGCGATGATCAAGCTGCTGAAGGACGTACGCCATGAGCTCGAAAGCGGCAACCCGCTGGGCGAGAGCATGCGCAAGTTTCCCAGGGAGTTCGATCGCCTGACCTGCTCCCTGGTCGAGGCCGGCGAGCAGGGCGGTATCCTGGACACGATCCTGTTGCGCCTGTGCAGCTACAAGGAAAAGGCCATGGCCCTGAGGGGAAAGATCAAGTCGGCGATGGTCTATCCGATCTCGATCATCACCGTCGCCTTCATCGTCACGGCCATCCTGATGATTTTCGTGATCCCCGTGTTCTCCGATATGTTCTCCAGCATGGGTGCTGCGCTGCCGGTGCCGACGCAGATCACCATTGCCATCTCCAATGCCTTCGTCAAGTACTGGTATCTGGTGTTGTTCGGCCCCATCATCCTGGTGTTCGCCATCCGCTACATCTACAAGACGCCGCAGGGGCACTACCAGTTCGACAAGCTGTTGCTGAACATTCCGGTGCTGGGCGATGTGCTGCGCAAGGGCGCGGTCGCCCGCTTCTGCCGCACCTTCTCGACCCTGGTGGCGGCCGGCGTGCCGATTCTGGACGCGCTCGACACGGTGGCGGAGACCTCGGGTAACGTGGTGATCGAGGGTGTGATCCGCGAGTCCAAGGAATCCATCAGCCAGGGCCAGACCCTGACGGCGCCGCTGGCGACCAGCAAGGTGTTCCCGGTGATGGTGACCCAGATGATTTCGATCGGCGAGCAGACCGGTACGCTCGAGACCATGCTGGGCAAGATCGCGGATTTCTACGAGGAGGAGGTGGATACGGCGGTGGACAGCATGACCTCCCTGATGGAGCCGTTCATCATGGCCTTTCTCGGCGTGGTGATCGGAGGCTTGGTCATCTCCATGTATCTGCCGATCTTCCAGATGGCTGCGGTGGTCAGCGGCAGTTAACACGACGCATTCGGTTTTTATGGGTGATGTCGCGGATCTGGTGAAGCAACCTGCCGCCGGCGGGGTTGGGCTGTATCTGTCCCGGTTGGTGGTTCTGCTGGCGGTCTCATCGATCGTCGTCGCCTTTTATATCGGTTCCGCATTGGCATTCCAGCACCAGGTGCTGGTTTTCCTCGCCGTTCTAGGCGTCCTTTTGCTGATGCTGCAGGCCCTGATGTTGCGGGTTTCCCGGGACCTCACGGTGCGCGTGGTCAGCCAACTGGGACCGGACCTGCTCTTGGTCGGGGGCCTGATTTTTGCCACGGCCGGTATCCAGAGCCCGTTTTCCTTCCTGATCGGCCTGATCATCATCGCCGCCGGCATGTATGTCGACGTCATGCTGGTGCTGGTGTTCAGCATCGTCGGCTGCGTGGTGTACCTGCTTGCCGCTTACAGCTTCGGGATGTGGAGTCTTTGGCAGCCCAGCGTGGCCGATACCCTGCATATCCTGCTGCAGACCTCGGCCTTCCTGCTCGTGGGCGGTGCCATGGCTGCCCTGGCCCGCCGCCAGGCCGAATTGCGGGCCAAGGGGCAGGCGGTCGAACTCCGGCACCAAAGTCTGCAGGATCTGCATGCCCAAGCCATGTCGACGATGCGTGAAGGGATGCTCGTGCTGGGCGGGGATCTGCAGGTCCATGACAGCAATCCGGCAGCCCAGCGCATCATGGGGGCAAGCCAACCCCTGGTGGGACGGGCAGCGATGGACATCTTTTCCGGTCAGCCGGGGCTTCGGGCCTTTTTCCATCAGTCCAGGCGCGACATGTTCCAGTTCGAATGGAACAGGGGGGGGCAGGTGTGTCTGGTGACCATCGCCCCACTGCCCAGTGATGATGCGGAACGCTCCTGGCTGATCACCCTGGTCGATCTCAGTGAACGCCGGACGCTGGAGCGTCGCCTGAATGAGCAGGAGAAACTGGCGGCACTCGGCCAGATGTCCGCCATGCTGGCGCACGAACTGCGCAATCCGCTGCAGACCATCGGTCAGGCGGTGGAGCTTCTGACCGCGCAGAAAAAACAAAACGAAAACCTGAAGGGGATCATCGGTGACGAAATCCGACGCCTGAACCGACTGGTGACCGATATGCTGACCTATACGACTCCGCTGAAGCCGGCACCGGAGCAGGTGCGCCCGTCCGATCTGCTGGAAACCGCAGTGCTGCAGGTGGATATCGATGGTCGCCAGGGCGTGCACTGGCAAACGGATATAAAAGAGCTCGCGCTGGACCCGGGGCATTTCCGCCTTGTCCTGGACAATCTGTTGCGCAATGCTCTGGAGGCCAGTTCCGAGCCGGGAACGGTGCAGGTGGATCTGAAGCGCGGCAGCGAACACCCGGAGCGATGGTTGCTTACGGTGTCGGATCGTGGAAGCGGCGTCGATGAGGCCGTGCGCCAGCGTCTGTTCGAACCCTTTGCGCGCGGACGGCCCGGTGGCACGGGCCTGGGGCTGGCCACGGTCTGGCAGGTCTGCCGGGCCAACGGCTGGACGGTCGACGTGGACAGCGGTCCCGATGGTACGCGGTTCCGCGTCAGCGGGGACATCCGTCCGGAGCAGCATAGAGGAGGGAATAGGCATGGCTGAGGTGCTGGTGGTGGAAGACGAGGCCAATGCCCGGCAGGTGCTGGCGCTGATCCTGGAGGGGCACGGGCACGGGGTCGCTGCCTGCGCCAACGCAGCCGAGGCCGAGGTCGCCCTGAAACAGGGGCGTTTCGACGTGGTGTTGACCGATTTGCGGATGGAGGGCCGCAACGAAGGGCTGGATGTGGTGCGCATGGGTGCCCGCTTGTGCCCGGACACGCCGATCATCCTGCTGACCGCCTATGCCAGTGCGCAGACGGCGGTGGAGGCGATGAAGGAAGGCGCCTTCGATTATCTGACCAAGCCGGTATCGTCCGAGGAACTCGCCCAGGCCGTGGAACGCGCCCTCGATGCCGGGTCGGGCGCGAGCAACCATGTCGCGGATGAGAGTGGAATGGACGAGGTGCTGAGCGGCATTTCTCCGGCCATGCAACGGGTGCGCGAACGCCTGCGCCGCGCCGGTCAGCGCGATTTCACAGTGTTGATCACCGGGGAATCCGGCACGGGCAAGGAGTTGGCGGCGCATTATCTGCACCAGCATTCGGCCCGGGCCAGCGGTCCGTTCGTGCCGGTGCATTGCGGGGCCATCCCGTCCGAATTGTTCGAGTCGGAACTGTTCGGGCACAAGCGCGGATCCTTTACCGGCGCCACCGCCGACCGCCAGGGCATGATCGAGTCGGCACAGGGGGGGACGCTGTTCCTTGACGAGATCGGCGAGATGCCGATCTCCATCCAGGTCAAGCTTCTGCGCGTGCTGCAGGACATGAAGGTCCGCCCTGTCGGCAGCGACCGGGAGGTGCCCGTGGATGTGCGGGTGGTGGCGGCGACCAACCGGGATCTGGCCGAAGAGGTTAGCCTCGGAAACTTCCGTGAGGATCTGTATTACCGGCTTCATGTGGTGCCCGTGCATATGCCACCGCTGAGAGCGAGAAGGGAGGATATTCCCGTACTGGTTGAGCGCATGCTGGCCAAATGGGGTGACGAGAAAGTGTCGATGACTCCCGAATGCCTGCAACGCATGACAACCATGCCGTTCATGGGCAACGTGCGCGAACTGGAAAACGTGATCCAGCGTTTGCTGGCCATGGCCGACGGGGACGGAGAACTGAACGTATCCCTGCTGGAGGACATCTACCAGCCCGGGGCGGGCTCGCCGGCGGACATGGTTTCGCTGGAGGTGTTGCAGAAAAGGGGTGCCGGCCTTGACGACTTCCTGGCCGATATCGAGCGGATACTGATCAGCCAGGCGCTCGATGCCTCCGGCGGCAATGCAACCCGCGCCGCCGATCTGCTCGGCATCAGCTTTCGTTCCATGCGTTACCGCTTGGACAAGCTCGGGTTCAAGGATATGGACGGAGAATGATCCTGCTGGTCACCATGGCCGGGATTTTCGGCCTGCTGTTCGGCAGCTTTGCCAACGTCTGCGTCCATCGCATTCCCCGCCACGAATCGATCTCATTTCCGGGCAGCCATTGCCCCGCCTGCGGTCACGCCATCGCCTGGTACGACAATGTGCCGCTGCTTTCCTACCTGCTGCTGCGCGGCCGCTGCCGGCATTGTGGTACGCATATCGCATGGCGCTATCCGCTGCTCGAGGGCCTGATGGGCATCAGTTGGGCGGGGCTTACCTGGCATTTCGGGCCAACGCCGGCGTTGCTGATGGCGCTGGTGCTGGTCACCGTGCTGTGGATGCTGACGCTGATCGATCTTGAGACGGGGCTGTTGCCGGATGCGCTGACCCTGCCCGGTATCGCCATTGGCCTGGCGTTCAGCTTCTGGGTCGGCGATCCGGTGTCCAGCCTGATCGGGGCTGTGGCGGGATACGGCGTGTTCTGGCTGGTGGCCAGGCTGTTCCTGCTGGTGACCAAGCGAGAGGGCATGGGTTATGGCGATTTCAAGCTATTGGCCATGCTGGGGGCATTCTTCGGCTGGCAGGCACTGCCGTTTATCGTGTTCGTATCCTCACTGAGCGGAGCTGTCGTCGGCAGCTTCTATCTGTGGCTGAGCCGCCGGGGGATGCGCGCTGCCGTGCCGTACGGCCCGTTCCTGGCGGCGGCGGGCATCGTCTGGCTGCTGTGGGGGGATAGCATGCGCTGGTATCTCGGCATGGTGGGAGGCTGAGTGGGACGGCCGTGGGTGGTGGGCCTGACCGGCGGCATCGGCAGTGGAAAGAGTACGGTAGCCGGCATGTTCGCCGTCCATGGCGTGCCTGTGCTGGATCTGGATATGGTCGGCCACGCGGTATTGATGACGCATGAGGATATCCGTAGTGAGCTGAAACAGGCCTTCGGCCCGACGGTGTTGCAGCGTGACGGCAGTCCGGATCGCAAGGCGATCGGCAGCATTGCCCTGGCCACCGATCAGGGGGCCCGCCGGCTGGGGATGATCGTGCATCCGCATATCTGGCAGGAGGCCCAGGCATGGGTGGCATGCCAGCAGGCGCCGTATGTGGTGATCGAGGCCTCGGTGCTGATCGAGTCCGGCGGGGCGCATCGGGTGGATTTCATCGTCGCGGTGCTGGCACAGATGGCGGAGAGGCGCCGGCGCGTGTTGCAACGTAAAAAGCACAACCGTCGCGAATTCGAGCGCATCGTGGCCCGCCAGTGCGATGATGACGAGCGCCAGCGACTGGCGGACCGCATCGTGCGTAACGATCGTGGAATGGACGATTTGCGCCGGCAGGTGGATGCACTGCACGGTGAGTTGCTGGAGAGAGCGGGCGGCATGCGTTGACATCCGGGCCAGGCCTATGCTAGCAATGCATGGTAACCGCCGCTGGCGGGAACAACCTTTTTCAATCGCACATCCCGAGCATCAGCCTGAGATCATACGCATGGTTCGGCGCGTGCATCCGTCCTTCACGCTTGCAATAGCGTAATCCCTGGGGAGACCACATGAGTTCTGAACAAGTTGCAGATATGGAAAGCGCGCCGGGTGCCAGTGCTGGCACCGAGTCGCAGAAAACGCCCAAGCGGCGCGGGCGTCGGCGTAAGTCCGAAGTGATGGAGCATCCGGCGACACCGGCCCGGGAAACGGAAGCGGTACAGGCCGAGGGCAGTGAGGATCGGCAGCCAGCTCAGGGCCACGACGGCGACGAGGAAGCGCCGCGCGGCGAGGAGCGCCGTGGCGGCCGCGGCCGCCATCGCTTCAACAATGGCGAGAAGCCGAACAGCAAGCACCGGACGCAGGAATCCGGTGACGAGGAATACATCTCCAACGAACTGGCCGGCGTCACCCTGCATCTGCAAGAGGTCAACGCCATGACCCCCACCGAGCTGCTGGCCAAGGCTGATTCGCTCGGCATCGATAACGCCGCCGGCATGCGCAAGCAGGAGCAGGTGTTCGCCATCCTCAAGGCGCACGCCCAGCGCGGCGGTACCCTGTACAGCGAGGGCGTGCTGGAGATCCTGCCCGACGGCTACGGCTTCCTGCGTTCGGTGGAGGCCAACTACCTGTCCGGCCCGGATGACATCTATGTCTCGCACAACCAGCTGCGCCGCTACTGGCTGCGCAAGGGTGATACGGTGGCCGGCGAGATCCGCATGCCGCGCAAGGGTGAGCGCTATTTCGCGTTGAAGACCGTCGATTTGACCAACGGTGAGGAACCACAGGTTGCCCGTACCAAGGTGCTGTTCGACAATCTGACACCGCTGTACCCGGACGAAGGCCTGACCATGGAGGTCGACGACCCGACCTATAAGGACATGACCGGTCGCGTCATCGACCTGATCTCGCCGATCGGCAAAGGCCAGCGCGGGCTGCTGGTGGCGCCGCCCAGAACCGGCAAGACCATGATGATGCAATCGATCGCGCATTCGATCGAACGCAACCATCCGGAGGTCGCCCTGATCGTGCTGTTGATCGATGAACGCCCGGAGGAGGTCACCGACATGAAGCGCTCGGTCAAGGGCGAGGTCGTGTCCTCCACCTTCGACGAGCCGGCCCAGCGCCACGTGCAGGTGTCCGAGATGGTCATCGAGAAGGCCAAGCGCATGGTCGAACACGGCAAGGATGTCGTGATCCTGCTCGACTCGATCACGCGCCTGGCGCGCGCCTACAACACGGTGGTGCCGTCCTCCGGCAAGATCCTGTCCGGCGGTGTGGATTCCAACGCCCTGCATCGGCCGAAGCGTTTCTTCGGGGCGGCGCGCAACATCGAGGGCGGAGGCAGCCTGACCATCATCGCCACCGCGCTCGTCGATACCGGTAGCAAAATGGACGAGGTGATCTTCGAGGAGTTCAAGGGCACGGGTAACATGGAGATCAAGCTGGAGCGCAAGCTGGTCGACAAGCGCGTGTTCCCGGCCATCGATCTCGCCCCTTCCGGCACCCGCAAGGAGGAATTGCTGGTGCCGCGCGACGATCTGCAGAAAATCTGGATCCTGCGCAAGATCCTGTCGCCGATGGGCACCGTCGATGCCATGGAATTCCTGCTCGACAAGCTGTCCAAGACCAAGAACAACGCAGAGTTCTTCGAAAGGATGAACCAGTAGCGACGGCGACGGTTTCGTGCCCGTGCTGGTATCGAATCCGTTCACGCTGATCGGCAGGGGGCTGTTGCTGCTCCTGCTCGGTTATTGGAGCTTCGTCTTTATCACCGCGCCGATCGCTGCGAACGCGGCAGGCGAAAGCTTTCTGCATCTGGTCAACCTGCCGTTCCACGAGTTCGGTCATATCCTGTTCCGGCCGTTTCCGGCGGTCATCACTTCGCTCGGCGGCAGTCTCGGCCAGCTGCTGATGCCGGTGGTCTGCTTCTGCGTGCTGCTGTTCAGGACACGTGATGCCTTCGGGGCAGCGGTCTGCGTCTGGTGGTTCGGCGAGAACTTCCTCGATATCGCCCCGTATATCAATGACGCCCGCAGCATGTCGCTGCCGCTCCTCGGCGGTAATTTCGGCGATACCTCGCCGTACGGTTTCCACGACTGGAATTTCATCCTGAGCGAGACGGGTTTGTTGACCGATGACCACCGTTTCGCGGCCATCGCCAAGGGCCTGGGCACAGTGGTGATGCTGGGGGCGCTCGTATGGGCCCTGGTGTTGCTGTTCAGGCCTGCTGCGGCAAAGGAGTCTTGAGGCGGCGTGCCAGTTGCGCCACCGTGGCCGAGCAGAAATGCCACCGGCTTGATTCGCCGTCGCTGATCCAGGCCGTATGCGCACCCAGGCGGGCGGCGGCGGCCAGGTTGTCGGCCATATCGTCGATGACGATCGCCCGCGCCGGCGGCGTATGTTCAGCCTCGAGCAGCATGGCCAGGGTTTCATGGCAGGGCTTGGGACGATAACCGTTGAAGCGGATATCGTAGATGGCATGGAAATGGTGGCGGATGTCGAGTGCCGCGAGCACGCGCTCGGCATGCTCACGGGTGCCATTGGTGTGGATCACCTTGCGCCCGGGCATCATCTTAAGCGCCGTATCAAGCTCTCGGTCGGCGGCAAGCAGCGTATCCACGCCGATGTCGTGCACCTCGTGCAGGAAAGCCTCCGGATCGATGCCATGGTGCAGCATCAGGCCACGCAGCGTGGTGCCGTAACGATCCCAGTATATCCGTCGCAGGCGATTGGCCTCGTTCTCATCCACCGACAGGTGCTGGATGATGAAGCGGTTCATGCGCGCATCCATGCGCGAGAACACCCCGGAGCTGGCGCGGTACAGCGTGTTGTCCAGGTCGATGACGGCAAGGTCAAACGGCATACCTCATTGTGGTGCCGGCGGGCCGCTGTCGTCAATGGCAAGCGGGCGACAGCCCGTCGCTGCCGTTGGGCTATATTAGAGGACATGCTTCTCACGGCGGGAGTCGCATCGATGCGGCGAAGGTTCGGCATCGGCGGACGAAGGGCGCTGCAGGGCGCGCTGCTGTCGGCCGGTCTGCTGCTTTCCGGTTGCGCCACCGTCGCGCCGCCACCGGTTCGTCAGGCAGGCCATGCTTCATGCCGCCAGCTGTTCCGTGATGTCGACCGGGTGGTCGCGGATGCCGGGGTGCGTGACCACGGCCCGTATGCGGTTGCCGGGTTCCCCTATCTGCGCATCGACCGTTTTTATGCCTCCTTTCGCGACCAGGTGGGGGGTGACGGACGCTTCTCGGACTGGGTCCGGCAATTGGCGAATCTGGATAAAAAGGCGCGCCGCTTCGAGTTGCGCAACCTGCCTGTAGCCTTTGCAGCGCGTCTCGGAGCCGGTGTCGGCGCCAGGCTGGATCGCTGCCGCCAGCAGCTGTTGCACACCGAGCTGGCCCGCCCTGAGCAACGGGCCAGGCTGCGCCGTCGGGCACGGGTACCGGATGGCTATGCCACCTGGCAGCGCGTCGTCGGCCTGTATCCGCTCACGGCCCTGTTCGTATCCGCCGGGGTCCGGCGCTGGCATGCAGAGGTGCGCCGTACATTTGCCATACCGCTGGCCAGATTGCCGGTGGCGGGAACGCTGGTGCGCTGGGCACCGGCCATCACGGGCGGGCGGCTGGACCGGGCCGGGGTGCATGCCATCTTGCAGCGCCACGTCGATGCGCTCGGCATCCCCCGTCCGGGGGCTGCAGCGCTCGATCAGTTGTTCACCACCTTTGCGCCGGTATGGGAGGTCGACGTGGCCAATGCCGACGACCGCATCGGTACGCCCGTATGGCGCGACGGGCGGTTGTCCGTGGATACGAAGCGGCCGGTAGTGTTCCGCAAGCTCTCATACACGCGCTTCCACGGCCATGTGCTGCTGCAGCTGAATTACATCGTCTGGTTTCCGGCCCGGGACAGTCACGACATCTACGGCGGCCGCTTCGACGGCATCGACTGGCGGGTGACGTTGGGCCCGGACGGCGAGCCGTGGCTGTATGACGCCATTCACAACTGCGGCTGCTACCACGAATTCTTCCCGACCCGGCACCTGCGCCTGAAGGGCGGGCGGTACGGTCCGTATTCCGAGCCCCCGCTGGTGCCGCAGCCCGCCCCGCCGGGGCAGCCGCTGGTGCTGCGCATCGCCCACCAGACGCATGAGATCCAGCGCATCTATCATGCCGGCCATCCATCGCCGGCCCTTCCCATGGCCTGGCGGGACTACGGCGCGTTGCGCTCGCTGCCGGACGGGCGGGGGTACCGCAGCATGTTCGGGGCGCACGGCATCGTGCCCGGCTCCGAGCGGCCCGAGCGGTTCCTGCTGTGGCCGATGGGGGTGCGCTCGCCCGGTGCCATGCGCCAGTGGGGGAGGCACGATACGGCCTTCGTCGGACGACGCCACTTCGATGATCCGTACCTGATCCAGTCGCTGTTCGCGCCGGCCGGACCGTGATGCGCGGCCGGAACGGGACAGTGCTGTTGGCCGTGCTGCTGGTTGCCCTGGCCGGGACAGCGGCGTGGTCGGATGCAGGGGCGGTGCGCGTCTTCATCGGCCGCTTCTCGCAGAACGACCTGCACGGCTGGCGGCCGAAACGCTTCGCGGGCGTCACCCATTACAGCCTGGTGAACGACCATGGGCAGCGTGTGCTGCGTGCCGTCAGCCATGCCAGTGCCTCGGGGCTTTACCGTCAGGTGCACATCGATCTGGCCCGCACACCGTATCTGCACTGGTCATGGAAGGTGGGCAACGTGCTGGCCCATGCCGATGAACGGACGCGCCGGGGCGATGACTACCCCGCGCGCGTCTATGTGGTGTTTTCGGGCGGCCTGTTCTTCTGGCGCACGCGGGCCATCGATTACGTGTGGTCGAGCGACCAGCCGGTCGGCAGCGTCTGGCCCAATGCCTTTACCGACCATGTACGCATGGTGGCGGTGGAATCCGGTGCGGCCAAGCTCGGCCGCTGGGTGAACGAACGCCGCGACGTGCGCGCCGATTACCGCCGGCTGTTCGGGGCCGAGCCCGGCGATGTGGATGCCGTGGCGATCATGACCGACACCGACAATACGGGGCTTGCGGCCACGGCATGGTACGGCGATATCTGGTTCTCCGACGAATAAGGTGCCAGGGCGCGGCAGTGCTGGTGCCGTAGGCCGTGAATCGGCTAGCCTAGACGCATGCATGATATCCGGCACCTGCTGATCCTCGGTTGCGGTTATGTCGGCGAGCGCCTGGCCATGGCGGCCCTGGAGGGGGGCATCAGGGTCACCGGTACCACGCGTAGCCCCGAACGGGCCGCGGCGTTGCGCGCCCTGGGCCTGGAAACGGCGATCGCCGACTCGCCCGTCGATTTGCCTGAGGCGCTGCTGCATCAGGTTGATGCCGTACTCGATTCGATTCCGCTGGCGAAAGACGGCGATGGTCTGCAGACACCGCAATGTCAATGGATGACCACGATCGCCCCCCGGTTCTCCCATGTGCGCTGGGCAGGCTATTTGTCGACGACCGGGGTATATGGCGATGCGGATGGGGCCTGGGTGGACGAGTCATGGCCGTGCCATCCGACCGGCGAGCGGGGTACCCGGCGTCTTGAAGCGGAAGCGGCCTGGCTGGGCTCGGGCTTACCGGCCGAGGTGTTCCGCATCGCCGGCATCTACGGACCGGGGCGCAACATCATTGCCGAGCTCAAGCAAGGCCGATACAGGACCGTGCGCTGGCAGACGCCGCACTGGTCCAACCGCATCCATGTCGACGACATCGTGGCGGCGCTGTTGGCGGCAATGGTGCGGCCACGGCCCGGGCGTATCGTCAACCTGTGCGACGATGTGCCGTTGCCGCACGCCGACTATGTATTGGAACTGGCGCAACTGGTGGGCGCTCCCGCACCACTGATCCTCGACGCAGTGCAGGCGGAGCGTGAACTGTCACCGGCCACCCTGGCGTTTTTCCGGGACAGCAAGCGCGTGAGCAATGCCCTGCTGCACCGTGAACTGCTGCCCGAGCTGCGCTATGCGAGCTTTCGCGATGCCGTGGATTCACTGCGTTGATGGCCGAAGTACACCCCGGCATACGACGGGCAGTGCAGGGATGCCCGGAAATGCTTGGCGATGCTAGGCTGTGATCATGGATGACAACGCCTTCCAGCAGCGTGCTTCGGAGATTTTTGCCGGCCTGCCGTCAAAATTCCGCGATGCCATCGAGAATGTGGTGGTGATCACCGAGGAATATCCGGACAGTGACACGATGCAGCAGATGCATCTTGATGCGCCCGACGAACTGCTTGGTCTTTATTCGGGCTGGCCGTTGCCGGAGCGGGGCAGCAGCTATGGCGGGCATCCGCCGGACGTGATCTACCTCTATCGTCGCCCCATCATCGATTATGCCGCGCGTTACGGGCTGGGTATCGACGATTGCATCCGGCACGTGCTGGTCCATGAGATCGGCCATTATTTCGGATTCAGCGACGAGGAAATGGAGAGAATCGAATGTCAGCCGTGATGGCCGCCGAGGAGGAACGCCGCCAACTGCTGCGGCTGAAGACGCAACTGGAAGGCGTCATGGCTGGCAAGGAGGAGCGTATCGATCTGGTGCTGGCGGCCCTGGTCTGCGGTGGCCATATCCTGATCGAGGATGTGCCGGGAGTCGGCAAGACGACGCTGGCCAAGGCCCTGGCCGTATCCCTGGGTACCGATTTCGGGCGCATCCAGTTCACCGCCGACCTGTTGCCGGCCGATGTCACGGGCGTGGAGATGTATGACCCGGAACAGCGTCGCTTTATCTTCCACCCCGGGCCGGTGTTTCACCACATCGTGCTTGCCGATGAGATCAACCGAGCCACGCCGAAGGCGCAGTCGGCCCTGCTGGAGGCGATGGCCGAGGGAACGGTCAGCATCGAGCGGGATACGCATCCGCTACCCGATCCGTTTTTCGTCATCGCCACCCAGAATCCGCTGGAGTATGCCGGCACCTTTCCTCTGCCCGAATCGCAGCTCGACCGGTTCTTTATGCGCATCACGCTCGGCTATCCCGATGCCGAGGCCGAGCGGCGGGTGCTGCTCGGTCAGGCCGGACGCGTGCAACTGGACGGGCTGAAGCCGGTATTCGCCATCGGCGAGTTGATGCACATCCGCAAGCTTGTCGCGGCGAGGCCAGTGTCCGAGACACTGCTCGATTACGTGCTGACGCTGTTGGCGTTCAGCCGCAATGGACAATGGCTGCGCCAGGGTGTCTCCCCCCGTGCAGCGCAGGATCTGCTGGCCGCGGCGAAGGCCCGGGCCTGGCTGGCCGGGCAGCCTTATGTCAGCGCCGCCGATGTGCAGGCCATGTGGCTACCGGTGGTGGCGCATCGCGTGGTGGCCGATGGCGATGCCGACAAGGCGCTGCAGGCGGTGATGGAGCAGGTGCCCGTGCCGGCTTGAGAACCTGATGCCGTACGATCCGTCCGATCTGCGCCTGCCGCCATGGCTACTGCGCCTGATGGACCTGGTGGTGCGGGTCGACCTGCACCTCGGGGCCTGGCGGTTGGGGCTGACCAGGCCGGGGGCGCTTTTTTTGGCCACGCTGCTCGGCGTGGCGGCTGCTGCCGTGTATTCCGGCAACAACCTGCTCTACCTGTGTGCTGCCATGTTCATGGCCATCGGTGCCGCAGGGCTGCTCAGTGGCATGCGTCTGCTGCGCCGACTGCCGGCGATTTCCCCGTTGATGCCGGACCATACGCTGGCCGGCGTCGGCCATGCGATCCGCGAGGCCGTAACGGTTTCCTATCCATTCCCGGCCATGGTGACCATCGTCTGGGAGGGGGATGACCATGATTCGATCTCCCTCGGCCTGAGGATGGAGAGGGGTACGGCCATGCTCAGTGGTGCCCTGCTGGCCGATCGGCGTGGTACCCGGGGGCTCAGTCATCTGAGGCTTCAGACCAGCGCGCCGCTTGGGATGTGGCGCCTGGCTTTGGTGCGCGACGAGGCCTGGGACTGGCTGGTGGCACCGGCCCCGGTGGCCCTGCAGGGGGGGTATGCCGCGGCGCGGCAGCTGGCGGAGGCATCCGGTGACGAATGGCGGGATCTGCGCGCCTATACGCCGGGGGATCTGCGATCGCGCATCCATTGGCGCAAGCTGCCGGCAGGCTCGGCCGATCCCAGGCAGTGGCTGGTCAAGCGTTTTGGCTCCCCGGCGCATGCGTTCGAGACGCCGTTGCTGCGGGTGGACATGCGCCTGCCCGAGGGGGCATCCCCACTGGCTCTGGACCACCTGCTGGGCCAGGCCGTTTCATGGCTGCTGCAGGCACCGGCCGGGCATCCGGATCCGCGACGCATCATCGTCGGCGCCGTGGAGTGCACCGTCGAGGATCCCGGACTCTGGCGTCTGCTGGCCGAGGCCGCTGCCCAGGCGGAGCCACCGGCCGGGCAGGGTGGCCTGCTGCTGTCATTGGTCGGTCCATCATGAATGCGAGCGCCGCATTGCCGGCCCCGTTGCTGGAGGCCGAACGGCTGACCCTGGCCGTGCTGTTCTGCGGCGTGGCGGCCCTGGCCCTGTCCGATTTCGTCAGCCCGTTCTACTGGCTACTGGTGACGACAGCCGGTCTGCTGCGCTTGTGGCGTGGCCCGGGCCTGGCCCTGCGGGAGCTGCAGGCCAGCCTGATCGGCTGGACGGGATTCCTGTGGGTCGGCATCGAACTGATGCTCGGACGTGCCTTTCTGGTGGCCCTGACCGATTTCTTGCTGATTCTGGCCCTGGCCGTGGTCGTCGAGGAGGCGACGCCGCGCAATCACCTGCACCGCATCCTGGTATCCGGATTCCTGATCCTGGCGGCGGCGGTACTGACGGATAGCGTGCTGTATGCACTGCCGCTGCTGGCCTTCCTGTTGCTGCTATGGCGTGCTTCACAGCGTCTGTACGGCCTGCAGCATGCCGGGGAGGCCCTGGTTCTGGGCGGATGGGGTGCCGACATGCGCGTGGCGGCGGCGATGGCGGCGGCCAGCGCCATGCTGTTCATCGTACTGCCACGCTTCGATTTCCATTCGGCATTGCGCTCCACCCAGCCGCGGATGGAAACATCCGGTTTTTCGAACCAGGTGCAACTGGCCGATT
Organism: uncultured Zetaproteobacteria bacterium; assembly: GCA_964422615.1. Classification (GTDB taxonomy): domain Bacteria; phylum Pseudomonadota; class Zetaproteobacteria; order Mariprofundales; family Mariprofundaceae; genus DATLWN01. The sequence continues at coordinate 44,210 of CAYRBJ010000007.1, read as the reverse complement.
TTGGCCGTTCCCTCGATCCAACGGTGGTGCTGCGCGTCGAGCCGGTGCACCCCCGGGATGCAGCCCGCTTTCGGCATATGATCCAGGGACGGTACTGGCGGGGGATTGCGCTTGGCCTGTTCACCGGTGACGGATGGCGGCAACTGCCTGCCAATGTGGTGGCCGACTGGCACGGCGGGGACGATATCCCACGCACCGGCGGCGGCATCGAGATCGCCGTGTTCCGGGAAGCGACCGATTACGGCGTGGTGATGCTGCCGGACGGTTGGCACGGCTTGATGAAGATTCCGGCGGCCATGGTCGCCGACAATCAGGGAAGCCTGCGATTTGATGTGCCGCCTGCACACCGCCTGCGGTTGCTGATGACCATCGGCAGGAACCATGTGGGTCCACCCCACATGCGGCCGCCGGTCCCGGCCGAGCGGGATGCCTCGGTGGTGCCGCCGGCGGTGGCCCGCTGGGCCAGGAAGGTGGCGGGAAATACCGGCAGCGCTGCCGAACGGGTGGGACGGCTGGTTTCCACCCTGCGTGGCTGGACCTACGATCTGCATGTACACATCGATTCGGCCCATCCGATGCAAACGTTTCTGCAGACGAAGCGCGGTTATTGCGAGATGTATGCCACCCTTCTGGCGCTCGGCATCCGTGCGCTCGGCATCCCGGCGCGGGTGGTCAATGGCTATTACGGTGGCGAGTGGAATGATGTGGGGCATTTCCTGCTGATCCGCCAGTCGCATGCCCACAGCTGGGTCGAGGCCTGGATCCATGGGCGCTGGCAGCGCGAGGATGGTACGCCTCCCTCGCGTTGGGGCCTGAGCGGAGTGCGTTTTCCGACGCTCGATGCCGTGTGGGAGGCGGTCAGGATGAGCTGGTACAGCTATGTGCTGGAGTTCGAGTCGGCGGACCGTGGTCGTATGGTATCCACCATCTGGAACTGGCTGCGCATGCAGGTGCCGGTTGTACTTGCGGCGTTGTTGATCCTGGCTGTTGGGACCTGGAGCCGGCGTTATCTGCGCCGACGCGGCCGATCTCGAAAGGTCAGGGCATGGCCATTGCTGGACGCATGGCTGAAGAAGCGCGGTTGGCGACGTTCGCCCTCGGCACCCTTGCGCAGTGTGCCGGCGCCCTCAGGCATCCCGGTCGGGCAATGGCAGGCCTTCGTCAAGGCCTGGGAGTCACAGGCCTTCGGTGCGGCGCGGCCATGGCGGCGGCGTGAATTGCGCCGCAATCTGCGTGCGATTTCGAAAGCACGCTGGTAACCTGCGGCTATCCGCGTACGAAGGAGGAGAGGCTTGGGCATTCTGTCTGGCAAGAAAGGATTGATCCTGGGCGTGGCGAACGACAAATCGATCGCCTGGGGCGTGACGCAGGCGGCACAACGTGAAGGTGCCGAGCTCGGATTCAATTATCTTGGGGAGGCCCTGGAAAAGCGCGTGCGCCCGTTGGCCCAGTCTGTCGGGGCCTCCTTGATCGAACCGCTGGATGTCGGGGATGACGCCCAGCTGGATGATTTCTTCGCCAAGGTCGAGCGCCAATGGGGCAAGCTCGATTTTGTCGTGCATTCGATCGCCTATGCCAACAAGGATACCCTGAAGGGGCGCTTCATGGACACCACGCGGGACGATTTCCAGATGGCCCTGGACATCTCGGCCTATTCCTTCATCGCCGTGGCCCAGCGGGCGGCGAAGCTGATGAACCCGGGCGGTTCGCTGCTGACGATGAGCTATCTGGGGGCGGTGCGTGCCGTACCGAACTACAATGTCATGGGCGTGGCCAAGGCGGCGCTGGAGGCCTCGGTGCGTTACCTGGCCCAGGATCTGGGGACGGACGGCATCCGTGTCAATGGCATCTCCGCCGGACCGATCAAGACGCTCGCCGCTTCCGGCGTCGGCAATTTCCGCAGCCTGATGGCCAAGAGTGCCCGCGGTGCCATGCTGAAGCGCAACGTGATGCAGGAAGAGGTAGGCAACTCGGCCGCCTATCTGCTGTCCGACTGGGCCTCCGGCGTCACCGGCGAGATCCACTACGTGGATGCCGGGTTCAGCATCGGCGCCGGGGATCCGGGCGCCGAGGAGTAGGATTGTCAGGCAGCAGTTTCGGCCAGATCTTCCGCGTAGCCACCGCCGGCGAGTCGCATGGCCCGGCCCTGGTCGCCATCGTCGAGGGATGCCCGGCCGGCCTTGAGCTAGCGGAAACGGACATCCAGCCGGATCTGGATCGCCGACGTCCCGGCCAGTCGAAGTATACGACTCAGCGCCGGGAGGCGGACGCGGTGGAGATCCTGTCGGGGGTGTTCGAGGGGCGCACTACGGGCTGCCCGATCGCCCTGCTGATCCGCAACACCGACCAGCGCAGCAAGGATTATGGCGAGATCAGGGACAAGTTCCGTCCCGGGCATGCCGATCTGACCTATCTCGAGAAGTACGGGCTGCGCGACTATCGCGGCGGCGGGCGTTCCTCGGCGCGGGAAACCGCCATGCGCGTGGCCGCCGGGGCCATCGCCCGCAAGCTGCTGGCCGCATCCGGCATCCGTATCACCGGCTGGGTGGACCAGATCGGCCCTGTGCGCATAGTCCCCGAGCGGTTCGACGCCGACGAGATCGGGCGCAACCCGTTTTTCTGTCCGGATGCCGAGGCGGCCCGCGCCATGGCCGAATTTCTGGACGGACTGCGCAAGGAGGGCGATTCGATCGGCGCCGGCGTGACGGTCGAGGCGCATGGCATGCCGGCGGGGCTGGGTGAGCCGGTATTTGACAGGCTCGATGCCGACATCGCCAAGGCCATGGTATCGATTCAGGCGGTCAAGGGGGTGGAGATCGGCGATGGGTTTGCCTGCGTCGAGGCGCGCGGCTCCGAATTCGGTGATGCCATCCGCAAATCCGGGTTTGTCAGCAACCATGCCGGCGGCATCCTCGGCGGCATCTCCAACGGTGATGCCATCCGCGTGCGCCTGGCACTGAAGCCGACGTCATCGATCCTGAAGCCCAGGCCGACCGTCGATATCCACGGCAATGAGACGGACATCGTCACCAAGGGCCGCCACGATCCCTGTGTAGGCATCCGCGCCGTGCCGATCGCCGAGGCCATGCTGGCACTGGTGCTGGCCGATCACCTGCTGCGGCAGCGCGCCAGTCGCCTGGAGGGCTAGGGCCAGTTAACACTGGCCCTAGGGTCCGAAGGGGTCCTTGTCGAAGTCGTCCTCCGTCGATGCCTGCGGCGGATGGCCGTCGTAGATCTGATACAGCCGGTTCTGGCGCCAGGCCTCGCGTGTGAATACATAGGGATCGAGCGCCAACTCGTTGACCATGTTCGTGGCCTCCATCAGATGCGAACGCGTGTTCAGCACCGACAGGATCCCCAGCGGGATGGTGATCTCGGGCGCGGTGGCATTGAGCGAGATCCAGAACAACGGATTGGTGGCATAGGTAGAGGCGATGCCAAAGCTATCGCGCACCGAACTCGGGCCGAGGAAGGGGTAGACGAGATAGGCGCCTTGCGGTACACCCCAGACGGCCAGCGTCTGGCCGAAATCCTCGCTATGTTTTTTCAATCCGATGCCGGTGGCGGGATCGCCGAGGCCGGCGAAGCCGACGGTGGAGTTGACCAGGAACCGTCCCAGGTCGGACATGCCCTGTTTTCCTTTGCCCTGCAAAAAATCATTGAGCACCGTATTCATGTATCCGATGTTGCTGAAGAAATTGGACACCAGAATCCGAAATCCATGTGGGGTGGCGGCGCGGTAGGCGCGGGTCGCGGGCAGGATGACCAGCTTGTCGGCGGCGTCATTCATGGAGTAGAAGCTGCGGTTCAGCGGCTCGATCGGATCGTAGTGATTCTTGGCGGTGGCACAGCCACTCAGCAGCAGCAATATCACCAGCACCAGCCAGAAACGGCGCTGACTGAGGCCGGGTTGCATGGGAGGCTGCAAGGAAACGGGCGCGCTACTGGCAGGCGGGACAGGCGCCGGCGCCGCAGGCCGGTACGGCGCAGGCGGGCTCAGCCTGGCCATGGCCGACGGCATGGGCGGACATCAGCTTTTTCAGGTTCGTACCGCTGCAGTCGGGGCAATGCACCTTCTCGTCTCTGTGCATGACCAGAGACTCGAAGCGGTGATGGCACTGTCCGCATTCGTATTCATAGATCGGCATGGCTTCTCCTTTCCCAACAACACCCATCCTAGTCAAGCCGCGGCCGTCTGGTAAAGCGGAGGGCGGGTGTGCCCCGGGTGTTTCAGGGCAGATCGTCGAAGCCGATGTCGAGTACCGGATGACGGCGCCACGAATGGTGGTCGAAATGCCACCATTCGTGCGGGTGTACGGCAAAGCCCTCGCCCTCCATCAACGCGCGCAGCAGATCGCGATTGGCAAGCCGCGTTGAATCTCCATCGCTGTAGGTGGGGTAGGCGCGTTCGTCGAATTCATCATAGCCGCTGGGCATGGCCAGCTCACGGCCACTGGCGAGGTCGAACAGCGTCAGATCGACGGCGCAGCCGCGATTGTGCACCGAACCTTCAGCCGGATCGGCAATGAAGCCGCGGTATTGGGGATAGGCCTCCCAGAAGGCACGCGTCACGTGCCACGGACGGTAGGCATCAAGAATAAGCAGGCCGCAGCCTTGCGCGCGCGCCCGGTCATGGGCGCGGCGGAGATCTTCAGCCACCTCGCGCTGCAGCCAGGCTCCGGCCCGGGTATAGACCGGGCGGCCGGTGAAGTTGTTGGCGCCGGCATAGCGGATGTCGAATGCGAGGCGCGGGTCGTACCGGGCCAGATCGACCAGGTCGTGGGCTGCCGACACCTGTTTTTGCATATCAAATCACGCTGATGATCCGGTCATGGGTGACAGCGGCGGCTCAGGGAAGATCGAACAACAGGATCTCCGCATCCGCCGCGTGCTCAAAGATCAGTTCATCCTCCTGTTCGATATAGGCGCCGTCGCCGGCTAGCATAGGTTTGCCGTTCATGTGGACCTTGCCACGCGCCAGATGAACGTAGGCTTTGCGTTGAGGGTCAAGTGGGCGCTGCACAGCCATGGAGGTGACATCCATGCGGGTGATATACAGGCGCACATCCTGATGGATGGAAACGCTGCCCTGTCCGCCATCCGGCGAGGCCACGAGGCGGAAGTCGCTGTGCAGATCGTCATCGGAAAAGGCGACCTGGGCGTAGCCGGGTGTGTAGCCGCTGCGGTCGGGAAGAATCCATATCTGCAAAAAATGCGTGAGCTCGCTGTCGCTGGGATTGAATTCGCTGTGGGTGATGCCGGTGCCGGCGCTCAGGCGTTGGATTTCCCCTGGACGGATGATCGAGCCGTTACCCATCGAATCACGGTGTTCCAGGGCCCCCTCCAGCACCCAGGAGATGATCTCCATGTCACGGTGCGGATGGGTGCCGAAGCCCTGGCCAGGCGCCACCATATCGTCGTTGATCACGCGCAACACCGAATGCCCCATATGCTGCGGATCGTGATAATCGGCGAAGGAGAACGTGTGCCAGGAAAGCAGCCAGCTGTGCTCGGCATACCCGCGCTCGTTGGCCTTGCGCATACGAATCATATTCCCTCCTTCAGTCGACGTACGGCCCGTGCTGGCGGATGGGCTCGTTGTGCGCTTTGCCGAAACACCACATCAGCCGGGCCTCTTTTGCAGCCGACAGGCTGATCGCCTCCATGCCTTCGACCAGCAGGGCCTGGCCACGCGATGCCGTGTGTCCATCGACCACGATATTGCCCGCGACGATGTAGAGAAAGCCGCGGAAACCGGCCGGGATTTCCCGGCTGAGGCCCGAGCCGGCGGCCATGCTGACATCGAGGTATTCGACTGGTGTATGCAAGGTCAGCGGCGATCCCTCTCCGACAATGGTACGGATGCGCACGCCGCTTTGTTCGCGTTCCGGGAATTCATCACCCTGCAGCTGCTGGTAAGCGGCGGGGAGGCTTTTCAGGCGCTGGGGCAGGTTGATCCACAGCTGGATACCGGTGGCATGACCGTCCGGGAATTCCGAGTGCACGAGGCCGCGTCCGGCGGTGAAACGCTGGGCACCCCCGGCATGCACGGTGCCGCGGTTGCCGAGGTTGTCGGCGTGTTTCATGCCGCCGGCGAACAGGTAGGTAATGGCCTCGAAACCGCGATGCGGGTGATCCGGAAACCCTCCCGATGCAATGTCGAAATGGTCCCACAATACGAAGGGATCGAAGTTCAGCAAGCCGTGTACGGGCATCAGACGCTTGACGACGACATCGGCGCCTTCGGGCACGGTCTGCGCCTGCTGTTTTCTTATCGTGCCCATGCCCGCCTCCTTCTATATTTCCCAGCCGGAATCGAATCGGGTGTGCCGCCGCGTGTGGGCTGCCCGAGCGTAGAGCGTAGTCTTCCCTGACTTGATCCCGATCGCAAATGACCCGTTTTGCAAAGTGAGCAGTGGATCGAGGCTCAGTGATCCGTGACCAGCACGAGCTTGCCGGTCATGCCGCCCTGTTCGAGCCGCCGGTGCGCTTCGGCGGCCTGAGCCAGGGGCAGGGGATCGGCCACATGCATGTGCAGGCGGCCGGCATCGAAGTGTTCGGCGCAGTCGGCGAGAATGCCGGCCTGGTGGCTTGCCTCCGGCAGACCGAACAGCTGCGGGGACAGCATCAGCTCCTGGCTGATATGCAGGTTGCGCAGGCGTGCGCTCTTCCAGTCGGCATTTTCCGGCGCCTGCAGGATCGTCACCAACTCGCCATAGAAGCGCACCAGCGGGATGCTTTGGTTGAACACATCGCCCCCGACGGTGTCGAAGGCGATATCCACCCCCCGGCCGTGGGTCCAGTCCATGATCTCCGCATGCACATCCTGCTGCCGGTAGCGGAAGATGCGATCCGCTCCGAGCCCGCGTACGAATTCGGCCTTGGCCTCGGTGCTGACCGTCGCCGCCACCTCGGCACCGGCGATCTTGGCCAGCTGGATGGCGACATGCCCGACACCACCGGCACCGGCATGGATCAGCACCGTTTGCCCGGCCCGAAGGCGGGCCCGGTCGAACAGTGCCTCCCAGGCCGTGATCAGCACCAGGGGTGCGGCGGCGGCCTGCACAATATCCAGCGAGGCCGGTTTCGCTGCCACGTAGGCGGCATCGGCGATCGCATATTCGGCATAGTTGCCCGTGCGCTGCCGCCCGAGCCCTCCGTAGCAGTAATACACCGCATCGCCGGCCCGGATATGACGCACGTCGGGGCCGACCTGCTCGACGATGCCGGCGCCATCGCAGCCGAGCACACAGGGAAGGCCTTCGTCGATCATCGGCCCGCGCGCCCGGATCTTGGTGTCGACGGGATTGACGCCCGCGGCTACGATGCGCACCAGCACCTCCATGGGGGACGTAAGGACGGGCTTCGGGATGGAGGCGGATTCAAGCACCTCCGCCGGTCCGGGCCTGGTCATCACTACCGCACGCATGGCTCCTCCTTCGTCCGGCTCCTGCTGCTCCACCTGGGCGGAAACCGGCAGACAGGAGTGCATATTTGCTCAATTGCAGGGTTTGTACATCATAAACCATGTGTGTCCCGATGTGAGCATGCCTCTGCCCCGGAATTGCCACCGGGAGGGCTTACATTTGGCCGGCATGGGGCGTATCATCATTATAACGGCCGCAGCCGGCGGACAAGAGGCAAGCAAACCACATGGTTCCTTCCCGCATCGAGCTTTACGATACGACGCTGCGCGACGGCGGTCAGACGGCCGGTATCCATTTTTCCGCGGAGGACAAGCGACGCATCGCGAATCGCCTGGCGGAATTCGGCATGGACTGGATCGAGGGGGGGTGGCCCGGCGCCAGCCCGAAGGACGACTTGTTCTTCGATCTGATGCGGGGTCGGCAATGGCAGAAAAGCCGCCTGGTGGCGTTCGGCTCGACGGCCCGGCCCGGCCGGCCGGTCGAGGACGATCCTTCCCTGCAACGCCTCGCGGAATGCGGGGCCGATGCCGCCTGTATCTTCGGCAAGAGCTGGCGGCTGCATGTGACCAAGGCCCTTGGTATCGACCCCGAACAGAACCTGGAACTGGTCCGTGATTCCGTACGCTTCATGAAAGGGCACTACCCAGCGGTGTTCTTCGATGCGGAGCATTTTTTCGATGGTTACAACGATAATCCGGCTTATGCCATCGCCGTGCTGGAGGCGGCCCGGGAAGGGGGGGCGGATGCGTTGGTGCTGTGCGACACCAACGGCGGCAATATCCCCTATCGCGTGGCGGAGCTGGTCGGCACCGTGATCGGCCACTTTCCGGAGACCACGATCGGCATCCATGCACACAACGACTGCGAGCTGGCAGTGGCCAATTCCCTGGCGGCGGCGAGGGTCGGTGCCAGGCATGTGCAGGGGACCGTCAATGGGGTCGGCGAGCGCTGCGGCAATGCCAATCTGGTATCGATCATCCCCGGCCTGCAGCTGAAGATGGGGCTGGATTGCGGCGTGGAGCCCGAACAGATGCGGCAGCTGGCCCCGCTGTCCCGCTTTGTCAACGAAATGGCCAACCGCCTGCCCTGGCAGCATCAGCCGTATGTCGGACTCAATGCCTTTGCGCACAAGGGCGGCGTGCATGTGTCGGCCGTGCGCAAGGATGCGGCGCTGTATGAACACATCGATCCGGCCCTGGTCGGCAACGAGCAGCGTGTGCTGGTATCCGACCAGGCAGGTCGCAGCAATGTGTTGGTCAAACTGTCGCAGATGGATCTGGGCAAGGATCTGGATGCGAATGATCCGGCGGTGGCCGAGGCGGTCAAACAGGTCAAGGCCTGCGAGGCCCAGGGCTATGCCTATGAGGGTGCGGAAGGATCGCTGCAGTTGCTGCTGCTCAAAGCCATGAAACGCTTCCAGCATTACTTTGAGCTGGACGGGTTTCGGGTCTATGATGAGAAGCAGGGGCACGAAGGCAAGCCCATGGCGGAAGCGACGGTTAGGGTCAGTGTGGCGGGCCGGCCGGCCCATGCCGCTGCCCTCGGCAACGGGCCGATCAATGCCATGGATAACGCCCTCAGGGCGGCCCTGCTCGATTTCTACCCAGGCCTTGGAAAGATGCGGCTGTCCGACTTCAAGGTGCGGGTGCTGACCACAAAGGAGGCGACGCGGGCGGCGGTGCGGGTGCTGATCGAATCGACCGACGGTCAGAACAAGTGGGGGACGGTGGGGGTATCGACTGACATCATCGAAGCCGGCTACCAGGCATTGGTGGATGCCATCGAGTACAAGCTGTTGCTAGACCACACGCCGTATCCCGAGCAGGAAGCGGTGGTGCAGGGAGGGGTATGATGACATTAACCGATAAACGCTGCGTTCCCTGCCGGGGGGGTGTCCCGCCCATGACCGAAAGTGCGGCGCAGGCCATGATGGAACAGGTGCCGGGCTGGGAGCTGATTGATGGCGGCACGCGATTGCGCCGGACGCTGTCCAGCGTCAATTTTGTCCGCGCTCAGGCGATGGCCGCCAAGGTGGGCGAACTGGCGGAGCAGGAAAACCATCATCCGGATATCTGCTACGGATGGGGATATTGCACGGTTGTGTTCTACACCCACAAGATCGGCGGTCTGCACGAAAATGATTTCATCATGGCGGCCAAGGTGAACCGCATGTTCGAAGACTAGAGCCCCTGGCCGTAGAAGCCGCTGGATTCGTCCGGCGAGGTGGTTTGCGGCTGTCCGTTGCTGGCTGCCGTCGGTGCCGTTCCCTGGCGGAAGGCTTCCAGGAACGGGTATTTGGTTTTCAGGTTGGCCGGCTGCCCGGTTTTCGGATCAATCATGACCCATTCGATGCCCGGAGGCGGCGTGAAGTTCTCCACCGGCCGGGTCTTTTCGAAGGCCTTCATGGCCGCAAGCCAGATCGGCAGTGCCGCATGCGCCCCGGTTTCACTGTGGCCCATCGATGATGGCGTATCCTTGCCGGTCCATACGCCGGTGAGCACCTGGGGCGTGTAGCCGATGAACCAGGCATCGACCTGCTTGTCCGTCGTGCCTGTCTTGCCGGCCGCCGGGCGGCCCAGAGCTCTTGCGCCCCGGCCGGTCCCATATTTGATCACGCCGCGCATCAGGTTGGTGATCAGAAAGCTGGTGGTCGGATCCAGGACGGGGGTGGCCGGTTTCATATCATCGTTGACGGCCAGCACCGGGTCGGCATGGCAGACCTGGCACCGGTTGCCCGCCACCGAGCGGGACAGCGTGGCGCCGGTGCGATCCTGGACCTGTTGCACCGCCACCGGCTTCCAGCGCTGGCCGGTGGCGAGCACGATATACGAGTTCGTCAGATCCTGCAGCGTGACCTCGGTGGCGCCCAGCGCCAGGGCCAGTTGGGCCGGAAACTTGCGGTGCATCGGATAGTTTTTCAGGGCGCGCAGGAAGTTGTTCACACCGATGTTCTGCAACAGCTTGATCGAGGCCAGGTTGCGCGAGTGCTCCAGGGCATTGCGCAGGGTCACGGGCCCGGCGAAACGGTTCATGTAGTTTTCCGGGCGCCAGAACTCGTCCAGTTCCTGGTTGTCGAAAACGATGGGGGTGTCCATCAGGATCGATGCCGGGGTATATCCCTCGTCGAGGGCGGTGGCGTATACGAACGGCTTGAACGCGGATCCGGGCTGGCGTTCGGCCTGTGATACGCGGTCGAAATCACCGAAGTGATAATTGTATCCTCCGACGCGGGCGAGCACGGTGCCGCGTTGCAGATCCACGCTGTACAGGGCCGATTCGATCGATGGGGCCTGGGTCAGGCGTACACCGCCCTTGCCATCACCCTGCAGCAGGATTTCATCGCCGGGAATCCAGGTGCGCGGCCGATTGAACTTCTGTGATTGGGCTTGCGTTTGGGCCTGGGTTTGGCCCTGCGTTTTGTCCTGCTTGTCTTGCGGGTAGTCTTCCCATTGCCAGTGCGGCTTGGACAGCGTCCATTCGTGCAAGCCGTCGTTGACCTTGAGATCGCCGTTGGGAAGCACGGCTTCCACCAGGGCGGGCATGGTTTGGTCGGTGCCCAAGGGGCCTTGGGCGGCTTGCCGGGCCGTTTTCCATGTTGCGAGCAAATCCGGCCACTCGCTGCGGTCATGATGGGTGGGGAAGCGATAGAACTGGCGCTGTTCAAGGTTCAGGTCTCCCGTGCGCACGGCATGCTGGGCCGCCTGCTCGGCCGCGGGGTCATAGGGAACGAGAACGGTCAGTCCCTGCCGGCGCAGGGTGGAGGCGCCGAACTTTTGGGCCAACTGCTGGTAGACGAGATTCTCATAGGCACCCGTAAGCTTGTTTTCGTACAGCGGAACGACCTTCAGGGGCTCCTTCAAGGCCTTTTCCACATCCTGCTTGCTGGCCATGCCGCTGGTGAGCATCAGATGCAGCACCGTATTGCGCCGCATCAGGGCGCGTTTTGGATGCAGGTTGGGCGCATAGCCGGTCGGCGCCTTGGGCAGGCCGGCCAGCATGGCGGCCTCGGCCAGGGTCAGCTGATCCAGCCGTTTTCCGAAATAGCGCCAGGCTGCGGAGGCCACGCCATAGGAACCCCGCCCGAGGTAGATCTGGTTGAGGTAAAGATAAAGGATTTCGTCTTTTGTGAATTTTTGCTCGATCCGGTAGGCGAGAATGGCTTCCCGAATCTTGCGGGTATAGGTCCTGGCCGGCGTAAGCAGAAAGTTCTTCGCCACCTGCTGGGTAATGGTGGAGCCGCCCTGCACGGTATGGCCCGCCCGCAGATTGGCGATGGCGGCGGAGATGATACGGGCGGGATTGATGCCCGGGTGCTCGTAGAACTGCTGATCCTCGGCCGCCAGGAAGGCATTGCGCACACGCAGGGGAATCTCGGAGAACGGTGTCAGGATGCGATGTTCGTCGGCGTATTCGGCGATCAGCTCGCCCTTGTCGTTGAACACACGCGTCACCAGCGGCGGCTGATAATCGGCAAGCGAATTAAGCTGCGGAAGGTTGCGGGAAAAGTAGAGATAGCCTACGGTCATAGCGATAAGGCCCAGAATGGTCAGGGCAGCTATCGACTTCATGATGACAGAGAAGATGCGCATGGCACGAACCCTACGTTGGGACGATTCCGGTCGGCAAGAGGCACATCAGGGTGGGTTCTCGCTGAGCGAGTTGATGGCCGTGACCGGCATCATGGCGATCATGCTGGCCGCCGCATTGCCCGCCTTCAGCGCCTGGCGCGAGAGCACCGCCCTGCAAAGCGCTTCACAAACCCTGATGGCGCATCTGAAACAGGCGCGGCTGATGGCGGTTTCCGGGAATCGAACCGTGCACGTTGTTTTCACCTCAGGCAGTTATACGCTGGATTCGGGAGGAGCCAACCAGCAGCGGTATGCACTGAGCCGGTATTCCGATGCACTGGTATTCACCGATGTCTCTTTCAGCGGCAATAGACTGACCTTTGGCAGCCGTGGCACTGCGAATTCTGGCCACGTGACCATACAACATGCCGGCGGCGCCACGCACAACATCACGATCAATATCCTGGGCCGGGCGTACGACTGAGTGCGATGCACCGGGCTGGCATGGCACAAATGATGCATGGCATGGAATGTGTCGGCCATTTTCCCGAGCGCCGAATGCGCGGCTCGCCCGCGGTGGCTGGCCGTTGGAAATCGTATTAAGATGCAACAGGTTGCGGGAGAAATAAACATTCCCTATTGTGACTGCGGTCACGGTGATAATGGTCACAAAGGTTATGAATTACAGTATGGCTGATAGTTTGCGCATAGCACACCCCCTGCGCGGGGACAGTTCCGGGCGGCAAGAGGTCCGGGAAGGCGGGTTCTCGCTGATCGAGTTGATGGTCGTGATCGGTATCATGGGCATCATCCTGGCCATCGCCCTGCCCGTCTATAACCGTTGGCGGCAGAGCACCGCCCTGCAAAGCGCTTCACAAACCCTGATGGCGCATATCAAGCAGGCGCGGGTGATGGCCGTATCCGATAACCGCCAGGTGTCCGTCACCTTTACGGCCAGCGGCTACACGGTGGATTCCGCCGGCAGCAATCCCCAGCAGTATCTGCTGAGCGCCTATGCCAACGGCCTGACGCTTACACCGACCTTTAACGGCAATACATTGACTTTCTCCAGCGATGGCCAGTCAAGCATCAGCTCAGGCAAAGACAGTGTAACCATTACCAATTCCAACGGCACCTCGAAGACCATCACGGTCAATATCGTGGGCCAAGTAACCGATTGAGGTGCGGCGTGGACAGCCAGGTCAGGGAACAGGGATTCACGCTGATCGAGGTCATGGTGGCCATGGTGATCGCATCCGTGGTGCTGCTTGCCATGGGCCTGTTCACCTTGTCGGTCTTGCGCTCCGACAATTTGGCCAAACAGCAGACGGTGGCCACGCATGTCGCCCAGCAGGCACTGGAGCAATGGTTCAGCACCAACACTGCGCCCTCGCAGACGACGACGACCGTGGTGAACGGCACCACCTACCAGTTCCAGAGCTTCGACACGCCGACACCAATCAGCGGCGTGTCGAGCAACACCTTGACCGGGTTGGGCACGAATACCGCCGTCCGGGCCATCACCGTGTACTGGAGGAATGCCTCCGGCGTGCACAAGGTGACGGTGACGGACATGCAGAAGATGTGACCGTGAAGAAAGGGAAGCTGGAAAGGCTCACCAAGCGGTCTGCCGCTCCGTCGCAGGGGTTTACCCTGGTCGAGCTGCTGGTGACGATGGCCATCGCCATGGTCATCCTGGCCGGCCTGTACAGCAATTTCCTGTTGCAGTCACGCGTGCAGGCCAGGCAGGCATCGACCGTCGATGCGCTTGAGGATCTGCGCCTGGCCTCGCAGATCATGAGCACCCAGTTGAGGCTGGCCTCCAACATCTGCTGGGACGCTACGAACAAGCGCATTATCTACCAGCCATTGGGGGCGACCGTCATGACGTCGGCAGCCTGCAACGCCGGTACCGTCGATCTGTCATGGGGCACCTTCCAGTTCAAAAGCGGCACGGCGGCTACTGGCGGTACCCTTTGCTGGGACAGGCCGAACACGGCCAACACCAATTGCGACCAGATGATGCAGGGGCTCAACAGCTCCAGCGGTTTTCAGGTATCCCCCACCTCGAATTCCAATCTGCAGGCGCTACGCTCCCTGACTCTGAAGGGTCAGTACAAGTCAGTAGACAGGCAGAGCAAAGATTTGCAGATTGGCTTTGACGTCCAGCCAAGGAACAACTAGGAGGTTCCGATGCGTGAGCACGACGGCAAGGAACGCGAGCACGACGGCAAGGATCGGGGATTCGTGCTGATCACCACCCTGGTGATCCTGATGATCCTGACCATCCTGCTTCTCGGCCTGTATTTCCGGGGCAAGGTCAACATCAATACCAGCATGTCCTCACGCGACAACACCAAGGGCTACTATCTGGCCGAGGCCGGCCTGAATTACCTGATCTGGGCCCTGTACACCGACCCGAACAACCCCGCCGCGGACAACAATATGGATCTGGATGACGACGGCATACCCGACAACACCGCCCTGATAAACAATCCCGACCAGTACGCCAATAAGACCGTCGGCTATTTCGATACCAACGATACCATCGGCTACAATCCCCAAAGCCCGATCAAGGTGAATCTGGCGACGCTGGCCATCCCCGCGCACGTGGCGCTGAATATCACGCTCAACGCGAACAACCAAGCGTCCGTGTCGCCGGTGACGTTCGGCACCGGCACGGCACTGCCTACGGACAACGGCGCCGTGGTGTGGATCACCTCGGCCGTGGATGATCCCACTGGCACGTTTCCCCTGAATGAAAAAGATACCACGGGCGCGGCCAGCACCAAGAACGTCTACGCCATCTATGCCTATTCGATCGGCTATGTGCACGGCAAGCCGATCAGGATGCTGCGCGCCAAGATCGGCGTCGCCTCGAATTTCTTCGCTGCCAATCTCGGCGCAATGACCAACGGGTACCAGTAAGGAGGTACTACGATGAACACGACAGTGAACATGCGATCGTTTCTGATGCTGCTCGCCTGCGCCGCCATCGGACTTTTCGGCGCCTGTGGCCCGGCCCATGCCGGCACCACAGAAACCAGTGGTACCACGAACTGGGTCTCCGGCTCCGATTCCGAATTCCACACCATCATCGATTTCACCCAGGGCGGCAGCGACAACGTGGTGGTGAGCAACACACAAACCACGCGTTGGGCCCGGAGGTACCCCTACGCCGCTTCCGACACCGATCCGTGGGCCGCCATCAATCCGGCCAAGTATCCGCCCGGTTACACGGCGGGGGCACCGGATCTGTACGTCAACGTCAAGTTCGACAATTCGGACATCCTCAGCGGTTCCCTGAGCACGGCCACCATCAACACCTGCGACCAGGGCGATCCCACCAAGTGCCCGTCGGGCACGCTGCCGACCACCTTTTTCCACCGCCTGGGCACCTACAGCAGTTCGAGCGGCACGGTGACGGCCCTGACCAATGCCAAGCTGACGGGCGGGACCGAAGTGCTGAACAACATGTTCACCAAGAACGGCCAGGCCTTCGACATGGACCGCATCCGCTATGCCGCCAATCGGCTGTGGTACGAATGGTATCTTGAGAAGACCGGCGCCAAAACAGGCCCGTGGACGGGCTTCACCTACCAGCCGACCGGTACGATGTCGTTCGAGAATTTCGTCAACAACATCGTCAACCACCATCCGATGTACGGCATCGTGCGCGTGGTGATCCCGGTCGAAACCCAGGGGGGAAGAGGCAAGACGGTCGGCGACATGTACCTGGATCCGAGCTACCCCGTCGGCGGCGCCGAGTTCACAAGCCCGCCCACATGGGTGGGTACCGGCACCAGAAGCTCCCAGCCGGTGATGGTCGATTACGAGGCCATGTGGCCGGGAACCTCCGTCCCGTCCTCTGCCAACAGGAGCAGCAAGCGCGAGCCCTATTCGGGCACCGTCACCGTATACGGCATGCTGCTGATCGATTACGTGGACTCGCGTACCTACGATCCCGCCCATTTCTTCGACGGCGAGCAGGATTACGTCGACAATTATTCGTCCCAGGCGACGCACGACGCCGTAGCCACCGATGCAGTTGCGCTTGCCAACATTAAAAATTATATCCTGCCGCGCTCCTCCGGGCGCAACGTCGTGCTGATGGACTGGGATACCCTGGACATCAACCCGATCGACGACCTGGTGACGCAAGTGGAGTATACCGACACCGCCACGGCTGGGTCGGACGGGCGCATGGACACCCTGGATATCATCCGGCGCAAGTACATGATGAATGGCAAGACGAACTACCAGGCCTCGGAGATCTCCGACGACTACGTCTTTGAATACTGGATGCGCCAGGCCATGCTGTTGCCGACCGGCAATTCCACCCGCGACCAGATCATCACCGATTTGACGGGCAACCCTCCGGGGAACACCGGGACCACCCCCCCCAGCGTGGGGCAGTTCGATTTTTCGACCGAAAAATTCAATTCCGGCGCCTCCGAGCTCGCTAATTTCGACAGCGGTTATCAGGGCATGGGTTGGCCCAGCATGACGGAGCCGGACCAGTTCCATGCCTACTTCCCCAGCGGCTATGAGATGGGCTGGATCCGGGCCTTCTGGAACCTGGACCTGGCCGCTCTGGATGCGACGACCACGGAGGGCACACCGGGCAGCTGGTGGATGCATCTGCCGGATGACGTTGGTTCCACCGAAACCGATTTGACGGGTTCCCCGGTCAAAACCAAGGCCTATGCCGAGTTCGGGGTGCCGAGCTCCGCGGACAACTGGATCACCATCAGCCTCGATAAGGGTGCAACACAACAGTCGATGCCGAACTTCTACAGCACGGACTGGGAGGATTTTCCCGCCTTTGCCTTCGCCGGCGGCCTGCTGGACGTGCACGGATTCATGAACTGCTCCGGCATGCTGTACACGCCGGATTCGCTCGAGATCGAGGCGCATTCGGGCTCGGAGCTGCCGGGCGGCAGCTACTACGCCGGTCCGTTCCAGTATGAAAACGGCGCCATGCTGGTCGGCAACGGCTTTTACCTGCAGGACCAGAATACCCGCGACCATTCGATGATCGCCATCTCGTACAACTACAACTCGTTCGACCGCCTGCGCAGCGGCGCGGCGAGCTTGACGATCACGGGCGCCACGAACATCGCGGAACTGCAGGGGCAATGATGGCGGCAAGGGTAATGCGCGCATGGATGAGACCCGGCCCATGGGGGCCGGGTCTGTTGCTGCTGCTGTTGGCGATGGCCCCGGCCGTTGCCCCGGCCGCACAGATCTACCAGTGGAAGGATGCCAACGGCGTGGTGCACTTCAGCGACAATCCGGATGCCGTGCCGGTGCAGGATCGGGGCAAGAGCGAGCGCCAGGTCAATCCATTGGCCGGCATGGCGTCGCCGAGCGGCATGTCCGGCGACCCCGGGCAAGTGGTGTGGGAGACCAAGTGCGCGGCAT
Source organism: uncultured Zetaproteobacteria bacterium (assembly GCA_964422615.1). GTDB lineage: Bacteria > Pseudomonadota > Zetaproteobacteria > Mariprofundales > Mariprofundaceae > DATLWN01. The sequence continues at coordinate 26,791 of CAYRBJ010000007.1, read as the reverse complement.
GCCATGCCTATGACAACAACAGCACCCAGCGCGGGCATCTGGGACTGCTCCATTACATCCTGAATCCGGACACCAAATTTCCCTATCCGGATGATGTGATCAAGCAATCGCTGGAGAAGGGCATCCGCGGCAATGGCGAAGGGATGCCGGCCATCAATGTCAGCGACGAGCAAGTCAACGCCTTGGTGAAATTTCTGGCTAAAGCGGCCTCCCAGCCCTGAGCTGCATGCGCATTCGCTTTAGGTGCCCGTGTTGACTTTTTCTTTACGTAGGGCTAATTTGCATCCATAAGTGTTAGTAGCGCTTGAAGATAGGAGGGGAAGTGGCCCTGTTCTCCGCTAAGCCCGAAGGCCTGATGGGCGTGGACATCAGTGCGACCGGCATCAAGCTGGTCGAACTGGCGCAGTCGCGCACCGGCTATGAATTGAGGTCAATGGCGCTCGTGCCCTTGCCGCGCGATGCGATCGTTGAAAATACGATCATCGACTCGATGGCGGTGTCGCAGGCGCTTCTGGACGCCATCGAGGTGGCCCGTCCCTCCACGCGCAATGTGGCGATTTCCGTTTCCGGCAACGCGGTGATCATCAAGACCATTTCCTTGCAGACCATGACGGAATTCGATCTGGAGGCCCAGATCCAGTTTGAGGCCGATCAGCATGTGCCCTACGATATTGATGACGTGTATCTGGATTTCCAGATTCTCGGGCAATCCGACGAAAATGCGGAAGAGATGGATGTGGTGCTCGTGGCGTGCAAGCGGGAGGTGGTCGAGGACTTCCAGTTGGTGCTGAACGAGGCCGGCCTGCAGGCCAAATGCGTGGACTGTGCCGTATTCGCGCTGGAAAATGCCGCCGAACTCACCGAGGAACATAGCACCACGTTTGAGGGTGTCGAGATCCTTAACCCCGAGGACGCCCATGTGCATGCGCTGGTCAATGTCGGCTCCAGCCTGATGAACATCAATGTGCAGATCAACGGCCAGATGTCCTTTGTGCGCGATCAGTTCTTTGGCGGCCACAATCTGACGGAAGAGATCCAGAAGGAGCACAAGGTCAGCTATCAGGCGGCCGAGCAGATGAAGCTGGAAAACTTTTCCGGCATCAGCGCCGATGCCCTGGAGCGATTTTATGTGGGCCTGACATCGGAGTTGGTACGTTCACTCGATTTTTATGCGGCCAACCATGCGGAATATCCGGTGCAGAAAATCCTGCTCAGCGGAGGCACGGCCCTGATCCCCGGCATCGCCAGCGAGATCGAGCAGCGGCTTGGCATCGAAACAGCAGTGCTGCATCCCTTCAGGAATATCAAGATCGCCAACCGCAAGTTCGACAGTGAGTACCTCGAGCGTATCGGTCCGATGATGGTGGTTCCCCTCGGCCTGGCCCTGAGGAGCTTCGACAAATGATCCGGATCAACCTTCTTCCGTACCGTCCGGCACGGCGCCAGAAGCAGATCCTGCAGCATCTGGGAGCCGCGCTCGGGGCTTTGGCGCTGGCTATCGTGATCAGCCTGTCGGTGCATTGGATGGCCACGTCGAAGCTGTCCGGTCTTCAGGACGAGTACGGCAGCCTGAGAACACAGAACCAGGTTCTGATGAAGGAGATCGGAAAGATCAGGAACCTGGACAAATTGCGCGCCGACGTGGAGAAAAAACTCAAGCTGGTGGAGCGGTTGCAACACGGACGTTTCAGGTCGTTCAACACCTTCGTGGAACTGGCAAAGGTGATCCCCGAGAACGTGTGGCTGACCTCGGTGTCGGATACGGGCAAGACAATCAAGCTGTCCGGCCTCGGTGAAAGCAATAACGCCGTGGCCAATTTCATGCGCGCTTTGGATGCTTCACCGATTTTCTCCAACGTGCGCCTGCAGGTGATTACCCGCACGAGCGTCGATGGGGCGAATGTGCGCCAGTTCAATCTGTTGATTGATCGCGTGAATCAGGCCCCCGCGTCCGGCAAAGCCAACGCAACTGCCGCGAAGGGGGGAGGCTCGTGAATCTGAAGTCCATTGATCTGTCCTCCCTTGATGTCCTGCGCCCGATTCTGCCGCTGCCGATGTGGCAGAAGGCGTTGGCGGTAGCTGCCGGATTCGTCCTGATTCTTGCAGCCTATTTCTATTTCGGATGGATGCCGATCCAGGACGAGATTGCGCAGCAGCAGCAGCAGGTGCAACAACAGCAGTTGATCCTGATGAAAAACAAGCGCTTGGCCAAGGATCTGCCGCGCAAGCGTAAGGAGTATGCGCAACTGGAGAAGCAGTTGACCATCGCCCTGCACATGCTGCCGAAACAGTCGGAAATCCCGGATCTGCTGGAAAACGTCTCATTTGCGGGCAAGGACAGCGGCCTGGAGTTCCACGTGTTCAAGCCAGAGGGAGAGGTGAACAAACAGTTTTATGCCGAGGTGCCCGTGAAGCTGAATATCTCCGGCACCTACGTGCAACTGCTGACATTCCTGAAGCGGGTCGGGGAAATGCCGCGCATTGTTGATGTGAGCAACCTTGCTCTGGGACAAGCCAGGGCCGGCGGAGCCCTGTCGATTACAGGCAAGGTGACGACCTATCGATTTATTGAACATCCTAAGAACGCTCGGCGCCGCAGAGGGCGAGGGCGGCGCTGACCGTGATGATGCGCAGGAACCGGGAGTAAGTGATGCAAAAGGAATTAACGATGGTAAGAGAACGAAATTCCATGAGCCGCTTGGCGTTGTTTTGTAGCACCCTGTTCATCATGGGGCTGTCGACAGCTGCGCATGCGGCAACGGTCAGCGGCCTCAAGCTGCAGCAGAGCGGCAGCATGTCGGTTGTGCATATCAACATGGATCAGAAGATGAATTATGAGGTGTTTGATCTCACCGACCCGGTGCGGGTGGTTTTGAGCATCCCCGGGGCCAAGCTTGGATCATCGATCGAGCCCGTGAAGACAAACGGGGCAAACGGGGTGACCTCCGTGTTCCCGGTGCAGACGCCCGCCGGTGTGCGGATCGAGATCGGCATGCAGGCAAAAGAGCCCTACAAGATTGTCGAGAAGGGCAACAATCTGGAGGTGCGCGTCCAGAAGCCGGCGCAGCAGGCGGCCGCCAGCGCTCCGGCTGCCAAAAAGGCCCGGATCAAGGACATCCAGGTGTATGACAGCGGATCGATGACCGAACTGGTGCTGCAGGGCGATCATTTGGATGCCAATCATGACGCATTTCTGACGAACAAGGGTCAGACGATGATCCTGGATTTCTGGGGGGCGACGTCGCTTCTGCCCAAGGAGCATTATTCCTATTCCACGCAGCGGGTGAACAATGTGACCGTGGGCCAGTCCGCAAAACGGGTCAGGCTGGTGGTCTCCCTGCTTCCTGCGGCGAAAACCAAATACCAGATCGAGGATAAGCCGCACCAGATGGTGATCCGCTTTGGCAATGTGCTGCCGCCCAAGCGGGCCGGGGGTGTTACCGTTGACAGCGTGAATTTCCAGCCGGAAGACCGGATTTCCCATATCGTGATCCGCACGGATTCGACCACGCCGGTGTTCAATATGTACAAGAAGGATGGCGACGTGCTGATCGACGTGCGCAAGGCGAAGCTGGCCCCGGGACAGGAGCGCACGCAGGATGTGCGGGAGTTTCCGGGTCCGATCAACCAGATCGACAGCTACCAGGTCAATAACAAGGTGCGCATTGTTGCCCGTCTGCGGGAGAAGGTGGAAATGTCATCCTACCAGCAGGGCAATCTGCTTACCGTGACGCTGGTGCCGGAGGATATCGCGCAGGCGCAACAGGGCGCTGCCAAGAGTACCAAGTTCGCCTACACCGGCCAGAAGGTGACCTTCGATTTCAAGGACATCGATATCCGCAATGCGCTCAAGCTGATCGCGGAGATGAGCAAGCTGAACATCATCATGTCGGACGATGTGAAGGGCAAGCTGACCATGCGCCTGGTGGATGTGCCCTGGGATCAGGCCCTGGATCTGATCCTGGAGGCGCGGGGCCTGGGCAAGGAGCAGCAGGGCAACGTGATCCGCATCGCGCCGATCGATGTGCTGAGAAAGGAGTACAAGGCCAAGCTGGAGGCCCAGCAGGGCTCCACCCAGCTCGAGCCCCTGGTGACGGAGTTCATCCGGTTGAGCTATACCAAGGTGGCGGACGTCAAGAAGATGCTGGACAACGCCTCGGCCAATGCGACCAGGGGCGGCACGCCCGGCAGCACGACGACCGCCGGTGCCACCGCGAGCAGCGCTGCTCCGACGATGTCGACGACCGCCGGTGCGAGCGGCCAGCAGTCGAGCGTCGGCATCCTGTCGCCGCGCGGCAGCTTCTTGATCGACGAGCGCACCAATACCCTGATCGTCAAGGACACGATCGAGTCGATCAACAACGTCAAACGCCTGATCGCCGCCATCGACAAGCCGGTGAAGCAGGTGCTGATCGAGGCACGTATCGTCGAGGCCAAGGAAGACTTTACCCGCAGCTTCGGTATTCGCTGGGGCGGCCAGACCAACTACAACAATGTCGGAGGCAATGTTCTCACCATCGGCGGCGCCCAGGGCTCCGGTACGCCGTACGAGCAGTCCGGAGGCACGACACAGACCGTCAATAAGTACACAGCCGGCCCCGGATGGCTGATCGACATGCCGGCCGCCACGTATTCATCCACCGGTGCCGGTGGGGCGATCGGCATGCTTCTGGGTACATTGAACTTCAACCTGGCACTGGAGCTGTCGGCGGCGGAGAACAACGGCGAGGCCAAGGTCATCTCCAATCCGCGCCTGATCACCTCCAATCTGAAGCAGGCCACGATCTCGCAGGGTGTCTCGATCCCGGTCACCACACCGCAGACGAACACCTCCCCGGCGACGGTGCAGTACCAGCAGGCCAACCTGTCGTTGCAGGTGACACCGCAGATCACCGCCGACAACAAGGTGATCATGGACATCACCGTGACCAAGGACGCGCCTTCCACGACGATCGCGGTCAACGGCAATCCCGGTATCGATACGAAGTCGATCACCACCAGCGCCTTCCTGGCCAATGGCGAGACCGTGGTGATCGGTGGTATCTATCAGAAGTCGACCGGCAACCAGATCAACAAGGTTCCCGGCCTCGGGGATATCCCGATCCTGGGCTGGCTGTTCAAGAACAAGGCGGTCAATGACAATCGCACCGAGTTGCTGATCTTCCTGACGCCGACCATCATCCAGCCGATTTCAGCGCAGGAAGCGAATAATAACGACTTCGGCTCAGGAAACGATTAATAGCCGGCGGTGAATGTAACCCTGGTCGGTCCGATGGGGGCCGGAAAAACAACGATCGGGCGGCCGCTGGCCGCCCGAATCGCTTTTGATTTCATCGATCTCGATGACGTGATCGTGGAAAGGACCGGGAAGTCGATCCCGGCGATATTCGCCGAACAGGGCGAGTGTCTGTTCCGCGCCCTGGAAAGCGAAATGCTGGCCGGCTTCTGCATCGCCTCCGGGAAGGTATTGTCGACGGGTGGTGGGGCGGTGTTGCTGGCTGCGAACCGTCGGCGCATGCATCGTGCCGGACCGGTGATCTGGTTGCATGCGGATCCGGAGATCACGGCCGCCCGCATCGCGGGCGATGCCAACCGGCCGTTGCTCAACGGGGTCGACCCGCTGCTCAGGGCCAGGGAACTGGCGGCGATCCGCACCCCGCTGTACGACGCCGCCGCAGATCTGCGCATCGACACCGGCCAGTTCTCGGTGCAGGAAGCGGTGGATGATATCTGCAACTTTCTGTCAGAATCCGGCCATGTCTGAAACATCCCCGCGCCATGGCTACCGCATCGATCTCGGGCCACGCAGCTATGATATCCATATCGAATCCGGCTGCCTGAATCGCCTCGGTACGGCCATGCGCCGGCAGTTTGCCACCGAATCGCGTTGCCTGGTGGTCAGCAACGAGGTGGTGGCGCCGCTGTATCTCGAACGAGTCAGGCAAAGCCTGCAGGAGGCGGGCTGGCAGGTTGCCGAATGCATCCTGCCGGACGGCGAGGCGCACAAGAACATGCAGCAGTGGGGACGGATCATCGACGCCCTGATGCAGGCCAAGCTCGCGCGCAACGAGCCGGTCGTGGCCCTCGGCGGGGGGGTGATCGGCGACATGGTCGGTTTCGCGGCCGCCAGCTACCGCCGGGGCATCCCGTTCGTGCAGGTGCCGACGACGTTGCTGGCGCAGGTGGATTCCAGCGTCGGCGGCAAGACGGCGATCAACCACCCGCACGGCAAGAACATGATCGGTGCCTTCTATCAGCCCAAGCTCGTGTGGATCGATCCCCAGGTGCTGCATACGCTGGAAAAACGTCAGCTGCGCGCGGGGCTGGCGGAGGTGATCAAGTACGGGCTGATCCGTGACCGGCCGTTTTTTGAGCGCATGTCCGAGCGCATGCCGAAGCTGCTGGCTCTGGACGATACCGCGGTTTGTGAGGCCATCCTCGACGCCTGCCGTCACAAGGCCGCACTCGTGATGGCCGATGAAACCGAGCAGGGCGCGCGGGCGCTGCTCAACCTCGGGCATACCTTCGGCCATGCCATCGAGTCACTGACCGGCTACCGGCAGTTCCTGCACGGGGAGGCAGTGGCGATCGGTACCTGCATGGCCGCGCGACTGTCCGAACAGCGGGGCGATGCCGCTGCCGGTCTGGAGGCGCGTATCATCCGCACCTACCGGGAAGCGGGCCTGCCGACGGATGTCCCTTCCTTCAGCGCCGAAACCTGGCTGGATGCGATGGGCCACGACAAGAAGAATATCGGCAGCCGAATCCGCTATATCCTGCTGCGTGACATCGGCGATGCTTTCATCGCCGAGAATGTGCAACCTCAGGAGATTACGCGCCTGATCGCGTCGTACACTTAGGGCCTGGGACTCTGTTCAGTCATTATTGTCATCGATCATCGAGCATGCCGAACAGCACCAGCAGGTTCTCGAACAGCAGGAATACGTCCAGGTAGAGGGTCAGCGCCGCCGAGATATATTCGTCGTTGGGGTAGTTGCGCAGGACGTTGGACGTGTCATACAGGATATAGGCCGAGAACAGCAGCACGCTGATGCCGCTGAGCATCAGCGCCATCGTGGCCGAATGGAAGAATATGTTGCTCAGACCGAGGACGACGACGGCGATCAGGCCCATCCACAGAAAACCGCGCATGAACGAGAAGTCGCGGCGGGAGATGAAGGTGTAGGCGGTGAGGCCGACGAAGGCGACGGCCGTGGTCATGAATGCCTGTGCTACCAGCATGCCGGACTTGGCGGCGACCAGCCCGACCAGCGGTGAAATGGCGAAGCCGGTCAGGGCACCGAAGCCGAGCAGGGCGATCAGATTGATGACCGGGGTATGGCGGACGGCCTGCACGACGAAGATGCCGCCCATCATCATGAACAGGGTCAGCCATGGATGGGCGAGGGGAAAGACCATGCCCAGCGATGCATAGGCACCAACGCTGCCGGCGGCAATGCACAGGGCGAGCATGCCATATGTCTTGCCGATAAAACCGATGCGGGCATCGACGAGTTGGGTTGAACTCAGGGTGCTGGTGTCCATGGAGACCTCCGGATCATGAAGTATATGCACAGGCTAGCCATGCGCATCTTAAGATTTAATGAAGTGGCGGGCGGTGGTTGTCGTCCGGCCTGTCGACGATCTCGGCCTCGATCCAGGTCGCCTGCCCGGATGCGCAAAACGCTCCGGGCAGCCAGTGGCGGATGATCATCTGGCGCAAGGCGGGAATCAGCAGCAAAAAGCCGACGATGTCCGTCACGAACCCGGGCGTCAACAGCAGGACGCCGGCCAGGGTCAGCATCAGGCCGTGGGCCATGGATTCGGCGGGAATCTGCCCGGCCATCATATGCCGGCGGGCATCGAACAGGGTTTGCAAACCCTGGATGCGTACCAGCCATCCACCGATGGCTGCCGTGGCCAGGCACAGCAGGATCGTGGCCGCACCGCCGATGCGGCTGCCGACCTCGATCAGTACGTACAGTTCGATCAGTGGCAGAAAGACCAGCAGGACCAGCAACAGGCGCAGCATATGCCATTTATGGGGGCATGGGCGGTGAAATACAAGCCCCGGCTGCTATGTTTCCATCAGGCAAAGGCTGACAAGTGCCGCCACACCGGTGGCCATGGCCTGCTCATCGATATCGAAGGCGGGATGGTGCAGGGGATGGCGGGTGTTTGGGGCGGAGCCGGTGCCCAGGCGCAGCAGGCACCCCGGAACCTTGTGCAGGAACTCGGCGAAGTCCTCGCCCCCCATGGACGGGGCGTCAATGCGGAGCAACGGTGTGTCGGGCATGAAACGGCGCAGCGCGGCTTCGGTCAGGCGCATGATCTCAGGCGGATTTTCGAGCAGGGGGGTGGTGGCCTTCATGGTGAAGCTGGCGGTGGCTCCCCAGGTCTCGGCCGTTTGGCGGATGATGTGATCCATGCGCGCGCGGATCTCGTCACGCACCTGATGGTCCAGGGTGCGGATGGTACCGGAGAAGGCCACGTGCTCGGGGATCACGTTCGGGGCATGACCACCCTCAATCTGGCCGATGGTCAGCACGGCAGGTTGCATCGGGTCCACGCGCCGGCTGACGATATGGTGCAGGGCCTGGATGATATGACTGGCGATCAGGATGGTGTCCGTGCATTCATGCGGACGGGCGGCGTGGCCGCCGTGCCCGCTGATTTCCACCTCGAACATGTCCGCAGAGGCACACATGGCCCCGGTTCTCAGGCCGATGCTGCCGCTCGGCAGGTAGGGATAGACGTGCAGGGCATGCATGCGTAGCGGCTGGACGGAATCGAGGACGCCATCGCGGATCATGGCGGCGGCTCCGGCGGTTGTTTCCTCGGCCGGCTGGAAGATCGCGGCCACGTTGTACGGCAAATCACCGAGGTTCTGCAGTGCCATCATCGCGCCGATCAGCATGGCCGTGTGGGCATCATGGCCGCAGGCATGGGCGATGCCCGTGTTCTCGGAGACGTAATCACTCGTCGCGGTTTCAAGGATCGGCAGGGCGTCCATGTCCGCACGCAGGGCGATGTACGGTCGGGTTTTCACCTTCTGCAGGCAGGCCAGCAACCCGAACCCGCCGATATGCTCGCGCACGTCCAGCCCCAGGTTTTTGCATTGTTCCGCCACGAAGCGTGCCGTGGCCTTTTCCTGTCCGGACAGCTCGGGATGCCGGTGCAGATGTCGACGGATGTCGATCACCGTCGGCATCACCGCATCCACGATCTCGGCCAGGGATTCGGGAGAGGTCTGAGGATTCACTGCATACCGTGCCATGATGCCCAACCGTCATCGCGCATGCGCTCAACCATGGCGGCCTCGGAAGTGGTTTGGGTGCGGATCCGTCGCTGGCGGGCGGCACCGTCGCCGTGCTCTTTCCATGCCGGCAACCGGGCCTGTACGGCGCACAGGTCGTCTGCCGGGGCGCCTGCAGATGCGAGGTGTTCCAGTCGACGTTCAAGCCATGCCAGGAAATCGAACTGTTTTTCGCTAAGTGGATCGATGATCCTGGCCTGCATGCCATGGCGACAGGCGCGCCAGCGGTTTTCGCGGATCAGCGACGGGTGCATGCGCTGCGGCGGATGCTGCGTGGCCAGGGCCGCCAGGCATTCGGACCGGACATAGGCGACATAGGCGAGAGTATCCTCGGCAGTGGCCGGCATGTCACCGACACGGATCTCGAGGGTTCCGAAATCCGGATGCGGGCGCATTTCCCACCATATCTCACGCACGGTTTCGATGCTGTGCGTGGCAATCAGGCGCCGGACGCAATGCTTGAAATCCTGCCAGTCATCGAAATAGAACGGCATGCCACCCTGGCTGAGGTTTTCGGACACCTTGATGCGGTAGGAGCTCAGGCCCGTATCCTCCCCATGCCAATACGGGGAGTTGGCGGAGACGGCGAGGAAGAACGGCACGATCGGCATCAGATGGTTCATCGTGCGGATGCAGGCATCCCCGTCGGGCATGCCGACATGCACGTGGATGCCGAAGATATTGAAACGATGGGCGGCACGCCGCTGCTCGTCGATCAGACGGCGGTAGCGCGGGTCCACCGTGATCTGCTGATGGCGCCAGCTTGAGAAGGGGTGGGTGCCGGAAGAGAGCAGGGCGCCGCCGTGTATGGCCAGGATGCGGCTTACCTGTTGATGGGTGGAGGCCATCTCGTCGATGCAGGGCCTGCTTTGCGTATGGATGCCGGTATTGATCTCGATGGTCGAGGCGAAAAGCTCGGGCTTGATCCTTGGGGTCGGAGCGATGGCCGCGAACACGGCGGGAGCCAGAGGGGACTGCATGCCGGAAGCCGTGTTCACGGTGATCCATTCCATCTCGATGCCGAGGGTCCCTGGTTTCGAAGGTACGAACTGGATCGTCATGGCCGACTTGCTTCCCATCACGGTCAGTATAGCCCGTCCGGCAAGGCCGTGACATGCACGCTCAGCCGAGCAGCTTTCCCGATTTGGCCCAGTTGTCGCGATCAACCTCGTCGATGGTGATGTAGGTGGCTTCCGGCGGTTTGCCAGCCACCTGCTGCATCACGCGCGTGATGCCATCGACGATTTCCTCTTTCTGCTTCCGCGTCAGCGCGCCCGCCACGCGCACATTGATGTATGGCACCCTATCGATCCTCCCTATGCATGGTCGCTTCGCGCTTTAGCGCCTGTTCGATGTGGTCGGCGCGCGCATTGTCGCCCAGTTTGCGCAGCACAGCAACGATGCGCGTGCGCACATCCAGGGTCGGATTCAACGCGGCGCTTTTCTGATAGGCAATCAGGGCGGCATCGTATTTGCCTCCCTGGCTCAGGATGTCGCCATCGATCATCCAGCAGGATGCGACGTCCGGCAACAGCGCCACGGCGCGGGAGCCCTGGGCGATGGCCCTGCTGATATCGCCCTGCGCCGCCAGAAAACGGGCATAGCGGATACGCGCATAACCGTTTTTGGGATCGGCGCGGATGGCCTGTTCGAAATCCCGGCGCGCCTCGGCGATGAGGCCGTCATGGAAGGCCGTCTCGGCCAGCATGTACCAGGGAACGGCCTCATCCGGGAAATGCTTGGTGGCTTGCTGCAACAATCGCTGAGCGCGCTCGGCCTCACCGGCCCGGCGGTACAGTACGCTCAGGTTGATGACGGTGGGCAGATGCCAGCCGCGCCGCATATTGTCCTCGTACAGCTTGCGCGCCTCGTTCTTGTGGCCGATGCGGGTCAGCAGTACGGCTAGGTTATAGCGGGCATCCAGGTTGTTCGGCCGGACGGCCAACTCGCTTTCGAGCGCCCGCCGGGCCTCGGTTTCCTTGCCTGCCTCGTAGTAGCGCTGGGCGGCGATGAAGGGGGTGGGCGGCTTGCTTGCGGCCGCGCAGCCTCCGAGCAGGACCAGCATCAGCAGCAGGACGGGGAGGCTACCGGCGCGCAGGGGCCACTCCCATCTGGCCGGTGGTCAGCAACATCTGTTCCAAGTTTTCCTGCCGCGCACGCGGGCTGGGCGGCACCTCGGGTCCTTTGTTGAGCAGTTTCCAGGGATTGCGGCGCAGGTCGTCGGACAGCGTCTCGAGGTTCTCGGATGCCTTGCGCAGCTCGAACAGCATGCGGTACAGGTTCTCGCGGTTGTCGACCAGGATGGCATCGGCATGGTCCATGGTGGCCTTGCCCTCCGAGAAGAAACTGCGTCCGGATTCGATCGCCTTCGGCAACTGCTTCGTGGCCTCATTCAGCCTACGGATAGAAATCGGCAGCTCTTTGTTCAGCTCGGCAGTGACCAGGTCGAGGTTGTGGATGGTATTGTGCACGTCGCGCCGGTTTTCCTTCACCATCTTAGAGATCTCCCCGATGGTGTCATTGGTCTTGCCGATCAGGCCCTGCAGGGAGTCGCTGCCTTTGTTATTGGCGAGAATGCGCTTCAGGGATTCGCTGATGGAGCCGATGTTACCCATGATTCTGCTCATCTGCTCGATCAGGGTATTGATGTCGCCTCCCGGCACGGAGGGGATGAGGGCGCCGTCCGGCAGCACGCTCGTATCGCCGGGAGTGGCATGCAGGGACAGGTATTTTTCACCGACCATGCCGCGGCCGACAATGGTGGCCTTGGTGGATGCCGGCAGTTGGATGCCGGGCAGCAGAGCGATGCGCACCAGGGCGCGGCCCTTGTCCAGGCTGATGCTCTGAATGGTGCCGACCTTGACTCCGGCCATGCGCACACTTGATTGGGGTTCCAGACCCATCAGGTCGTTGAACTCGGTTTCGACGATGTTGTGCTTTTGCTTAAACAGGACAAAGCCGCCGATGCGGCTGCTGACCAGGCCCAGCAGGATCAGCGCCACCAGCACGAAAGCCCCCAGACGGGCCTGGGCATTCAACGCTTCACCCCCTTTTCCATGCTTCCGCCCCGTTCGTTGAGATTGAGAGGCCCCTCGGCCCGGCCCTCGACGAATTGCCGGACCATCGGGTCACTGTCCGATTGTAGCGCGTTTGCGGGCAGTTGCCGATGAATGCGCGCATGCGCCAGCATGGTGATGGTATCGCTGATCATCTTGGCGCTTTTCATGTCATGGGTGATGGTGACGATGGTGGAATCGAAGTCGTGGTGCAGGCGCATGATCAGGCGGTTGATGACATCCGACATGATCGGATCCAGCCCGGTGGTGGGCTCGTCGAAAAACACGATGTCGGGCTTGTGGCAGATCGCCCGCGCCAGGCCCACCCGCTTGGCCATGCCGCCGGATAACTCGGCCGGCATGCGATCCTCGATACCGGGCAGATCAACCCAATCCAGTACCTCGGAGGCCCGGCTTCGTGCTGCCTCGCGGGCCTCGCCATGGTGCAAAAGGGCGAAGGCCACGTTCTCCCAAACCGGCAGCGAATCGAACAGGGCGGCGCTCTGGAACAGCATGCCGACCCGGCGCATCCGTGTCAGTTGTTCCGATTCGTCCAGGACCAGCCAGTTCTCGCCATCGACCAGCACCTCCCCGGCATCCGGCTTCATCAGGCCGAGCATGCATTTGATCAGCACGCTCTTGCCGCTGCCGGACATGCCGATCACGGTCATCGACTCGCCCGGCATCACGTCCAGATCAATGCCGTCGAGCACCACCTTGCTGCCGAAGCGCTTGCACAAGCCGCGGATGCGGATGCGGGGCTGAGCCGGCGCGGTCATCCGAACATCCAGGCGGTCAGGAAGTAGTCGGAGACCAGGATGCTCATGCTGGCGATAACCACGGCGCGCGTGGTGGCGCGGCCGACCCCGGCTGCCCCGCCCTGGCAGTGGAAGCCCTCGGTGCAACCGATCAGGCCGATCAGCATGCCAAAGAAGCCGGCCTTGATGATGCCGGAATAGAAGTCGTTCAGTTGCAGGTACAGCGTCGTCTTCTCGATATACACGTTCGGGTTCTGGTGCAGCATGATCACACTGATCACATAGCCGCCGGCGATGCCGATCACGTCGGCCACGACCACCAGCAGCGGCAGCATCAGCGTGGCGGCCAGCAGCCGCGGCAGAATCAGGTAGCGCACCGGATCGGTTGACAGCGTCCACAAGGCATCGATCTGCTCGGATACGCGCATGGTGCCGAGTTCGGCGGCGAAAGAGGCGCCGACCCGTCCGGACACCATCAGCCCCACCAGCACCGGTCCCAGCTCGCGCAGCATCGACAGCGACACCACCACTGCAACCATGCTTTCGGCCCCGAAGCGGTGAAAGGCGATATAGGATTGCAGGGCCAGCACCATACCCGTGAACAGGGCGGTCAGCAGCACCACGGGCAGCGACTGCACGCCGACCATTTCCGCCTGCTGCGCGATCAGGCTGCCATACCAGGGACGGCTGACCAGGCGCCTGAGGGTGCGCACGAGAAAGGTGGCATACAGGCCGATGTGGGCCAGGATCTCCTCGACCTTGGCGCCGAACACCTGCAGCCAGTTCACGGGCGGGCTTTACGGATCACCCTGTGCCCGACGCCGGTGAACAGGGTATAGGCAATGGTGTCCAGGCTCGCTGCCACCTCGTTGGCAGACAGCGACGCGCCCCAGAATTCGATGGTGTCGCCGATGCCGATGCCCGGTGCATTGCGGGCGTCGAGGACGACATGGTCCATGCATACGCGGCCGATGATGGGCAGCCTGGTCTGCCCGTGCATGCCGCTTCCCCGGTTTGATAGCCCGCGGGGCAGGCCGTCGGCATAACCCATGCAGACAACGGCCGCCGGCATGGACTCATTGGCCGTGAAGCTGGCGCCATAGGAAACGGAAGCCCCCTTGGGTATCTGGCGCACCTGCATCACCCGGCCGGTCAGGTGCATCACGGGCTTCAGGCCCATCGGCCAGTCGGGGATCGGTTCGGCGCCGTACAGGGCAATGCCCGGGCGCACCAGGTCGCCGCCCATGTCCGGCCGGATCTGCATGCCGGCGCTGTTCAGCAGCGAGGCACGTGTGCCGTCGGGGAATGTGCGCAGCGTGGCCAGGAACTGGTCGGCCTGCATGGCGTTCAGCGGATGCTCGGGATCATCGGCACAGGCCAGATGCGACACGATACCCTCGACCCGGAAGCCGTGGCTGACGCAGTTGGCCGCCAACTCGGCGGGAGCGTCGCTGCCGAGCCTGCTCATGCCGGTATCCACCTTGATCCATACCCGACCGGCAAAGCCGGCCCGGTGCAGGTATCCGGTCTGGGCCTGTTCCGCAATCACCGGGATCAGGGCGTGTTCGGCGGCAAGATGCGCATCATCGCCATCGAAGATGCCGGACAGCAGATAGATGGATGGCGGCTCATCGGCCCCGTTCGGCAACAGGATACGCAGGCGGCTGCCTTCCGCGGCATCGGTGACGCCGAAATGGCGGCAACCGGCCGCAAACAGCGCCGGGGCGACGAGATCGAGCCCGTGGCCGTAGGCGTCGGCCTTGACGACGGCCATGACCTCGGCGTTTCCGGCGCGCGCCGCCAGCAGCCGGTAGTTGTGGCGCAGGCTGTCCAAATCGATGTAGGCGATGGCGGGGCGGCTCATACACGGAGTGTCGCCGCCAGGCGTTTAATCGTCAAAGCCCCGGGCGGATGTATGGTTCTCGAAACGGGTGTATTTGTTGATGAAGGTCAGCCGGACATCGCCGATCGGGCCGTTTCGCTGCTTGGAGACGATGATCTCGGCCAGGCCCTCGTTCTCCGGTTTCTTGTTGTAGACCTCATCGCGGTAGATGAACATGATGACGTCGGCGTCCTGCTCGATGGCCCCGGATTCACGCAGGTCGGACATCATCGGGCGCTTGTCCGCGCGCGATTCCAGTGAACGGTTCAGCTGCGACAGGGCGATGACCGGCACGTCCATCTCCTTGGCCAGCGCCTTCAGCCCGCGCGTGATCTCGCTGATCTCCTGTTCGCGCCGCTCGGCATCGGCGCGGCCGCTCATCAGCTGCAGGTAGTCGATAACGACCAGATCCAGTTCCTTGACCTCGCGCTTCAGCCGCCGGCATTTGGAGCGGATTTCCATCACCGAGATGGCCGGCGTATCGTCGACGAACACCGAGGATTCGGCCAGTTGGCCGCTGGCCGAGGCAAGCTTTCGCCAGTCCTCGGCCGAGAAGCGGCCGGTGCGCAGATGCTTCATGTCCACGCGCGCCTCGCAGGCCAGCATGCGCTGAGCGATCTGCTGCGAGGACATTTCCAGCGAGAAGACAGCGACGATGTGCGGGTGGTCCGCTCGGATGGCGGCATTCTGGGCCAGATTCATGACAAAGGCGGTTTTGCCCATGCTCGGGCGGCCGGCGATGATCACCAGATCGCCACGCTGCATACCGCTGGTCAACTCGTCCAGATCATTAAATCCCGTTGGTACGCCGGTAATGGCCTTCTTCTGCTCATAGCGAGCCTGCAGGTCGTGGTAGGCCTCGAGCATCAGCTTGTCCATCTTGCTGAAGGTCGGCCGCGAGCGGTTGAAGTTCTCGGCCACGGCCAGCACGTTCTTTTCCGCCAGATCCAGATGCTCGTTGACCTCGCGCTCGATCTCCTCGTAGACGTCCTGGGAGATCTTGCCGCATACGGATAATAGCTGCCTCAGCGCCGCGCGCTCGCGCACGATCTCGGCGTAATGGCGCACATTGGCGGCAGTGGGGATGGCGGTCACCAGTTCGCTGAGATAGGCCTCACCGCCGCAGGCATCCAGTTCGTCGCCTCTTTCCAGGTGATCCTTGACCGTCAGGGCATCGACCGGCTGGTGCCGGGCGGACAGGTTCAGGATGGCGGCAAAGATGCGGGCATTGGCCTCGACATAGAAATGTTCGGACAGCAGTGTGCCCTCGAGCCGTTCGAGCGCCTCGGGGTCGAGCATGATCCCCCCCAGCACCGCGCGCTCCGCATCATAGGCATGGGGCGGGACGCGCTCCCTGAGCGTGTCGGTGCGAAGCAGGGGGCTTGGGCTCAATCGTGTTCGGCTTCGACCTTGATCGACAGCTCGACCGTGACATCCGGATGCAGGCGCACGCGGAAGGCATGATCGCCGACGGTCTTGATCGCCTCGTCGACCAGCACCTGACGGGTGGTCACCGGGCAGTCATGCGCTTTGAGCAGTTCGGCGATGTCATGCGGCGACACCGAACCGTACAGGTGCTGGCCGTCGGAAGCGGAGCGGGACACGTTCAGGGTCAGCTCACGCATCTTGTCAGCCAAGGCCTGGGCCCTCTGCAGCTCATCCTGCTGCTTGGATTCCAGTTCATGGCGCCGGCGTTCGAATACCTTGCGGTTCGCTTCGGTGGCCGTCACGGCCTTGCCTTGCGGAAGCAGGTAATTGCGGGCGAAGCCCGGCCGGACCTTGACCTCGTCCCCGACATTGCCGAGGCGGGCGATTCGTTCCAACAGAATCAGTTGCATCATCATCCTCCATCTGCCGACTGCATGTGTCGGCGGTAATCAAACCATACATCCATCAGGCCCAGCAGCACGAACGGGATCGACAGCACCGTCCACATCGCAAGCATCAGGTACATGATAATAATCATCCACGGCTGCTGCTTCAATTTTAACCAACTGTGCGCCACCGCCACACCCTGCAGACCCAGCATGCCGGATCCCAGGATGGCCACGCCGACGGCCAGGTACCGGACATCGCCGCCGGTCAGGTTGGCCGCGGCAATGGCCAGGATAAACACATATGCGATCCCGCGCCCGAAACGGATGGCCAGCAGCGGAACGTGATCGCCACGGAAGAATCCGTAACGGCTGGCGAGCGAACGGGCCAGCAGTATATTCCCCCACCAGATCAGCCACAGGCCGAGCGCCAGCGATCCCGGCAACAGCCACACCGAGGTGCGCCGAAACTCCGCCAGCGTCGCAACCGCTTCCGGATTCTTGGCCGGAAGTTGCGACGTGGCACTGGCGAACACCGGCGACAGCAGGTGGTCGACATAGCCGCGCAACCCCATGTGCGCGGCGCTGGCGCCGGCCATCAGGCCAACCAGCACGGCCAGCAGCAGACCGATCGCCAGGTTCTGTCCGCTGCGTGCCAGCCCGCCGTTACGCTGCAGGGTGACCGCTGCGGTAATCGGCAAGGCGCCATACATCAGCAGCATCGCCAGTCCCGGCAGCAAATGCAGCCCGGATACCGCACTGACGCCCGCTGCTCCCAATACGGCCACCTGCAGCGCATAGGTGCCGCCGCCGCCCAGGGCGATCAGGGCGAACAGCCCCGGCGTCAGCAGGTGTACGCCGATGGCCAGCACCATCACGAACCAAGCCAGCAGCGGCAGGTTCTGCAACGGGCCGGGAAGCCACCAGGCCGTCGAAAACATCAGGACCGCCAGGGCCGCACAAGGGATGCGGTGGGTCAGGATATATTCGGCAGCCGCCGGCATCCGGAGTGCCGGGGGCGGGTTCATGGATTTGCGCCTAAGGCCTCAGTCCGGATTCAATCGCGGTGCTGCGTCGTGAACGGCAGCAGCGCCAGAATCCGGGCACGCTTGACGGCCGTCGTCAGGGCCCGCTGATGCCGCGCACAGGTGCCGGTCACCCGGGCCGGCACGATCTTGTAGCGCTCGGTCACGTAATGACGAAGCGTATCTGGATCCTTGTAGTCGATCTTCAGGCTCGTGTCAGCGCAGAACTTGCAGAACTTGCGCCGGCGAAAGCCGCCGCCGCGTCCGCCACGTCCACCACCGCGTCCGCCACGATCGTCGCGTCCGCCGCGTTCACCACCGCGCGATGCTTCGCGTTCGCCACGTGGGGCTTCGCTACGTTCGGTGCGCGGGGCTTCACGCTCGCCGGTCGTGTTGGTCTTTCCCTCGTTGGTCTCTTCAGCCATGTTTTCTCTCCTCAGTCATTGCCGGCCCCAAGGGCTGGCATCGGTTCACCCAGATTTCCACCTGGCCCCAGCGGGGCTCGCCGTCCCGGCTGTAAAAACGTCGTCTCAGTTGCCCTTCGACGTCTGCATCCCTGCCCTGCAGGGACTGGATGCATGCGGCCATCTCGCCCTCGGCGCGCAGCGGTATCGGCTGCTCGCTCGCCGCGGTGGCCCTGACCGGCCCCATTGCCGGGCGGGGCATGACCAGAGCCGCGACCACCGCCAGGCTGCCGTCGGGCATCCAGCGCTGCCTGACCTCTTCGATCCGGCCATGAAGTCGGACGCTGTTCACGACCGACCTCGCATTTGGCTCAGGCCTCGGCAGGCTCGCCTGTGTCCGTAGCGGTGTCGACGGCAGGCTTGGCCTCCTCGGCAGCAGCCTGGCCTGTGTCCGTAGCATCGTCGGTGGCAGGCGTGGCCTCGGCAGCAGCCTTGTTGTCTGTGTCCGTGGTGGCGTCGGTGGCAGGTGTGGCCTCGGCCTCTTCAGCGGGTTTTTCCTCGCTGCGCGGCTTACGGCGGCGCATCAGCGGTGAGGGCTCATCCGACATCTCGCTCAGGCGCACGGTCAAAAAGCGCAGAATGCGCTCTTCCAGCTGGATGGCGGTTTCCAGGGCCTGGATGGCCGCGGCCTCGCCGTCGGTCACCAGCAGCACATAATGGCCGCGCTTGCGCTTTTCGATCGGGTAGGCGAGCAGGCGAACGCCCCAATACTCGCGCTTGACGATGCGGCCACCGGCCTTTTCGACCTTGCTGACCAGTTGATCGGTCAACTCCTGGGACTTTTCCTGGGAAATGTCGGGATTGACGATAAATGTTGTTTCGTAATACACGGCGCCTCTCGGGGTACTTTGGTTTCGTACGCCCCGGCATCAATGCGCAGCCGGAGCAAGGTATGTCAAGGGGCGCGCAATATACGCAGCGTCAGCGCCCAAGGCAAGGGGCAGTATGCGGGGGATCCGAGCCGGCCTATTCCTGGAAGCGGCGGAAGGCAACCTGGCGCAGATGGCGCTTGAAGGAGGCATGATCGGCAGCGAGGTCGTTCAGCACTGCGCGCGGAATGGCCAGCGCCTCCATGTCCGTGGCGGCCATGACATCGGCGATCGGCGGGCTGATGCCGGACGAGGATATCTCACCGGCCAGTTCGCCGGCCTGCAGCCGGCCGACCTCGGTACCGTTGATGGTGACGCGCGCCTGCCCTTCGAGGATGACGAACAGATCGGGGGTCGTCTCGTTCTCGGTGATCAGCCTGTGCCCCTTCTTGAAGGCGGAGACGAGGCAGGAGTGTGCCAGCGCCTGCAGCGTGGTCGCCGGCAATTCGGCAAAAAGCGGATGCGCTGCGAGCAGGGCAACGATCGGCTCGGCATTCTGATCAGACATGTCCCCTCCCTGGCTGAAACTGATGGTCATTGTAGCCCATATAAGCGCTTGAGCGCCACCTGTCCGCTGCTATGATGCGCGGCTGGCCGATACCGGATGTGAGGTGGATCAATGCGCGGAAAGTTGAAATACGAGGGCAAGGGAAAACGCCTGTACGCCTCCGATGTCGCGGGCGAACTGATCCAGGAATTCAAGGACGATGCCACCGCGTTCGACGGCATCAAGCACGATGTCATCGCCGGCAAGGGGCAGTTGAACTGCGCCATCTCCTCCTTTTTCTTCGAGAAGCTCGCCGCGGCGGGCATCGCCTCGCACTACGTGCGCAAGGAAGGGCCGGTGGAGATGCGCGTTAAGGAACTGGCCATGATTCCGGTCGAGGTGGTGGTGCGCAATGTGGCAGCCGGCTCGATCTGCAAGCGTCTCGGCCTGGAGGAGGGCATGGCCCTCGAATGGCCGCTGACCGAGCTGTTCTACAAGTCCGATGAGCTGCACGATCCGCTGATTGCCGTCGAGCATGCCGAGCTGTTTGGCTGGGCCAGCCGCCAGGATATCGAGCAGATGCGGGCCATCGCCCTGAAGGTCAACGAGGTGATGAGCACGATGCTGGCGGATGTGGGCATCCGCCTGGTCGACTACAAGCTCGAGTTCGGCAGGACCACCGATGGCGCGATCGTGCTCGGCGATGAGATCACGCCGGACGGCTGCCGTCTGTGGGATGCAAAAACCGGACGTAAGCTGGACAAGGACGTGTTCCGCCGCGATCTGGGCGGTCTGTCCGAGGTCTACCACGAGGTGGCCGGTCGCCTGGGCATCGACATCTGAGCTCATCGCGATCAGCAGTGCAAAAGGCCGGGGAACATCCCCGGCCTTTTGTTTGAAGCGGCATCAAGCCATGGTCATCCGGATCGCCTAGGTGCGGCGGCCATGGATGTACTGCAGGGCCGCGGCGTTTGTCTGGTTCAGGTTGCGGATGGTATCCGACATGCCTTTGACAGTGTGCACCAGCAGATCGTTGACCATATCCTGGCGATAGGCATACAGGCGCGACAGATCGTCGCGCGTCAGCCTGTAGGCCACGCAAGGCGTGCGGGCGATCAGCGTGGCGCCGGCGCCCTTCTCGTCCAGGAAGGACATGTCGCCCAGCTGTGAGCCTTCACCGACATCCGTCAGATGCACGGTTTCGCCGCAGCATTCCATGATCACGGACACCCGGCCGGAGCGCAGCAGGTACAGGGTGCCGCCCGGTGAATTCTGCACCATGATCTGTTCACCCTGGGCGAATTCCACCTGCTGGATCACCTCCTGCAGACTGGCGCGTTCATCCGCGGTCAGGGTTCGTTCGAAAATTCGGTTCTCAAGCCATTGCCAATCCATGTTCGCCAACCTCCGTGTGGTGGTCTGATACGGCGCACTATTTATCCTGAAACATTTTATGGCTGTGATTCCCGACACCGGAAAAACTCCGAATCGCGGGTTTGCCGTGCCGGATGTGATCCGGGTCCGGGCCAAGGGGGTTAGGCGGTGCCCTGTTGGGTCCCGAGCAGGCGACAGATGGCGATGGTCGCCTCCGACTTGTTCAGGGTGTAGAAGTGCAGGCCCGGGGCGCCGCGAGCCAGCAGATCGGTGCATTGCTCGCTGGCGACGGCGATGCCTGCTTGCTTGGTGGCCTCGGCATCGTCGACCAGGGGCTGCATGCGCTTGTGCAGCCAGTCGGGAATGATGGCGCCGCACATGGCGGAGAAGCGCACGATCTGCGTGTAGTTGGTCACCGGCATGATGCCGGGGATGATCGGAATGCTGATCCCGGCGGCTGTGGCTCGGTCGCGGAAGCGATAGAAGGCCTCGTTGTCGAAGAAATACTGGGTGATGGCGGCGCAGGCACCGTTGTCCTGCTTCAGCTTCAGGTAGCGGATGTCGTCCTCGACCCCGCCCTGGGATTCCGGGTGTCCCTCGGGGTAGGTGGCCACGGCGATGGCGAAGCCATCCTGCTGCTCGCGGATGAAGCGCACCAGGTCCGAGGCATAGGCGAAGCCGCCCTTGACCATCTCGAAGTGCCCCATGCCCTCCGGAGGGTCACCGCGCAGGGCCAGGATGTTGTGGATATCCGCCTGCCGGTATTCATCGAGCAGCTTCGCCAGGTCCTCGCGGGTGGAGCCGACGCAGGTCAGGTGCGCCACCGGCGTCAGCGCCGTCTCATGACGGATGCGGGTGACAATGCGCTTGGTGCGATCCTGCGTGGAGCCGCCGGCGCCATAGGTCACGGAGACATAGGCGGGGTTGATGACGGCGAGCTCCTGGATGCATTGCCACAGGTTCGCCTCGCCTTTATCGGTCTTGGGCGGGAAGAATTCGCAGGAGATCAGCGGGCCCTTGGCCTGCGCCAGGATGTCGGTCAGCTTCATGGCTTACAGGCGGGGGACGGTGACGCCCGTCTGCCCTTGGTATTTGCCCTGCTTGTCCTTATAGGAGGTCTCGCACGGCTCGTCCGATTCCAGGAACAGGAACTGCGCCACGCCCTCGCCGGCATAGATCTTGGCCGGAAGCGGCGTGGTATTGGAGAACTCCAGCGTCACATGCCCCTCCCATTCCGGCTCCAGCGGCGTGACATTGACGATGATGCCGCAGCGGGCATAGGTGGACTTGCCGAGGCAGATCGTCAGCACGTTTCTGGGAATCCGCATGTACTCGATGGTGCGCGCCAGGGCGAAGGAGTTCGGCGGGATGATGCAGACGTCGGATTTGATGTCGACGAAGCTGTTGGCATCGAAGTTTTTCGGATCGACGATGGCCGAGTTGATGTTGGTGAAGATCTTGAACTCGTCGGCGCAGCGCACGTCGTAGCCATAGGAGGACAGGCCGTAGGAGATGGCCCCAACACCGCCGTCGGTCTGCTTGATCTGGCCGTCGACGAACGGCTCGATCATGCCGTGCTCGTTCGCCATGCGGCGGATCCATTTGTCGGGCTTGATGCTCATGCGCCTCTCCGCGATTGGATTGAACGGGCGAGCATAGCGGCGATCACCCCGTTCGACAAAGGCGCGTTGATCGCCTTACTTGAGGTTTGACAGGGCGATCTCCGCGATCTTTTTGGCCTGGTCCACCGCCTTGGCGCTGGCGGCCGTATTGCGGTTGATGACGATGGCGTCGCCGTGCGCCAGCACGTGCAACTGGAAGCTGCCGGGCGTCTTGTAGAGATAGGCGGCGTCGCCGAGCCCCTGGATGTCGCTGAAGCTCGGCTTCGGCAGGGTCGGCGGCACATCCGAGGCCTCCTGCTTCTTCTGGCTGGCCACCTCCGCCGCCGCATCGCTGTAACCGATATGGGCGGCGATCAGCATGAAGCCGCCGCCGATGGTCTGTCCGGCGTAGTTGCACATCGAGGCTGCATGCGGGCCGGCGGCCGAGCTGTCGATGGCGCGCACGGTGATGGTGGCGCCGAGGATCCTGCCCGCCTGGGCGGCGCTGACGAGTTTGCAGGCATTGATCTTGGTGTCGGCGCTACCGCTGGCGCTGTTGCCGGAGTTGTTGCTGGAGCAGGCGGCGATGAGTCCCATCGAGCCTGCGGCCACGATGGCGATGGCGTGGCGGAAGAATCTGTTCATGGTTGGCCTCTCCTTTGTTTCCCCATGCAGTCCAGCATAACCCCGGCCGATCCGTTCGACAAAGCCCGGTGTCCATGCCCATACACGGCCACACGGGATTGATGCCGCCGGAATGCGTACCATGCGTGCATGGGTTTTGTCCGTACCACCGACCAGCTGCTGGCGCGGTTGCCCGCTTGAGCGACGCCGGCCACCAGCGCCACATCCATGCCGTCACCGCGCTGGCCTTCGCCGGCGGGCTCGGTGGTGGCGTGGTGTTCCCTATCCTGCCGCTGCTGGGGTTGCAGCTGGGTATCGCGCCGCTGCTGGTGGGCCTGATCCTGTCGCTGAACCGTATCGTCCGCCTGCTGGTCAATCCGTTGACCGGCACCCTGGTGGATCGTTTCGGGGCCCGCTGGCCGCTGATCGCAGGCCTGCTGGTCGAGGCGATCGCCACCCTGCTTTTCGCCGCTGGCGTCCACAGCGGCCATGCTGCCGCCTGGTTTCTGGCTGGTCGGGCGCTTTGGGGCGTCGGTTCCTCGCTGTTGATGGTCGGCGCCCTGGCGGCCGCCCTGATCTACAGCGACGCGGGAAACCGCGGCCTGGCCTCGGGCAAGGTGCGCATGGCTCTGAGCATCGGTGTGCCGGCAGGGCTGGTGCTTGGCGGCCTGGTATCCGATCGGTACTCACCGGAAGCAGCATTTCTGGCCGCCGCCGTTATCACCTTCCTCGGCGTGCTGGTCTCCCTGTTCATCGCTCCGCGCGGCTCGGGTCCCGTGGCCGGGGCCGGGAAACAAACCAGCAATGGTGCATCGCTGCGTGGCCTGCTGCGCTCCCGGCCACTGTGGGCGCTGTGGCTGTTGAATTTCCTTGTCTTCTTCTCGGTGCAGGGGGTGATCCTGTCCTGCCTGGTGCTGGTGCTGCATCAGCGGCAGCTGAACATGCATATCTGGGGGGCGGAGGGTACGTCCGGGGTGCTGATGGCGGTGATGATCGGCGCCTCCGCACTCGTCGCCGTGGTGGTGGGCAAGGCCATCGACCACAGTCGCCGCAAGGCCTGGCCGATCGCCGTCGGCAGCCTGCTGCTCATCTGTGGCTTCATACTGCTGGCGCTGGCGCACAGTACCCTGTTGGCCGCGGCAGCGCTGGCCCTGATCGGCGTCGGGCTGGGGGGCATCAACGTGCCCCTGCTGGTGATCATGGGCGACTGGGTGGCCCCTTCCGTCTACGGCCGGGCCGTGGGCATCTACCAGTTCATCGGAGACATCGGCGGCAGCCTCGGCCCCATCGCCGGCATCGAGGCCATGCACCGCTTCGGCGGCACCGATACGTTGCTGGCGCTGGCCGGGTTCATGGTGCTGGCGCTGCCGCTGGTCGGGTCCGTGTGGCGGCGCGAACGCAAGGGGAAAGGGGCGCTGCAGACGGCCTGATCAGGTGGGGATATCGATCTCCCCGACCATGAATGTCACCGCCTGTCCGGAGAGCAGCACCCGATCGCCCATCAGGCGGCAGCGCACGTCGCCGTCGCGCTTCGAGACCTGCTGCGCCTGCAACTCCTGTTTGCCCAGACGCGCGGCCCAGTAGGGAGCCAGCTCGCAGTGCGCCGAGCCCGTGACCGGATCCTCGGGGATGCCGACCTTCGGGGCGAAGAAGCGGCTGACGAAATCGACTTCCTTTCCCGGTGCGGTGACGCAGACCCCGCGCAGCACCAACTCGTGCAGGATGTCGAAATCGGGGGCAAGCGCCCGCACCGCATCCTCATCGTCGAACACGGCGATGTAATCGGCGGCGGCCAGCACCTCGGCCGGTTCGGCACCCAGTCCGACGATGAGTTCCTTGGGAATCTCACATGGCTGCGGCGGCTGGGCGGGGAAGTCCATCGCCAGCATCTCCCCGTCGCGTTCCACAGTGAGCTTGCCGCTCCTGGTCTCGAAATCCACGCGATCTGTCGGATGACCGAGGATGTTCAGGATCACGTGCGCCGAAGCCAGGGTCGCATGCCCGCACAGGTCCACCTCCGCCACCGGCGTGAACCAGCGTAGCCGGAAGCCATCCCCCTCCGGCACGAAGAAGGCCGTCTCGGACAGGTTGTTCTCCCCGGCAATGGCCTGCATCAATTCGTCCGGCAGCCACGCGTCCAGCGGGCACACCGCCGCCGGGTTCCCCTCGAACACCCGGCTCGCGAATGCATCAACCTGATACTGTCTGATTTTCATCAGTATTGCGTCCCCCGCGGATTTTCTGGCAACATCTTAACTCAACAGCGCGCCGCTTACAGAGCGCCCGTGTCGAGCGCCTTGTTGGGGGCCATGGAAAGAAGCTCCTTGATCGCGCTGAGAAAGCGGACATTCTCTTCTGGCAGCGCCGTGGTTATCCGCATAAATCCATTGCCCAGCATTGGATCGTTCAACGGCTTGATTAAAATCCCCCGCGTTTTCAATGCCTCTGCCAAATGTGCGGCATCATGTGGCGCGAAGTCGGCAAGGAAGAAATAGGTCTCGGTCGGATAGATGCGCACGCTCAGCGTGCGTAGCCCCGCCGCGAGTTCCTCGGTCCAGGCGCGCAACTGCGCGGTACGGGCATGGATCTTGTCCTCATGCTGAAGCGTAGCGATGGCCGCTGCCTGACTGGCGCGGGCGAGCGGGTAGGCGTCGTTGTGACTGTTCATGTCGTCGGCAATGGCTTCGGGCAATATGGCGTAGCCGATGCGAAAGCCCGCGAGGCTATGGGCCTTGGACAGTGTGCGAGTCACCAGCAGATTGGGATGGCCGGACACCAGATGGGCGACCGACTGTCCGGCCAAGCCGATGAACGCCTCATCGACGAGGAAGTGCGTCTCCGGATAGCGGCGCAGCAGCTCCGGCAAGGGGGTCATATCGAAGATGCCGCCATTGGGATTGTTGGGGTTCACAATGACCGCGAGCGTAGTGTTCTGTGGAATCTCCAATTCGGCAAGATCCAGGGCGAAATCGTTTTCGGGAAGTAGCCGTGTTTCCGTATAGTGCCGGGCGATCTCGGGAAACAGCGCATAGGTCGGTGTCAGCAGGTGTACCTGCTGACCGAAGCGACCGAATAGCTGGCGCAGAATGAGTTCAGAGCCGGCGTTGATATGAACGAGCCGTTCTGGAACGGCGATCTGTTCACTGATGAGTCTTCGTAGCGGCGCCGAATAGGGCTCGGTGTAATAGTTGCTGTGCGGAATTTCGGCTTGAGCCGCGGCGATGGCCTCTTCGATCGGCGGCAGCGGATTTTCGCACAGCAATAACTTGATACCCTGGAACGAGCCGCCGCCTTTCTCCGCAATAGCGCTCATGAATGGCCCCTTCCGCCTCTATGGCGCCCAGCACCGCCACCAGCGGAACGTTGGGCGCAACGCTGAAACGCGGCCAGATGTCGCTGCTGCGACGCTTCCTGCAGGTTGCGCAGCACCGTGACAATGTCCGGGCGCAGGGATGACCCAAGCAGGCGCTCGTACATTTCGCCATTGGCAATCTCGGCGGTAACACCTGCTTCACAGGCCG